>NZ_JBIUBV010000016.1:0-159178 GCF_044548405.1 Streptomyces sp. NPDC052040 | reverse complement strand
ACTGTGCCGGTTTTCCCCCCGCGGCGGTGGGGGTGTTTTTGGGGGTTTTTTTGGGGGGGGGGTTTTGGGGGGCGCCGGGGGGCGGGGGGGGGGGGGGGGGGGGGGGGGGGGGGGGGGGGGGCGCGGCCCCCCCCCCCCCCCCCGCGCCGGGGCGGGTCTGCGGGTCAGGCGCGGCCGATGGGGGCCAGTGTGGCGTCGGTGAGGGTGGCCAGGTCGCCGGGGGACACCTCGACCTCCAGCCCGCGGCGGCCCGCCGAGACGCAGATCGTGGAGTGGGAGGACGCCGAGGCGTCCAGAACCGTGCGCAGCCTCTTGCGCTGGCCCAGCGGGGAGATCCCGCCGCGCACATAGCCCGTCGTGCGCTCCGCCAGGGCCGGGTCCGCCATCGCCGCCCGCTTGCCGCCCACCGCGGTCGCCAGCGCCTTCAGATCCAGCTGGCCCGCCACCGGGACCACCCCGACCACCAGCGCGCCGTCCACGTCGGCCACCAGCGTCTTGAAGACCCGGTCGGGGGAGACCCCCATGGCCTCGGCCGCCTCCTCGCCGTAGGAGGGATGGCCGGGGTCGTGGTCGTAGGAGTGGACCATGAAATCCACGCCCGCGGCGGTCAGCGCGACCGTCGCCGGGGTACCGCCCGCCTGCTGCTTCTTCGCCTTCTTCGCCATCCCGGCCGTTCCTCACACCAGTACGTCAGTTGGGACTCGTCGGCTCGTACGTTGTCGGCTCGTACGTCAGTTCAGACTCGTCGGCGACTGCGTCAGGTCCGACGCAGGCAGGGACGGCAGACTGCGGATGATCGCGGTCTCCGCGCGCAGCAGCTTCAGCTCGTCGCGCAGGCGCGAGGCGGTGTCCGGGGCCTGGAGCAGCCGCTGCTTCGTCGGCGTGTCCAGCATCACCGCGGCCGCCACCAGATAGGACACCACCGCCGGTTCGTCCGGCAGCTCCGCGCCCGCCGACAGGGACCTCTCACGCGCCCCGGCGAGCCGCTTCTGGTACTGGCGGAACGCCCTCAGCACACCCTCGGCGAGGGCGCCCGCCTCGTCGCCTGGCTCCTCCGGCAACTCCTCCAGCTCGGCCGTCAGATACGGACCCGACGCGTCCACCGACAGCAGCCGGACCCGGG
Source organism: Streptomyces sp. NPDC052040 (assembly GCF_044548405.1). NCBI lineage: Bacteria > Bacillati > Actinomycetota > Actinomycetes > Kitasatosporales > Streptomycetaceae > Streptomyces > Streptomyces sp. NPDC052040. Next base: position 158,055 of record NZ_JBIUBV010000016.1, on the reverse strand, counting down.
TCGTGCCCGTCGCGAGCACCTCGAAGGTGCCGTCGGGGCGCTCCCGTACGGTCGCCGCGTCCGCGATGCAGGCCACGCTGTGGAAGGCCTTGGCCGGGTCGGGGCCGAAGCCCGCCGAGGGTCCGCGTTCGGGCAGTGCCGTGGGATCCGGCATGCCCGGAGCGCTCGCGGCCACCTCGTGGCCGTCGCGGATGGCGACGACGACGAAGCGGCGCGGTTCGTCCTCGGGAGTCTTCAGCAGATCGCGCATCAGGGCGCGATAACGCTCCTCGAAGACGTTCAGCGGGAGCACGAGCCCCGGGAACAGCACCGAGTTCAGTGGGAAGAGCGGGAGCCGGACGGTGGTCACGACCGGCAAGCCTAATGGTCCAGGGCCGGCATGCGTCCGGCGCGTTCACTCCGTGGGAGAACCGGCCCCGCCGGACGGACCGCTCCGCGGGCCCCCGTCTCCCGGGCCACACCCCTGCGCAGATCCAGAAAACGGCCCAGCGGATCGCCCGGGAAGCGGTCCCAGGGGAACGAGGTGGCGTACGGGCCGGTCAGGCGCAACTGACCCAGTGCCTCCGGGCGGCGCCCCAGCGCGGCCAGGACACAGGCGAGGAGATTGCGGACCTCCGCGGGCCAGGGGTCGGCGGGCGCGTACCGCGAGGACAGCGCGATCGCCCGGTCCGCCGCCGCGTGCAGCCGTTCGGAGGGAATCGCCGACCGGCCGCCGTCGGTCAGCCAGGCGAAGGCCGCGCGCAGGGGAAGCGCCTGCACCAGGGAGTCGGGCGGCGCGTCCTGCGCGGCCGTCTCGGCGAAGTCGAAGCACTCGCCGTGCGAGCCGTGGCGGAGTGCCGCCAGATAGGCGAGGGCGGTGGCATGGCAGCCGTAGTGGTGCCGGGAGCGGCGGACCGCCTCGCCCCACAGCCGCTCGAACTCGGCGGGATCCGCGTCGGCCCCGCGCGCATGGTCGAGCGCCACCCGCCAGGGAACCGGGTCCCGGGGGTCGCCCCCGGTGGCCGCCGCGACCAACGCGGCGGCTCCGCGCAGCAGTTCGACGCGGGCCGGTGACTCCCAGTGGGCGGTCACCGCCAGCTCGGCCCGCAGCAGCAGGACGTCCGGGTCGTCGGGGGCGAGAGCACACCACTGGGCGAACCACTCGCCGCGCGGGCGGGCGAAGGCGGCGAGCCGGGTCACATACAGGTCGCGTTCCTCCCAGGCGCCGTCCGCCCGGGTGGCCGCCAGCAGCGCGGCAGCCGGGCGGTGGTCGCCGAGCCCGGCCGCCACCAGCACCGGGGCCAGCCGTTCGTCGGGCGCGTCGAGCAGGACCTCGTCGTCCGCGGGCAGTCCGTCGGCGGGGCGGGGGGACGCCGGTGCGGTCCGTACGGTCAGTGCCGTCCGTGCGGTACGTGCCGTCCGGGTCGTACGGCTGAGTGCGTGCAGCAGTGCCATGGTGCCGACCATTGAAAAGGCGCAGGTCGGGGGGCGCCAGCACAAATGCGTAACCCGCGCTTGGTTGTAGGGTCAATAGTCAAAAATCGGCAAAGGTGTCTGTTTCGTGGGGAATGGGTCTGCGCGCCCTCCGCAGGTCGCCGGGCGGCGGCAGGTCGCTCGCCGTTCCGCGGATGTCGGCCGCCACCGGGGCGTCAGCTGCGCCGTAGCAGCCGGGTCGCCCCGGCCGCGACCGTCGTCGCCAGGATCCAGCCGAGCAGGATCACCGCCGTGGACACCCACTGCCACCCGCCGCTCAGCTGCCACTGGCCCGCCTGGCCGAGGTCGATGACCGGCAGCAGCAGATCCAGGGCGAACAGGGAGGGATTCCAGGGCGGATGCCCGTCCTTGTCGACCGGCGGATGGCTCGCGTGCGAGAACGCGATCGAGGCCGCCGCCCACAGCACCGCCATCCAGACCGCCGCCCGGCCGGGCCGGTAGCCGTAGGCGACCGTCCAGTCCTGCACATAGCCCCACAGCTTCGCCGCGACCGGCAGGGTTTCGCGCCGCCGCCGCTGCTTGGCGAGCAGCACCTCGCGGGCGTCCTCGTCCTCCCCGGAGCCGCGCAGCACGGCCGCGAGCCGCTCATAGGGCTCGGGGTTGTACTCGGCGGTCGCGGCCGCCACCCACTCCAGCCGCCGGGCGAGCGGGAAGGCGTCCTGCGGGACCAGGTTCTCGTACGCGAAACCGCCCATGTGCAGATCGCCCGGGCCCGGCCAGCTGGTCCAGCGATCGACCAGGTTCACGATCCGCGCACCCGACAGGATCACCTTGCCGCGCTCGGGCCGCTCGCCCAGAAAACGCAGCTCGGGCGTCTGGACGCGGAGCAGGGAGATCTCCTGGCCGTCGTCGAGGACGAACCGGGCCCGGTCCAGATCGACCGCGTCCCCGAACCGCCCGTCGTCCAGCCGGACCCCGCCCCGGCACTCGAAGGGCTGCACCCGGGTGCCGCGCGCGGGCGTGATGCCGCTGTTCAGCAGCGGATTGCCGAGGCCCGCCGGGGTCAGGTATAGGGTCCGCTCGACGGTCAGCTGCGGGGCGTTCAGCGCCAGCCGGGTGTACGGGCTGGTCAGCCGGGCGCCGCGCAGGCTCAGCGACACGCCGACGGTGGCGCTGCGCAGGCTCAGCTCGCCGTGCGACTCCAGCATCTCGGCCTGGAGGTCCTGCCCGACGCTCAGACCGTCCGCGGTGATCGCGCGGCCCCGCCGGTCCCGGTGCACCACGGCCTGGTTGAGCAGCAGATCGGTGCCGATGTGGGCGTCGGTGAGCCGTACGCCGCCCTGGAAGCGGCAGCGCGGCAGATGCAGATCGCCCTCCGTGTGCACCCGGGCCGCCTCCAGCCGCGGCACCGCGCAGTTCACCAGCCGCAGGGTCGTGAAGTGCGCCTCGGGCAGCAGGATCTCCTCGTCGAAGCGGCAGTCCTTCAGCTCCGTGAAGGGAACGACGGTGCCGCCCGCCAGATCCAGCGGATCGGTGATCCGCACACCGGTCAGCTTGAGCGCGGACACACGGCCCGCCAGCGCGGGCGGGCCGTCCAGCAGCAGCCAGGCCACGATGCGCGCCCGGACACAGCGCTCGGGGCCCCAGGGGTGGCCGCCGTGCGGATCGTCCACCGTGGCGTCCCCGCTGCGCAGGTCGTACGTGCTGCCGTTGCGGAAGGCCTGCCACATGCCCGCCTCGGCGGCGGTGAGGTCGTCCGGCAGCTCTCCGGCGCGGAGGCCGACACCCTCGGTCATGGCGCGTCCCTCCCCCGGCTACTCGCGAGTTTCGTACGACCGTTCATGCCCGTTGTGTGACGGGCGGAACGCCATCGGTGACGGTGATCTTCCGGGTGCCGTGCGGGCCGACCGATCCGGCCATCCCCGAAGGCCCCGGACGGCCCCCGAACCACACGATCCGGCCATCCCCGCCCGTTGGGCCCCGCCCGTCGGACCCCGCCGAGGGCAGCGGAAGCACGACCGGCGCACACCGGCGCCGAACGGCGCGGTCCGGGCGGCCGCGTGCGACGGGGTGGACGGCGTCCACGAGCCCGAACACGGCACCGGGGCCGTACCGCCAAGCCGAACGCCGAGCCAGGCGTCGAGCCGAGCGCCGAGTCGCGCCGGGCCGACGGGCCGGGCGGCGGGGCTCGGTGCTGCGCCCGGCGGCTCGGCGCCTGGCTCGGTACGGCGCGGTGCCTGGCCTGGCGGTGCTGCCCCGGCGGCTCGGCGCCCGCCCGGCGACACGGTGCGGCGGCCCGGCGTGGCGGCGCTGCCCCGGCGGCTCGGCGCCCGCCCCGCTGACACGGTGCGGCGCCCGGCCCCGCGGCGCTGCCCCGGCGACTCGCCGCCCGCCCCGGCGAAACGCCGCGCCGCCCGGCCCGGCGGTCCCGGCGACACGGCTCCGCCGACACGCCGAAGCCCCCAGTCCCGGCAGGGAACCCGCACCCACCCACCCCCCCCGGGCGCCCCGCGGCTTCCGCGGCGGTGCCCCGTGGTGCCGGGCCCCGTTCCGCGCGGCACCGGGGGTGTGCCGCGTGCCCGCGCCGCCCGGGAACGGTGCCGTGCCGGGCCCCGGGCGCGTCGCCCGTCCGGCCGTCCACGCTTCGTATCAGTCACTGATACGGCCGTCCGGCGTTCCGTCGCCGTCTGAGAGAATTGGCCCTGTGATCTCCCGAATCGATCTGCGCGGCGATGCCCTCCCCGAGGGTCTCGCTCTGCGTGACCTGCTGCCCCGAGCCGACTTCGACGTCTCGGCCGCCCTGGAGAAGGTGCGTCCGATCTGCGAGGCCGTGCATCATCGTGGCGACGCGGCGCTGATCGACTTCGCAGAGAAGTTCGACGGGGTACGGCTGGAATCGGTACGGGTCCCGGCCCGGGCCCTCAAGGACGCCCTGGAGCAGCTCGACCCCGCCGTGCGCGCGGCCCTGGAGGAGTCCATCCGCCGCGCCCGGCTGGTCCACCGCGCCCAGCGCCGCACCGCGCACACCACCCAGGTGGTCCCCGGCGGCTCGGTCACCGAGAAGTGGGTGCCGGTGGAGCGCGTCGGGCTGTACGCGCCCGGCGGACGCTCGGTCTACCCCTCCTCCGTGATCATGAACGTGGTGCCCGCGCAGGAGGCGGGCGTCGAGTCGATCGCCCTCGCCTCCCCGCCGCAGGCCGCGTTCGACGGACTGCCGCACCCGACGATCCTCGCCGCCTGCGCCCTGCTGGGCGTCGACGAGGTGTACGCGGCGGGCGGCGCGACCGCGGTCGCGATGTTCGCGTACGGCACCGAGTCCTGCCCGCCCGCCGCCATGGTCACCGGCCCCGGCAACATCTGGGTCGCGGCCGCCAAGCGCTACTTCACCGGCCGGATCGGCATCGACACCGAGGCCGGTCCCACCGAGATCGCGATCCTCGCGGACGACACCGCCGACCCGGTGCACGTCGCCTCCGACCTGATCAGCCAGGCCGAGCACGACCCGCTGGCCGCCGCCGTCCTGGTCACCGACTCGGTGGAGTTGGCCGACGCGGTGGAGAAGGAACTCCAGCCGCAGGTCGAGGCCACCCGGCACATCGAGGACCGGATCCGCCCGGCACTCGCGGGCAGGCAGTCCGCGATCGTGCTGGTCGACGGCGTCGACGAGGGCCTCAAGGTGGTCGACGCCTACGGTGCCGAGCACCTGGAGATCCAGACGGCGGACGCCGCCGCGGTCGCCGACCGGGTGCGCAACGCGGGCGCGGTCTTCGTCGGCCCCTGGGCCCCCGTCTCCCTGGGCGACTACGCGGCCGGGTCCAACCATGTGCTGCCCACCGGCGGCTGCGCCTGCCACTCCTCCGGGCTGTCCGTGCAGTCCTTCCTGCGCGGCATCCATGTCGTGGACTACACCAGGGACGCGCTGGCCGAGGTCGCACACCATGTGGTGACCCTGGCGGAGGCGGAGGACCTGCCCGCGCACGGCGCGGCGATCAAGGCCAGGTTCGGCTGGAAGGTACCGGCGAGCAAGTGAGCTTCGGAATCGACGATCTCCCCGTACGGCCCGAGCTGCGCGGCAAGACCCCCTACGGCGCGCCGCAGCTGGACGTCCCCGTACGGCTGAACACCAATGAGAACCCCTACCCGCTGCCCGAACCGCTGGTCGAACGGATCGCCGAGCGGGTGCGCGAGGCCGCCCGCGGCCTCAACCGCTACCCCGACCGCGACGCGGTCGAGCTGCGCACCCGGCTCGCCGCGTATCTGACCAGGACCGGCGGCCACCGGGTCGGCACCGAGAACGTCTGGGCGGCCAACGGCTCCAACGAGGTCATCCAGCAGCTGCTCCAGACCTTCGGCGGCCCGGGCCGTACGGCGATGGGCTTCGAGCCGTCGTACTCGATGCACTCGCTCATCGCGCGCGGCACGGGCACCGGCTGGATCCCGGGTCCCCGGAACGAGGACTTCACGATCGACCTCGGTGCCGCCGAGAAGGCGATCGCCGAGCACCGGCCCGACGTCGTCTTCGTCACCACCCCGAACAACCCCACGGGCAACGCGGTCCCCGCGGGGACGGTCCTCGCCCTCTACGAGGCCGCGCAGGCCGCCGGGCCGTCCATGGTCGTCGTGGACGAGGCATACATCGAGTTCAGCCACGGCGACTCGCTGCTGCCCCTGCTCGAAGGTCGGCCGAATCTCGTCGTCTCGCGGACCATGTCCAAGGCGTTCGGCGCCGCCGGACTGCGCCTCGGCTACCTCGCCGCGCACCCGGCGGTGGTGGACGCCGTCCAGCTCGTCCGGCTGCCGTACCACCTCTCGGCGGTCACCCAGGCGACCGCGCTGGCCGCGCTGGAGCACACGGACACGCTGCTGAAGTACGTCGAGCAGCTGAAGGACGAGCGGGACCGGCTGGTCGCCGAGCTGCGCGCGATCGGCTTCGACGTCACCGAGTCCGACGCGAACTTCGTGCAGTTCGGCCGGTTCGAGGACGCGGGCGCCGCCTGGCGGACCATCCTCGAAAGGGGCGTCCTGGTCCGGGACAACGGCGTACCGGGCTGGCTGCGGGTCACCGCCGGGACCCCCGAAGAGAACGACGCGTTCCTCGACGCGGTCCGGGAACTCAGGAAGGAGCAGAGCGCATGAACCGCGTAGGACGCGTGGAGCGCACCACCAAGGAGACCTCGGTGGTCGTCGAGATCGATCTCGACGGCACCGGCAGGACCGACATCTCGACGGGCGTCGGGTTCTACGACCACATGCTCGACCAGCTCGGCCGGCACGGTCTGTTCGACCTCACCGTGAAGACCGAGGGCGATCTGCACATCGACTCGCACCACACCATCGAGGACACCGCCCTCGCGCTCGGCGCCGCCTTCAAGCAGGCGCTCGGCGACAAGGTCGGCATCTACCGCTTCGGCAACTGCACCGTCCCGCTGGACGAGTCCCTCGCCCAGGTGACCGTCGACCTGTCCGGCCGCCCGTACCTGGTGCACACCGAGCCCGAGAAGATGGCGCCCATGATCGGCGCCTACGACACCACGATGACCCGGCACATACTGGAGTCATTCGTCGCCCAGGCCCAGGTCGCGCTGCATGTGCACGTGCCCTACGGGCGCAACGCGCACCACATCGTGGAGTGCCAGTTCAAGGCGCTGGCCCGGGCCCTGCGCTACGCCAGCGAGCGCGACCCCCGCGCGGCCGGAATCCTCCCCTCCACGAAGGGCGCGCTGTAGTCCCATGAACGGCATCTCGACCGTTTTCATCGTCGTCGGGCTCTTCCTCGTCGGCGGGATCATCTCCTTCGCCAAGCAGAAGATGCCCAAGAGCCTCATCGTGCTGCTCTCGGTCGGCGCCGCGATGTGCCTCGCGGCCGGTGTGGTGCGTCTGGGGGTGTGGAGTTGACCGCGCCCAAGAAGGTCGTCGTCTTCGACTACGGCTTCGGCAACGTCCGCTCCGCCGAGCGTGCCCTCGCCCGCGTCGGCGCGGAGGTGGAGATCACCCGCGACTACGACCGGGCCATGAACGCCGACGGCCTGCTGGTGCCCGGCGTCGGCGCCTTCGCCGCGTGTATGCAGGGCCTGCGCGAGGTGCGCGGCGACTGGATCATCGGCCGGCGGCTGTCCGGCGGCCGCCCGGTGATGGGCATCTGCGTCGGCATGCAGATCCTCTTCACCCGCGGCATCGAGCACGGGGTGGAGACCGAGGGCCTCGACGAGTGGTCCGGCACGGTCGGCCCGCTCCAGGCCGATGTCGTGCCCCACATGGGCTGGAACACGGTCGAGGCGCCCGCGGGCTCCCAGCTCTTCGCCGGACTGGACGCGGACACCCGCTACTACTTCGTGCACTCCTACGCGGTGCACGACTGGGAGCTGGAGTCCCACAACCCGACACTGCTCGCCCCCCGGGTGACCTGGTCGACGCACGGCAAGCCGTTCGTGGCGGCCGTGGAGAACGGCGCCCTGTGGGCCACCCAGTTCCACCCCGAGAAGTCCGGCGACGCCGGAGCGCAAGCGCTCACCAACTGGATCGGAACCCTGTAGACCATGGCCAAGCTCGAACTCCTCCCCGCCGTCGACGTCCGTGACGGCCAGGCCGTGCGCCTCGTCCACGGTGAGTCCGGCACGGAGACCTCCTACGGCTCCCCGCTGGAGGCCGCCCTCGCCTGGCAGCGGGCGGGCGCCGAGTGGCTGCACCTGGTCGACCTGGACGCGGCCTTCGGCACCGGCGACAACCGCGCGCTGATCGCCGAGGTCGCCCAGGCCATGGACATCAAGGTGGAGCTGTCCGGCGGCATCCGCGACGACGACACCCTGGCCGCCGCCCTCGCCACCGGCTGCACCCGGGTCAACCTCGGCACCGCCGCCCTGGAGACCCCCGAGTGGGTCGCCCGGGTGATCGCGGAGCACGGTGACAAGATCGCGGTCGGCCTGGACGTACGCGGCACGACCCTGCGCGGCCGCGGCTGGACCCGCGACGGCGGCGACCTCTACGAGACGCTGGAGCGCCTCGACAAGGAGGGCTGCGCACGGTATGTCGTCACCGACATCGCCAAGGACGGCACCCTCCAGGGCCCCAACCTCCAGCTGCTGAAGGACGTCTGCGCGGCCACCGACCGCCCGGTGGTCGCCTCCGGCGGGGTGTCCTCGCTCGACGACCTCCGCGCCCTCGCCGGTCTGGTCCCCCTCGGTGTCGAGGGAGCGATCGTAGGGAAGGCCCTCTACGCGAAGGCGTTCACCCTGGAAGAGGCCCTGGCGGCCACGTCCTGAAAGAGGCCACCCGTTGAAACACTCCCCGAACCGCCCCGTGCGAAGCTCCCCGGCTGCCCTGGCCGGCCCCTCGAAGAAGGGCGCGACGTCATGACGGCCGATGCCGTGCGGCGGGTGCAGAGCGGGAGCCCCTGGGAGGAGACCATCGGCTTCGCGCGTGCCGTCGCCGCAGGCGACCGGGTGCTGGTGGGCGGCACGACCTCCTTCCGGGGCCGGGTGTTGTACGGGGAGGGCGATCCCTACGAGCAGGCGAAGGTGGCGTTCACCGGCGCGCTGGAGGCGATCGCCGAATTCGGGCTCGGCCCCGAGTCGGTGGTCAGGACCCGGATGTATCTGACCCATTCGCGGGACGTCGACGAGGTGGGCCGGGCCCACAAGGAGATCTTCGACTCCGTGCGCCCGGTGTCGACCCTGCTGGTCGTGGAGGGCTTCATCGACCCGCGCATCCTGGTCGAAGTCGAACTGGAAGCCTTCAGAGGCTAGAAGCAGCACCCCTCGGGGGCTGGAAGCAGCAGCCTTCAGTGGTTGCACGCAGCAAGAGGAGCCGTGGATTCATGACCCTGGCGGTCCGAGTCATCCCCTGCCTGGACGTGGACAACGGCCGGGTCGTCAAGGGTGTCAACTTCCAGAACCTGCGCGACGCGGGCGACCCCGTCGAGATGGCCAAGGTGTACGACGCGGAGGGCGCCGACGAGCTGACCTTCCTGGACATCACCGCCTCCTCGGGCAACCGCGAGACCACCTACGACGTGGTCCGCCGCACCGCCGAACAGGTGTTCATCCCGCTGACGGTCGGCGGCGGCGTCCGTACGGCCGAGGACGTGGACCGGCTGCTGCGGGCGGGCGCCGACAAGGTGGGCGTGAACACCGCCGCGATCGCCCGCCCGGACCTGATCCGGGAGATCGCCGAGCGCTTCGGGCGGCAGGTGCTGGTGCTGTCGGTCGACGCCCGCCGCACGGAGGCCGGAACCTTCGAGGTCACCACCCACGGCGGCCGCCGGGGCACCGGCATCGACGCGATCGAGTGGGCGCACCGGGCCGCCGAGCTGGGCGCGGGCGAGATCCTGCTGAACTCGATGGACGCGGACGGCACCAAGGACGGCTACGACCTGGAGATGATCGCGGCCGTGCGCAAGCATGTGACGGTCCCGGTGATCGCCTCCGGCGGCGCGGGCAGGCCGGACCACTTCCCCCCGGCCATCGCGGCGGGCGCGGACGCGGTGCTCGCGGCCTCCGTGTTCCACTTCGGGGACCTGCGCATCGGCGAGGTGAAGGCGACACTGCGGGAGGCCGGTCACCCGGTGCGGTGACCCCGGACGCGCCGCAGTGACCCCCGTACCCGCGATACCCGCGGAACAGCTCCCACTCGAGACTTCCGGGAGCCCTGGGGCCCACGGGACCCCCGCCCACCGCGACGGCAATGTGCTGCGCTGGCTCGCCGCCTACACCGCGTCGATGGTCGGCGACAGCGTCTTCTCCCTGGCCCTGGCCTGGACCGCCGTTCAGGCCGGAACGCCCGCGCAGGCGGGGATCGTCACGGCCGTGGGAGCCGTGCCGCGTGCCCTGCTGATGCTGGGCGGGGGAGTGGTCGCCGACCGGTTCGGACCGCGCCGGGTGGTCGTCGTCAGCGACGCGGTGCGCTGCGCGGCCGCGCTCGCCGCGGCGGCCCTGCTGCATCTGACGGGCCCCGGGCTCTGGCTGCTGGCCGTCCTCGCCCTGGTCTTCGGCGCCGTCGACGCCGTCTTCGTCCCCGCCGTGAGCGCCCTCCCGGCCCGGATCACCGGCCCCGGCCAGCTCGCCCGCGTCCAGGGCCTGCGCGGCCTCGCGATCCGCTTCGCGGGGGTCGTCGGGGCGCCGCTCGGCGGACTGGGCGTGGCGCTCGGCCGGTCCGCCGGGGCGTTCGCCCTCGCCGGGCTGCTGATCGCCGGGTCCGTACCCCTGCTGATGTGCGTACGGACCCGGGAACTGCCCCAGGACGCGGTGGCCGCGCGCGGCCGGGCGACGCCGTGGCGCGATCTGCGCGACGGCCTCCGGTATGTGCGCGGCCACCGGGTGCTCGCCCCGCTGGTCCTCGCCATCGCGCTCGGCGACCTCGGCTTCGTCGGACCGCTCAACGTCGGGCTGGCCCTGCTCGCCGACGAGCGGGGCTGGGGCGCGGAAGGCGTCGGCTGGGTGCTCGCCGGATTCGGCACCGGCGCGGGCATCGCGGCGCTGGCACTCGCCGTACGGGGGCGGCTGCCGCACGCCGGACGCCTCACCGGGCTCGCCGTCCTGGGCGGCTCGGCCGCCATCGGAGCCCTCGCCCGGATGCCCGACCTGCCCGCCGCCGTTGGGACCGCGCTGCTGGTGGGCCTGCTCACCGGGCTCAGCGGGGCCCTGTGCGGAGCCCTGCTGAACTCCCTGGCCGACCCCGCCTACCTGGGCCGGGTCAACGCCGTCGCCGGAATCGTCAGCCTCGGCGTCGCCCCGCTCGGCCTGCCGCTGTCCGCCGCGGCCGTCGGGGCGTGGGGCGCCGGGCCCGTGTTCCTGGCCAGCGCCGCGGTCTGCGGACTCGGCGGCCTCGTCGCCCTGGCCGTACCGGCCCTCCGCCGCGCCGAACTGCCCCACTGAGGCCCCGGGCCCGGCCGGGCCCGGCCCCGGATCAGATGCCCAGTTCCTTGGCGTCCTGTGCCTTGGCGACCGCCTCCTTGTCGCCCTCCAGCTCCACGTCCGCCACCCGCTGCCGTCCCAGCGCGAACAGCAGCAGCTCGGAGGGCTCGCCGGTCACCGTCACCACCGGGGTGCCCCGGTGCGCGACCGCCGTCTGCCCGTCCGGTCGGCGCAGCACCAGCCCCGTGGGCGCCTTGCGGGCGGTCAGCCGGGCCGTGCGCTCCAGCCGCGACCACAGGGCGTCCTGGAAGACCGGGTCCAGCTCCCGCCGGGTCCAGTCGGGCCGGGCCCGGCGGACGTCCTCCGTGTGGACGTAGAACTCGACCGTGTTCGCCGCCTCGTCGAGCTGCTTGAGCTGGAAGGGCGAGAACCGCGGCGGCCCGGTGCGGATCAGCTGGATCAGCTCCTCGTAGGGCTTCGCGGTGTACTCCTCCATCACCTTCTCCAGGCGCGGCGCGAGCTGCTTGACGAGCACCCCGCCCGCGGCATCGGGGCGGCGCTCGCGCACCACGACGTGCGCGGCGAGGTCCCGGGCGTTCCAGCCCTCGCACAGCGTGGGCGCGTCCGGGCCCACGGCCTCCAACAGGTCGGCGAGAAGAAGGCGTTCACGCTTCGCATGGGTCGACATGCAGTCAGCGTAAGGCCGGGAGCCCGGTCCGCCCACCGGACGGTGACCGGTGGCGACGGCGGAGCGCGGCACAATGGTCGTCATGACCAGTACGCCCGACCCCGCCAGGCCCAGCGGTCTGGACCCCCGGATCGCCGCGCGCCTCAGGCGCAGCGCCGACGGCCTGATCCCCGCCATCGCCCAGCAGTACGACACCGGCGAGGTGCTGATGCTCGGCTGGATGGACGACGAGGCACTGCACCGCACGCTGACCACCGGCCGCTGCACCTACTGGTCGCGCAGCCGCAGCGAGTACTGGGTCAAGGGCGACACCTCGGGCCATGTCCAGCACGTCAGGTCGGTCGCCCTGGACTGCGACGCGGACACCCTGCTCGTCAAGGTCGACCAGGTCGGCGCCGCCTGCCACACCGGCGACCGCACCTGCTTCGACGCCGATGTGCTGCTCGGGGACGCCGTGACCGGCGCCGCCACCGCAGATCAGTAGGGTCGGCCGCCATGGACCTCGAGACGTTCCGCAAGCTGGCCACCGACCGCCGGGTCATCCCGGTCACCCGCAAGCTCCTCGCCGACGGTGACACCCCGGTCGCGCTGTACCGCAAACTCGCCGGGGAGCGCCCCGGCACCTTCCTGCTGGAGTCCGCGGAGAACGGCCGCTCGGCGTTCAAGTGGTCCCGCTACTCCTTCGTCGGCGTCCGCAGCTCCGCCGCCCTCACCGAGCGGGACGGACAGGCCCACTGGATGGGCACCCCGCCGGTCGGCGTCCCCGTCGACGGCGACCCGCTGGCCGCCCTCCGGGCCACCATCGAGGCCCTGCACACGCCCCACCAGGAGGGCCTGCCGCCGTTCACCGGCGGCATGGTCGGCTATCTGGGCTACGACATCGTGCGGCGGCTGGAGAAGATCGGCCCCGGTGAGCGGGACGAGCTGCGGCTGCCCGAGCTGACCATGCTCCTCACCAGCGACCTGGCGGTGATGGACCACTGGGAGGGCTCGGTCCTGCTGATCGCCAACGCGATCAACCACAACGACCTGGACACCGGCGTGGACGAGGCCTACGCGGACGCCGTGGCCCGCCTCGACGCCATGGAGGCCGACCTCTCCCGCGCGGTCCCGCAGCCGCCCGCCGCCCTCCCGCCCTCCGAGCTGCCCGAGTACCGGGCGCGCTGGGGCGGCGCGGACTTCCAGGCGGCCGTCGAGGACATCAAGGAGCGCATCCGCGCGGGCGAGGCCTTCCAGGTCGTCCCGTCCCAGCGCTTCGAGACGCCGTGCACGGCGAGCGCGCTGGACGTCTACCGGGTGCTGCGGGCCACCAACCCGTCCCCGTACATGTACCTCTTCCGGTTCGACGGCTTCGACGTCGTCGGGTCCAGCCCGGAAGCGCTGGTGAAGGTCGAGGGCGGCCGGGCCATGGTCCACCCCATCGCCGGCACCCGGCACCGCGGCGCGACCCCGCAGGAGGACCAGGCGCTGGCCGAGGAGCTGCTCGCCGACCCCAAGGAGCGGGCCGAGCACCTGATGCTCGTCGACCTCGGCCGCAACGACCTGGGGCGGGTCTGCGAGCCCGGTTCGGTCGAGGTCGTCGACTTCATGTCCGTCGAGCGGTACTCGCATGTGATGCACATCGTCTCGACCGTGACGGGCCGGGTCGCCGAGGGCCGCACCGCCTTCGACGTGCTGACCGCCTGCTTCCCGGCGGGCACGCTGTCCGGCGCGCCCAAGCCGCGCGCGATGCAGATCATCGACGAACTGGAGCCGTCGCGACGGGGCCTGTACGGCGGCTGCGTCGGCTACCTCGACTTCGCGGGCGACTCCGACACCGCCATCGCCATCCGCACCGCGCTGCTGCGGGACGGCACGGCGTATGTCCAGGCGGGAGCGGGCGTGGTCGCCGACTCCGACCCGGTCGCCGAGGACAACGAGTGCCGCAACAAGGCGGCCGCGGTCCTGCGGGCCGTCCACACGGCCAACCGCCTGGGGAGCTGACGCCGGACCGCACCGGACCCGGACGGGCGTCCGAAAAGGGGCCCGGGTGACGGTTCACCCGGGCTTCAGGCGATAGTGGAGTACGTGACTGCCGTACCTCACCCCCGAACCGAGGCCGCCGCACCCGTACGGTCCGGCCGCCGCAGCCTCGCCCTCGCCCTGCTGAGCGGGGCGGTCGGCGCGGCCGTGGCGCTGCTCGCCTCCCGGCAGGGCTGGGCGGCGGGGACCGTGTCCGTGGCCGGCGGTGACTTCCCGCTGACCGCCAAGGGCAGCGAGGTCACGGGCGTGCCCGCGGCCCTCGCCATAGTGGGCCTCGCCGCACTCGTCGCCGTCTTCGCCGTCCGCAGGGCCGGGCGCTTCCTCGTCGCCGGACTGCTCGCACTCTCCGGCGCCGGGATCGTCGCCGCGGCGCTCCTGGGCGCCAAGGACAGCTCGGCACTCGACGAGAAGGCGGCCCAGGCGGCCGGCGACACCTCCGCGACCGCCGTCGCGCTCACCCATACGGCCTGGCCGTATGTGGCGGCCGCGGGCGGCGCGCTGATCCTGCTCGCCGGACTGCTCGCCCTGCGCTACGGGCGGCTCTGGCCCGCGATGTCCGGCCGCTACGAACGCGACGGCACTCCCCGGCCGCGCAAGGAGAAGCCCCTCGACCCCGACCGCCCCGAGGACCTCTGGAAGGCCCTCGACCGGGGCGAGGACCCGACGGGCGCCTGACGGCCCGGGGCCGCCCGCGGCTCCGCCCGCAGGGTTCGGCGGGAGTGACCCCCCGATCACCCTCATCCACGCGGGTGCGGGAGAATGAACGCCGAGCCCCGGCTCACACAACCCACATACAGCCAGCAAGGAGCAAGTCATGTCGGGCAGCAGCCACGGTCACACCCCGGCCGCCTGGACCGGTGTCATCATCGCCGTCATCGGTTTCTGTGTCTCGGGCGCCTTCACCGTGATGGCCCAGCCGGCCGGCTTCTGGGCGGGCCTGGTGATCGTCGTCCTCGGCGGCGTCGTGGGCGGCATCATGCGGCAGATGGGACTCGGCCAGCCGAAGACCGCGACGCACTCGGCGCACCAGCCCGCCCCCGCGCGCACCGGTAGCTGACCCCTCCGCGACCTCCTCGCGCACGGGGTGCGTCCGTCCCGTACGCACCCGTATGCATCCGCACCCGTGTGCATCCGAGGCGGCCCCCGGCCTCGTCCGGCGGCCGCCTCCCCTGCTTTCCGGGCACGGCGCGCAGGGGACGCGATGCCGCCCCCGCAGGGGCACGGCCCGCACCCGCAGGGGCACGGCCCGCCCCCGCAGAGGCACGCCCCTCGCCCGACGCGCCCCGCCGTGCTCCCCGAGCAATGCGCGCACGGCCCGGGCAGAATGCTCCCCGTGAACGCCGAATTCCCCAGCGTGGTGCCGACCCCCGCGCGGGCCGGAGCGCCCGCCGTGCTCTGCCGCGCCGCCGTACCCGCCGGGGTGCTCGCGGCCGTCGTCGGCGCCTTCGCCTATGTGGGCGCCGTGGACCCCAACCAGCCCGGCCACTACCCGGTCTGCCCGCTGCTGCGCTTCACGGGCCTGTACTGTCCGGGCTGCGGCGGACTGCGCAGCGCGCACGCCTTTGTGCACGGGGACTTCCTCACCGCGCTCCAGGACAACGCGTTCGCCGTCGCGGGCTTCCTCGGGTTCGCCGTGGTGTGGACCCTGTGGGCGGTCCAGGCGGTCCGGGGGCGGCCGCTGCGCCTCGACCCGGGGCCGGTGCCGCTGTGGGGGCTGGGCGCCCTGCTACTGGTCTTCACCGTTGTCCGCAATCTGCCCTTCGGCGGCTGGCTGCATCCTTGACCGGCGGGTGAAGCCCCAGGTAGGGGGGCGGGCGTCAACCGGATGCGAGATCCACGCCCTCCTGCGGATACCATCGCAGTGACCAGTGGTTCCGCCCGCGGGCGGTCCCGGTGGACCGAGCCCTGGGGCGATCCAGCCTCTTCACACCCAACCGTCAGGAAGGGGGCCGCTCGCGTGAGTGTGCTCGACGAGATCATCGACGGAGTCCGTGCCGACCTCGCGGAGCGGCAGGCGCGCGTCAGCCTCGACGAGCTCAAGGAGCGCGCGGCGAAGGCGCGCAGCGCCAAGGACGGCGTCGCGGCCCTGCGGGGAGACGGCGTCAAGGTGATCTGCGAGGTGAAGCGCTCCAGCCCGTCCAAGGGCGCGCTCGCCGCGATCGCCGACCCCGCGGCTCTGGCGGCGGACTACGAGGCGGGCGGCGCGGCCGTCATCTCCGTCCTCACCGAACAGCGCCGCTTCGGCGGCTCCCTGGCCGACCTGGAGGCGGTCCGCGCCCGGGTCGACATCCCGGTGCTGCGCAAGGACTTCATCGTCACCTCCTACCAGCTCTGGGAGGCCCGTGCCTACGGCGCCGACCTCGCGCTGCTGATCGTGGCCGCCCTGGACCAGCCCGCCCTGGAGTCCCTGATCGAGCGCGCCGAGTCCATCGGGCTCACCCCGCTCGTCGAGGTGCACGACGAGGAGGAGGTCGAGCGGGCGGTGGACGCCGGAGCCAAGGTGATCGGCATCAACGCGCGCAACCTCAAGACCCTCGAAGTCGACCGCACCACCTTCGGGCGGGTCGCCCCCGAGATCCCCGAGGGGATCGTGAAGATCGCCGAGTCCGGCGTCCGGGGCCCCCACGACCTGATCGCCTACGCCAACGAGGGCGCCGACGCCGTACTCGTGGGCGAGTCCCTGGTGACCGGGCGGGACCCGAGGACCGCGGTCGCCGACCTGGTCGCGGCGGGTGCCCACCCGGCGCTGCGGCACGGGCGGGACTGAGATGACGCCGGGACCGGACCGGGCCCCCGCGCTGCGCGGCGGCCACCCGGACGGCCCCGGCCCGGTAGGGTTGGCTTCGATGATGCTTTCGATCACCGTGGCGACCAGGGACCCGTATGCCCGGCTCGCCCGCGGGTGCCGGCCGCGTGGCTGCCGGGCGCCCGCGCGGCGGGTGCACGGGCGGCGGGTGCGCTATGTCATCGGTGACGAGCCGGGCCAGGTGAACGGGATGCGATGGCGTCGCCCGCGTGCGCGCCACGCGCGGTGAGCCGAAGCGGAATTCCCCCGACATTCCCTCGACGTCCGGACGGGCTGACGCCCTCCGGGTTGTGAGCGGGGCCTGCGGGCCCTGAAGCGGGACATTCCCCCGTCCGGCGGAGCCAGGTGCTCCGGCCGCGGCCACCGGGATGCCGTGCGCACGCCGACCGCATGTGATCCCTGTTCCGACCGACCCGGGGCCTTTGCCCCTGTGAGGTATTCGTATGCCCAGCGAGTTCTTCGTTCCCGACCCCGAGGGCCGGGTTCCCAGCGCCGAAGGCTACTTCGGCGCGTTCGGCGGCAAGTTCATCCCGGAGGCCCTGGTGGCCGCCGTGGACGAGGTGGCCGCCGAGTACGACAAGGCCAAGTCCGACCCCGAGTTCGCCCGTGAGCTGGACGCGCTGCTCGTCCACTACACCGGCCGCCCCAGCGCCCTGACCGAGGTGCCGCGGTTCGCCCGGCACGCCGGGGGCGCCCGGGTGTTCCTCAAGCGCGAGGACCTCAACCACACCGGCTCCCACAAGATCAACAACGTCCTCGGGCAGGCCCTCCTCACCCAGCGGATGGGCAAGACCCGGGTCATCGCCGAGACCGGCGCGGGCCAGCACGGCGTGGCCACCGCCACCGCCTGCGCCCTCTTCGGGCTCGACTGCACCATCTACATGGGTGAGATCGACACCCAGCGGCAGGCCCTCAACGTCGCCCGGATGCGCATGCTCGGCGCCGAGGTCATCGCCGTGAAGTCCGGCTCCCGCACCCTGAAGGACGCCATCAACGAGGCGTTCCGCGACTGGGTCGCCAACGTCGACCGCACCCACTACCTCTTCGGCACGGTGGCCGGACCCCACCCCTTCCCGGCCATGGTGCGCGACTTCCACCGCGTGATCGGCGTGGAGGCACGGCGGCAGATCCTCGAACGCGCCGGACGCCTGCCCGACGCCGCCGTGGCCTGCGTGGGCGGCGGCTCCAACGCCATCGGGCTCTTCCACGCCTTCATCCCCGACACCTCCGTCCGCCTCGTCGGCTGCGAGCCCGCGGGCCACGGCATCGACACCGGCGAGCACGCCGCCACCCTCACCGCGGGCGAACCCGGCATCCTGCACGGCTCCCGCTCCTACGTCCTCCAGGACGACGAGGGCCAGATCACCGAGCCGTACTCGATCTCCGCCGGTCTTGACTACCCGGGCATCGGCCCCGAGCACGCGTATCTCAAGGACAGCGGCCGGGGCGAGTACCGGGCCGTCACCGACGACGCGGCGATGCAGGCCCTGCGCCTGCTGTCCCGCACCGAGGGGATCATCCCGGCCATCGAGAGCGCCCACGCCCTCGCGGGCGCCCTGGAGATCGGCCGGGAACTGGGCGAGGACGGGCTGATCGTGGTCAACCTGTCCGGGCGCGGCGACAAGGACATGGACACCGCCGCCCGGTACTTCGACCTGTACGACACCGATGCGTCCGTCGCCGCGGACGCCGACAGCGACACCGCGGAGATCGAGGGGGACGCCAAGTGAGCGGGAACATCCGACTGCTGTCCGACACCCTCGCCGCCGCCCGGGCGGAGGGGCGGTCCGCGCTCATCGCCTATCTGCCGGCCGGCTTCCCGACCGTCGACGGCGGGATCGCCGCGATCAAGGAGGTCCTGGACGGCGGCGCCGACATCGTCGAGGTGGGCCTGCCGCACAGCGACCCGGTCCTCGACGGGCCCGTCATCCAGACCGCCGACGACATCGCCCTGCGCGGCGGCGTCCGGATCGCCGATGTGATGCGCACCGTCCGCGAGGCCCACGCGGCGACCGGCAAGCCGGTGCTCGTGATGACGTACTGGAACCCCATCGACCGCTACGGCGTGGAGCGCTTCACCGCCGAGCTGGCGGAGGCGGGCGGCGCGGGCTGCATCCTGCCCGACCTGCCCGTGCAGGAGTCGGCGCTGTGGCGGGAGCACGCCGAGAAGCACGGGCTCGCCACGGTCTTCGTGGTCGCGCCCAGCAGCCGGGACGAGCGGCTCGCCGAGATCACCGCGGCGGGCTCCGGCTTCGTCTACGCGGCCTCCCTGATGGGCGTCACCGGCACCCGTGCGTCGGTCGGCAACCAGGCCCAGGACCTGGTCGGGCGCACCCGGGCGACCACCGAGCTGCCCGTCTGCGTCGGTCTTGGCGTCTCCAACGCCGCGCAGGCCGCCGAGGTGGCCGGTTTCGCCGACGGAGTGATCGTCGGCTCGGCCTTTGTGAAGCTGATGCTGGACGCCCCCGACGAGACGGCGGGCCTGGCGGCCGTACGGGCCCTGGCGGGCGAACTGGCCCGGGGAGTGCGCGGCACCGCGTGACGGAACACCCCGGGACCCCCGGTGAGGCTCACCCGTGAGGGTGAAGTGCGGGAGTCCCGGGCCGGTTCTCACTCGAACGGATGGACCTGGGGTCGGGGAGGCGCGCTGCGCCTCCCCGGTTCGTTCTGCCGGATGTGAGCGAGAAGAACCGTGACGGAAAGCGCACCGCCCGTGAGCGGCTGGCGGTCGAGCGAGAGAAGCAGAGGACCGCGGACAGGCGCCGCCGGGCGCTGATCGTGGGCGCCTCGGTCGTCTGCGTCCTGGGCCTTGCGGCGGTGGTGGGCCTGCTGGCCGCCAACGCCGGGAAGAGCGGCAAGAACGGCGCCTCCGGACCCGCCGTGGCGCCCTCCGGGGCGACGGGCAAGGACAGTCTCGCGATCCCGGTCGGCCAGGCCTCCGCCAAGTCGACCCTCACGGTGTGGGAGGACTTCCGCTGCCCGGCCTGCGAGGCCTTCGAGACCGCCTACCGCCCGACGATCCACCAGCTGGTCGACTCCGGAAAGCTCAGAGTCGAATACCACCTGGCGACGCTCATCGACGGAAACACGGGCGGCAGCGGCTCGCACAACGCGGCCAACGCCGCCGCCTGTGCCCAGGACGCCGGAAAGTTCCGCGCGTACCACGACGTGCTCTACGAGAACCAGCCGGGCGAGACCGAGGACACCTTCTCCGACAAGGCGAAACTGCTCGGCCTGGCGGACAAGGTGCCCGGCCTGAGAACGCCCGCCTTCGAGAAGTGTGTGAACGACGGCACCCACGACGGCTGGGTGGCCAAGTCGAACGACGCCTTCCAGAGCGGCGGCTTCGGCGGCACCCCCACCGTGCTCCTCGACGGCAAGAACATCTACGCCGACCGCACCATGACCCCCGCCAAGCTGAAGCAGATGGTGGAGGCGGCGAACAAGTCCTGAGGAAGGGCGCCCGCCCGGCGTGCCCCCGGATCCGCCACGCCGGGGGCGCCCTACGTTATGGACCCGTAGCCGGGTGGGTTGCCGTGCTCCGTGCCCGGCACGGTAGCGTCGTTCCTGCCATGGAACTTGCCTACATCCCCAGCCCGTCGCGCGGAGTGCTGTATCTCGGCCCCGTTCCGCTGCGCGGCTACGCGTTCTGCATCATCATCGGCGTCTTCGTGGCCGTGTGGCTCGGCAACAAACGCTGGATCGCCCGCGGCGGCCGACCGGGCACAGTGGCCGACATCGCCGTCTGGGCGGTGCCCTTCGGCCTGGTCGGCGGCCGTCTCTACCACGTGATCACGGACTACGAGCTGTACTTCAGCAACGGCCGCGACTGGGTGGACGCGTTCAAGGTCTGGCAGGGCGGCCTCGGGATCTGGGGCGCGATCGCCCTCGGTGCGCTGGGCGCCTGGATCGGCTGCCGCCGCCGGGGCATGACACTCCCCTCGTACGCCGACGCCGTCGCGCCCGGCATCGCCTTCGCCCAGGCGATCGGCCGCTGGGGCAACTGGTTCAACCAGGAGCTGTACGGCAAGCCGACGGACCTGCCGTGGGCGCTGCACATCACGTCCTCGGCAGGCGGCCGAGTGCCCGGCTACTACCACCCCACCTTCCTGTACGAGTCGCTGTGGTGCGTCGGGGTCGGGTTCCTGGTGATCTGGGCCGACCGCCGCTTCCAGCTCGGGCACGGGCGGGCCTTCGCCCTGTATGTGGCCGCGTACTGCGTCGGCCGCGGCTGGATCGAGTACATGCGGGTCGACGACGCGCACCACATCCTGGGCCTGCGGCTGAACGACTGGACCGCCATGCTGGTGTTCGTCTGCGCCGTGGTGTACATGGTGGTGTCCTCGCGACTGCGTCCGGGCCGCGAGGAGATCGTGGAACGCGGCGCCCCCGGCGAGGAGCCCGGCAGCGACGACGACTCCACGGACCTGCGCGAGCAGCAGGGCGGAACCGACGGCAAGCCGGGCCGCAGCGAGCAGCCGGGCCTCCGCGACGCGGACCCGGCCAAGGAGAAGGCGAAGCCGGTCGGCGTCAAGACGAAGCCGGTCGACGTCAAGGCGAAGCCGGTGGCCGGGAAGTCGGCCGACGGCAAGGCGAAGCCGGTCGACGCGACGGCGGAGCCCGTGGCCGGTGAGCAGGGCCCGGAGCCGGAGGAAGCGGTCGCGGGGAAGGCGGACCGGACTCCGGAGGCGCCCGCGCCCTCGGCGGAGGCTCCCGGTGCGTCCGGCGCCCCGGAGGGCGCGAAGACTCCGGCGGCGGACGAAGCCCGGCCCGCGAAGAAGGGCTGAGTCCCGCATCTGTGCAGGCCGAGGGCGCCGTATCCGCGGATACGGCGCCCTCGCGGCGTGCCAGGCCCTTCGGCCCGCGCGGGGCCTGTCGCGTCCCGGCCCCGGCGGGGCCCGTGGCCGCCTCCTCAGCGTCTGCGGCGGGCCAGGGCCAAGGTGGTCCGGGCCTCCCGTACCACCGCGGTGTCGACAAAGCGACCGTCGGGCAGGGCCTGGGCGCCCGGGTCGCGGGCCGCCGCCTTCAGGACCTCCTCCGCGCGGGAGATCTCGTCCGCGGTCGGCGCGTAGGCCCGCTCGATGACCGGGAGCTGGCGGGGGTGGATCGCCGCCCGGCCCAGAAAGCCCAGGGCCCGGCCGCGGGCGCAGGAGACCGCCAGCCCCTCCAGGTCCCGGGTGTCGGGGTAGATCGACTGGGTGGGCGGCGGCAGCGCGGCGGCCCGGGCGGCCACCACCACCCGGGACCGAGACCAGTCGAGCCCCGTGTCCTCCCGTACGCCGAGATCGGCCCGCAGGTCCGCCTCGCCCAGCGCGATGCCCCGGAGCGCCGGATGCGCCGAGGCGATGCTGAACGCCCGCTCCACACCGAGCGCCGTCTCCAGCAGCGCGCAGAGCGGGACCGTACGGCCCGCCACGAGGGCGGCCCGCCCCGCCGCCTCCACGACGTCGAACGGCGAGGTCACCTTCGGCAGCCGCAGGCCCGCCAGCCCCGGCAGGGCCGACAGCGCCGCGAGATCCGCCTCCGCCCAGGGGCTGTCCGGCGCGTTCACCCGGACATGGACGGGCACCGGAAGGTGCTCGGACAGCCGCTCCGCCGTCGCCGACCGGGCGAACTCCTTGCGGTCCGGGGCGACCGCGTCCTCCAGGTCGACCAGCACCACGTCCGCGCCCGCCCGCAGGGCCTTGCCGACCACCTCGGGGCGGTCCCCGGGCGCGTACAGCAGGGTGAGCGGGGGATGGCCCGTGCCGCCGCTCACAGGGCCCCCTCCGCCGCGAGCGCGGCGATCTCCTCGTCGGTGAGGCCCAGTTCGCCGAGGATCTCCCGGGTGTCCGCGCTGTGCGGGCGGCCCGCCCAGCGGATCGCGCCGGGTGTGCCGGAGAGCCGGAACAGCACGTTCTGCATCCGCAGCGGGCCCAGTTCCGGGTCGGGGACCGTGGTGATCGTCTCCAGGGCCGTGTACTGCGGGTCGGTCATCACGTCCCGTACGTCCTGCACCGGCGCCGCGGCCGCCTCGGCCTCGTCGAACCGCTTCAGCACCTCCGCGCGGCCATGGCGGGCGATCCACCCGCCGACCGCCTCGTCCAGCACCTCCGCGTGCCGAGCCCGGCCCTCCCCGGTCGCGAACCACGGCTCCTCGATCACCTCGGGCCGGCCCACCAGGCGCATCACCCGCTCGGCGACGGACTGCGCGGAGGTCGAGACGGCGACCCAGCCGCCGTCCGCGGTGCGATAGGTGTTGCGCGGGGCGTTGTTCTGGGAGCGGTTGCCGGTGCGCCCCTGGACATGGCCCAGCTGGTCGTACCAGATCGGCTGCGGTCCGAGGACGGTGAGGATCGGCTCGATGATTGCCAGGTCCACGACCTGCCCCCGGCCGGTGCGGTCCCGGCCCGCGAGGGCGGTCAGCACCGCGTAGGCCGTCGTCAGGGCCGCGATGGAGTCCGCCAGTCCGAACGGCGGCAGCGTGGGCGGGGCGTCCGGCTCCCCGGTGATGGCCGCGAAGCCGCTCAGCGCCTCCGCGAGCGTGCCGAAGCCGGGCCGGTGGGCGCAGGGCCCGTACTGGCCGAAGGCGGTGACCCGGGCGAGGACCAGCCGGGGGTTGGCTGCCGACAGTTCCTCCCAGCCCAGGCCCCACTTCTCCAGCGTGCCCGGGCGGAAGTTCTCGATCACCACATCCGCGGTGGCGGCCAGCCGCAGCAGGGTCGTCCGCCCGCCGGGCCGGGACAGATCCAGGGTCATGGTGCGCTTGTTGCGGCCCAGCAGCTTCCACCACAGGCCCACCCCGTCCTTCGCCGGGCCGTGGCCGCGCGAGGGGTCCGGACGGGTCGGGTGCTCGACCTTGACGACCTCGGCGCCGAAGTCGCCGAGGAGGGTGGCGGCGAGGGGACCGGCGAAGAGGGTCGCGAGATCGAGGACGCGGAGGCCGGTGAGGGGCGCGGTCATGAGCGGTGGGCTTCCCGGTGGGTGAGGTGGGCCAGGGCGTCGAAGCCGATGCCGTTGAAGTCGCCGACGGAGGTGGTCAGCCGGTTCTTGAGCGGGGCCCGCCAGCGCTCGGGCAGCGCCGCCGGGCGTCCGGCCAGCAGCCCCGCGAGGCTGCCCGCGGTGGCGCCGTTGGAATCCGTGTCCCAGCCCCCGGACACCGCACGGCACACGGAGCCGGTGAAGTCGCCGTCGGCGTGGGTGAGGGCCGCCGCGATCAGGGCGGTGTTGGGGACGGCGTGGACCCAGTGGTACATCCGGTGCACGGCGTGGAGTTCGTCCACCACGGCATCGAAGTCCCGCGTACGGCACGCGAGTTGGATCGCGTGCCGGACGGCGCGGGCCAGCCGCGAGCCGGGCGGGACCACGGTGAGTCCGGTGCGCAGACAGTGGTGGACATCGGGGGTGCCGGTGGCCGCCTCGGCGAGCGCGGCGGCGGTGAACATGGCCGCGTAGACACCGTTCGCGGTGTGGGTGAGCACGGCGTCGCGGTGGGCCCGCCCGGCCGCGGCGGCCGGGTCGCCCGGGCTGGTCCAGCCGTGGACGTCCGCACGGATCAGGGCGCCGATCCACTCGCGGAAGGGGTTGCGGTGGCGGGCCGTGCGCGGGGGCTCGATCCCGCCGAGCAGATTGCGGTAGGCGACGCGTTCGGCGGTGAAGGTGCGTCCCGCGGGCAGTTCACCGAGCCAGAGCCGGGCCACGTCGTCGGTGGTGAAGTCCTTGCCGTGGCGGGCGAGGAGCAGCAGATTCAGAAGCGGGTAGTCGAGGTCGTCGTCCTCGGGCATGCCGTCGATGTTCTCGGCGAGGGAGTTCCCCGCGGAGCGGCGGTTCCAGGGGTGGCGCCCGGCGAGGTCGGCCGGTACCCCGCGAGCCGTGAACCAGGTGTGCAGCGGCCAGTTGTCCGTGGCGCGGGCGAGTGCGCGGATGCCGTCCAGCGGGAGCTTCTCCACGGGCTTGCCCAGCAGGCAGCCGATGGCCCGGCCGAGCCAGGCGGCCTCGTAGCGGGCCTCGGCCGGGACCGCGGCGCCCTGGGCCCGGTCCGGCCAGTCGGGGCACAGGGCCTTGATGCGCTCCAGACAGGTTGGCTCGCGGTCCGCGGACGGGCTGGGCAGATCGGCCAGTTCGTCGAGCAGGTCCTCGGCCAGCATCCGCAGATACGGGGATACCGGGCCCGCGGAGGCGCCCGCGCGCGCCGGGGCCTCGGGGCCGCCCGCCCGGTGCCAGCGCGCCGCCACGGCCGCCGTCTCGCGCCCCTCGTGCGCCGACTGGCGCAGCTCATGGCCGAGGAGGTCCTCCGACTGGACCCAGGTCAGTCGGAGCATCTCGGGCCCTCCATCCCGGCGAACGCCGCCTCATGGGCCCGGCGGCGGTGCACGTCCCGGGCGAAGATCTCCCGGGCGACCTCCGTCAGCGCCCGCGCCGGGGCGTGCAGATCCAGACGGCTGGCCTCCGCGACCTCCTTCGCCCAGTAGGACGGCACCTCCGAGCCCAGCGCGCCCGTGATGGCGCCCGCCATCGTCGCGATGGAGTCACAGTCCCGGCCGTAGTTGACCGAACCGAGCACCGCGTGCCGGTAGTCGCCGCGCGCCACCACCACCATGCCCAGCGCCACCGGGAGTTCCTCGATGGCGTGCAGCCGGGAGGGGCGGCGGGCGCCCAGCGACGGGGTGCGGTAGTCCGGTCCGACCGTGTCGTAGGGGGCCACCGCCTCCCGCAGCGGACGCAGCGCGGACTCGAAGTCCGCATGGCGGGACGCCGTGTCGCAGACCGCCTCGATGGCGGCGCGCGTACCGTCCTTCGCCAGCGACAGACACGCGCCCACGACCGAGTCGGCGGTCGCGCCCGGTGTGCACGCCGCCGCCACCGCCGCGGCGAACACCCCGGCCGCCTCCCTGCCGTACGACGACTGGTGCGCGCCCGCCACGTCCAGCGCCTCGGCGTACGCCCCCGCCGGATTGGCCGCGTTGACCAGGCCCACCGGTGCCATGTACATCGCCGCACCGCAGTTGACGATATTGCCGCTGCCCGCCTCGCGCGGGTCGACATGGCCGTAGTGCACCCTGCTCACCAGCCACTTCTCCGCCAGGAAGAGCCGTCGCAGGGGGACGGTCTCCGCCTCCAGCTCCGGGATCCAGCGCGGGTTGGTCATCAGGTCCGGGACCAGGTGGTCGGCGACCGCGTAGGCGTCGAGGTGGTCGCGGACCGCCGCGTACACCCGCACCAGCGCATGCGTCATCAAGGTGTCGTCGGTGACATGGCCGTCGCCCTTGTGGTACGGGGCCAGGGGGCGGGCGGTCCGCCAGGCGTCGCCGTGCCAGGGTCCGACGATTCCGTGCACCCGGCCGCCGTGCCGCTCGACGATCTGCGCGGGGGAGTAGCCCTCGACCGGGCCGCCGAGGGCGTCGCCGACGGCGGCGCCGACCAGGGCGCCGGTGATGCGTTCGTCGAGAGGGGGCGTCTCGTCAGAAGTGGGCGTCATGTCCCGAATCATCCACCTGGAGCGGTCAGTTCCGTGGTCTCCAGGAGTTCGGCGAGGTGTACGAGGTCGGTGCCGCCGAGCCGTGGCAGCGCACAGCCGGACAGGGTGCGGCAGGCGTCGCGCCAGGCGGCCGGGATCGCCCCGCCGCCGTCGATCGCCCCGGTCAGCGCGCCCGCCAGGGCCGGTGCGGAGTCGGCGACCCGCGACAGGCAGGCGGCGGCGGGCACGGCCTCGGCGATCCGGCCGCGGGCCGCGGCCGCCAGGGCGAGTGCGACGGGGACGGTCTCCGCGGCCGCCACACCGTAGCTGTAGACATGGTCGACGATCTGGTGTTCGAGCAGGGGTACGACGGAGAAGGCGCCGTCGCCCTCCCGGGCCAGCGCCAGCGCGTGCCGGGCGTTGCGGCCGATCTCAGTGCCCTCGGGGAGTTCGGCCAGCGCGGCCGCGACACACCGCCCCACCGGTTCCCCGGACAGGGCGAGCGAGAGGGCCGCGGCCATGGCGCGCGCCCCGTGCACCCCGTCGCCGTCCTGGGTGTAACGGGCGTCGAACTCCGCCAGTTCGGCGGCGAGCCGCGGCTCTCCCGGGTGCGCCACCGCCAGCACACAGGCCCGTACGCAGGCCGCGTCGTCGAAGTAGTGCGGATTGTCGTGGCCGGTGGCGGGCGGGCGCAGACCGGTGGCCAGATTGCCGAGGCCCGCCCGCACGGAGATACGGGCGCGCAGCGGCAGGACCGCCGACTCCGCCTCGGGCGCGCGGTCGGCCGCCGCGGCGACCTCGGCGGCGAGGGTGTTCCAGGACAGATCGAGGGCCGCGCGCATTCTGCGCGGCCGGTCGAGGTCGCCGAGCGCGCTGCCGTCCCCGGCCCGCAGTACCGCCTCCGCCGCGAACGCCGCCCACTCGGCGTCGTCCGAGGGCCCCAGCCGCAGCGGCTCCGGCGGCTGATTGAGCGCGATCGGCACGGGCAGGGTGGTGGTCGCGTTCTGCTCGGCGAAGCTGTCCAGCTCACGGGTGAGCCGCCGGGTCCACTCGGGCATCCGGGCGGCCCGGTGCCGGGCCGCCGGCCACCCGGCGGCATCCCCGGCGGCAAGCCCGAGCAGGAGCCCTTCGATCCGCCGGGAGGCCGTACCTTCGCGCACGGCCACGTCTTTGCGTACGGCCACGACGTGGTCTCCGTCCGTGCCTTTGCGCACGGCCTCCCGCTCGCATCCTTCCGCGCCTTCGCGTTCGGCCTTGCGTTCGCCTCCGTCTGAGCCTTTGCGTACGGCCACGCCGTCCCGTACGGCCACGCCGTCCCGTACTTTGCGTACGGCCTCACCTGCGCGTGCGCCCTCGTTCCCGGCGCGTGGGCAGGGCCCGGCGGGCGCGCTCACGACTCCACCTCGTCCTCGTCCACCGCGGCCACATACGCCGCCTCCGCGTAGGCCGAGGGATCGGGCTGCGTCCGGGCGTCCCGGAGCGGAGGTCCGCCGCGCCGCGGCGGCTCGCCCCCGGGGGCGGCGCCTCTGCCGGGGGCCGCGACAGCGGTTCCGGCGGGCCCGGCTTCCGCGGCCGGTCGCGCCGTCCCGTCGGCCGTGTGCGGCCGCATGGCACCGGTACCGGCGGGCTGCCCCCGTCGGCCGGTTTCCGCAGGCAGGGGCGGGGCCGCGAGCTGCGCCCGGGGAGTCATGGCGGGGGTGTGCCGGGAGGCGGTCTCCGGAGTCAGGAGGTCGGCCACCTCCAGTACGTGGTGACCCGCCATGGAGGGCAGGCAGCGGCCGCGGACCGGGCCGATCGCCGCCGCCCAGTCGGCCGGGATCGCCGAGAGGCCGCGGGCCGCGCCCGCCAGCGCGCCCGCGACCGCCGCGGTGGTGTCGGCGTCGCGGCCCATGTTCACCGCGGTGAGCACCGACTCCCTGAAGTCGCCGTCCGCCGCCGCGTACGCGCCGAAGGCCAGCGCCACCGCCTCGGGGGCGAGGTCCGTCCAGGGGTAGCCGCCGATCACCACCGCGGAGCGGACCGCGCGGGCGCCCCCGTGGGCCGCCGCGACCGCGCGCCGCAGGGAGCGGGCCGTCCAGGAGTCGTCCGGGACCACCGCGAGGGCCGAGGCCACCACGGCGGCCGTCGGCGCCCCCGCCATCGCCGCCGCCACCCCGGCGGCGACCGCCTGACCGCCGTAGATGCCCTCTCCCTCATGGCTCACCGAGCCGTCGACGGCCACCAGCCGGGCCGCTTCCACGGGGCGGCCCGCGGCGAAGACGCCGAAGGGTGCCGCCCGCATGGCCAGGCCGTCGCTCCAGGCGTGCCGGTGCTGTGCGGAGACGGGCGCCGCGAGGCCCCGGCGGAGGTTCTCCAGCGTGCCCCGCTCGCTGAAGCCCGCCCCGCGGAAGGGGCCCTCGTCCCGGTCCGCGATCCACCGGTGCCAGGCCGCCTCCACATGCGCCACGGTGAGCGCGGAACCGTGGCGGGCCAGCAGCAGCCCCGAGAAGATCGCGTACTCGGTGTCGTCCGTGCCGCAGGGCCGCTCGGTGACGTATCCCGTGATGCGCCCCCAGCGGGCGCGGATCTCGGACGGCTTCAGATTCTCGGCGGGGGCGCCCAGCGCGTCCCCGACGGCGAGCCCCAGCAGCGCGCCGCGCGCCCGGTCCCGCAGGGCGGACATCGCTCCGGGGGCCGGGGCCGGGGGAGGGCAGGCGATGGAAGCCATAGGGAGCCTCTTCTCTCTGGGCGCCCCGTCCCCGGTCCGCGGCGCCGACCGCTTTGCGGATCTGTGCCACCGGGGCCCTCGCGGCGAGCCTCACCGGCCTCAGCATCACCCGTCCGACAGCCGTGCATGGATGAGCACTCAGTGCCAAAGGCGCAGGTTAGCGCAGCCTTTCCTTGCTGGCGGCGCGGTCAGGAACGGCGTAGTTTTGGCGTTGTCGAAAAGTGGAAACAGTCCAAACAAGCTGCTTGGGGGACCAGGGCATGGCCATCATCGAGACCGAGGCGACGCTGCACGAGGCGCACCGGGACAACCACACCCACCGCGATGTCAACGGCGGCTGGCTGCGGCCGGCGGTCTTCGGTGCCATGGACGGACTGGTGTCCAACCTGGCCCTGATGACCGGTGTCGCCGGTGGGGCCGTCGGCCAGCAGACCATCATCATCACCGGCCTCGCGGGCCTGGCCGCCGGGGCCTTCTCCATGGCGGCGGGCGAGTACACCTCCGTCGCCTCCCAGCGTGAGCTGGTCCAGGCCGAGCTGGACGTCGAGCGCCGCGAGCTGCACAAGCATCCCGACGACGAGCAGCGGGAGTTGGCGGCGCTCTACGAGAGCCGGGGAGTCGAGCCCGCACTCGCGCGGGAGGTCGCCCGGCAGCTCTCCCGCGACCCGGAGCAGGCGCTGGAGATACATGCCCGCGAGGAGCTCGGCGTCGACCCCGGCGACCTGCCCTCCCCGCTGGTGGCGGCCGTGTCGAGCTTCGGCTCCTTCGCGCTCGGCGCGCTGCTGCCCGTGCTGCCGTATCTGCTCGGCGCCCACTCCCTGTGGCCCGCGGTGCTGCTCGCCCTGTTCGGGCTCTTCGCCTGCGGTGCGGTCGTGGCCCGGGTGACGGCACGCAGCTGGTGGTACAGCGGACTGCGGCAGCTGGTGCTCGGCGGCGCCGCGGCGGGTGTGACGTACGCCCTGGGCAGCCTGTTCGGGACCGCCGTAGGATAGAGAACGCGCTATGTATGCGAGGGATCGCATAAGTAGTCGTTACGTCACGGTTTCGAGTGCCTGACCACAGGGCATGAGCCGTAAGCGCCGCGGGCAATGAAGCCTGCGCCACCACACCGCCGGCGGGCGACGACGCCCGCCTCCCGGCCCGACGGACACCGATCTGTCCGCTCGCGCCCCCCAGGCTTCCGTCACCGTGCGGGAAACCCGTGCCGCACTCCCGATGTCCGCATGCTGGAATGGGCTATCCACTTTCCGAGATCCACTCCATCATGTAACCTGCACGAAATTTTGCACCCGACGCAGAGGGCCAACGTCGTCCCTCGGCACCGCACATGCCACTTGACGACGACGGGAGAGCCGATGCGTACGCCGCGCCAGCCGTCCCAGCATTCCACGAACGGCCGGAACTGGTCGTTCATGGATGCTCGCCCTGCTGCGCAGGGTATGTACGACCCCCGCAATGAGCACGACGCCTGCGGCGTCGGCTTTGTGGCCACCCTCACCGGCGAGGCGAGCCATGCGCTGGTCGAGCAGGCGCTCACGGTTCTGCGCAACCTGGAGCACCGCGGCGCCACGGGCTCCGAGCCCGACTCCGGAGACGGGGCCGGCATCCTCTCCCAGGTGCCCGACGGCTTCTTCCGCGAGGTGGCCGGATTCGCACTGCCCGAGGCGGGCGGCTATGCCGTGGGCATCGCCTTCCTGCCCGAGGCGACGACCGCCGAGGCCGTCTCACAGATCGAGACGATCGCCGCCGAGGAAGGTCTCACCGTCCTCGGCTGGCGCGAGGTCCCCGTCGCGCCCGAGCTGCTCGGTGCCACCGCCCGCTCCACCATGCCGGTCTTCCGCCAGCTCTTCGTGAGCGACGGCGCCAGCCGGGGCATCGACCTGGACCGCACGGCCTTCGTGCTGCGCAAGCGCGCCGAGCGCGAGGCCGGTGTCTACTTCCCGTCGCTGTCCGCGCGCACGATTGTGTACAAGGGCATGCTGACCACCGGCCAGCTGGAGCCCTTCTTCCCGGACCTCTCCGACCGCCGCTTCGCCTCGGCCATCGCCCTGGTCCACTCGCGCTTCTCCACCAACACCTTCCCGAGCTGGCCGCTCGCCCACCCGTACCGCTTCGTCGCCCACAACGGCGAGATCAACACGGTCAAGGGCAACCGCAACTGGATGCGTGCCCGCGAGTCGCAGCTGCTCTCCGACCTCTTCGGCCCCCAGGAGCGGCTGGAGCGGATCTTCCCGATCTGTACGCCGGACGCCTCCGACTCCGCCTCCTTCGACGAGGTGCTCGAACTCCTGCACCTCGGCGGCCGCTCGCTGCCGCACTCCGTGCTGATGATGATCCCGGAGGCGTGGGAGAACCACGACTCCATGGACCCGGCCCGGCGCGCCTTCTACCAGTACCACTCCACGATGATGGAGCCCTGGGACGGCCCCGCCTGCGTCACCTTCACCGACGGCACCCAGGTCGGCGCGGTGCTCGACCGCAACGGTCTGCGCCCGGGCCGCTACTGGGTCACCGACGACGGCCTCGTCGTCCTTGGCTCCGAGGTCGGCGTCCTGGACATCGACCCCGCCAAGGTCGTCCGCAAGGGCCGCCTCCAGCCCGGCCGGATGTTCCTCGTCGACACCGCCGAGCACCGCATCATTGAGGACGACGAGATCAAGGCCGGCCTGGCCGCCGAGCAGCCCTACCTGGAGTGGCTGGAGGCGGGCGAGATCGAACTCGGCGACCTGCCCGAGCGCGAGCACATCGTCCACACCCACGCCTCGGTCACCCGCCGCCAGCAGACCTTCGGCTACACCGAGGAGGAACTGCGCGTCCTCCTCGCCCCCATGGCCAGGTCCGGCGCCGAGCCGATCGGCTCCATGGGCACCGACTCGCCGATCGCCGCGCTGTCCGAGCGCCCCCGGCTGCTCTTCGACTACTTCACCCAGCTGTTCGCCCAGGTCACCAACCCGCCGCTGGACGCGATCCGCGAGGAACTGGTCACCTCGCTGCGCTCCTCGCTGGGCCCCGAGGGCAATCTGCTGGAGCCCACCGCGGCCTCCTGCCGCAGTGTGCTGCTGCCCTTCCCGGTGATCGACAACGACGAGCTGGCCAAGCTCATCCACATCAACGCCGACGGCGACATGCCGGGCATGAAGGCGGCCACCCTCTCCGGCCTCTACCGGGTCTCCGGCGGCGGCGAGTCCCTCGCCGCCCGGATCCGCGAGATCTGCGCCGAGGCCGACGCCGCCATCGACAACGGCGCCCGGCTGATCGTGCTGTCCGACCGCCACTCCGACGCCGAGCACGCGCCGATCCCCTCGCTGCTGCTCACCGCGGCCGTCCACCACCACCTCATCCGCACCAAGGAGCGCACCCATGTGGGCCTCCTGGTCGAGGCCGGCGACGTCCGCGAGGTCCACCATGTCGCCCTGCTCATCGGCTACGGCGCCGCGGCCGTCAACCCCTACCTGGCGATGGAGTCCGTGGAGGACCTGGTCCGGGCGGGAACGTTCCTGCCGGGTGTCGAGGCCGAGGACGCCATCCGCAACCTGATCTACGCCCTCGGCAAGGGCGTCCTGAAGGTCATGTCCAAGATGGGCATCTCGACCGTCGCCTCCTACCGCGGCGCCCAGGTCTTCGAGGGCGTCGGCCTGGACCAGGGCTTCGTCGACGAGTACTTCAACGGCACCGCCACCAAGATCGGCGGTGTTGGCATCGACGTCGTCGCCCGCGAGGTCGCCGCCCGCCACGCCAAGGCCTACCCCGCCTCCGGCATCGCCCCCGCGCACCGCGCCCTGGAGATCGGTGGCGAGTACCAGTGGCGCCGCGAGGGCGAGCCCCACCTGTTCGACCCGGAGACGGTCTTCCGCCTCCAGCACTCCACCCGCACCGCCCGGTACGACATCTTCAAGAAGTACACGGACCGGGTGAACGAGCAGTCCGAGCGCCTGATGACGCTGCGCGGCCTGTTCGGCTTCAAGAGCGGCCGCCCGTCGATCCCCCTGGACGAGGTCGAGCCCGTCTCCGAGATCGTCAAGCGCTTCTCCACCGGCGCCATGTCGTACGGCTCCATCTCCCAGGAGGCGCACGAGACGCTGGCCATCGCCATGAACCAGCTGGGCGCCAAGTCCAACACCGGTGAGGGCGGCGAGGACCCCGAGCGCCTCTACGACCCGGCCCGCCGCTCGGCGATCAAGCAGGTGGCCTCCGGCCGCTTCGGCGTGACCTCCGAGTACCTTGTCAACGCGGACGACATCCAGATCAAGATGGCCCAGGGCGCCAAGCCCGGCGAGGGCGGCCAGCTGCCCGGCCACAAGGTCTACCCCTGGGTGGCCAAGACCCGGCACTCCACCCCCGGCGTCGGCCTGATCTCCCCGCCGCCGCACCACGACATCTACTCCATCGAGGACCTGGCCCAGCTGATCCACGACCTCAAGAACGCCAACCCGGGCGCCCGCATCCATGTGAAGCTGGTCTCCGAGGTCGGCGTCGGCACGGTCGCCGCGGGCGTGTCCAAGGCGCACGCGGACGTCGTCCTGATCTCCGGCCACGACGGCGGCACGGGCGCCTCCCCGCTCACCTCGCTCAAGCACGCGGGCGGCCCCTGGGAGCTGGGCCTCGCCGAGACCCAGCAGACCCTGCTGCTCAACGGCCTGCGCGACCGCATCGTCGTGCAGACCGACGGCCAGCTGAAGACCGGCCGGGACGTCGTCATCGCCGCCCTGCTGGGCGCCGAGGAGTTCGGCTTCGCGACCGCGCCGCTGGTGGTCTCCGGCTGCATCATGATGCGCGTCTGCCACCTGGACACCTGCCCGGTCGGCATCGCCACCCAGAACCCGGTGCTGCGCGACCGCTTCACCGGCAAGGCCGAGTACATCGTCAACTTCTTCCGCTTCATCGCCGAGGAGGTCCGCGAACTCCTCGCGGAGCTGGGCTTCCGCTCCATCGACGAGGCCGTCGGCCACGCCGAGGCCCTCGACGTGACCCGCGCGGTCGACCACTGGAAGGCGCAGGGCCTGGACCTGGAACCGCTGTTCCACGTGCCCGAGCTGCCCGAGGGCGCGGTGCGCCACCAGGTCGTCGCCCAGGACCACGGCCTGGAGAAGGCGCTCGACAACGAGCTGATCAAGCTCGCCGCCGACGCCCTCTCCGCGAACTCGCAGGCCGAGGCCCAGCCGGTGCGCGCCCAGGTCGCGATCCGCAACATCAACCGCACGGTCGGCACCATGCTCGGCCACGAGGTGACGAAGAAGTTCGGCGGCGCGGGCCTGCCCGACGACACCATCGACATCACCTTCACCGGCTCCGCGGGCCAGTCCTTCGGCGCGTTCCTGCCGCGCGGCATCACCCTGCGGCTGGAGGGCGACGCCAACGACTACGTCGGCAAGGGCCTGTCCGGCGGCCGGGTCGTCGTCCGCCCCGACCGCGCGGCCGAGCACCTCGCCGAGTACTCCACCATCGCGGGCAACACCCTCGCCTACGGCGCCACCGGCGGCGAGCTGTTCCTGCGCGGCCGCACCGGCGAGCGGTTCTGCGTCCGCAACTCCGGTGCGCTGGTGGTCTCCGAGGGCGTGGGCGACCACGGCTGCGAGTACATGACCGGCGGCCACGCGGTCGTGCTCGGTGAGACCGGCCGCAACTTCGCCGCCGGTATGTCGGGCGGTGTCGCCTACGTCATCGACCTGGACCCCGACCACGTCAACGCCGGGAACCAGGGGGCCGTCGAGGCCCTGGACGACACCGACCGGCAGTGGCTGCACGACGTGGTGCGCCGCCACGCCGAGGAGACCGGCTCCACGGTCGCCGAGAAGCTGCTCGCCGACTGGGACACGGCCGCGGCCCGCTTCAGCAAGATCATCCCCAGCACCTACAAGGCAGTGCTCGCCGCCAAGGACGCCGCCGAGCGAGCCGGTCTCACCGAGACCGAGATCACCGAGAAGATGATGGAGGCGGCGACCCATGGCTGATCCCAAGGGCTTCCTGACGCACGGCCGCGAGGTCGCCGAGTCCCGCCCGGTGGGCGAGCGCGTCAAGGACTGGAACGAGGTCTACGTCCCCGGCTCGCTGCTGCCGATCATCAGCAAGCAGGCCAGCCGCTGCATGGACTGCGGGATCCCCTTCTGCCACAACGGCTGTCCGCTCGGCAACCTGATCCCCGAGTGGAACGACTACGCCTACCGCGAGGACTGGGCCGGGGCCTACGAGCGGCTGCACGCCACCAACAACTTCCCCGAGTTCACGGGCCGCCTGTGCCCCGCCCCGTGCGAGTCGGCGTGTGTGCTCGGCATCAACCAGGCCCCGGTCACCATCAAGAACGTCGAGGTCTCGATCATCGACAAGGCGTGGGAGGACGGCACCGTCCGGCCGCAGGCCCCCGAGCGCCTGTCCGGCAAGACGGTCGCGGTCATCGGCTCGGGCCCGGCGGGCCTCGCCGCCGCCCAGCAGCTCACCCGCGCCGGTCACACGGTCGCGGTCTACGAGCGGGCGGACCGCGTCGGCGGCCTGCTGCGCTACGGCATCCCCGAGTTCAAGATGGAGAAGCGGCACATCAACCGCCGTATCGAGCAGATGCGCGCGGAGGGCACCCGCTTCCGTACCGGCGTTGAGGTCGGCCGCGACCTCAGGGCGACGGATCTGCGCAAGCGGTACGACGCCGTGGTGATCGCCGCGGGCGCGACCACCGCACGCGACCTGCCGGTCCCCGGACGCGAACTCAAGGGCGTCCACCAGGCCATGGAGTACCTGCCCCTGTCCAACAAGGTGCAGGAGGGCGACTACGTCAGCCCCCCGATCTCCGCCGAGGGCAAGCACGTCGTCGTGATCGGCGGCGGTGACACCGGCGCGGACTGCGTGGGCACCGCCCACCGCCAGGGCGCGGCCTCCGTCACCCAGCTGGAGATCATGCCCCGCCCGAACGACGAGCGGCACCCCGCCAACCAGCCCTGGCCGACCTTCCCGATCCTCTACAAGGTCACCTCGGCCCACGAGGAGGGCGGCGACCGCGTCTACTCGGTCTCCACCACCCACTTCGAGGGCGACGAGGACGGCAATGTGCAGTGGCTGCACCTGGCCGAGATCGAGTTCACCGACGGCCGTCCGGTCCAGAAGCCGGGCACCGAGCGGCGGATCCCGGCGCAGCTGGTCACCCTCGCCATGGGCTTCACCGGCACCGACCGGGAGAACGGGCTGGTCGACCAGTTCGGCCTGGACCTCGACGAACGAGGTAACATCGCCCGCGACGCCGACTTCCACACCAACGTGCCGGGAGTGTTCGTGGCGGGTGACGCCGGCCGCGGCCAGTCCCTGATCGTCTGGGCGATCGCCGAGGGCCGCTCGGCCGCCCACGGTGTCGACCGTTACCTCACGGGTGCCAGCGACCTGCCGGCTCCCATCCGTCCGACGGACCGCGCCCTGGCGGTCTGACCGGTGCACAACTGACCCCCAGGGTCACCCAAAGCGTCCCGTACAAAGGCGTACGGAACACAGACGGCGCCCGTCCCCCACGTCCCCGAC
This sequence comes from Streptomyces sp. NPDC052040, assembly GCF_044548405.1. Taxonomy (NCBI): domain Bacteria; kingdom Bacillati; phylum Actinomycetota; class Actinomycetes; order Kitasatosporales; family Streptomycetaceae; genus Streptomyces; species Streptomyces sp. NPDC052040. Next base: position 121,638 of record NZ_JBIUBV010000016.1, on the reverse strand, counting down.
CGGACTGGGGCGGGCGCCGTCGCACATCTCGACCAGGGAGCCCGCATGGCCGCGATCAGTCTGAGCAAGGTCGAGGAGACCGCTCCCGGACTGGCCGGTCTGTACCGGACCGCCGGGGTCTCCCTGGTCAAGCACGGGCTGGACGGCCAGCGGGCCGCCGTCTACCTGGTGGTGGACCACTCCGGATCCATGCGCCCCTACTACCGGGACGGCAGTGTGCAGGCGCTCGCCGAGCGGGTGCTCGGGCTGTCCGCGCACCTCGACGACCACGGAAGTGTCCCGGTTTATCTTGGGCAACCAGAAGTCGTGAGTTATGTGAGGTAAGTAGGGTGGATCTCTACTTGCCTACATGATATCCGGGGGTGTTAAGGCACGTTGGTTACAGCAGATGTGCTGCCCCGTCACTACCGGGCGGAGCGTGCTGTGTCCGCTGACGGGAGTGTGCAGTGGGTGGTAGTCGACGAGGGCGGTATCCGGCACAGGGAAGCAACTCGCGATGACCAGCAGCCCTTCCAGGGCAGCCCGTTGCTTGGCGTCGGGCCGGGCGGCCAGGTCTTCCGCACTCGCCGTCAGATGTAGGTGTAGGCGCCGGGCAGGGTGCTGGTGCCGCCGGCGGTGGTGACGGTGACGTCCACGGTGCCGGTGGTGGGGCTGGGGGGGACCACGGCGGCCAGGGTGTTGTCGGATCCGGTGCTGAACAGGGCGTTGACGCCGTTGAAGGTGACGTAGGTGGCGGTTCCCAGGTTCCGGCCGGTGAGGTCGGTGACGTTGCCGCCGAATTGGCTTCCGGTGGTGGTGCTCAGGCCGGTGAGCGCCGGTGGGTCGACGTAGGTGTAGGTGAGTGTTTTGGTGGCGAGGCCGCCGGCGGTGGTGACGGTGACGGGTACGACACCGGGACCGGTGGCGGGTGGGACGGCTGCGGTGATCTGCTGGTCGGAGACGATCAGGGGTGGGGCCAGCAGGGTGCCGAACAGCACCGCGTTGGCGGTGGCAAGTTTCGAGCCGTCGATGGTGACGGTGTTGCGGCCGACCGTCGGGCCGGCGGCGGGGGTGAGGGAGGAGGCGCTGCCGCTGGGGTAGTAGGTGAAGGGCTTGGGGTTGCTGGTGCCTCCCGGGGTGGTGACGGTGACCTGTGCGGTACCGACGCCGGGCGGGGTCGCCACAACGATCCGGTTGGCTGTGCTGGCGAGGATGGGGGCGGCGACGGCGTTGAATTTCACCGAGGTGGCGCCGGCGAGACCGGTGCCGGTGATCGTCACCTTCGTCCCACCCTGCTGGGGCCCCAGGGTGGGAGCCATCTCGTTGAGGGTCTGGATGATGCTGACGGTGTTCGCACCGTTGTTGGCCACGTAGACGTCGAGGTTGTTGGGGGTGACCGCAATCCCGGCGGGCTGGTGTCCGACCGTGATGGTGTCAGTAACCGTGTTGGTGGTGGCGTCGATGACGCTGACGGTGTCGGATCCGTGGTTGGCCACATACACCCAGCGGTTGTCGGAGCTGCTCGCCACTCCCCAGGGGGTGGTGCCCACCGCGATGGTGGCGGTGATCGTCCTGGTGGCGGTGTCGATGACGCTGACGGTGTTCGCTGTGCTGTTGGTCACGTAGACGTGCCGGGTGTCGCGGGAGACCGCCACCCCGAGCGGGGCGGACAGGCCGCCGATGGTCGCTACCACGGTGTTGGGGGTGGTGATCACGCTGAGGGTGTTGTCGGCGGTGTTCGCTACGTACACCTCCAGCCCGGTGACGTCGACCGCGACGCCGGTGGGCTGGGAGCCGACCGGGATCGTCGTCAGGATGGCGCTGGTGAGCGTGTCGATCACGCTGAGAGTGGCCGAGTCCTGATTGGTGACATAGAGGCGGATGCCGCTGGGGTTCACGGCAAGCCCGTTGGGATTGTTCCCCACGGCGATCGTGTCGATGACCGCGAGCACGGCCTTTTGTCCGGTACGGACAGCGTTCGCGGTGCTGTCCGTCGCATAGACCAAGGTGCTGTCCGGGCTCACCGCCAACGCCGTAGGGGTGTTGTAGGGACCCAGCGCGGTGGAAACGGTCAGTTCTCCGACGTCCAGCACGCTGACTGTGCCAGAGCCACTGTTGGCCACATACGCATGCAGCCCCAGGGGATCCGTCGCTACCCCCAGCGGCTTGGCCCCCACCGGAATCGTGGACACCGCCCGCACGACCGCGGCCGTCGGCGATACGGCGGTCAGGCTCGGTCGTTCCACGGCCGGGGCTATCGAGTTGCTCATCATGCACCTCTGCTGTGGGTGGCGGGTCGGTGAGGCGCCATCCGCACGAAAGAGGGCAGAGACTCGGGGAGGACGGCGCGGCAAGATTCCAAGGCGTTCGGCCCGCGCTAAAGCGCCTTAAGGAAACGCAACCGGAAAACTCCCCCCGCCACCAGGTGGTACCGGGAGCGCTTCACCACCATAGGGAGTACTTCTGTGTCCCCGGGAGACCACCGTCGCGCCGTGGCGCCTGCCCCCGACGAAGTGCCCCAACTCCTTCACGACACAGGCCCGGAATCCCACACGCCGAGTCTCCCTGGACCGCCGCTTCCGGCGCAGCTTGTGCGGCCAGCAAGGACAGACGTGAACTGTCGGCCCGGTTCAGCCTTCCTGCCCGATGGGTTCGACGGCGGTGCCTGCGCGGTGTTTGCGGAGTTCCGGTAGAGCGCGGAGCGGCTGAGGCCGAGGTCAGCCCAAGACCGGAGTCACCGCCCATACGCCATCTGGATAACTTCGGCGTCTTCTTCTCCACGGACGTCGACGCCCTCGCCGGTATCTCCCTCGCCGACCACCGGGGGCGGATCGAACGGATCGCGGCCGGTCTCGGGCACATGGGCAGGACCGCCTACCACCACGCGATGGACGCCGTCATCGACCACTACCTGGACAGCGGCGCCCGGGGCCCCGCGCTGGTGGTCTTCCAGACCGACGGCGGCCCCAGCGGCAGGTTCGCCGCGGAGCGCCATCTCTGCAAGGCCGCCGCGCTGCCGCTGTACTGGCAGTTCGTCGGGTTCGGCGACCCGGACAGCAGGCAGTTCGACTTTCTGCGCAGGCTGGACGAGCTGCCGGTGCCGGATCAGCGGGTCGTCGACAGCGCGGGCTTCTTCCATGCGGGGCGGGACCCGCGGGCGGTGCCCGACGCCGAGCTGTACGACCGGCTGGTGGGCGGCTTCCCGCAGTGGCTGGCGGCGGCCCGGGCCCGGGGCATCGTGGTCTGAGCATCAGAGGTCCTGCTCCCGCCCGGCGAGCACGGCGGCCCGGCACTGCGCCGGGGTGCCCCACGCACCGCGCAGCGCACGGGCCCTGGTCAGCCACAGCGACAGGTCGTACTCGGCGGTGTACCCGATCGCGCCGTGCACCTGGAGCGCGGTCCGGGCGGCTCCGTACGCCGCCTCGCACGCCGCGACCTTCGCCGCGGCGATGTCCGCCGGGGCCATCGACAGCGCGGCGCCGAAGACCAGCGGCTCCGCGAACTCCAGGGCGACCGCGGTGTCCGCCAGCCGGTGCTTGACCGCCTGGAAGGAGCCGACGGGCACTCCGAACTGGACCCGCTGCCCGGCGTAGGAGACGGTCCGGTCCAGCAGAGCGAGCCCCACGCCCAGCGCCTGAGCGGCCGTGGCCAGCCGGGCCCAGTCGAGGGCACCCGGCGGGACGGCGGGGCACAGCACCTCCCCGCCGGGCAGCGGGACGGCGAGCCGACGGGCGGGATCCAGTGAGGGCCGCACCTCGGGGCGGCAGCCGGGCGCCAGCCGCACCCGCCCGTCCCCAAGGGACAGCACCACATCCGCCGCGTCACCGTCCACGGCGTACGCCCCGCCCACCGTGACCATGGTCTTCCCCGCGACCAGCGGCGGCAGCAGCCGCGCCGCCCGCTCGGGATGCCCCGCCAGCAGGACCGCCGCGAGCACCGTCTCCGCCAACGGACCCGGCACCGCGTGCCGCCCCAGCTCCACACAGGCCACGGCCAGGTCCGGCGGCAGCGGGCCGACCCCCTCGTACGCCTCGGGAACCGCCAGCGCGAAGACCCCGGCCCCGGCGATCTCCGACCACAGCGCCCGGCCCGCGCGCCGGTCGCCCGCGCCCCAGGCCCGGATCACCGAGGGGGTGTCGGCGGCCGTCAGCAGGGCGTCCAGCGAGCGGGCGAAGGCGCGCTGCTCGGCGGTGAGCGGAAAGCGCATCAGCGGCGGCCCTTCGGCAGGCCGAGCAGGCGCTCGGCGATGATGTCGCGCTGGATCTCGTTGGTGCCCGCGTAGAGCGGGCCCGCCAGGGAGAAGACATAGCCCTCGGACCAGTCGGTGTCTGCCCGTTCCCCCTCCTCGGCCAGCAGATCGAGCGCCGTCTCGTGCAGCGCGATGTCGTACTCCGACCAGAAGACCTTGGTGAGACTCGCCTCGGGACCGACCCTCTCGCCCGCCAGCAGCCGGGCGGCCGTCGCCCGGGCGGACAGCTGGTACGCACGGGCGCCGATCAGGGCGTCGGCCACCCGGTCGGCCGCCGAGGCGGGGCTTCCGCACTCCCGCCAGAGCCGGAGCAGCCGGTCGGCGGCGGCCAGATAGCGGCCGGGGGACCGCAGGGTGAGCCCGCGCTCGTCGGCCGTCGCCGACATCGCTATCCGCCAGCCCTGGCCCGGCTCGCCGATCACGTCCTCGTCGGGCACGAACACCTCGTCCAGGAAGAGTTCGGCGAAGGCCGGTCTGCCGTCCAGCCGGCCGATGGGCCGGACCGTGACCCCGGGCGCGCGCAGGTCGAACATGACGTACACCAGGCCCTGGTGCGGCTGCGGGGTGTCCGGATCGCAGCGGAACAGCCCGAAGGCGCGGTCCGCGAAGGCCGCCCGCGACGACCAGGTCTTCTGCCCGCACAGCAGCCAGCCGCCCCGCGTGCGCACGGCCCTGGACCGCAGGGCCGCCAAGTCGGAACCGGCCTCGGGCTCCGACCACGCCTGCGCCCAGACCACCTCGCCCGCGGCCATCGGCACCAGCACCCGGGCCCGCTGCTCCTGTGTGCCGTACGCGAACAGGGTCGGCGCCAGCAGCCCGATGCCGTTCTGCCCGACGCGGCCCGGGGCGCGCGCCGCGTAGTACTCCTCCTCGAAGACGAGGCTGCGCACCGGCCCGCAGTCCCGTCCGCCGTACCGGGACGGCCAGGACACCACCGACCAGCGGTCCGCGGCGAGTTCCGCCTCCCAGGCGCGGTGGGCCGCGAAACCCTCCTCGGTCTCCAGGGAGGGCAGCGGCACCCGGGGCACATGCACGGCCAGCCAGGACCGGGCTTCGGCGCGGAAGGCCGCGTCGGCGGGCGAGGGGGTGAGGTCCATGGGCGGCACCCTTCGGCGACGGCTTCCCTAACAAGTGTTTGGTAGGTTAGCGTGTGGCTATGACAGGCGTCGAGAGTCCGGGTCACGTGCCCGGCCACGGGCTGCTCACGGGCCGCACCGCCGTCATCACCGCGGCGGCCGGGACGGGCATCGGAGGCGCCACCGCGCGGCGCTTCCTGGAGGAGGGCGCCCGCGTGCTGATCAGCGACGCCCATCCGCGCAGACTCGCGGACCACGAGGCCTTGCTGAGCCGGGAGTTCGGCGGGGCGGTGGCCGCGGCCCGCTGCGACGTCACCGACCAGCCCCAGGTGGAGGCCCTCTTCGAGACGGCCGCCCGGCTGCACGGGCGGCTGGACATCGTCGTCAACAACGCGGGCCTCGGCGGCACCGCCGCACTCGCCGACATGACCGACGAGCAGTGGTCCACGGTGCTCGACGTCACGCTGAACGGCACCTTCCGCTGCACCCGCGCCGCCCTGCGCTCGATGCGGGAGACCGGCGGCGGCGTGATCGTCAACAACGCCTCCGTGCTCGGCTGGCGCGCCCAGGCCGGACAGGCCCACTACGCGGCCGCGAAGGCGGGCGTGATGGCCCTGACCCGCTGCGCCGCGATCGAGGCCGCCGCCTACGGGGTGCGGGTCAACGCCGTCGCGCCCAGCCTCGCCCTGCACCCCCACCTGGCGAAGACCACCACGCCCGCGCTGCTGCGGGAACTGACCGCCCGGGAGGCCTACGGACGGCCCGCCGAGCCCGGGGAGGTGGCCAATGTGATCGTCTTCTTGGCCTCCGGCTACTCCTCCTACATGACCGGCGAGGTCGTCGCCGTCAGCAGCCAGCACCCCTAGGGCCGTACCGGAGGCGTGCCGTGGACCAGCGCTCCCGGGACCACAATGGACCCGTGCCGACCAAGAAGAAGCCCCAGGTGACCGCCGCCCCCGCACGCCGCCGCGAACTCCTCGACACCGCCGCCGAGGTCTTCGCCGAACAGGGCTACAACGCCACCACCGTCCGCACCATCGCGGACCACGCCGGAATGCTCGCGGGCAGCCTCTACTACCACTTCGACTCCAAGGAATCGATGCTGGAGGAGATCCTGCGCTCCTTCCTCGACGAGCTGTGGGGCGGCTACGACACCGTCCTGGAGTCCGAACTCGGCCCCCGCGAAACCCTGGAGGCGCTGGTCACCGAGTCCTTCCGGGAGATCGACCGGCACCGCGCCGCCGTCGCCATCTACCAGAAGGAGTCCCGGCAGCTCGCCGCCCAGGAACGCTTCGCGTTCCTCGCCGAGTCACAGCGCAGATTCGAGAAGGCATGGCTGTCGACCCTGGAGCGCGGCGTCGCCGCCCGGGTCTTCCGCGCCGACCTCGACATCCGGCTCACCTACCGCTTCGTCCGCGACACCGTGTGGGTCGCCGCCTCCTGGTACCGGCCCGGCGGCCGGCACAGCCCGGAGGAGATCGCCCGGCAGTACCTGTCGATGGTCCTCGACGGGATCGCCGTACGCACCGAACCGTAACTGCCAACCGTCCACCGCCAGGGAGTTGACCATGGCCGAGGCCTATGTCGTCGAAGCGGTCCGCACGCCCGTCGGACGGCGCCGGGGAGGACTGAGCACGGTCCACCCCGCCGATCTGGGCGCCCATGTGCTCAAAGCCCTGATGACCCGTTCCGGCGTGGACCCGGCCGCCGTGGACGACGTGGTGTTCGGCTGCCTGGACACGGTCGGACCGCAGGCCGGGGACATCGCCCGCACCAGCTGGCTCGCGGCCGGACTGCCCGAGGAAGTACCCGGCGTGACCGTCGACCGGCAGTGCGGATCCTCCCAGCAGGCCGTGCACTTCGCGGCGCAGGCCGTGCTGTCCGGCACCCAGGACCTGGTGGTCGCGGGCGGCGTCCAGAACATGTCGCAGATCCCCATCGCCTTCGCCTCCCGCCAGGCCGCCGAACCCCTGGGCCTCACCCAGGGGCCCTTCGCGGGCAGCGAGGGATGGCGCGCCCGCTACGGCGACCGGCCCGTCAACCAGTTCCACGGCGCCGAACTGATCGCCGCGAAATGGGGCATCAGCCGCCGCGACCAGGAGGAGTACGCGCTGCGCTCGCACCGCAGGGCGATCCGCGCGATCGACGAGGGCCGCTTCGCGCGGGAGACCGTCGCCCACGGGGACGTCACCGTCGACGAGGGGCCGCGCCGGGACACCTCGCTGGAGCGGATGGCCCAGCTGGCACCGGTCCTGGACGGCGGCACCGTCACCGCCGCCTGCTCCTCACAGGTCTCCGACGGCGCCGCGGCCCTGCTGCTCGCCTCCGAACAGGCGGTCCGGGACCACGGCCTCACCCCGCGCGCCCGGATCCACCATCTCTCGGTCCGCGGGGAGGACCCGATCCGGATGCTGACCGCACCGATCCCCGCCACCGCCCACGCCCTCAAGAAGACCGGCCTCACCATCGACGACATCGACCTCGTCGAGATCAACGAGGCCTTCGCCCCGGTCGTCCTCGCCTGGCTCAAGGAGACCGGAGCCGATCCCGGGAAGGTCAACGCCAACGGCGGCGCGATCGCCCTCGGCCACCCGCTGGGCGCCACCGGCGCCCGGCTGATGACCACCCTGCTCCACGAACTGGAGCGCACCGGCACCCGCTTCGGCCTCCAGACCATGTGCGAGGGCGGAGGCCAGGCCAACGTGACCATCATCGAACGCCTCTGAGCGGCAGGGCGCGGCCGCCCCTGGGACCGGCGCCGTTGGCACCCGGCCTCAGGAGCCGGCACTCCCGAGCCGCGCCAGCGACGAACGTATCTCCTCCGCCTCCCCCATGATCCGGTCCACCAGCTCCGCGCACGACGGCAGGTCGTCGATGACCCCGGCGACCTGCCCGGACGCCATCACCCCGAGGTCCGTGCGCCCGTCCACCATCGCCGCCCTGAGCAGCATCGGAGTGTTCGCGGCCAGCAGCACCTGACTCCAGGACAGATCCCTGCCGTGCCCGAGGGCGAGACCGTCGCGGACCATCTCCGGCCAGGTCAGTCCGGACAGCCTCCGGAAGCCCGCGGCCCGGCGCACCGCGTGCACCAGCGCCCGGGCCCGGCCGGCGCGCTCCAGCGCGTCGACGAACGGGGTGCGGAGCATACGGTGCGGAAGCCCGTCCACGGCCCTGGTCACCGTGATGTCCCGCACCCCCGCCGCCAGATAGCGCGCCTTGACCGCGTCCGGCACCGTCGACTCCGAGGTCAGCAGGAACCGCGTGCCCATCGCGACCCCCGCCGCCCCGTACGCCAGGGCCGCGACCAGCCCCCGCCCGTCATGGAACCCGCCCGCCGCCACCACCGGGATGTCCACGGCGTCCACCACCTGCGGCAGCAGCACGGTCGTCGCCACCTCCCCGGTGTGGCCGCCGCCCTCGCCGCCCTGGACGACGACCGCGTCCGCGCCCCAGGCGGCCACCTTCTCCGCATGCCGCCGCGCCCCCACTGACGGGATCACGACCACCCCCGCCGCCTTCAGCTCGGCGATCAGCTCACGGGACGGCGCCAGCGCGAACGACGCGATCCGCACGCCCTCCTCGACCAGGATCCGCACCCGCTCGCCCGCGTCCCCGGCGTCCGCGCGCAGATTCACCCCGAACGGCGCCCGGGTCCGCGCCCGCACCTCCCGTATCGCCTCCCGCAGTCGGCCGGTCGTCATGGTCGCGGAGGCCAGGATGCCCAACGCCCCCGCGTTCGCCACGGCGGAGACCAGACGGGGCCCCGCCACCCACCCCATCCCCGTCTGCACCACCGGATGCCGCACCCCGACGAGCCGGGTGAACGCCGTGTCCATCAGCGCCCTCCGTCCCCGGCGGGACGATCCGGGACCTCCCGCTCCCGCGCCCCCGACGGATCGATCACCTCCCGGATCAGCCGAAGTTCCTCCGGCACCGGCTCCCGGGTGCGGGGCACCCGGTCCGGCACCGCCAGCTCGAAACCGGTCGCCGCCCGCACCTCCGCCAGCGTCACCCCCGGGTGGAGGGAGGCCAGCCGCATCGAGCGGTCCGGGGTGGCGAAGTCGAGGACGCCCAGGTCGGACACCACCCGCGGGATGCCGTGGAAGCGGGCCGCCCCGGGATGCCGCGCCGCACGGTCGTACCCCACCCCGCAAACCATGTCGACCCGCTCGACGAACACCCGCCGCGAGTGCCGCGGTATCCAGTAGGCGGTCGGATGGTTCAGCGTGTTGACCGGCGCCCCTCGCACCCCCAGCAACTGCCGCCGGGGCCTTGCCCAGTCGCCGATGCACGAGATGTTCTGGTTGCCGAAGCGGTCGATCTGGCTGGCACCCATCATCACCAGCCGCCGCCCGCCGGTGACCAGCTCCAGATGCCTGCGGTACGGCAGCCAGCCCTCCACCGTCCCGTCCGCGTCCACCAGCATCGCCTCGCCGTCGGTGAGCAGCAGGTCCGGCGCGAAGGTGAGCCGGGCGAGGCGCGCCCCGAAGGAGGGGACGGCGCCCATGGGGCTCGCGAGGATCTCGCCCGCACCGCGCCAGGTCTCGGAGCAGGCGATCACGCAGTACTCGGCACGGGTGACATGGCTCATGACCGCTCCCGGTGCCAGTCCCGCACGGCCGACCGGTAGGCGTGCTCGTCACCGGTGAGGAACCGGTCGGCGAACTCGGCCCAGGGCGTGGTCGCGTAGTGCCGCTGGAACGCCTCGTCCCGTTCGTGGTCCGGCGCGCAGGACGTGAAGTGCGCGCCGTGCGGGGCCTCGACCACTCCGGTCACGGTGTGCCGCTGGAGCAGCAGCGTCTGCGGCGCCGCAGCCCCGGTCAGCTCCGCCGTGTCCACGATCCGCTCGCACGAGACATAGGCCGCGTCGGCCGCCTCGCAGAACAGGTCGTCGAAGTAGGGATCCGGCCCCAGATACTGGCCGTTGCCCTGCCGGTCCGCCCGGTTGACATGGACCAGGGCAGCGTCCAGCCGCAGCGCGGGCATCGCGACGAACTCCTCGACGCCGTTTGTTTGTCCCGCGTCCACACCCTCCGTGCCTTCGCCCCCACCTGGCCGCCCCGCGTCCACACCCTCCGTGCCTTCGCCCCCACCTGGCCGCCCCGCGCCCGCTCCCTCGCCCAGACCCGGAGGCGCCGCACCCGGAGGCGCCGCACCCGCACCTTGGGTCCCGCCCCCGGCGGCCTCCGGACGCCCCGGCGCGGCTCCCGCCCGCCCACCGAAGAGCGACCACCCCTCCCCGTACGGCGAAGTGACCGTCCGCAGGCCCGGGTTGGCCCGCAGCACATCGGAGCCAACGCCCGCCCGCACCGGCAGGAACGGCAGCCGGTTCGCCGCCGCGCGCAGCCCCCACAGGAACATCGCCTCGTCGACCTCCGCCAGCTCCAGCGCGCCCCCCTCGCGCGCCGCGCGGTAATGCGGCTCCAGCGGCACGGAGTCCAGCGTCACGAACGCGGCGACCAGTCTCCGGATCCGTCCCGCGGCCGCGAGCATCCCGATGTCCGGGCCGCCGCAGGAGACCACCGTGAGATCGGTGATCCGGGACCGCAGCAGCGCCCGCACCAGGGCCATCGGCTTTCGGCGCGAGCCCCAGCCGCCGATGCCCAGGGTCATCCCGCTCTCCAGCCGGGAGACGGCCTCGTCCGCGGTCATCGTCTTGTCCCTCATCCGTGTGCCTCCCCTCCGAAGGTGTTCCGGACCCGGTCGGCGACGCCCCCGGTCTGCGCCTCAAAGGTGAAGCCCTGCTCGAAGCGGTAGCTGCGGCGCACATCGACCGGGTCGATGCCGTTGATCGCCTCCTTGGCCAGCCGCAGCAACTCGCCGTCCTTGGCGGCGATCTCCCGGGCCAGCTCCAGCGCGGCCGGGCGCAGACCGTCCGCCGGCACCACCCGCCACACCGAACCGTGCGCCCGCAGCTCGGCCGCCGTCGCCGTACGCGAGGTGTAGTACAGCGTCCGCATCAGATGCGGGGGCACCAGCCGGGCCAGATGCGTGGCCGCGCCCAGCGCACCGCGCTCCAGCTCGGGCAGCCCGAACACGGCGTCCTCACTCGCCACGACGGCGTCCGCATTGCCCGCCAGGCCTATCCCGCCGCCCAGGCAGAACCCCTGCACCGCCGCGACGACCGGCACCTCGCACTCGTACACCGCCGCGAACGCCTCGGCGCATCCGCGGTTGGCCCCGATCAGCGCCCGGCCACCCCCCGCCCGTATCTCCTTGATGTCCACACCCGCGTTGAAACCGCGGCCCTCCGCCGCCAGCACCACACAGCGGACCCCCCGGTCGCGGCCCGCCGACCGCACCGCGTCCGCCAGGGAGAACCAGCCGCTCACCGGGAGTGCGTTGACCGGCGGGAAGTCGACCGTGACAACGGCGACCCCCTTTTCCGGGCACGAGGTGGAGACACCCATGGGAACATCAGCTACCTTTCCACCAAACATTTGTTAGGTGCCTCGAAGCTAGCAGTCATCGCATCCCGCCGGGAGGCCCTGTGGACAACTCGAAGGGCGCGGCCGCCGAGCGCCTGCGCGGCCGGACCGCCCTGGTGACCGGAGGCACCCGCGGCGTCGGGGCGGGCATCGCCCTGGCGTTCGCCGCGGCCGGTGCCGAGGTGCTGGCCTGCGCCCGCCGACCACCCGAAACACCTCTGCCGGGCGTGCGGTTCGCCCCACTGGACGTGCGCGACCCGGACGCCGTACGGCACTTCTTCGCGGCGCTGCCCCGCCTGGACGTCCTGGTCAACAACGCGGGCGGTGCCCCCTACCGGCTCCTCGCCGACGCCGGTCCCGAACGGCACGCACGGGTCGTCGAACTCAACCTCCTCGCACCGCTGACCGTCTCCCTCGCCGCCCACCCCCACCTCAGACGCACTCGGGGGTCGATCGTCATGATCGGCAGCGTCAGCGGAAGCCGCCCGTCACCCGGCACCGCCGCCTACGGCGCCGCCAAGGCGGGGCTGGAGAGCCTGGCCCGCTCCATGGCAGTGGAATGGGCACCGGACGTGCGGGTCAACACACTGGTCGCGGGCATGGTCCGCACCGAGCTGTCCCGCCTCCACTACGGCGACGACCACGGCATCGCGGCCGTCTCCAGAACGGTCCCGCTCGGACGGCTCGCCGAACCGTCCGACATCGGCGAGGCCGCCGTCTTCCTCGCCTCGGAGTCGGCCGCCTACATCACCGGCGCGAGCCTGCTGGTCCACGGGGGAGGGGAGCGGCCCCTGTTCCTCGACGCCGCGACGGTCAACGGGACGGCCGCGACGGCCAACGGGACGGCCGAGACGGTCAACAGGCCGATCGACAGGCCGATCGAGCGGACGGTCGACGGGACGGAGAGGGGGACGGCATGACGGGCATCGCTGACGGGCGGGTGGTGGTCGTCACCGGGGCGGGCCGCGGGCTGGGCCGTGCGCACGCCCATGCGTTCGCCGCCGAGAGCGCGCGGGTCGTCGTCAACGACCTCGGGGTCGGCCTCGACGGGGCACCCGGCGCGGGCAGCCCGGCCGAACAGGTGGCCGAGGAGATCCGCGCGGCCGGTGGCGACGCGGTCGCGCACCACGGCGACATCGCGACCGCAGCCGGGGCGCGGTCCCTGGTCGCCACCGCCCTGGAGCGCTACGGACGGCTCGACACCCTGGTCAACAACGCCGGTTTCCTGCGCGACCGGATGCTGGTCAACCTCGACGAGGACGACTGGGACGCCGTGCTGCGCGTCCATCTCCGGGGCCACTTCCTCGCGCTGCGGCACGCGGCGGCGCACTGGCGGGCCGAGGCGAAGGCGGGGCGGCCGCCCGGCGCCCGGGTCGTCAACACCAGCAGCGGGGCGGGACTGCTGGGTTCGGTCGGACAGGGCAACTACAGCGCCGCGAAGGCCGGGATCCTCGCCCTGACCCTGGTCGCGGCGGCGGAACTCGGCCGCTACGGCGTACAGGTCAACGCCCTCGCGCCCGCCGCGCGCACCAGGATGACCGAGCGCACCTTCGCCGGGACGATGACCGCGCCCGCCACCGGCTTCGACGCGATGGCTCCCGAGAATGTCTCACCCCTGGTCGTCTGGCTCGGCTCTTCCGCGAGCACCGGTGTCACGGGCCGTGTCTTCGAGGCCGAGGGCGGACGGATCAGTGTGATGGAGGGCTGGCGGCGGGGCCCGACCGCCGACGCGGGGGCCCGCCGGACACCGGCCGAGGCGGGCGAGACGGCCCGGAGACTGCTGGCGCGCGCCGAGCCACCGGGGGCGGTGTACGGGGCCGGGCCCGCGTAGGGCCGCCGCGGGTAGCGCCTCCGCGCGAGACGGGGGAGCGGACCACACGGCCCCGGGAGGCCCCCGCAGAAACCGCTCCCCGCAGGAACCGAACCCCTCCCCGCAGAAACCGCTACCCCGCCTCCGTCTCCGCCTCCAGCAGGGCCGCTATCGCCCGGTGCCCCGTCTGCCCGCTGTCGCCGACAGCGGGCAGACCGCGGTGCACCACGGTCACTTCGACGGTCGTCGTGCCGGGCTCGTCCTCCCGGCGGTCGGTGATGTACGCGCAGCCGGGAGTGCCGGTCTCCAAGCCCTTGCGGAGGTCGGCCTCGATGTCCACCGTAAGTCGGCGCCGTGCCTCGGCCAGGGCCTCGCGGCGGCCCCGCGCCCCGTGCTCCAGGAGCGCCCGCACACAGCCGGGGGAGCCGCGCCGGGCGGCCGCCACCAGCGGGGGCGCCCCGTCGGGACCGGGCAGGTCCGGGTCCGCCCCGGCCGCCAGCAGCGCCCTCAGGTCCGCTTCGTGGCCGCCCCGCACCGCCCAGGTCAGGGCCCGGTATCCGTACTCCTCCGCCAGATCCGGCGCGGCCCCGGCCGCCAGCAGCGCCCTCAGGTCCGCTTCGTGGCCGCCCCGCACCGCCCAGGTCAGGGCCCGGTATCCGTACTCCTCCGCCAGATCCGGCGCGGCCCCGGCCGCCAGCAGCGCCCGTACGGCCTCGGTGTGCCCCCAGGAGGCGGCCCCGCACAGGGGCAGGTCGGAGCGCGAGCTGAGCCGGTCGGGGTCGGCCCCGGCCTGAAGCAGCAGCCGTACGATGCCCGCCGCGCCGTTCACCGCCGCCCGGTAGAGGGCGGTCTCCCCCTCGCCGTCCGCCGTCTCCGGGTCGGCGCCCGCGCGCAGCAGCCGCAGGACCGCGGTCTCGTCCTCGTCGTACACCGCCGCGATCAGTTCCGGCGGTTCCTGCGTGCTCATGTTCCCGACCCTCACGTGCCGGGGCGGCCACGGGCAAGGGGATTTCGGGTGGCGCCGCGCCACCGCGAGGGGCGCCCGCCGGGGCCTCAGGTGTCGCACTCCAGTACGGTCCGGCACAGCCCGCAGCGCGCCCGCACCCGCCCCCGCACGGGCACCCTGATCCGCTGGTGGCAGGTAGGGCAGGGGAAGCAGACACCCAGCGGGTCGCGTCCGGCCCCGGTGAAGGAGTAGGGAACGCCCGGGTGCGGTCCGGTCGCGGGGTGGTCCTGGGCATGGCGGCGGTCCCGGGCGTAGCGGCGGCGGCCCGCCCAGCCGGCCGCCGTCAGCGGGGGCTGCTGCTCGTCGCGGCGGGCCAGCGCCAGGCCCTTGGTGTACGCGGTGTACGCCTGGGGGCTGGTGAACCAGATCGCGGGATCCTCGCCGAACAGCAGCGCCCGCTTGGCCACCACATAGCCGAACTCCTCCGGGGTGAGATAGCCGAGCTTCTGCGAGGCCTCGCCGTGCTCGCGGAAGGCGTCCAGAAGCAGCCAGCCCGCCCCCAGATAGGCCGCCGCCGTGTCGGTGAGGATCTCGTTGTCGCGCGTCCCCGGGAAGGACAGGTCCAGGCGGTGCAGATACACATGCATCACCTCGTGGGCCAGGGCCGCCCCGATGTCCTCACGGTGGGTGCGGAAGCGGTCGTTCAGCTCCACGAAGTACTCGGGCCCCGAGGTGAGTTCGACGGTCGCCGCATGCGTCATCTCACGAAAGCTGATGATCATACGGGCCTCGGGCAGCCGGTAGTGGCGCACCAGCTCGTGCGCCACCCGCTGGGCACCCAGATGCAGGTCGTCCTGGTCGGTGAACGCCACGTCGGCCGGGGCGACACTGGTCGCGAAGGTCCGGACGGTGTCGTAGGAGAGCCGCCGGTACAGCGCGGTGACCGCCGCCCGCACCGTGTCCAGATGCGGGTAGCCGTGCTCGACCGGTCCGCCGTTCGCCACGTCCGCACCCCCAGAAGACGCCGACTCCGCTTCCACTGTAGGCGCGCTCCCCGCCCGGCGGAGGGGCGCGCACGCCGTCCGTGAAGCCGTGCCGCGCACACCACCCGGCGGCGCCCGCCCTCCCGGGCGGCGATCCACAGTGCGGACCGGAATGAGGAAGCGGCCCCGCGGCCCGTAGGGTGGTCGCCCATGACCACCCGCAACACCGACGCCGACCACGTCGACCCCGCCGTCCGGGCCGAACTCGCCCGGCTGCGCGACAGCATCGACAACATCGACGCCGCCGTCGTCCACATGCTCGCCGAACGCTTCAAGTGCACCCAGCAGGTCGGCCACCTCAAGGCCGCGCACCAGCTGCCGCCCGCCGACCCGGCCCGCGAGTCGGCCCAGATCGACCGGCTCCGCAGGCTCGCCGAAAGCGCCAAACTCGACCCGGCCTTCGCGGAGAAGCTGCTCACCTTCATCATCGCCGAGGTCATCCGCCACCACGAACGCATCGCCGAGGACACCACCTCCGCCCCCGAGGCGCCGAGGCAGTGACCACCCCCGGGTACGCCCCGGGCACGTAGCACACACGGGGGCACCGGGTACGCCCTGTGCGCGCAGCACACACGGAAGCGACGACGCCCGGGCCGTACGAGGGGGCCACCCCCCCCGCACCGGAAGCGGACGGACCGCGCATACCGGACCACCCCTGTGCGCTGTCGGCGCCATCAGGCAGCATGTCCCCCATGTCCGTACTGACGCGCGACGAAGCGCAGACCCGTGCCCGGCTCCTCGACGTCCACCGCTACGCGATCGAACTCGATCTGACCCGCGGCGACGAGACCTTCGACTCCCGTACCGCCATCCACTTCACGGTACGCGGCGACGGCACGGCCACGGACACCTTCGTCGAGCTCAAGCCCGTCGAACTGCGCTCCGCCACACTGGACGGAGAGCCCCTCGACCCCGGGACCCTCGACGACAACCGGCTGCCGCTCCTGGGCCTCACCCCCGGCGAGCACGAACTCGGCATCGACACCACCATGCGCTACTCGCACACCGGCGAGGGCATGCACCGCTTCACCGACCCCACCGACGGCGAGACCTACGTCTACAGCCAGCTGTTCCTCGACGACGTCCAGCGCATCTACGCCGCCTTCGACCAGCCCGACCTCAAGGCCGTCTTCGACCTGACCGTCAAGGCCCCCGACGGCTGGAGCGTCCTCGCCAACGGCATCACCAGCCACGAGGGCGACGGCCTCTGGCGCGCCGCCACCACCCCCCTCATCTCCACCTACCTCGTCGCCGTCGCCGCCGGACCCTGGCACTCCGTACGCACCGAGCACCGCGGACTGCCCTTCGGCCTGCACTGCCGCCGCTCGCTCGCCCCCCACCTCGACGCCGACGCGGACGAACTCCTCGACATAACCCGCCAGTGCTTCGACCGCTACCACGAGAAATTCGAGGAGCCCTACCCCTTCGACTCCTACGACCAGGCCTTCGTCCCCGAGTTCAACGCCGGAGCCATGGAGAACCCCGGACTCGTCACCTTCCGCGACGAGTTCGTCTACCGCTCCGCCGTCACCGACACCCAGCGCCAGACCCGCGCCATGGTCATCGCCCACGAGATGGCCCACATGTGGTTCGGCGACCTCGTCACCCTCCGCTGGTGGGACGACATCTGGCTGAACGAGTCCTTCGCCGAGTACATGGGTTACCAGACCCTCACCGAAGCGACCCGCTTCACCGACACCTGGACCGACTTCGGCGTCGCCCGCAAATCCTGGGGATACGACGCCGACCAGCGCCCCTCCACCCACCCCGTCGCCCCCGACGCCGTCGACGACACCGCCTCCGCACTCCTCAACTTCGACGGCATCTCCTACGCCAAGGGCGCCTCCGCACTGCGGCAACTCGTGGCCTGGCTGGGCGAGAAGGACTTCCTCGCCGGAATCAACACCCACTTCAGGCGCCACCGCTTCGGCAACGCCACCCTCGCCGACTTCGTCGACTCCCTCGCCGACTCGACCGAACGCGACGTCCACGCCTGGGCCGAATCCTGGCTGCGCACCACCGGCGTCGACACCCTCACCCCCCGCGTCACCCAGGCCGCCGACGGCACCTGCTCCCTCACCGTCGACCGCGACGGCAGCCGCCCCCACCGCATCGCCGTCGGCCTCTACGACCAGAGCCTCGCCGACGACCAGGGCCTCGTCCTGCGTGAACGCCTCGAACTGGACATCCCCCGGACCGCACCCCACCCCCTCGGCAAGCGCCCCGCCCTGGTCCTTCTCAACGACGGCGACCTCACCTACGCCAAGGTCCGCTTCGACCCCGACTCCTTCACCACCGTCCGAAGCGCCCTGTCCGCCCTCCCCGAACCGCTCAGCCGCGCGGTCGTCTGGAACGCCCTGCGCGACGCCGTGCGCGACGGCCGCCTCCCCGCCGGGGACTACCTGGAGATCGCCCGCACGCACCTCCCGCACGAGACCGACCTCGCCCTCACCGAAGGCGTCCTCGCCTTCGCCTCCGCCCACATCGCCGACCGCTACCTCGCCCCCGAGGAACGGCCCGCCGCCCTCACCACCCTCACCCGGCTGTGCCGCGACCTCATCCGCCGCACCGAGGACGGAACCCACCCCGGGCTGCGGCTGATCGCCGTACGTCACCTCATCGACGCCGCCGCCCACCCCGACACCATCGCCGCCTGGCTCGCCGACGGCACCGTCCCCGGCGGACCCGAACTCGACCCCGAACTGCGCTGGCGCATCCTCGGCCGCCTGGCCGTCCTCGGCGCCGTCGACGAAGCCGCCCTCGACGAGGAGCTCCGCCGCGATCCCAGCGCCACCGGCCAGGAGGGCGCCGCCCGCTGCCGCGCCGCCCTGCCCGACCCCGGGGCCAAGCAGCGTGCCTGGGACGCCATGTTCTCCGCCGACGAGCGCACCGACCTGTCCAACTACCTGTTCACCGCCACCGCTCAGGGCTTCTGGCAGCCCGAACAGGCCGACCTCCTCACCGCCTACGTCGACCGCTACTGGACCGACGCCCCCGCCCTCGCCGCCCGCCCCGCCCAGACAGTCACCCCGACGTGTCCCCGTCCACCGCGATACCCCCTCCGGGCCGGATCGTTGTCCCTTACGGGCGGACGAACTCCCGCGCGCACAGGCCCAATTCCCCCGCCCCGGGCCCGGAGGACGTCCATGAGCCTGCCACCCCTCGCATCCGGCCCCGAGGGCCCGAACGCCCTCGCCCCGCTGCTCGCCACCGTCCTCGACGCCCTCCGCGACGGAGAACGACGGCGCGGCGGCCCGCTGCCCGCCGGAGGCCCCACCGCGGTCGCCGCCCGCGTCCGCGATGCCGTCGGCGACGTACTGCCGGAAAAGGGCGACCCGGGCGCCCTGCACACCCTCGTCCGCGTCTTCGCCGAAGGCGCGGCAGACCCCGCCGACCCCCACTGCGCCGCCCATCTGCACTGCCCGCCCCTCGCCGTCGCCACCGCGGCCGACCTCGCCGCCTCCGCCCTCAACCCCTCACTCGACTCCTGGGACCAGGCTCCCGGGGCATCCGCACTGGAAGCCCTGGTCACCCGGGCACTCGCCCGGGAAGCCGGTGCGGCCGACGCCCTGGTCACCACCGGCGGCACCGAAGCCAACCAACTCGCCCTCCTCCTCGCCCGGGAAACCCACGGCCCCGTCCACCTCATCTGCGGAGCCAACGCCCACCACTCCCTCACCCGCGCCGCCTGGCTCCTCGGCCTGCCCGAACCCCTGGTCCTCCCCACCCCCCGCGGCACCCTCGACCCGGCCGCCCTCGCCGCGGCCCTCACCGACCCGCCTCCGCGCGGACCCGTCCTCGTGGCCGCCACCGCGGGCACCACCGACGCCGGACTCATCGACCCCCTGCCGGACATCGCCGCACTCTGCGCCACCCACGGCGCCCGCCTCCACATCGACGCCGCCTACGGCGGCGGACTCCTCTTCAGCGACCGCCACCGCCCCCAGCTCACCGGCCTGGACCGCGCCCACACCCTCACCCTCGACCTGCACAAACTCGGCTGGCAGCCCGTGGCCGCGGGCCTCCTCGCCGTACACGACCCGCACGACCTGGGCGCCCTGCGCCACCGCGCCGACTACCTCAACGCCGACGACGACACCGAAGCCGGACTGCCCGACCTCCTCCGGCGCTCCCTGCGCACCACCCGGCGCCCCGACATCCTCAAAGTCGCCGTCACCCTCAAGACCCTCGGCCGCACCGGACTCGGCACCCTCGTCGACCTCGTCTGCGACCACGCAGCCGAACTCGCCCGGCTCATCACCGCGCACCCCGCCCTGGAGCTGTACGCGCCGCCCACCATCAGCACCGTCCTGTTCCGGCCCACCGGAGCCCCCGACCACACCGTCGCCGCCGTCCGCCGCGCCCTCCTGCACAACGGCCGCGCGGTCCTCGGCCGCGCCCGGCTCGACGGCCGCCTCTGGCTCAAGGCCACCCTCCTCAACCCGCACACCCGGCCGGGCGACCTGGCCGCGCTCCTGAACCTGGTGGAAGGAAACACCTCCCGATGACCCACCCCCCACACCACGACTCCCCGGCCCCCCGCGACCTCGTGGGCATCGGCATCGGCCCCTTCAACCTCTCCCTCGCCGCCCTCGCCCACCCCCTCACCGAACTCGACACCGCCTTCTACGAACAACGCCCCGGCTTCGACTGGCACCCCGGCCTCCTCATCGACGGCGCCACCCTCCAGGTCCCCTTCCTTGCCGACCTGGTGACCCTCGCCGACCCCACCAGCCCCTGGACCTTCCTCAACCACCTCAAAAGCCGCGACCGCCTCTTCCCCTTCTACTTCGCCGAGCGCTTCCACATCCAGCGCGCCGAATACGACGCCTACTGCCGCTGGGTCGCAGGACACCTCCCCGCACTCCACTTCGGACACCGGGTCGACGCCGTCCGCTGGAACCCGGACCACGAGGTCTTCGACGTCGACTTCACCCGACTCGGACCCGGCAGAGAACCCGAAGCCACCGGACGGACCCGGGCGCGCAACATCGTCCTCGGCGTCGGCACCGAACCCCATGTCCCCGAACCGCTCCGCCCCCTCGTCGACGCGCCCGACATGCCCGTCATCCACGCCGCGGACTACCTCCGCCACCGCGAACAGATCCTCGCCGCCGACCACATCACCGTCGTCGGCGCGGGCCAGTCGGGCGCCGAAGTCTTCCTCGACCTGCTGCGCCACCGGCCCCCCGGACACGAACGGATCCACTGGCTCGCCCGCACCGGGGCCTTCGCCCCCATGGAGTACTCCAAACTCGGCCTGGAGCACTTCACCCCCGACTACACCCGCTACTTCCACGCCCTGGCCGAACCCGTACGCGACCGCCTCGTCTCCACCCAATGGCAGCTCCACAAGGGCATCGACGCCGGAACCAGCGCCGCCATCCACGACGAGCTGTACCGCCGCACCCTCCACGGCGGCTGGCCCGACGCCGTCCTCACCCCCGGCGTCCACCTCCGCGCCGCCGAACACCTCACCACCGGAGCGATCGAACTCCACCTCGAACACACCCAGCAGAGCACCCGCTCCGCCCTCACCACCCACGCCGTCGTCCTCGCCACCGGCTACCGCCAGCGCCCCCTGGACCGCATCCTCGCCGGACTCGCCCCCCAGCTGCGCCGCGACAGCAGCGCCCGCCCCCACATCGACGACCAGTTCCGCATGGTCCTCGACCCCGCCGTCACCGGATGCCTCTACGTCCAGAACGCCGAACTCCACACCCATGGCGTCGGCACCCCGGACCTCGGCCTCGCCGCCTGGCGCAGCGCCACCATCCTCAACTCCCTCACCGGAAAAGAGCCCTACCCGCTGCCTCGGCGCACCTCCTTCACCACCTTCGGACTCACCACGGCTCCGCCACGGATCTGAAACACCCGGCATCACCCCTGGCCACCGGAATACGCTCCGCATCCGGCACGGAATCACCCGCCTTTCCCCTCCGGGATGCTCATCGGAGCGCGCCACCGCACAATTCAACACTTGTCAATAAGGCTTCACTCAAGCGTTGTTGAGTGGTCACGCCGAACGAATTCTCTACCCGCCGGTAAGGCATACGCTCGACGTATGCGCCGAGCGAAGATCGTTTGTACATTGGGGCCCGCCACGGACTCGTACGACCAGATCAAGGCACTGGTCGAAGCCGGAATGGACGTCGCCCGCTTCAACCTCAGCCACGGCGGCCACGCCGAACACGAAGAGCGTTACCAGCGCGTACGCAAGGCATCCGAGGAGACCGGCCGCAGCGTCGGAATCCTCGCCGACCTTCAAGGCCCGAAGATCCGACTCGGCCGCTTCACCGAAGGTCCCGTACTCCTT
Source organism: Streptomyces sp. NPDC052040 (assembly GCF_044548405.1). NCBI lineage: Bacteria > Bacillati > Actinomycetota > Actinomycetes > Kitasatosporales > Streptomycetaceae > Streptomyces > Streptomyces sp. NPDC052040. Next base: position 99,791 of record NZ_JBIUBV010000016.1, on the reverse strand, counting down.
GAACGCGGGGACACCTTCACCATCACCGTCGAAGAAGGCGCCGAAGGCGACCGCACCACCTGCGGAACCACCTACGCGGGCCTCGCCGCCGACGTCACCCCCGGCGAACGCATCCTCGTCGACGACGGCAAGGTGTGCCTCCAGGTCACCGCCGTCGACGGCCCCCGCGTCCGCACCACCGTCGTCGAGGGCGGCATGGTCTCCGACCACAAGGGGCTGAACCTGCCCGGCGTCGCCGTCTCCGTCCCCGCGCTCGCCAAGAAGGACGAGGACGACCTCCGCTGGGCCCTGCGCACCGGCTTCGACGTCATCGCCCTCTCCTTCGTCCGCAGCGGCCGCGACGCCAAGGACGTCCACCGCATCATGGAAGAGGAAGGCCGCCGCCTCCCCGTCATCGCCAAAGTGGAGAAACCGCAGGCCGTCGAGAACATCGACGAGATCGTGGCCGCCTTCGACGGCATCATGGTGGCGCGCGGCGACCTGGGCGTCGAAATGCCGCTCGAACAGGTGCCCATCGTCCAGAAGCGCGCGATCAAACTCGCCAAGCGCAACGCCAAGCCCGTCATCGTCGCCACCCAGATGCTCGACTCGATGATCGAGAACTCGCGCCCCACCCGCGCCGAGGCCTCCGACGTCGCCAACGCCGTCATCGACGGCACCGACGCCGTGATGCTCTCCGGCGAGACCAGCGTCGGCAACCACCCCGTCGAGACGGTCCGGACCATGGCCCGCATCGTCGAAGCGGCCGAGGAGGACATCCTCGCCAAAGGGCTGCCGCCCCTCACCGAGAACAGCAAACCGCGCACCCAGGGCGGCGCCGTCGCCCGGGCCGCCGCCGAGATCGGCGACTTCCTCGGGGCGAAGTTCCTGGTCGCCTTCACCCAGTCGGGCGACACCGCCCGCCGGCTCTCCCGCTACCGCTCCCCGATCCCGCTGCTCGCCTTCACCCCCGAACCGGCCACCCGCTCGCAGCTGAACCTCACCTGGGGCGCGGAGACCTTCCTCGGCCCGCATGTCGAGTCCACGGACGCGATGGTCGAACAGGTCGACGAACTACTGCTGAAGTACGGCCGCTGCCGCCGGGGCGACGTCGTGGTGATCACCGCCGGTTCCCCACCCGGGGTGTCGGGCTCCACCAACATGGTCCGGGTCCACCACATCGGCGAGGACGACAGGCCCAGCTAGAGGGGCGGGGCCTGGTCGCGTGCCGTCAGAACTTGGGCCCGACATGGGCGTCGAGGAGGGCGACGGAGGCCTTGCGGGCCACGGACACATTGCGTGCGTTCGCGAGCGTCCATTCGACGCCCAGCCGGTCCAGGGTGTCCGTGAAGAGCCCGACGATGTCATGGGACAGGTTGCTGAGGAAGTACCGCGGATACGCGTAGCGCCTGGGTTCACCGCCGACGATCCGGGTGGTCCAGTTGATGGTGCGGCAGCCGTCGGAGTGGATCAGACCGCGGACGAACTCCCAGGGTTGCGCGTCGACGATCTCCTGCTGCCAGGGCTCCAGAACGATCCGCCGCTCGTGCTTCTTGCCGGGGCCGTGCTGGGGGAAGAGGCAGGGCCAGTGCTTGCTGGAACTGGTGACCGCCACACAGCCCTGCTTCCCGATCCGGCAGACGCTGTTCGACGGGCGCACGGCCCGCATCGCCTCCTCGCACGCGTCGATGATGCCCGGCCAGGCCCTGTCCAGGACAACGCGCAGGTAGTAAACGCCCCTGCGGTGCGGACTGATGCAGCCGTCGCCGAGATAGAGGCCGAGAAGGTAGGCGTACGCCGCACGGTTTTCCGGGGGGCCCGGGACGTCCTGACACCGGGGGCAGGGGGTGCCCGCGGGCGGGTCGGCTTCGCCGCGCGTCCGCCAGGAGCGGATCGCGTACCGGGAGATTCCCGTCTCCTTGCTGACGGAGTTCAGACTGCGCCCCTCGGCCACGAGGGCCAGGGCTTGTCTGCGGGTGCCCATGTCGTACATGGGGTTCACTCTGCGCGACGGGTCGTCCCCGGGTACGGAAAAAGGCGGACATTCACGAGAAGGGGAACGTCCGCCTCTGGCGCGTGACCTTGGAATCTTAGGAAAAGCGCCCCGGGTGGGACTCGAACCCACACTGAATGCTGTTTGAGAGCATCGCCTCTGCCGATTGGGCTACCGGGGCCCAACGAATCGAAGGTCGACCCCGACCCGCTGCCCGTCCACCATACCGTAGCTAGGTAGGCTTCTGGGAGCAGTACCTGCCTGCCTGGAACAAGGAGCCCGAGTGACCGCCCCCGAGTCGCCCCAGCCCGTTGCCGACGACGACCAGTCGCATGTGCCCCCGCTGACGACCCGTGTCGTCATCGCGGAGGACGAGGCGCTCATCCGGCTCGATCTCAAAGAGATGCTCGAGGAGGAGGGCTACAGCGTCGTCGGTGAGGCCGGGGACGGTGAGCAGGCCGTGGAGCTGGCTCGGGAGCACCAGCCCGACCTGGTGATCCTCGATGTGAAGATGCCGAAGCTCGACGGCATCTCGGCGGCCGAGAAGATCGCCGAGGAGCGCATCGCCCCCGTGCTGATGCTGACCGCCTTCTCGCAGCGCGACCTCGTCGAGCGTGCGCGTGACGCCGGTGCCATGGCGTATCTGGTGAAGCCGTTCAGCAAGAGCGACGTCGTTCCGGCGATCGAGATGGCCGTCTCGCGCTTCAATGAGCTGAAGACGCTGGAGAAGGAGGTCGCGGACCTCACCCTGCGGCTGGAGACCCGCAAGCTGGTGGACCGGGCGAAGTCGGTCCTTCAGACGGAGTACGGGCTGACCGAGCCCGCCGCCTTCCGCTGGATCCAGAAGACCTCCATGGACCGGCGGATGTCGATGCAGCAGGTGGCCGAGGCCGTCATCCAGGACGCCCGGGAGAAGAAGGCCTCCAAGGGCTGACCCGACGGAGCCGGCGGACCCGTCGGCGCGTACGGCATGCGGCGGCCCGTGACCCCGGCACCGGGGTCACGGGCCGCACCGCGTCCGTGGTTCAGTCCTCGCCGAGGTACGCCTTGCGCACCGACTCGTCGTGCAGCAGGTCCTGCCCGGTGCCGGAGAGCACGATGTTCCCGACCTCCATGACATGGCCGTGGTCGGCGAGCGACAGGGCCGCCTGGGCGTTCTGCTCGACCAGGAGGATCGTGGTGCCCTGGGACTTCAGCTCGGCGATGGTCGCCATGATCTTCTGCATCATGATGGGGGAGAGGCCCATCGACGGTTCGTCGAGCATGAGCAGCTTCGGCCGGGACATCAGGGCGCGGCCCATCGCCAGCATCTGCTGTTCTCCGCCGGAGAGGGTGCCCGCGGCCTGCTTGCGGCGTTCCCCGAGGATGGGGAAGAGGTCGTAGGCCCGCTGGATGTCCTTCTCGATGCCGGGTCTGTCGTTCCGCAGGAACGCTCCGAGGCGCAGATTGTCCTCGATGCTCATCCGGGGGAAGATGTGCCGCCCCTCGGGGGAGTGGGCGAGTCCCAGGGAGACGATCTGGTGGGCGGGGACCTTCTTGAGTGATCTGCCGTTGAAGCGGATCTGGCCGCCGACCGGCTTGAGCAGGCCGGAGAGGGTGCGCAGGGTGGTGGTCTTTCCGGCGCCGTTGGTGCCGATGAGGGTGACGACCTCGCCGGCGTCGACGGTGAAGGAGATGCCCTTGACGGCTTCGATCTTGCCGTAGGCGACCCGGAGGTCCTCGACTTCGAGCAGTGCGGTCATCGGTCGTTCTCCTTGCCGGGCGCGGCATCGGCATCCGTCGTGGTCTCGGCGTGTGCCTCGGCGGCCTCCACCTCGGCGACCTCGTCGGCGCCGGGGGCGTCCTCGAAGGGTTCGCCGAGGTAGGCGGCGATGACGCGTTCGTCGCCCTGGACGGTCGCGCTGTCGCCCTCGATGAGTTTTTCGCCCTGGACGAGGACGGCGACGCGATCGCAGAGGTTGAAGATGAAGCGCATGTCGTGCTCGATGACGAGGACGGCGATGCCCTTGTCGCGGATGGCGAAGACGAGTTCCTCGGTGGCCCGGGTCTCCTGGGGATTCATTCCGGCGGTGGGCTCGTCGAGGAGGAGCAGCCCGGGTTCGCTGGCGAGGGCGCGGGCGATTTCGAGCTTGCGCTGTTCGCCGTAGGGGAGGTTGCGGGCGAGGTGTTCGGCCTTGGCGGCGAGGCCGACGAACTCCAGGAGTTCCATGGCGCGTGCGCGGGAGGCGGCTTCGGCGCGGTGGAAGCCGGGGCCGCGCAGGACGGCGGACCAGAAGCCTTCCTTGGTGCGGGTGTGGCGGCCGACGAGCACGTTTTCCAGGACCGTCATATTGGAGAAGAGGCGGATGTTCTGGAAGGTGCGGGCGATGCCGGCGGCGGTGACCTTGAAGGATTTGGGCGGCAGGACGTTGCCCTGGTAGCGGACTTCTCCCTCGGTGGGGATGTACAGGCCGGTCAGGCAGTTGAAGAAGGTGGTCTTTCCGGCGCCGTTGGGGCCGATGAGGCCGACGATCTCGCCGCTGTTGACGGTGAGGTCGACGTTGCGTACGGCGGTGAGTCCGCCGAAGCGCATGGTGACGCCGCGAGCGTCGAGGACGGTCTTGCCGGGTGCGGTGGTGCCCGGGGTGTCCTGGGTGGTGGTGTCGGTGGTCATCGTGGTCAGGCCCCTGTCTTGCCGAGGACTGCGGGCGCTTCGGCCTCTTCGTGGAATTCCAGTTGGCGGCGCCGGTTGGGGATGAGGCCTTCGGGGCGGAACCGCATCAGCAGGATGAGGGCGAGGCCGAAGGCGAACAGCTGGTAGTCGCCGAGGAACTGGAGTTTGTTCGGGATGAGGAAGAGCAGTGCGGCGCCGATGAGGGGGCCGCTGATGGTGCCCATGCCGCCGAGGACGACCGCGGCGAGCAGGAAGGCCGAGTTGGGCGGGATGGGTCCGGCGAAGAGGTACTGCTCGGGGGTGACGGTGTAGGTGACGTGGGCCTGGACGGTGCCGGCGAGGCCGGCGAGGGAGGCGCCGACGGCGAAGGCGATGAGTTTGACGCGGAAGCCGTTGATGCCCATGGCGAGGGCGGCGGTCTCGTCCTCGCGGATGGCGACCCAGGCGCGGCCGATGCGGGAGTTGCCGCTGCGCCGGAAGACGAGCACGACGACGGCGGTGATGATCAGCATCAGGAAGAAGTAGTTGGCGAAGCGGCCGATGGTGAATCCGGCGAGGTCGTGCTGGGCGCCGAAGTCGAAGCCGAGGATGTCGAGGTTGGGGATGGAGGAGACGCCGTTGGAGCCGTTGGTGAGGTCGGGTCCTGAGGTGCCGTCGAGGTTGTTGGCGGTGATGCGGAAGATCTCACCGAAGCCGAGGGTGACGATGGCGAGGTAGTCGCCGCGCAGGCGGAGGGTGGGGGCGCCGATGAGGACGCCGAAGACGAGGGAGGCGGCGGCGCCGATGAGGACGGCGGCCCAGAAGGGGAAGTGGACGTGGAAGGGGGAGTTGGGGGAGCCGGAGACGAGGGACGCGGCGTAGGCGCCGACGCCGAGGAAGGCGACGTAGCCGAGGTCGAGGAGTCCGGCGAGGCCGACGACGATGTTCAGGCCGAGGGCGACGGTGGCGAAGATGAGGATGTAGACGCCGAGGGTGGCGTACTGGTCGTCGGTCTGGGTGAAGGGGAAGAGGGCCGCCGCGACGAACGCGCCGCAGGTGGTGATGTTCTGGTGGCGGGCGGTGAGCTGGGACGCCTGGGCGACGAGTCCGGCCTTGGCGAGGGCGGCGAAGCCGAGGCCCGCGGTGATGAGGAAGCCGATGAAGAGTTCGTCGTACTCGGTGCCGATGCCGTAGGTGAAGACGGTCAGGCCGAGGCCGAGGACGGCGACGATGATCAGGATTTCGGCCCAGGAGGGCAGTGCCCCGAGGGGGCGGGGGGTGCCGGAGGCGAAGGACGCCTTGATGGTGGCCCACTGGTGGGCTGCCCGGTGCTTGAGGTGTTCCCAGGAGGTGTCGTCGGGGTCGACCGGGTCGGGCTCGGGCCGTTCGAAGGGCAGGGCCAGGGCGCCGGTCAGGGCGGCGAGGCTGGTGACGGCGACGAGGTAGCCGCCGGGTTCGAGGTTGACGATTCCGCCGAGTTCGTCGCTGATCGCGAGGACGGTGTACCAGGCGGTGGCGAAGGTGGTGAGGGCGGCGAACTTGACGGCGGCGTCGGCGCCCGCGGGGACGAGCCAGCCGAGGCCCTTGATGCCGTAGGAGGCGAGGGCGAAGAGGGTGGTGAGGGCGCCGCCGATGAGGACGAGGACCTGGAGGCCGCCCGGGTAGCCGTAGACGGTGAGGTCGCCGGGGAAGTCGGCGGTCCAGGTCCAGGACAGGAAGGTGGAGACGACGGTGAGGGCGCCGCCTGCGGTGGCGAGGGCGCGGCCGAGGGGTGCCGGGATGCCGATGAGTCCGGACGTGGTGCCGGTGGCGGGGGTGCTCGGGGTGTCGGGTGCGGTGGTCTGTGTGGTCATCGGTGTCACGCCCTGTCCGCGACGCGCTCGCCGAGCAGGCCCTGGGGCCTGAACAGCAGCACGAGGATGAGGAGTACGAAGGCCCAGACGTCTGCCCAGGACTGGCTGCCGAACTTCTCCATGCCGGGCAGGTCGGCGATGTAGGCGGTGGCCAGGGTTTCGGCGACGCCGAGGACGATGCCGCCGATCATGGCTCCGTAGATGTTGCCGATGCCTCCGAGGACGGCCGCGGTGAAGGCCTTGAGACCGAGGATGAAGCCCATGCGGAAGTCGATCTGGCCGTATTTGAGGCCGTAGGCGACACCGCCGATGGCGGCGAAGGCCGCGCCGAGGGCGAAGGCGACCACGATGATGCGGTCGGTGTCGATGCCCATGAGCTTGGCGGTGTCGGGGTCCTGGGCGGTGGCCTGCATGCCGCGTCCGGTGCGGGTCTTCATGACGAAGTAGGCGAGGACGGCCATGCTGATGGGGGCGGCGGCGATGAGGAAGATGTCGCCGGTCTGGATGGTGACGCTGCCGAGGTGGAAGGGGCCGCCGTCGATCTGGGGGAAGGTGCGGGCGGACTTGGCGTCGGGGTACCAGGCCCAGACCGCCTGCTGGAGGGCGAGGGAGAGTCCGATGGCCGTGATGAGGGGGGCCAGCCGGGGGGCGGTGCGCAGGGGCCGGTAGGCGAAGCGTTCCGCTCCCATGGCCACGACGACGGCGACGAGGACGGCGCCGATGAGCATCAGTGGCAGGGCGACCCACATGGAGGTGCCGTCGGGCAGGATGTAGGCGTAGACCGTGAGGGCGCCGAAGGCCCCGGTCATGAAGATCTCGCCGTGGGCGAAGTTGATGAGCTGGACAATGCCGTAGACCATGGTGTAGCCGATGGCGACCAGCCCGTACATGGATCCCAGTAGCAGGCCGTTGACCAGCTGCTGCGGCAGTTCGTTCACCGCATGTCCTCCGAGACTTTCGGACGTTCGACGGATGTGGCCGGATGCGAGTCCGCGCGGGGCGCCAGTGGAACAGCGCCCCGCGCGGCTCGTGGGTGGTGCGGCTGGAGGTCAGCCGGTGTAGGTACCGGACTTGACCGGGGTCCAGGCACCGTTCTTCACGGCGTACACGGTGAGCTGCTTGTTGGTCGTGTCACCGAACTCGTCGAAGGAGACCTTGCCGGTCACACCGTCGAAGGAGACGTTCTGCATGGCGGCGGTGACCTTGGCGCGGGCGTCGGAGGGGAGCTTGCCGCCGTTGTCGTCGACGACCTTCTTCACGGCCTCGATGACGGCCCAGGCGGAGTCGTAGGAGTAGCCGCCGTAGGCCGCGTAGTCCTCCTTGTAGCCGCCGGCCTTGTAGTTGGCCACGAACTCCTTGGCGGAGGGCAGCTGTTCGACCGGGGCGCCGACCGAGGTGGCGAGGTCGCCGGTGCTGGAGCTGCCGCCCAGCTTGATGAAGGTCGGGTCGTAGATGCCGTCGCCGCCGACCACGGGGATCTGGGCGCCGGCGGCCTTGATCTGCTTGCTGAGCGGCCCGGCCTGCGGGTATTCGCCGCCGTAGTAGACGACGTCGGCGCCGGAGTTCTTGACCTTGGTGGCGACCGCGGAGAAGTCCTTGGTGTCGGGGTTGATGTGCTCGGTTCCGGCGATGGCGCCGCCGAGCTTCTTGAACTCCTCGGTGAAGGTGGCGGCGAGGCCCGCGCCGTAGGTCTTCTTGTCGTCGATGACGAAGACCTTCTTCTTCTTGGCGTCGTTGTAGACGTACTGCGCGGCGAACGGGCCCTGGATGGCGTCGGTGGTCGCGGTACGGAAGTACGACTTGTAGGTGCGGGCCTTCTGGGTCTGCCAGTTGGTGCCCTGGGTGAGGGCGGGGTTGGTGTTGGCCGGGGAGACCTGCACCAGCTTGGCGTCGTCGAAGACCTTCTGCATGGACTCGGCCACGGAGGAGTTGAGCGGGCCGACGGCGCCGAGGACGCTGGAGTCGGCGACGAGCTTGGTGGCGTTCTGCTGGCCCGAGGAGGGCTGCGCCTGGTCGTCGAGGGCTTCGATCTTGAAGGTGACGCCCTTGACGTAGTTCTGCTTGTTCGCGGTCTTGACGGCGAGGTCGACCGAGTTCTTGATACCCAGGCCGAGCGCGGAGAGGTCACCGGTCAGCGGCGCGTCGACTCCGATGGTGACGGTGGTGCCGCTGTCCTTGGAGTCCGAGCTCTTGCCGCTGTCGCGCGAGCCGCAGGCGGTGAGGGTCAGTGCACCCGCCGCCAGTGCGGCGGTGATGGCAATGAGCGAACGTTGACGCACGATCAGTCCTTTCCCTGGCACACGGCCCTCCCCCCTGGAAGTGGCCGAGTCGAGCGCTGGGCCGAAGTGACATTCAGACCGCGCGGTGACTGGCCGTGACTCTAAGCGTGGGTGGGGAATATCGAGGAGGGTCTGACGGATGCTGTGACGCTCTTGTTATGACGCGGGGTAATGCAGAGCGGTACCGGGCGGGTGGAACAGCGGAATTCCAGCCGATTCGCCCTGTCCGCATGGTGAGAAGCCGCAGGGCCCCGCCTTGCCGTGTTCAGGTGTGTCGGCTGTTTTGGTAATGACGGGGAATGGTTGCCACAGGCGACGTGCGGGGTACGGGAAAGATCATCGGCGGGGTGTGGACCGGGGTGCGGCAGCGGGGCTCTTTTGCGTGCACATTACGCAGAGTTACGCTCAGGAAAGGGAATCCGGCGTTCCTCGGTGCTTTTCCGCATTCGACCGCTCGTACGGTGATCACGATCTTGAAAGCGGAATCCGCTCTGCGCGGGAAAGGGGAACGCGGGACCGAGCCGGTCGTCGAGGGGTGCGGCTGGCCGTCAACGCGGCTGCGGCGAGCCGCAGTTCACGCGCCGTCAGCCCGGCCCGGGGCGGGGCCCGTCGTCATACGAAGACCCCGGCCCACGGGCGGCCCGGCGTCACGACATGGTGACGGGCCGCCCGTGGACCGGGGTCGACTGCGGTGCGGGGCAGGTTCCTTCGGCTCAGCCCGCGTCACGGAGGTGCTCGCCGTCGCCCGGCCGCACCTCCCGCAGCAGACAGGTCAGCCGCGCCGTGCACACCCGCTTGCCGTCCTCGTCACTGATCACGATCTCGTACGTCGCCGTCGAACGGCCCCGGTGCACGGGTGTGGCCACGCCGGTGACCAGGCCGGAGCGCACTCCGCGGTGGTGGGTGCAGTTCAGGTCGACGCCCACGGCGATCCGGGAGCTGCCGCCGTGCAGCATGGAGCCCACCGAGCCGAGGGTCTCGGCGAGCACGGCCGAAGCGCCCCCGTGCAGCAGTCCGTACGGCTGGGTGTTGCCCTCCACGGGCATCGTGCCGACGACCCGCTCCGCGGAGGCCTCGACGATCTGGACACCCATACGGTCGCCGAGGTGCCCGGCGGAGAACAGGGCGGGCAGGTCGACGCCGAGCGCGGCGTACTCGTCGACGACTTCCTGCGGGAACTTCACGGTGTGCTGCTCGCCCATGGGGCACGGCTCCGTTCGTCGGTGATCGGTCACTCGCCTGCGGCTGAGCAAACGCTCAGTCGGCCGCCGATTGTTCCAGCCGCACCACGACCGACTTGCTGGCGGGGGTGTTGCTGGTGTCCGCCGTGGCGTCCAGCGGGACCAGGACGTTGGTCTCCGGGTAGTAGGCGGCCGCGCAGCCGCGGGCGGTGGGGTAGTGCACGACGCGGAAGCGCGGCGCACGCCGCTCCACGCCGTCCTTCCACTCGCTCACCAGGTCCACGTACGACCCGTCGGCCACGCCCAGCGCGCGGGCGTCCTCCGGGTTCACCAGCACCACCCGGCGGCCGTTGGTGATGCCCCGGTAGCGGTCGTCCAGGCCGTAGATCGTGGTGTTGTACTGGTCGTGCGAGCGCAGGGTCTGGAGCAGCAGCCGGCCCTCGGGCAGGCTCGGGTACTCCACGGGGGCCGCGGTGAAGTTGGCCTTGCCGGTGGCGGTGGGGAAGCGGCGCTCGTCGCGCGGCGCATGGGGGAGCGTGAAGCCGCCGGGGTGCGCCACCCGCGCGTTGAAGTCCTGGAAGCCGGGGATCACCCGGGCGATCCGGTCGCGGACGGCCGCGTAGTCCCGCTCGAACTCCTCCCACGGCACCTTGGTGTCCTGGCCGAGCACCCGGCGCGCCAGGCGGCACACGATGGCGGGCTCGGACAGCAGCTGCGGGCTCGCGGGCTCCAGCCGGCCGCGGGAGGCGTGCACCATGCCCATGGAGTCCTCGACGGTCACGAACTGCTCGCCGCCGTCCTGGAGATCGCGCTCGGTGCGGCCCAGGGTGGGCAGGATCAGGGCGCGCGCCCCGGTGACCACGTGCGAGCGGTTCAGCTTGGTCGACACATGCACGGTGAGCCGGGCCCGGCGCATGGCCGCCTCGGTGACCTCGGTGTCGGGGGACGCGGACACGAAGTTGCCGCCCATCGCGAAGAAGACCTTCGCCTCGCCGTCGCGCAGCGCGCGGATGGCGCTCACGACGTCATAGCCGTGCTCGCGCGGCGGGGCGAAGCCGAACTCCTTCTCCAGGGCGTCCAGGAAGGCGGGCGCGGGCCGCTCGAAGATGCCCATGGTGCGGTCGCCCTGCACATTGGAGTGGCCGCGCACCGGGCACACGCCCGCGCCGGGGCGGCCGATGTTGCCGCGCAGCAGCAGGAAGTTGACGACCTCGCGGATGGTGGGCACGGCGTGCTTGTGCTGGGTCAGACCCATGGCCCAGCAGACGATGGTGCGCTTCGAGGCGAGCACCATCCGCAGCGCCTGCTCGATCTCGGCGCGGGTCAGGCCGGTCGCGGTGAGTGTCTCGTCCCAGTCGGCGGCGCGCGCCGCCGCGGCGAACTCCTCGAAGCCGTGGGTGTGTTCGCGGACGAAGTCCTCGTCGACGGCGCCCTCGGTCTCCAGGACGAGCTTGTTGAGGAGGCGGAAGAGGGCCTGGTCGCCGCCGATGCGGATCTGGAGGAACAGGTCGGTCAGCGCGGCGCCCTTGAGCATGCCCCGGGCGGTCTGCGGGTTCTTGAAGCGCTCCAGGCCCGCTTCGGGGAGCGGGTTGACGCTGATGACGCTCGCCCCGCTCGCCTTGGCGCGCTCCAGGGCCGACAGCATGCGGGGGTGGTTGGTGCCGGGGTTCTGCCCGGCGACGATGATCAGGTCCGCCTGGTAGAGGTCTTCGAGGAGGACGCTGCCCTTGCCGATGCCGATCGTCTCGGTCAGCGCGGAGCCGGACGACTCGTGGCACATGTTGGAGCAGTCGGGCAGGTTGTTGGTGCCCAGCTCGCGGGCGAAGAGCTGGTAGAGGAAGGCGGCCTCGTTGCTGGTGCGGCCCGAGGTGTAGAAGACGGCCTCGTCCGGGGAGCCCAGCGCGGTGATCTCCTCGGCGATGATGTCGAAGGCGCGCTCCCAGGTGACCGGCTCGTAGTGATCGGCCCCCTCGGGCAGGTGCACGGGGTGGGTGAGACGGCCCTGCTGGCCCAGCCAGTACCCGCTGCGGGTGGCGAGGTCGGCCACCGGGTGCGCGGCGAAGAACTCGGGGGTGACCCGGCGCAGGGTGGCCTCCTCCGCGACCGCCTTGGCGCCGTTCTCGCAGAACTCCGCCGCGTGCCGGTGGTCCGGCTCCGGCCAGGCGCAGCCCGGGCAGTCGAAGCCCTTCTTCTGGTTGACCCGGAGGAGGGTGAGCGCGGTGCGGCGCACACCCATCTGCTGCTGGGCCATGCGCAGGGTGTGCCCGATGGCCGGGAGCCCCGCCGCCGCGTGCTTCGGCTCGGAGACCTGCGGCGCGTCCTGAACCGGGTCCCCCTCGGGCGGCCTGCCTGCCATCACGGTCCTCCCCTTCGCATCGACCTGTGAGGTATGTCTCCGCATCCTCGCACGCGCCACCGACAAGGGGACCGCCCGGTGGGGTGCGGACCGGCACAGGCCGGTGCGGGCGGGGAGAGAGGGATGGGGCCCCTCCCGGAACCGGGGCCCCGAGGCCCGCGGCGGACCCGGCTGTCGGTGGAGCGTGGCAGGATCGGGGACGTGGCAGAAACAGCATCGAAGAAGACCGAGAAGACCTCCGGCGGCGGCCGTCCCCGGCTGATGCTCATGGACGGGCACTCACTGGCCTACCGCGCGTTCTTCGCGCTGCCCGCGGAGAACTTCACCACCGCGACGGGCCAGCCGACGAACGCGATCTACGGCTTCGCGTCGATGCTGGCGAACACGCTGCGCGACGAGGCGCCCACGCACTTCGCGGTGGCCTTCGACGTCTCCCGCAAGACCTGGCGCTCCGAGGAGTTCACGGAGTACAAGGCGAACCGGTCGAAGACCCCGGACGAGTTCAAGGGCCAGGTCGAGCTGATCGGCGAGCTGCTGGACGCGATGGGGGTCCAGCGCTTCGCGGTCGACGGCTTCGAGGCGGACGATGTGATCGCCACCCTCGCCACCCGCGCCGAGGCCGAGGGCTTCGAGGTGCTGATCGTCACCGGTGACCGCGACTCCTTCCAGCTGGTCAGCGAGCACACCACGGTGCTGTACCCGACCAAGGGTGTCTCGGAGCTGACCCGCTTCACTCCGGAGAAGGTTTTCGAGAAGTACGGGCTGACGCCGGTGCAGTACCCGGACTTCGCGGCGCTGCGCGGCGACCCGTCGGACAATCTGCCCGGCATCCCGGGCGTCGGCGAGAAGACGGCCGCGAAGTGGATCAACCAGTTCGGCTCGTTCGCGGAGCTGGTGGAGCGCGTCGACGAGGTCAAGGGCAAGGCCGGGCAGAATCTGCGCGACCACCTGGAGTCGGTGAAGCTGAACCGCCGCCTCACCGAGCTGGAGCGCCAGGTGGAGCTGGCCAAGGGCGTCGCCGACCTGGAGCGGGCCGCGTACGACCGCAAGGCCGTCGCGATGATCCTGGACACCCTGGAGATCAGGAACCCCTCGCTGCGTGAACGGCTCTTCGCCGTCGACCCCGGGGGCGAGGAGACGGTGACGGCCCCGGTCGCCGCGGCCGGTGTCGAGCTGGACGGCGCGGTGCTGGGCGCGGGCGAGCTGCGGCCGTGGCTCGCCGCCCACAGCAACCGGCCCCTCGGCCTCGCCACGGTCGACTCCTGGGGGCTCGGCGCGGGTGCGGTGGCCGAGGTCGCGCTGGCCGCGGCCGACGGGTCCGCGGCCTGGTTCGACCCGGCGCAGCTGGACGAGACGGACGAGAAGGCGTTCGCGCAGTGGCTCGCCGACCCGGCCCGGCCCAAGGTGCTGCACAACGCCAAGGGCGCGATGCGGGTCCTCCCCGAGCACGGCTGGTCCCTGGAGGGCGTCACCATGGACACGGCGCTCGCCGCGTACCTGGTGAAGCCGGGACGCCGGTCCTTCGCGCTGGACGCGCTGTCGCTGGAGTACCTCGGCCGGGAGCTGGCGCCCGCGGCCACGGCGGACGGCCAGCTGGCGTTCGGCGCCGACGAGGGCGCCGAGGCCGAGGCACTGATGATCCAGGCCCGCGCCATCCTCGACCTCGGCGAGGCCTTCGAGGAGAAGCTGACGGAGGTCGGCGCGGCGGATCTGCTGCGCGACATGGAGCTTCCCGTCTCCACGCTGCTCGCCCGGATGGAGCGGCACGGCATCGCGGCCGACCGCACCCATCTGGAGGCCATGGAGCAGCTGTTCGCGGGCGCCGTCCAGCAGGCGGTGAAGGAGGCGCACGCGGCGGCCGGGCACGAGTTCAACCTGGGCTCGCCCAAGCAGCTCCAGGAGGTCCTCTTCGGAGAGCTGGGCCTGCCGAAAACCAAGAAGACCAAGACGGGTTACACCACCGACGCGGACGCGCTCGCCTGGCTCGCCGGCCAGACCGAGAACGAGCTGCCGGTGATCATGCTGCGCCACCGCGAGCAGGCGAAGCTGCGGGTGACCGTCGAGGGCCTCATCAAGACGGTGGCCGCGGACGGCCGTATCCACACCACCTTCAACCAGACGGTCGCCGCGACCGGCCGTCTGTCCTCGACGGACCCCAACCTCCAGAACATCCCGGTGCGTACGGACGAGGGCAGGGCGATCCGCCGCGGTTTCGTGGTGGGTGAGGGCTTCGAGTCCCTGATGACGGCCGACTACAGCCAGATCGAGCTGCGGGTGATGGCGCATCTGTCGGAGGACGAGGGCCTGATCCAGGCGTTCACCTCCGGCGAGGACCTGCACACCACGGTGGCCTCCCAGGTGTTCGGGGTGGGCCGGGACGCGGTGGACGCGGAGATGCGGCGCAAGATCAAGGCCATGTCGTACGGCCTGGCCTACGGTCTGTCCGCCTTCGGCCTCTCCCAGCAGCTGAACATCGAGGCGGCGGAGGCCCGCGCCCTGATGGAGACGTACTTCGAGCGCTTCGGCGGCGTACGGGACTATCTGCGGCGGGTGGTGGACGAGGCCCGGGCCACCGGTTACACCGAGACCCTCTTCGGCCGCCGCCGCTACCTCCCGGACCTGAACAGCGACAACCGCCAGCGCCGGGAGATGGCGGAGCGCATGGCGCTGAACGCGCCGATCCAGGGCACCGCCGCGGACATCGTGAAGATCGCCATGCTGCATGTGGACCGGGCGCTGCGCGAGGCCGGTCTCGCCTCCCGCATGCTGCTCCAGGTCCACGACGAAATCGTCCTGGAGATCGCCCCCGGCGAGTGGCACAAGGCGGAGGAGCTGGTCCGCCGCGAGATGGCGGGCGCGGTCAAGCTGAAGGCGCGGCTGGATGTGTCGGTGGGACACGGAGCGGACTGGGAGTCGGCGGCCCACTAGCCGACCTGCCCCCTGCGCCTCTGACCCTCTGCGCCCCCGGACCTCCTTCGCCCCTGGGCGTCACCCGCCCCTGCGCGTCACCCGCGCGGGGGCGGGGCTTCCGTCCGGGCGGGGTCAGCGGGCTGTCGGGCGGCGCGGCTCCGGTTGCGGGGCCGCGGGGTCGGCGGGGGCCGGGCGCAGCGCCCTGACCCAGGTCACATACACCGCGAGGCCGACGGTGAGACCGGCTCCCGCCCCGAAGCACACCGGAGGGATCGCGTCCAACGGCCGTGCGGTCGTCCCCCAGTAGGCCCACCAGCGGGACACCCGCTGCACCGCGCCCACGGCCGCGCAGCCGCCGATCACCGCGCTCGCCAGCCAGCGGTCCGCCCAGGACAGCAGCGGCAGGCTCGATGTCGCCTCCAGTCCGGTGGGCAGCCGCCGCAGGACCACCGTCAGGAAACCGGCGACGATCACCGCGGCCCCCGCCGAACTGCCGTACTGGAGATAGGTGTACAGCGGCGTCCCCCCGAACGGCCTGCCCAGCACCGGGAGCAGCCGCATCCCAAAGCGGCCGAAATGGGTGAACGCGTCCCAGACGACATGGGTCAGCGCCCCGAGGGCCGCGGAGACGTACCAGCGGACGAGCAGCGGGAACGAGACCCTCCGGCGGGGGGCGCCACAGCGCACCAGGGTCGCCACCCGGCCCCGTACCGCGGCCGGAAGCAGGGCCACCACCGGCTCCCGCAGCACCAGCCACGCCCCCACCAGCGCCCAGGCGATGAGCACATCCACCGTGAACACCCCGGCCAGGGAATGGGTGACGGCCCCGAAGTCCATTCCCCCGGAGACCGCGCTGGCCGCGAAGTAGGTCATGTCGGGCGCGAAGGAGCCGGCGACGAGGACCGAGGGCACCAGGCGCCCGCGCCCGGATCCGTCCCCGCGCACGGCGGGCAGCACCGCAGCGGCGTGGCTGAGGGTGAACGGCACGGCGGCTCCCTCGGCAGATGGCGACCGGGTACAACCACCCGGCGATCTCAGACGTCCAGTATGGGGGACACAGGAATCGGGTGAGGCGAGCCGCACCCTTTCCGTGTCCCGCTCCACGAGCACATGACCAACTGGTGAAAACCGGGCACCAACGGGTGCCGGGGCGACGGAAGTTGTCGTAGGGTCACTTGGTCGCCGCGCCGGGGAGCGTGGTCGCACACAGAGGGCGCACCACTACACAGGGTCCTCGACGGGAGGGGTTCACTCAATGGCGGCGCATTTCGGCAGGAGGCTGCGCAAGGGAGCGGCCACCACGGCCGTGGCCGCAGCCGCGGTCGCGGCGCTGGCCGCGTCCCAGGCTCCGGGGGCGACCACCGACGACCAGGGCAGACAGACCACCGGCGCGCAGACCACGCCCGAGGCGGAGGCCGCCGGGGGAGGTAACGGAACCGCCACGGGCAACGGCGGCTACTACACGGACCTCCCGCCGCTGAACAGCCCCGCTCCGGTTCCGTCCCCGACCGCCGACCCCACGCCCCCGGGCCCGGTGGGCATCGCGGAGGCCGGTATACCGGCCACCGTCCTGGACGCCTACAAGAAGGCGGCCGCGGAACTCCAGCAGTCCAAGCCGGGATGCAATCTGCCCTGGCAACTGCTCGCCGCGATCGGCAAGGTGGAGTCGGGCCAGGCCCGCGGCGGCCAGGTCGACGCGAACGGCACGACGTACTCGAAGATCCTCGGCCCGCTCCTGGACGGCAACGGCTTCGCGAACATCAAGGACACCGACCACGGTGCCTACGACGGCGACGCCACCTACGACCGTGCCGTCGGCCCCATGCAGTTCATCCCGTCCACCTGGGCGTGGGCGGGCCGCGACGGCAACGGCGACGGGGTGAAGGACCCCAACAACATCTACGACGCCGCCCTCGCCGCCGGTCACTACCTGTGCCGTGCCGACCGTGACCTCTCGGTCCAGGCCGACATGAACGCGGCGATCCTCGGCTACAACGCCTCGCAGGACTATCTGAACACCGTGCTGTCCTGGTACGAGTACTACCGCAAGGGCACCCACTCGGTCCCGGACGGCACGGGCACGGTGCCCACCCGCCGCAGCGACGACGGCTCGGGTACGGGCCCGGGCACGGGCTCTTGGCCGAAGCAGGGTGGCACCGGGCACCCCAGCACCCCCCGGCCCGCCCGCCCCCACAAGCCCGGCGGCAGCAGCCGCCCGTCCCCCGACCCGTCGAAGCCGCATCCGACGAAGCCGGGCAAGCCCACACCCAAGCCGCCCACCGCCACCGACACGGTGGACCGCCTGGCGGACGCCGGTACCGGCACGCTCTCGGCCCGCACGGGCGAGACCTTCCACCAGAGGGTCGCGGTGAAGGCCCTGACCGGGAAGGGCAAGGCGGTCGCGAAGGTCCGGGTGCGGTTCACGATCCCCGGGGACACGGACGCCGTCTTCGCAGGCGGCGAGAAGGTGGCGACCGTGCTCACCGACAGCACGGGCAAGGCCACCGCGCCGGTGCTTGTCGCGGGCCGGAAGACCGGCACCTTCACGGTCGACGCCCTCGTCGTGGGCCGGAAGGTCACCGCCGAGTACCGGGCCACCGTCGCCGAACGCCTGGCCGACACGCTCGTCCGCACCGCCGACACCCCGCTGACCTGTACCCCCGGTGGGGAGTTCGCGGACCAGGTCGAGGTGAAGGCCGCCTACAAGAAGGCGGTCGCGGACGGTGTCGCGGTCACCGCCACCCTCGTCACCTCGGCCGACGACCCCACCGAGAACGACAAGGGCCCCTACTTCAAGGATGCGGACGGCAAGCCCGTACGCACCCTCACGGACCTGGAGACCGACGCCAAGGGCCTGCTGAAGCTCCCGAAGCTCTACGCCGACGACACCACCGGCACCTTCCTGCTCCGCATCACCACCGCGGGCGGTGCCACCCTCACCGTCGAACTGGACGTGGCGGCAGCCACGTCCACGCCGACCCCCACCCCGACCGCACCGGGCAGCCCCTCGCCGAGCCCCGGCGCGTAGGCCCGCACCGGACCGCTGACGACGGCGGCGCCCCTCCACCATGGAGGGGCGCCGCCGTCTTGCGCCGGACGTGTTCTCATCTGGCGCGCGCGTTGCTACGGTGCCGGACCTGACGGCTTGTCAGGTCAGTTCGGCTCAGCTCGGTTCGGCTCGGTTCAGGTCCGGGGAGGCCCGTATGCGTGCACTCGTCGCCGCCGCGATCGGCCTCGCCGCCGCGCTCGCCCTGGTGTTCGCCCTGACGGCCCTGGGCCCGCCCTCGGGCCCGACGTCCCCGAAACCGCTGCTGACGACCGTGCCCAGCCACCCGTGACGGACGAAGCGGCCCCGAACGCCCCCACCGCACGGGCAGGGAGGACGTGAGATGCGAGGCAAGGCCGGACTGATCCTGCTCGCCCTCGCCGTGTTCTGCACGGCACTGTCCCCACTGCTGCGCTGGTACGCCTACCCGCGCCTGGTCAAGGTTCCCGCGAACCAGTACCAGACCATGGTCCTCGAAGCGAAGAACGCCACCCTCCTCGACTACGCCACGATGACCCCGCGCACGGTCCCCGAAGTCACCGTCGTCCAGACCCTCAAGGGCGATGTGGAGGCCGCGCGGAAGGCCCGGAAGGCGACGGGCCGGGACGTGGTGGTCTGGGACGGCCTCTCCTACGCCCAGGGCCCCGACGGGCAGATGGTGTCCCGCGTCCCCGAGCGCTATGTCTTCGACGCGCATAGCCAGGAACCCGTGCACACCACCGGCGAGACGGTCGACGGTGACCCGGTCCGCCGCGACGGCATCGAGTTCAAGTGGCCCTTCCTCACCCGGAAGAGGGACTACGAGTACTTCGACGCCCAGACGCGCAGCACCGCCCCCATCCACTACACGGGCACCCGCACCTTCCACGGCCTGACCGTCTACTGCTTCGAACAGACCGTCCCCTGGACCCGGGTCCCCTTCCCCAAGGTCATGCCCGTGCAGGGCCTCAGCCCGGAGTGGGTGGCGAAGACCGGCACCACCCGCTGGTACACCACCGTCCGCCGATTCTGGGTCGAACCCCTGACCGGGGCGCCCGTCTACGGCGAGGAGATCCACCGGGAGGAGCTGCGTGGCGGCACCCTCCTCGGGGGCCGCGCCAAGGTCACGGCGTTCGCGGGCGACGTGAAGATGCGCGAGGACTACATCCGTTCGACGGTCGCACTCGTCAAGCGCGAGCGCCTGCCGGTCCTGCTGCTGACCTCCTGGCTGCCCTGGGGCTTCCTCGCCCTGGGACTGGGGCTGCTGGCCCTGTCGCTCGGCCTGGAGGCGCACGCCCGGCGGCGCCCGGACGGCCCCCCGGCCGCGGGACGGGCCGAGCCCGATCCGGTCACCGTCTGAGCCGTGCGTTGGTGTGCCGGGTCGGTTCGGCGGCGGGGTCCTCGGGCCAGGGGTGCTTGGGGTACCGGCCCCGCATCTCGGCCCGTACGGCCCCGTAGCCGCCGCGCCAGAAGGAGGCGAGGTCGGCGGTGACCGCGAGCGGCCGCCCGGCGGGGGAGAGCAGATGCACCAGCACGGGCACATCGGCGATCCTGGGCGACTCCTGGAGCCCGAACATCTCCTGGAGCTTCACGGCGAGAACCGGCCGCTCGGGGTCGCCGTAGTCGATCCGGACCGCGGAGCCGCTCGGGACGGTGATCCGCTCCGGCGCCAACTCGTCGAGCCGGGCGGCATCGCCGGTGGACCAGGGCAGCAGCCGGGCCAGGGCCTGCCCCGCGTCGATCCGCGCGAGATCGGCGCGGCGCCGGGCCCGGCTCAGCTCGGGTTCCAGCCACTCGTCCACCCGCGCGAGAAGCGCGTCGTCGTGCACCTCGGGCCAGGGCTCACCCCGGTGCAGCCGCAGAAACGCCAGCCGCTGCCGCAGCGCACGGGCCCCCGGCGACCACCCCAGCAGACCGAGCCCTTCCTCCCGCAAGCCGCCGATCAGGGCCTCTCTGACGAGGTCCGGTGCGGGATCCCGCAGCGGCCGCACCGCCAGCTCCACGGCGCCCAGCCGTTCGACACGGCGGGCCACGACATCCCCCTCGGCCCAGTGGACCTCCTCGCCCGCGGAGTGCAGGGCGGCGGCCGCCCGCCGTGCCACGTCCTCGTCCACCGCCGCGGCGAGCCGCACCCGCGCATGGCCCGCGCCGACCGGCCGGTCGGCCACGGCGACCGCGAGCCAGCGGGCACCGCGCAGCCCGGTTCCCTCGCCCAGCTCGGCGCGCGTGCCGTTCACCATGAGACAGGAGCCGCCGTCGGCCCGGGCCAGCCGCTCGGGAAAGGCGAGAGCGGCGACCAGACCGGCCACCTGCTCGTCCGAGGCCGCATCGGGCATGCGTGCGGGGAGTTGCCCGTCCGGGGCCGCTGCTCCGGACGGTCCCGCGGGAGACCGTCCTGCGGGGGGCCGTCCCGATCCCTCCGGGCTGGTGGCGAGGCCATCGGCGTCGGCGGTGAGGCGGTCCGCATCGCGGAGGCGGTCTGGGCCGGTGGGGCGGCCATCCGTATCGGCGGTGAGGCGGCCTGGGCCGCCGGCGCTGCCATCCGCAGCGCCGTCGAGGCCGTCCGCGCCGGTCGTCAGGCCATCTGTGCCGCCGGTCAGGCCCTCCGCGTCGCGGTCGAGGCTCTCCGCCGTGGCGCGCAGTCGACGTGCCTCGTCCCGCCAGCGGGCCGTGTACGCGTCGTTCCCGCGCCGGGCCGCCCGCCAGGCCGCCGCCAGGTCGTCCCCGTAGTCCCGCGGCGGCTCCTCGCTCAGCAGGGCGACCACCTCGGCGGCCCGGCCCGTGCCCACCTCGGGTGCCGCGTCCAGCAGGGCCCGGGCCAGCCGCGGATGCAGGCCGAGCCGGGACATCCGGGCGCCCCGCGCGGTGGCACGGCCCGTCGCGTCCAGGGCGCCGACCGCCGTCAGCACCGACCGGGCAGCCGCCATCGCCCCGCTCGGCGGGGCATCCAGGAGCGCCAGCCCGGACGCGTCCGGATCGCCCCAGCACGCCGCGTGCAGGGCGAACGCGGTCAGATCGGCGACCTTGATCTCCGGCGCCGGGTAGCGGGGCAGCCGCCCGTCCTCCGCCTCCGACCAGCAGCGGTAGACCCTGCCCGGGGCCTCGCGCCCCGCCCGGCCCGCGCGCTGCCGTCCGGCCGCCTGCGAGGCCCGTACCGTCGTCAGCGCACTGAGCCCGCGCGCATGATCCACCCTGGGTTCCCGCGCGAGCCCGGAGTCGACCACCACCCGCACCCCCGGCACCGTCAGCGAGGACTCCGCGACGGAGGTCGCCAGCACCACGCGCCGCCCGGTGCCGGGGGACAGCACCGCGTCCTGCACCGCCGCCGGGGCCCGCCCGTGGACCTGGAGCACCTCGACGCCGCCCAGGCCACCCAGGTGTCCCGCCACCCGTGCGATCTCCCCGACACCGGGCAGGAAGCACAGGACATCGCCCGTGCACTCGGCGAGCGCCCGCCGCACCACCGAGGCCACATGCGCGAGCAGCGCCGGGTCCACGCGCAAGCCGTGCGGCGGCCGCACGGGACGCGCGGGCGGTGCCCAGACCACCTCCACCGGATGCGACACGCCCGGCGCCTCGACGACCGGGGCGCCGCCCAGCAGCCGGGCCCAGCCCTCCGCGTCCGTGGTCGCGGACGCCGCCACCAGCCGCAGCCCGGGCCGCAGGGCCTCCCGTACATCCAGCAGGAAGGCGGCGACCGTGTCGGCGTCCAGGTGCCGTTCATGGCACTCGTCGAGCACCACCGCGTCCACGCCCGGGAGTTCCGGGTCCCGCTGAAGCCGCTGGAGCAGCACCCCGGTGGTGACGACCTCCACACGGGTGTGCGGCCCCGTCACCCGCTCTCCGCGCACGGTGTACCCGACACTCCTGCCGGGCCGCTCCCCGAGCAGCCACGCCATCCGCCGGGCCGCGGCCCGCGCGGCGATCCGGCGCGGTTCGGCGACGACCACCCGGCGCGCGGGGCCGCCGCCGACGAGCCCGGCGAGGACCAGCGGCACCAGGGTCGTCTTGCCGGTGCCGGGCGGCGCGCACAGCACCGCGGCACCGTGCTCCTCCAGCGCGTTCCCCAGGGCGGGGAGGGCGGAGCGGACGGGAAGCCGGTCGAGGGCGTCGTGGCGGATCACCGCACCAGTGTTCCAGGCGGCCCCGGCCCGCCCTCAGGGACAGGGACGGCCCGCTCTCAGGGACAGGGACGGCCCGCTCTCAGGGGCAGGGAGGGCGGGGCCGAGGGGCGCGGGCCCGGCGGCCCGGCGGTTCCGGACAATCGGCCGCCGACGGCCCGGTGCGGGTGTGCTGACCGCGCGCGGCGGGCAGAAACGTCGAGTCGGCACGTCGCCCTCGGGGCCTCGGTCCGCGGTGCCACGCGGTGGGGGGTTCGCGCATGTACATCTGTCCCGTCTGCAAGCGGAGCGACAGGACCACCGCGCTCAGCACGTACTGGCGGGCGCTGCCGGCCGACCGGCGGGCCGGTGTGCCCCACCTCGCGCGCCCGCCGCTGCACGACGAGCGCTGGGCGGCCCCGCTCGGGCTCCTCACCCTGGGCTGCGCCCTGCTGCTCTCCGAAGCCTGGCTGGGGCTGGTGGGAGTGGCCGGCGGGGGCGTCTGGCTGGTGTCCCTGCGCGACAAGGTGACCCACGCGGCACGGTGCCGGGCCGACTGGCACCGCAAGCAGTTCTGCCGCCGGTGCCATCACGACTTCCTGCCGTGATGGCGGGGCCGTTCTCTCAGCCCCGACCGTCCCGCCAGTCCCGCCAGTCCCGTCGGTCCAGTCGGTCCAGTCGGGCCCGACGGGACTGTCTCAGTCCCGCTCGCAGACGAAGATCGCCGTGCCCGGGATCAGGCCCCCGCGCAGCGGCGACCAGCCGCCCCACACCGAGGTGTTCCAGGCGGGCCACTCGGGCTCGACCAGGTCGACCAGCCGGAAGCCGGCCGAGGCGATGTCCCGTACCCGGTCGCCGAGGGTGCGGTGGTGCTCCACATAGACCGCCCGGCCCTCGTCGTCCTGCTCGACGTACGGCGTGCGGTCGAAGTACGAGGCCGCCACCGACAGGCCCTCGGGGCCCGGCTCGTCCGGGAAGGCCCAGCGGATCGGGTGGGTCACCGAGAAGACGAAGCGGCCGCCCGGGCGCAGCACCCGGCGCACCTCGCGCAGCACCAGGGCCGGGTCCGCGACGAACGGCAGCGCGCCGTACGCGGAGCACACCAGGTCGAAGGAGCCCTCCCGGAAGGGCAGTACCGACGCGTCGGCCTGGACCAGCGGGAAGGACCCGCCGATCCGCAGGGCGTGCTGGAGCTGGCGGTGGGAGAGGTCCAGGGCCACCGGGCGGGCGCCCTGCGCGGCCAGCCAGCGGGAGCACTGTGCCGCGCCCGCCCCGATCTCCAGGACGTCCTTGCCCTTGAGGTCCTCGGGCGGGCCGAGCAGTTCGGCCTCGATCTCGTCGAGCCCCTCGGGGCCCCAGACGAAGCGGTCGTCACCGAGGAAGGTGCCGTGCTCGACCTGGTACTCGTCCGCGTTCCGGTCCCACCAGCCCCGGTTGGCCCGGGAACTCTCCGAGACACCCGCGGTGCGTCGGGTGGCCTCCGGCTCGGACTGCTCGGGCTCTTGGATGATCGGCTCCCTAGTCGTACTCTTCCGTCCAGCCCGCCTGGGCGGCGGCACGGGAAGAGGTGTCCCAGGCCATGGCGGCCTCGTGGCGTGTCCGGTATACGGGTGGTGTCGCACCCCGACTTGTGCCGGGAATACGGGGATCCGCCCCGGGTGCGCGCTTCGCACATTGACCCTGTCCGGCTGCCCCCGTATGCTACAAGTTGCGCTGCGGGCCTGCGCACCTCAGACGTAGCAGGCTGCGCTCGCATCTGTTGTATGTCCCCTCGGTTGTCGAGGCGCCACCACCAGTCACTGGTGGGGCGCTTCCTTGGCTGTCCGGCTTCTTCAGAGCGAAACGGGCTCCCGGCGTAAGCAGTACCTACGACTTCAATGTCCGTACCGGAGCCCTTTCCCACATGACGAGCAGCACCGAGACCACCGCCACCACCCCGCAGGTAGCGGTCAACGACATCGGTAACGAGGAAGCCTTCCTCGCCGCGATCGACGAGACGATCAAGTACTTCAACGACGGCGACATCGTCGACGGCGTCATCGTGAAGGTCGACCGGGACGAGGTCCTGCTCGACATCGGTTACAAGACCGAAGGTGTCATCCCGAGCCGCGAACTCTCGATCAAGCACGACGTCGACCCCAACGAGGTCGTCGCCGTTGGTGACGAGATCGAGGCCCTTGTTCTCCAGAAGGAGGACAAGGAAGGCCGCCTGATCCTCTCGAAGAAGCGCGCCCAGTACGAGCGTGCCTGGGGCACCATCGAGAAGATCAAGGAAGAGGACGGGATCGTCACCGGTACCGTCATCGAGGTCGTCAAGGGTGGTCTCATCCTCGACATCGGCCTCCGTGGCTTCCTCCCGGCCTCCCTGGTCGAGATGCGCCGCGTCCGCGACCTCCAGCCCTACGTGGGCAAGGAGCTCGAGGCGAAGATCATCGAGCTGGACAAGAACCGCAACAACGTGGTCCTGTCCCGCCGTGCCTGGCTGGAGCAGACCCAGTCCGAGGTCCGCCAGACGTTCCTCACGACCCTCCAGAAGGGTCAGGTCCGCTCCGGCGTGGTCTCCTCGATCGTCAACTTCGGTGCCTTCGTGGACCTGGGTGGCGTCGACGGTCTGGTCCACGTCTCCGAGCTGTCCTGGAAGCACATCGACCACCCCTCCGAGGTTGTCGAGGTCGGCCAGGAGGTCACCGTCGAGGTTCTCGACGTCGACATGGACCGCGAGCGTGTCTCCCTGTCGCTGAAGGCGACGCAGGAGGACCCGTGGCAGCAGTTCGCCCGGACCCACCAGATCGGTCAGGTCGTCCCGGGTAAGGTCACCAAGCTGGTTCCGTTCGGTGCGTTCGTCCGCGTGGACGAGGGCATCGAGGGCCTGGTCCACATCTCCGAGCTGGCCGAGCGCCACGTGGAGATCCCGGAGCAGGTTGTCCAGGTCAACGACGAGATCTTCGTCAAGGTCATCGACATCGACCTCGAGCGCCGCCGCATCAGCCTCTCGCTGAAGCAGGCCAACGAGGCGTTCGGTGCCGACCCGGCGACGGTCGAGTTCGACCCGACCCTCTACGGCATGGCCGCGTCCTACGACGACCAGGGCAACTACATCTACCCCGAGGGCTTCGACCCCGAGACCAACGACTGGCTCGAGGGCTACGAGACCCAGCGCGAGGCGTGGGAGCACCAGTACGCCGAGGCGCAGACCCGCTTCGAGCAGCACCAGCAGCAGGTCATCAAGTCCCGCGAGGCCGACGCTGCCGCTGCCGCCGAGGGTGGCGAGGCTGCCGCTCCGGCCGCTTCGGGTGGCGGTTCGTACTCCTCCGAGGGTGCGGACAACTCCGGCGCCCTGGCGTCGGACGAGGCGCTCGCCGCTCTGCGCGAGAAGCTGGCCGGCGGCCAGAGCTGAACGCTCGCCGCTAGGCACTAGCAGCTGACCGAGGGCCCGCACCCCCATGGGGTGCGGGCCTTCGGCGTGTTCTCCGGCAGCGCGCGGACCCTTGGCGTGTTCTCCGGCGGGGTGGGGGTCGTCGGCGTGTTCTCCGGCAGGAGGGCGGGTGAAAGGACGCGGGCCGGGAATGCCCATGTCCTGGAGCGCGTTGTGCCGGAAGGAACACGAGGAGGAGCGGTCCACAGTGCTTGATCCGCAGGATTTGTACGCATGGGAGCCGAAGGGGCTGGCCGTCGTCGACATGGCGCTCGCCCAGGAGTCGGCGGGCCTGGTCATGCTCTACCACTTCGACGGATACATCGACGCGGGCGAGACCGGCGACCAGATCGTCGAGCAGCTCCTCGAATCGTTGCCCCACCAGGTCGTGGCCCGCTTCGACCACGACCGGCTCGTGGACTACCGGGCCCGCCGTCCGCTGCTCACCTTCCAGCGGGACCGCTGGACCGGATACGAGGTCCCGTCCCTGGAGGTGCGGCTCGTCCAGGACGCCACCGGAGCGCCCTTCCTGCTGCTGTCCGGGCCCGAACCGGACGTGGAGTGGGAGCGGTTCGCCGCCGCCGTCCGGCAGATCGTGGAGCGCCTCGGCATCCGTCTCGCCGTCAACTTCCACGGCATCCCCATGGGCGTGCCGCACACCCGCCCGGTGGGCCTCACCCCGCACGGCAACCGCACCGACCTCGTACCGGGCCACCGCAGCCCCTTCGAGGAGGCGCAGGTCCCCGGCAGCGCCGAGGCCCTCGTCGAATACCGGCTGATGGAGGCCGGACATGACGTCCTCGGGGTCGCCGCGCACGTACCGCACTACATCGCCCGCTCCGCGTACCCGGACGCGGCGCTGACCGCGCTGGAGGCCATCACCGCCGCGACGGGACTCGTCCTCCCCGGCGTCGCCCACGCGCTGCGCACCGAGGCGCACCGCACCCAGACGGAGATCGAGCGCCAGATCCAGGAGGGCGACGAGGAGCTGGTCGCGCTCGTCCAGGGGCTTGAGCACCAGTACGACGCCGCGGCAGGCGCCGAGACCCGCGGCAATATGCTCGCGGAGCCCGTCGAGATCCCGTCCGCGGATGAGATCGGGCAGGAATTCGAGCGATTTCTGGCGGAGCGCGAGGGTGAGGGCTGAGCGCGTAGGCCGCCCCCCGGCCCGTCAGTGGGGGGCCGTAGGCTTCGCCTCATGCTGAAGGTGGGCCTGACCGGCGGTATCGGCGCCGGCAAGAGCGAGGTGTCACGGCTGCTCGTCGAGTGCGGCGCCGTGCTGATCGACGCGGACCGCATCGCCCGCGAGGTCGTCGCACCCGGAACACCCGGGCTGGCGGCGGTCGTCGAGGCCTTCGGGGAGGGCGTCCTCGCACCGGACGGGAGCCTGGACCGCCCCCGACTGGGATCCCTGGTGTTCTCCGACCCCGAGAAGCTCGCCGTCCTCAACGCGATCGTGCACCCCCTGGTCGGCGCCCGCTCCCGTGAGCTGGAGGCCGCCGCACCCGAGGGCGCCGTGGTCGTCCACGACGTTCCCCTCCTCACGGAGAACGGACTCGCCCCGCTCTACGACGTGGTGGTCGTCGTCGACGCGAGCCCCGCCACCCAGCTCGACCGGCTCGTCCGGCTGCGCGGGATGAGCGAGGACGACGCGCGCTCACGGATGGCCGCGCAGGCCTCCCGCGAGAAGCGCCGGGAGATCGCGGACATCGTCATCGACAACGACGTTTCCCTGGACACGCTGATACGGCGCGTAAGGGACGTATGGGCGGATCTCGTGTGCAGGGCCGGGCAGACGCCGGAATAGCGAACGCCGCGAGGTGCGTTGAACCGCAGCAGCCAGGGAAGGACTCAGCCGTGCCCGAGAACAGCGATCCGACCGGACGCAGTCCGGAGACCCATGTGATCGACTTCCGTGCCGCTGAGCAGTTGCTCGCCGCACGGGACCCCAGGGGCGCGGTCAAGCTGCTGGACGGCGTGATCGCCGCGCACCCCGAGAACACGGCCGCCCGGCTGCTGCGCGCCCGCGCCTTCTTCGCCGCCGCGCAACTGCGCCCCGCCGAGCTGGAGTTCAGCATTGTGCTGGAGCGCGAGCCGGACAACGCCTACGCCCACTTCGCACTGGCCCGCACCTATGAACGCCAGGCCCGCCGCGAGGAGGCGAAACGCCACTTCCGGCTGGCAGCCGCACTGGACCCCAACCCGCAGTACCTGAAGGCGGCGGACTTCGACTCGTAGGCCCGCGGTCTAGCGGCGGCGCCCGTCCGGCGGGGTGTACGGCGGGACGTCACGGCCCGGCTGCCAGTGGGGGCCCTGCCGGATATGGCGCACGATCACGGCGAGGTCCGTGCCGATCACCAGCCACAGCACACCGCACGCCGCGGCCCAGCCCGGTCGCCCCACGAGCGCGAAGACGACCGTGCCGAAGGTCGCCCAGGCCAGGCCCCACACGCTCAGCCAGAAGCGCATCCGCAGCGCACTGCGTGCCGTCGCCGGTTCACTGCCCGTACGCATCAGCATCATCACTCCTGACCTGACGCGTACCCTTCGTGGTGCATGTTCACCATGGAACGGCGACCGGAATCCCGAGGCGCGGGCGCGCCGCCGGGGCCGTCCGGGGAGGCGAAGGTGCTGCTGGAGACGGTGCGGGCGGACGCGCGGCTCGCCGAATGGCTGACGGACCTGGAGCGCGAGGACGCCCCCGGAGAGACCGGGGTCCTGCCCGGCGCGGACGAACTCCCCGAGATCCTGCTCGACCTCGCCGTACCCCACGAGGACATCAACGAAGTGGTCGCGCTGCGCGTCCGCCTGGGGCGGGACCCCGACGCGATGACGCTGCTGGCGCGCTGCGTCACCCGCTTCGTGCGCGACATGGGCGAGATCGGCAAGGCCTGTGAGCCGCCCCTGCTCCCGCCCTCGGCCGGGGCGCTCGGGCGCTACTTCCACCTCTACGTCTTCATCGCGGCGCTGCCCTTCGTGCGCGCCCACCACCGGGAGCGCGGAATACCCGAGGAGGTGACCCGCCGCACGCTCGCGGATCTGGGACGCCAGGTGGCGGTGCACCGCAGACGGCGCGGCACCGGGGGGCTGCTGTTCCCGTGGTGGCTCGCACTGCACTTCCACGGGGAGCTGTTCCAGCTGGGGCGGTTGCAGTTCCAGCGCACCCGGCTGGGGGAGCGCACCGGGCGGGCCGTCGCGGCGGCGGGCCATCCGCAGGGCCCCGGCGACCCCTGTCTGGAGCTGCACATACCCGACTTCCGGGGCCCGCTGTCCCCGTCCGCCTGCGCACGGTCCCTGGACCTCGCGCGGGAGTTCTTCGCCCGTCACTACCCCGGCGAGCGCCAGAAGACCGCCGTGTGCCACTCCTGGCTGCTGGATCCGCAGCTCAGGCGGTATCTGCCCGCCGACTCCAACATCGTCCGCTTCCAGGACCGCTTCCGGACCGCCCACGAGGAACCGACACCCGACGACGGGGTGCCCGTCGGCTTCGTCTTCGGCGATCCCGACCTGCCGGTGGAGGACCTGCCGCGGCGCACCCGGCTTGAGCGGGCGGTGGGGGACCATCTGCGCGCGGGCGGCCACTGGTACACGGGCCACGGCTGGTTCGCCCTGTGAGACCTCCGAGCGATGAAGTGCTGCGCACCTCCTGAAGCCGACCCGCCCTCAGCGGTTCCCTGAGCCGCTCCGCCCCGGGGACCGGCCCCGGCCGCCGGACCCGCTCTGCTCCCTGCCGGTCCTGCCCCGCCCCTCGGAACGGCTCTGGGCACCGAGAGCCTCGGCATAGCCCTCGTAGGGGCTGACCGGTGCCCCGGCCGGACCGCGCAGGCGTTCCATCTCGCGGCGGTCGCGCTTGGTGGGACGTCCGGCACCCCGGTCGCGGATGCCCGCCGGGGCCACCGCGTCCCGCGGCGGCGGAGGCGGGCTGTTGTCGACGTAGCACTGGACCGCCACCGGTGCCCCCACCCGCTTGCGGATCAGACGCTTCACCACGACGACCCGCTCCCGGCCCTCGTGCCGCAGCCGGACCTCGTCGCCGATCCGCAGGGAGTGCGCCGGTTTCACACGCTCGCCGTTGACCCGGACGTGACCGCCCCGGCAGGCGGTGGAGCCGACCGAACGGGTCTTGACGAGCCGCACGGACCAGATCCAGCTGTCGACACGGACGCTCTCGCCGCGCGCCGGGCCCGCCGCCTCGGCGGCCTTCACCGCAGCAGCGGCCTTCGTGTCCCCTTCCGGAGCGGCACCGTCGGCGCCGGACGCGCCCGCGGGGGAGTCCTGGGGAGGCGCCTCGTCCTGCCGGGGCACGCCCTGTCCCGGCACCGCGGTGTCCGTTCCGCCCGTCCGCTCGTCGTCCACACCCTCGGAAGCCATGTCCCGACCTTAGTGCCTCTCGTTTGGATCAGGCCGGGCTCCGGCGCCCCGATACTTTTCCACAGGGCCCAGGGCGCCCGGCCGTCAGGTCCTACCGTGGAGGCATGGACCACAGCAGCCTTGCCGAACTGGACGAGCGGATCACCGGGTGCCGCGCCTGTCCCCGGCTGGTCGCCTGGCGGGAGGAAGTGGCCCGCACCAAGCGCGCCGCATTCACCGACTGGACGTACTGGGGGCGGCCGGTGCCGGGCTTCGGGCCGCCCGACGCGAGACTGCTCGTCGTGGGGCTCGCCCCCGCGGCACACGGTGGGAACCGGACGGGACGGATGTTCACCGGAGACCGGTCCGGGGACGTGCTCTACGCGGCCCTGCACGCCGTGGGGCTGGCGTCGCAGCCCACCTCGGAGTCCGCCGCCGACGGGCTCGAACTG
Organism: Streptomyces sp. NPDC052040; assembly: GCF_044548405.1. Classification (NCBI taxonomy): domain Bacteria; kingdom Bacillati; phylum Actinomycetota; class Actinomycetes; order Kitasatosporales; family Streptomycetaceae; genus Streptomyces; species Streptomyces sp. NPDC052040. Next base: position 69,266 of record NZ_JBIUBV010000016.1, on the reverse strand, counting down.
CTCGGCGTACGGGTCACCGCGCCCGTCCACTGCGCCCCACCTGCCAACAAGCCGACCCCCGAGGAGCGGGACACCTGCCGGCCCTGGCTGGTCCAGGAACTGCGGCTGCTGCGCCCGTCCCTGCGGTCCGTGGTCGCGCTCGGCGCCTTCGGCTGGCAGGCCACGCTGACCGCGCTCGCCGAAGCGGGCCGGGAGGTGCCCCGGCCGCGGCCCGCCTTCGGACACGGCGCCCGGGTGCCGCTGGACGGACTGGAGGTCTTCGGCTGCTTCCACGTCAGCCAGCGCAACACCTTCACCGGACGGCTCACCCCCGAGATGCTGCGCGAGGTGCTGCGCACGGCGGCGGACGCGGCGGGGCTGCCGACCACGGACAAGGAGCCGAGACCCCGCCCCTCAGGGCGGTGAACTGGGAGGTTGCGTCCATAAAGATCACGGTCCTCCGCCGTCTTTCACATCGCGGAAACCTTCACGTCCCTTTCGTCCCTCCCGCGCCCCTTACCGTGGAAAGGTACCCCGGCCATCGTCGCCCGAAGGCACACTCCCGCCCTCGTCCGGACAGGAAACCCGTGTCGCGCCCCGCTTTCTCCCCGCCCCCCTGGCTCGCCCATGCCCTGCGTGCCCAGCGCGGACCGGTGCCCTGGGGCGCCGTCGTCCGGGGCGCACTCACCGCCGGGCCGCTGCTCCTCGCAGCCGTGCTCGCCGGACGCACCCCGGCCGGGGTGGTCGCCGCCCTCGGTGCCCTGTTCGCCGGGATCAACGACCGGCCCGGCAGCCGCCGGGCCGCCGTCCACCACCTCGGGGCACCCGCCCTCGCCGGGGCGGGCGGCCTCCTCGTAGGAACATATGCCGGGCAGCACACCGGGCCCGTGCTCCTCACCGTCGTCCTCGCCGGACTCGGCCTGGTCGCCGGTGCCGTCAGCGCCGTGGGGCACGTCGCGTCCGCGGCCGGTACCCAGTTCCTGGTCGCCTCCGCCGTCGGCGCGGGCATGCCGCTGCCCGACCCCGGATGGCAGCGCGCCCTCTTCTTCCTCGCCGGAGCGGGCTGGCTGCTCCTGCTGCGGCTCGGGTTGCCCGCCTTCACCGGCCGTACCGGCGACCCCGGGGTCGGCCTCCGAGACGGCCACGGGACCGGAGGCCGCCCCGATCAACCGTCCGACCACCCGTCCGACCGCTCATCCGGCCACCGGTCCGGCCCGGGCATCGGAGGCCGCCTCGATCGGCGGTTCGACCGCCGACGCTTCGACTATCGACGCTTCGACTATCGATTCGACGGGGAGCGCGAGGCCGTCGCCACGGTCTACGACGCCGTCGCCGACCTCCTGACCGCCACCGGCACACCCGGCGCGACTGCTCGCAGAGCCGCGCTGACCGCCGCCCTGGACAACGCCCAGGACGCCCTGACCGGACCCCGGCTCCGCCGCTACGCGTCCTCCGCGGTCGAACGGCGTCTGCACGCCCAGTACGCCGCGGCCCTGCCCCTCGCCGAGGCCGCCACCGCACTGGCCTGGGCCGAGGAGGCCCTGCCCGCGCGGGCAGCCGAGGGGCCGCGCCTGCTCGCCGGTGCCGTACGCGGAAACACGCCTCCCGGGCCGCTGCCCGCACCCGCCCGCGACGCACCCGCCCTGCGCGCCCTCGACGACGCGCTGCTGCACGCCGCCGACACCTTCGACCGCGGCGGCGACGGACTCGCACTGCACACCCGGCGCCGCAGCGCCGCATCCGTACTGCGCACCGTCCTCGGCCCCGGCGGACGGGAGTACGGACTGCGGGTCGCCCTGTGCTTCGGGGCGGCCGTGGCCGTCGCCCAGGCCCTGCACCGCGCCCAGTGGTACGGGCACCACACGCACTGGTACTGGCTGCCTGCCACCGCGGTCTTCCTCGTCAAGCCCGACCTCGGACCGCTTGTCTCACGTGTGCTGTGCCGGGCGGCCGGTACGGTGCTCGGCGCCCTTGTCTTCGCCGTCCCGGCCGCCCTGCTGCCGCGCCCCGCCGGGCTCATCGTCCTGGTGACGCTGTGCGGGGCGCTGATCCCCGTCGCCACACGCCACTTCGCCGCCCAGACCGCCGTCGTCACCGTTCTCGTCCTCGCCCTGGTCATGGCCGGTGGGGACCCCGGGGCCTCCTGGAGCCGGATCGGGGAGACCCTGCTCGCCTGCGGGATCGTGCTGCTCGTCGGCCATCTCCCGGCCCCCGGGCAACGCGGCGGCACCGTACGGGCCCGACTGGCGCGGGCGGTGGAGGCGGCCTACGGGTACCTCGCACACGTACTGGACCACGAGGACGACCGCGCCGGACGCTGGGCGCTGCGCCGCGACGCCTACCGGACTCTCGCCCAGGCGCGGGCCGCCATCGACCTGTCCGCGGCCGAACTCCCGGCCCTGGCCCGGCACACCCGGGGCACCGCGGAGGTGGCCGCTACCCTCGAACGGCTGGTCGACACGACTACCGCGTGCGCCGTGCACCTCGACGACAGCGGGCGGCTGTCGCCCCGCCACCGCGAACGGCTCACCGGCCTCCTCGACGAACTCGACCGCCGCCGCGCCCGCGCCGGTCTCGCCACGGTCCCGCGGCCCACGAGCCCGCGCCTCCGCGAACGCGACCTCGCCGGCCGGCCGGACGCGTAGGGACAGAAGATGCCCCTGTGTCCGTACAGGACCGGTCAGTTGATGTCATTCTTCGCCCGTTGCCCGTGACGGAGTGTCGAATACGTCTCAGTACCGTCACGTCACGAGCCGTTCACCCGCAGACAGGCGTTTAACTCTACGAGCCGGTCTGCGGGCCGATCTACGAGTTGGTCCACGAGTTGATCTACGAGAGTTGATCTACGAGCCATTCGTGATCGGCCGCTGGAACCCGGCGTGGCAAGGAGGTGCAGGGTGAAGGGGCGAACGGTTCTGGAACGCTTTCCCGCGGGCGGGCCGCGCGGCTCATGGCCCGCGGAGGAGTACGCGCAGGCGCGCCGCCTGGAGGGGCAGCCCGCTGAGGTCGTCATGGATCTCGTGACGGACGCGTTCCTGGTGATCGTGCGGGGTGCCGAAGCCGCCGAGTGAGCGTGCGCCCCTGGACGGGGTTCCGCTCAGGCGCTGAGCGGACGCCTCCAGGCCGGCGCCGTGCCGGTGAGGTGGCACAGGGCCAGATACAGCGGGATGGGCGGGGTGTACGGCACGCTGTGGTCCGGCCGGTGGACGAGCCCCGGGCCGTCCGACGCCCTGGGCAGCAGCGCCCCCCTGCGGTAGTGCGCGGGCGCGGGCCAGTGCAGCGCGACATCGGAGTCCGACGGCACGATCCACCACCAGCGGTCCCGGTCGGCGTAGACGCAGCCCACCTTCGGCAGCCGGGGCAGCAGCAGCGGACCGTAGAAGGCGGGCACGGTCACCGCGTCGCAGCCCTGCGCAACCGTCATGTCCGCGGGCAGGGCGATTCTCCCGGGCGGCCCCTCGGACGACTGCCGCGCCCGCCCGAGACGGACCAGTGAGTCCAGGGACACCACCTGCGCGGCTCCCTGTCCTACGGCTCCGGAGCCGCCCTTCACACCCACGCGTTCCCCGTCCCCCGGGACGCCTCCGCCCCGGAACCCCGGCCCTCGGGCGGGGGGCGTCTGGCGCCCCAGCCCAGATCGGACCGTGCCTCGTCGTCCGTCGGCGGCTTCTTGGCACCCCAGCCGAGATCGGACCGCACCGCCGTGTCCGTGCCCGAACACCTGTCCGCGCCCGGCCCGGAACTCCTGTCCGTCCCCGACCTCGTACTCCTGTCCGTGCCTGTTCCCGTACTCGCGTCCGGACCCGGACATGTGCCCGTGTTCTCGACGTCCCGGGACCTGTCGCCGGAACACGACAGGTCCCGGGACGGCCGCTGCGGGCGGGGCGGCACACCGGACGCCGAGGGATCGGCGTTCCGTGCCAGCTCCGCCCAGACCAGCAGCCCGGGCCCGGCCTCCTGGGCTCCCCAGGCCCGGCACAGCGCCGCGACGAGAAGCAATCCCCTCCCGTGCTCCTCGTCGGGACGCTGTGGACCGGAGTGCGGCTCGCCCGGTGCGCATCCCTCGTCCTGCACGGCTATGCGCACCAGGTCGCCGCTGTCGTGCAGTTCGCACACGACATGCTCGCCCGCGGTGTGCACGATCGCGTTGGTGACGAGTTCGGAGACCACCAGGGCCGCGGTGTCGCAGGTGTCCTCGCACACCGCCCAGCGGGACAGCCGTGCCCGCGCCAGCTGCCGGGCCCGTGCGACGGAGCCCGGGTGGGCGGCCAGCTCGAACCGGAAGCGGCGCTCGGCATACGCGCCGGGACGCGGTGCCGAGGCACTGCCCGGGCCCAAGCGGCCTGTGGCGGTGTCTGTTCCTAACGGCGCGGACGGAATCACGCCTGCCACTATCGCCGTGACGTGAACACTTGGCAAGGGTCACTCTGAAAAATGCAGAGTGCAGTGTGACTTGGTGAAGGTCCATGGCACACTGCTCGCAACGACCCGCGAAGCGGCGTCAGTTGAGATCCGGTCACTGTCGGTCGAATCCGGAACCCAAAACGGCCGAAACATCGATCGACCGGCAGGTGCGGATCGGCCAGCAGGTACGGATCGACCGGCAGGTACGGACCGACCCGGTCGGGCGGAGTGGACCGGCCGGAGCGAAGCCGGAAGCGGGTTGGCGGCGGAAGCGCCGAAGCTCGCCTCGGACGGCCCCGAAGAATCCGGAACGGTGCCGTCGGGTCCGCCGGAGGCCATCCGGAGTACACCACGACGGGAGGGACGCGAGGTGAGCGAGCCGCGGTCGGCGCCGACGGTCGGTCAGGTCGTGCTCGGTCGACGCCTGCTGGACCTGCGGGAACGCGCGGGTCTCAAGCGGGAGGAGGCCGCCCGCGTGCTGCGTGTGGCACCTGCCACCATCCGCCGCATGGAAATGGCCGAAGTCGGCCTGAAGATCCCCTACCTCCAGCTCCTGCTGAAGGCGTACGGCGTGAGCGACGAAGAAGCCGACCTCTTCGTCCAGCTCGCCGAGGACGCCAACAGACCCGGCTGGTGGCAGCGGTTCCACGACATCCTGCCCGGCTGGTTCTCGATGTACGTCAGCCTGGAGGGCGCCGCCTCGCTCATACGCCAGTACGAACCGCACTTCGTGCCCGGCATCATGCAGACCGAGGAGTACGCCCAGGGCGTCCTGAGATCCGGGGCCGTCGGACAGACCAGTCCCGCGGACATCGAACGCCATGTCGCCCTGCGCATGCAGCGCCAGGCACTGCTCACCCGCGAGGACGCGCCCCGGATCTGGGTCGTCCTGGAAGAGACCGCGCTGCGCCGGCCCGTGGCCGGACCCGACGTCATGCGCGCCCAGATCGACAAGCTGCTGGACATCGCCCAACTGCCGCACGTGACGGTGCAGGTGCTCGAGTTCTCCTCGGGCCCGCACCCCGGTACCTACGGCCCCTTCGTCCTGTTCCGATTTGCCATGTCAGAACTGCCGGACATGGTCTACAGCGAGTACCTGACCGGCGCCGTCTACCTCGACGGGCGCGCGGAGGTGGCAACCCACCTCGAAGTCATGGACCGCATGGCGGCCCAGGCCGCCACGGCACAACGCACGAAGGAGATCCTCGAGGATCTCCGCAAGGAGCTGTGAATGGACGGCATCACGCCGAGCGAAGGCGTCTACAACGGCATGCCCGCCCGTGACCTCGGCACCGAGGGCTGGCACAAGCCGTGGAGCGGCGGCAACGGCGGCAACTGCCTGGAGGCGATGAAGCTCGCCGACGGCCGGATCGCCGTCCGCCAGTCCACCGACCCGGACGGCCCCGCGCTGATCTACACCACCGACGAGATGACCGCCTTCATCGAGGGAGCCAAGGCGGGCGTGGCCGATTTCCTGCTCTCGTGACCCGTAGTCCGCACACGCGGTTGCCCACCTGCCCCACAGCCCCCATGCTCGATTGCTCAGCTGACCACTGACCCATCCATGGAATTACGGAGTTCCCTCATGACCGGGCAGAACCCCGCGCAGGACGCCGTCGTCATCGACACGAGCAGGCCGCACCCGGCGCGGATGTACGACTGGTACCTCGGAGGCAAGGACAACTACCCCGTCGACGAGGAACTGGGCCGCCAGATGCTCGCCCTGGAGCCGAGAGTGCCGGTGATGGCGCGGGTCAACCGCGCCTTCATGCACCGCGCCACGCGCTTCCTCGCCCACCGGGGCGTACGGCAGTTCCTGGACATCGGCACGGGCATCCCGACCGAACCCAACCTGCACCAGGTCGCACAGGAGATCGCGCCGGACACACGCGTCGTCTACTGCGACAACGACCCCATCGTGCTCGCACACGCGGCCGCCCTGCTGCGCAGCACACCCGCCGGGGCGACCGAGTACCTCCAGGCGGATGTGCGCGACCCGGACGCCATCATCGAGGGCGCCCGGGAGATCCTGGACTTCGACCGGCCCATCGCCCTGTCCCTCGTGGCGCTGCTGCACTTCGTCACCGACGAGGACGGCGCCCACGAGCTGGTCGGCCGACTCCTGTCCGAACTGCCCTCCGGCAGCCATCTGATGATGACCCACGCCACCGCCGACTTCACCCCGCACGAGTCGGCGGTGGCCGTGGAGAGGCTCAGGACCGCCGGAGTCACCCTCGCGCTCCGCTCCCGGGAGGAGTTCGCCCGCTTCTTCGACGGACTGGACCTCGTCGAACCCGGCGTGGAGATCGTCCACCAATGGCATCCGGAACTGGGCGAGCCGGTGCCCGGACAGGACGACGGCGTCATTCCCGGCTACGGTGCGGTGGCCCGCAAACCGTAAGCTCCCGAGCCGCTCCGCCACCGCCTCCCGAGCCGTGAGCCGCGCCTCGCATCTCGCGCGCTACGCCGTCATCGGGCGGTCGTACGGCCCGATCGGCGCGGGCAGATGCGACACACCGCCGGTCAGCCGCCGGTCCACCGCCGCCGCGACGGACCGCCCCTCGGCGATCGCCCACACGATCAGCGACTGCCCCCGCGCGGTGTCCCCGGCGGCATACACGCCGGGGACGTTCGTCGCGAAGTCCTCGTCCCGAGCGATGGTCCCGCGGGCGTTGAGCGCGATCCCGAGCTGATCGACCAGCCCGTCCCCGCGGTCGGGACCCGAGAACCCCAGCGCGATCAGCACCAGGTCGGCGGGCAGCGTCCGCCCGGTGCCCGGCACCGGCTGCCGCCGTTCGTCCACCTCCACCAGGTGCAGCGCGCGAACATGCCCCTCGGCGTCACCCGTGAAGCGCAGCGTGGACGCCGCGAACAGCCGGGCGTCCGCGTCCGCGGCGGGCGCCGTCCGCAGATCGCGCGCCTCCTCGTGCGCGGCCGACAGCCGGTAGATCTTCGGATACGTCGGCCAGGGCTCGATCTCCTCGTCCCGGCCCGACTCCGGCTGGGGATAGATGTCGAGCTGGGTCACGGACGCCGCCCCCTCCCGTACCGCCGTACCCAGGCAGTCCGCTCCCGTGTCCCCGCCGCCCACGATCACCACATGCTTGCCCGCCGCCGACAGCGGGGAGACATCGAGATCCCCCTCGCACACCCGGTCGGCCAGCGGCAGATACTGCATCGCCTGATGGATTCCGGTCAGCTCCCGCCCGGGCACATCCAGTTCACGCCACGCCGTGGCACCGGTCGCGAGCACCACCGCGTCATAGCGCGCCCGCAACTCGGCGGCCCCGATGTCCCGGCCTATGGTCGTCGACGCACGGAACTTCGTCCCCTCCGCCCGCATCTGCTCCAGACGCCGGTCGAGATGCCGCCGCTCCATCTTGAACGCCGGTATCCCGTACCGCATCAGCCCCCCGATCCGGTCCGCGCGCTCGTACACCGCCACCGTGTGCCCGGCCCGGGTCAGCTGCTGGGCCGCCGCGAGCCCCGCCGGACCCGACCCGACGACCGCCACCGTCCGCCCCGACAACCGCTCCGGCGGACACGGCGGTGCGAAACCCTCCTCCCAGGCCCGGTCGGCGATCGCGACCTCCACGTTCTTGATGGTGACCGCGGGCTGATTGATGGCCAGCACACAGCCCGCCTCGCACGGCGCCGGGCACAACCGGCCGGTGAACTCCGGAAAGTTGTTCGTCGCGTGCAGCCGGTCGGCAGCGGCACGCCAGTCCTCGCGCGAGACCAGGCCGTTCCACTCGGGGATCAGATTCCCGAGCGGACAGGCCTGATGGCAGAACGGGATCCCGCAGTCCATGCACCGGTTCGCCTGACGGCTGATGATCGGCAGCAGCGCCCCCGGAACGTACACCTCGTTCCAGTCCCGCACCCGCTCCTCCACGGGCCTGCGGGGCCACTCCTCCCGGGGAGTGCTCATAAAGCCTCTGGGATCGGCCATGGCCGTCCCCCTTGCGCACATACACATACACGGGACCGTTTCGTGCCACGATACGACTGCCTCCGTCCGCCCGCCCCGCGATCATGCCCGGCGCCCACGTCCCCGTCCGCATGTTCACCACGGGTGACGGTCTCTGCGAAGACCGTGACCAGGCGTAGCGACGGATGTGGGGCCAACGGCCCGTCCGGAGGCTTCGGGCGTTCCGTCCCTGCCGCGGCCGCCCGGCCGGAAAGGCCGCCCGACCGCCCAGCGCCCCCCTACGCCCCGCTCACGCCACCTCCCGCAGTCGCCACTCCCGCAGCGTTGCTTCCACGCGCTCCGCGATGCGCCGGCGTGCCTCGGGCCGTGGCACTCCCTGCATCAGCAGCTGGTCGTACGGCGTCTCCAGGTGCCGCACCGATGCCCGTACCGCGGCCGTCACCGCGTCGGGCGACAGCGCCCGTCCCGCCGCGCTCCGGCCGACCCGTCCGCTGCCGCGCACCGAGGCGTGGGCCGCCACCGCCTCGGCGCGCGCGGCCGGGCAGCCGGGAAACAGGCGCCGTATCTCCTGTGCGAAGGCCTCGGTGAACCGCCGGTCCTCGGCCGCCCGCCGTTGCGCGTCACGTGCCCGGCGTCTGCGGCGGGCCTCCGCGTCCGCGAGGCAGCGTTCCTCGGCGAACGCGAGCGCCGCCTCCTCGACGAGCAGCCCCTGCCGCTCGTAGCGGCCGCGGCGGCGGTTGAACCGCACCACGACCGCCGAGAGCGCACTGGCCTCCCGTGACCGCCGGGTCAGCGCCGTGTCGCCGCGCGGCAGGAAAACGAGATGCCCGAGGTCGGCACAGTCCAGGCAGCGGGGCTTCCCCTCCTCCAGCACCAGCAGGGCCAGGGGCCCGCCGCGGCACGCGGCACAGCGGCGCCGCTTGACCGGCTGGAAGACGACAAGCCCGCCACCGGGTGGGGGAGTTGCGCTCGGCGCCATACCCGGCTCATTCCCCGCCCGGCCGCTCGACGACACCGCCCGGGCGCCCAGGGAGCCGCCCTCCGGCGGGGTGGCCGCCGGTGCGCCGGGCGAGGCGCGGTCGCACCCCGGTGGCGCGGCATCATGGGCTCTGTGCGACTCGAAGCGATCACCTGGGAGCGGCTCGGCGACCTGCTCGCCGACCGGCTGCTCGACCTGAGGCCCGCCGACGGCAGCTCCTGGCCGCGCATCGCCTTCGACGGAGCCCCGGCCGCGCGCCCGGGCGACCTCGCCCGGCGGGTGTCCGACGCGCTGCGGACCCGCGGCCGCCCCTCTCTGGTCGTCGGGGCGGAGGGCTTTCTGCGCCCCGCGTCCCTCCGTCTGGAACACGGCCACCGGGACCCGGACTCCTACTACGACGGATGGCTCGACACCGGTGCCCTGTGGCGCGAGGTCTTCGGGCCACTCGAACCCGGCGCCGACGGCCGGGTCCTGCCCGATCTCCGGGACCCCTCCACCGACCGCGCCACCCGCAGCCCCTATGTCCACCTTCCGCCCGGCGGCGTGCTGTTGCTCCACGGTCCCCTCCTCCTCCGGCACTGGTTCCCCTTCGACCTGACCGTCCATGTGCGTCTGTCGGCCGGTGCCCTCCGCCGCCGCACCCCCGAGTCCGAGCACTGGACCCTTCCCGCCTTCGAGCGCTACGAGGCGGAGACCGACCCCGCCTCCTCCGCCGACGTCCTGATCCGCGCGGACGACCCCCGCCACCCCGCCTGGAACGGCTGACCAGCGGCCCGAACACCCCGGCCGTCTGCCCGGCCGCCCCGCCCGGGCCGCGCCTCCGGGTGCGCCGCCGCGCGGGCACGGCAAGAATGAAGGGCGTCGGGACCTGCGGTGCGTCCCGTACCGCGCCGGCCGTCCGGCAACGGGAGGTACTCCATGACCACCGCCGGAGACATCATGCACCGTGGTGCCCAGTGGATCCCCGCGCATGAAACCCTGGACCGCGCCGCCCAGCTGATGCGTGAACTCAACGTCGGTGCGCTGCCCATCAGCGACGAGAGCGAACGGCTCTGCGGCATCCTCACCGACCGCGACATCGTGATCGGCTGCGTGGCCATGGGACACGACCCCGCACGGATCACCGCGGGCGAGATGGCCAAGGGCACACCGCGCTGGATCGACGCGAACGCCGACATCAGCGAAGTCCTCCAGGAGATGGAGGGCCACCAGATCCGCCGACTGCCCGTCATCGACAACAAGCGGCTCGTCGGCATGATCAGCGAAGCCGACCTGGCCGGTCATCTGACGGAAGGCCAGATGGTCGAGTGGGTCGAGAACGTCTACGCGAAGAGCGGGGCCCACTGACCCTGGCCACCGGCACTGACCCTGGCGATGCCGAGGCGGGGCACGCTCACCCGGACCGCTGACGGGGCTTCACAGCCAGCCGTTGCGTTGAAGCCCCGGTACAGGACGAGGCAGGCGGCGGCCATCTGCTCGATGGCGCGCAGCAGATGGTCGGAGGCGTCCCTGAAGTACGCCTGTATCTCCGGATCGATCACCCGGCTCGGCCTGGTGGCCAGCTCCTGCACGGGACGGTCCAGTGGTGCCACCGCCCTTTTCGGCTCCAGGAGTTCACGCTTGAGCTGGTAGATGCGGCCGGGGTCCAGCGGCGCGCCGTTCTCGGCGAACACATCCGTCTCGACCTGGTCGATGTCCCCCTGCACCGCGTCCGTGACGCTGCTCCGGACGGGCCTCCAGCTCCTCGCGCAGCGGCCCCAGCGAGCCGTGCCGTCCGTGCCGCACCGTGATGACGAAGGCGGGACCGATGAACACCATGATCTCGCCGGTGCCCACCACCTCGCTCGCCGCGAGCCCAGCGGTGACCGGGCCGGGTGGCTCAGATCGACGCGCATCCGAGGCCGCGCCAGTCGCGCCACCCTGCGGAGGCCACCGGCCCTGCGGAGGCCCGTGGTCTTCCGCAGATTCCCTGCCAGGGACATCTGGATCTCCTTGCGTGGATCTCCTCGCGCCGCATTCCGCGCCTTCCCGAGTCAGTCTGCCAGTGGGCGCCGATCGCCGGAAAAGCCTGTGGATAAGTCGAGTTGCCCTGGTGAAGGCTCTGCGGGGGGACGCCGTCGGGCCGTGCCGATCGTGCGGAGCGTCGTCCGGTACGGCCGGGGTGCACTGCTGACATGATCGCCGTATGACGCCGAGCGACGGATATCTCCTCGACAACCAGCAGGCCGAGGCGGGTCGGCGCTTCGACGCGCTGTCCGCCCTCTTCGACCTCACGACCTTCCGCCATATCGAGGACCTCGGTATCGGACCCGGCTGGCGCTGCTGGGAGGTCGGGGCGGGCGGCACGTCCGTGGTCTCCTGGCTCGCCAAGAAGGTGGGGCCCACCGGCAGGGTCCTCGCCACCGACATCGACACCTCCTGGGCGGTGTCGGCCGCCCGGCCCCCCATCCAGATCCGCACCCACGACATCGGCACCGAAGAGCCACCGGCGGAGAAGTTCGACCTGGTGCATGCCCGGCTCGTGCTGGTCCATGTGCCGGACCGGGAAAGGGCGTTGCAATCCATGATCAAGGCCCTGCGCCCCGGCGGCAGGCTCCTGATCGAGGACGCCGACCCCGCGCTCCAGCCGCTCATCTGCCCGGACGAGTACGGCCCCGAGCAGCAACTCGCGAACCGTCTGCGCCAGGGCTTCCGCACCCTGCTCGCCGAACGCGGCGCCGATCTCTCCTACGGCCGACGGCTCCCGCGGCTGCTCCGCGAGGCGGGGCTTGCGCGGGTGGAGGCCGACGCGTACTTCCCGATCGCCTCGCCCGCCTGTTCGGCCCTGGAGGCCGCGACCGTCCGACAGGTCCGCGACCGGCTCGTCGCCGCCGGTCTCGCCACGGACGAGGAGATCGACCGCCATCTGTCCCATGTCGCGTCCGGCACGATGGACCTGGCCACTTCCCCGCTGATCTCGGCCTGGGGACGCAAGGAATAGGGGAAGCCGGTCCGGGGCCGCTCCCGCCGAAGATGCGGTCCGGACCGCCCGTCGAGGATGCGGCCCGGACCGCCCGTCGAGGACGCGGCCCCGGACCGCCCGCCGAGGATATGGCCCCGGACCGTCCGCCGAAGATGCGGCGGCCCCGGACCGTCCGCCGGGGACGCGGCCCCCGCCGCCCGACGACCTCGGCCCCACGCCGCCCGCCTACCCGGCCCCCGACGGAGGCCTGCCGCCCACCCCCTCCACCGCCATGGCTCCCGCCCGGCAGCCCTCAACCGCCGCCTCCTCCGGTGCCGCCCCCGCCAGCAGGGCCGCGAGGAAGGCCCCGGTGAAGGCATCGCCCGCCCCGGTCGTGTCCCGAGGGACAGCGGGGGCGGCGGGGACCCGGGCCAGGACCCTTCCCTCCGCGGCCACCAGTGCCCCATGGGCGCCCTGCTTGGCGACCACCAGGGGGACCTGGCGGCTCAACTTGGCGGCCGCGTCCGCCGGGTCGGGCAGTCCGGTCAGCAGACAGGCCTCGTCCCGGCTGGGGAGCAGCACATCGACGCCCTCGGCGAGCGCCAGGAACCGGCTCGCCCCCAGCTCGGTGAGGAACCCGGCCGACGCCGGGTCCAGACTCACCGCCACCCCGCGCGCCCGGGCCCCCGCCAGAGCCACCCCCACCAGTGCCCTGCTCCGCTCGGAGAACAGCAGATAGCCCGACAGATGCAGCCGTGCCACCCCGTCGAGCAGCCCGTCCGACCAGTCCGAGGGGCCCAGCCGCAGAGAGGCCCCGCTGTCCGTGAGGAAGGTCCGTTCCGCCGCGGCGCTCCCGTCCACCAGGCAGATGACCGTGCCGGTGGCCGCCTCGGCATCGACGACCAGGCGGGGCCGTACCCCCGCTCCTGTCAGTTGCCGTTCGTGCCAGGCCGCCGCATCCGCCCCGACCCGCCCGAGCAGCCGTACGTCCGGGCAGCCCCAATGAGCCGCCCAGCACGCCACGTTCGCTCCGGCACCGCCCGGGAGCGTCCGGATCGCGGCGGCCGTGTCCGTGCCCGGCGCCAGCGGACCGGTGTGCCGGGCGACGACGTCCGTGACGATGTCCCCGACGACGAGCAGTGCCCCGCTCACGCCCGCGCCCAAGCCGCCGCGATCTGCGCCGCGAGCTGCACATTGCCGCGCACCGCCGCCAGATTGGCGCTCAGCGAGGCTCCGCCGGTGTGCCGCACCAGATGGTCGAGCAGGAACGGTGTGACCGCCTGACCGCTGATCCCCTCGTCCTCGCACGCCTTGAGCGCGGCGGTCAGCACCCGGGCGTGGAGCTGCGGATCGAGCTGTTCCGCCGCCGCCACGGGCCGGGCGACGACCAGCGCCGAATCCGGCCCGCCGAGCGCGTCCTGCGCACCCATCACCCCCGCCACCTCCTCCGGTGACCGAAGGGCCCAGTCGACCGGATGCCCCGAGTCGGACAGATAGAAGCCCGGGAAGCGGTCGGTGCGGTATCCGGCCACCGCCACGCCCAGCGTCTCCAGACGCTGGAGCGTCGCCGGGACGTCCAGGATCGACTTCACCCCCGCGCACACCACGGTGATCCTCGTCCGGGCCAGCAGCCCCAGATCGGCCGACTCGTCCTGGGTGGCCGTCCACTGCCGGTGCACCCCGCCGAGGCCGCCCGTCGCGAAGACCCGTACCCCGGCGAGGGAGGCCAGCAGCGCCGTGGCGGACACCGTGGTCGCCCCGCTCACCCCCGCCGCGGCCGCGAACGGCAGATCGCGATGGCCCAGCTTGCGGATCCCCTCCTCGTTCGCGATCCGCTCGATCTGGTCCTTGTCCAGCCCGACCCGGGCCCGGCCGTCCACGACGGCGACGGTCGCGGGGACGGCGCCCTCCTGCCGTACGAGATCCTCCAGGTCCAGCGCGACCCGGAGATTGTCGGGACGGGGCAGTCCGTGCGCGATGATCGTCGACTCCAGGGCCACCACCGGACGGCGGGCGGCAAGGGCTTCCCGCACCTCTTCGGACACCACCAGCACGCGCGTGCCTCCTGTCTCTCGGTCTCCCCTCATCTCTGGCGGGCGCCGCCGCGAACCAAACGTCGCGAGGCGAGCGGGCGGAGCGAGGCGGAGCGCGTCAGAAGAGCGGCTCCGGGAGCACCCCCTCCAGGGCGAGCAGCTTCCGTTTGGTCTCCAGGCCGCCCCCGAATCCGCCGATGCCGCCGTCGCTCTCGACGACGCGGTGGCACGGCACGACCAGCGGCAGCGGATTGGCGCCCATCGCCGTGCCCACGGCCTGGGCCGCGCCCGGCTGTCCGACCCGGCCCGCGAGATCCCCGTAGCCCACCACGGTGCCGTAGGGCACACCGGAGGCCAGCGCGCGCAGCACCTGCCGGTTGAAACCGGTGATCAGGGACCAGTCCAGGGGCAGTTCGAAGTCGTGCAGTGCACCGGCGAAGTAGGCCGCCAGCTGGCGTGTCGCCTCGGCCAGCAGCGGGGAGCCGGGGTCCTCGACGGGCTCCGTGCCGAGCCGGGAGGCCAGCCGTGCCAGGGCCTGGTCGCGCACGGCCTCCGTCGCGTGGAACACCACGTTCACCAGGCCGTCGCGCGTGGCGGCCAGCAGCAGGGGCCCGATGTCCGTGTCGGTCACGGCCCACACCACCTGCTGCTCGTCCTGCACTTCAGCGTTCATGTGCCCACCGTACGACCGGGCACTGACAACGCCCCGCGATCCCGGACCGGCCCTCGCCCGCACCCCGGGGACGGCCGGACACGGAGGACGAGCGGGCGGGCGAGACGGACTCCTCACCCGCACCCCCGGGGACGGCCGGATTCAGCGGGCCGTGACGGCCGCGCGGACCACGTCGGGGACGTTGGTGATGATCCCGTCCACCCCGATACCGTCCAGCCGCCGGGCCTCGTCCGCGCTGTTGACGGTCCACGCGAACACCCTCATCGGCTTGTGGTGCGCCCCCTTGAGCGCGTGCACCGCGGCGACATAGCCCAGGGAGAGCCGGTCGTCGGCCGCGTCGATCTGATCGGTGAACCGGGCGTACGCCCCCAGTTCCGCCCTCCGTGGGGTGCCCAGGTACGCGGTCCTGACCGCAGGGCGCAGCTCATGGACCGTGCGCACACTGTCCGCGCTGAAGCTCTGCACGATCAGCCGGTTCCCCAGATGGCCGGAGTCGAGCCAGCCCTCCCGCTCCAGCAGTGCGAGGGTCTGGCGTTCGATGCCCAGATACAGCTCGGGGTTCTTGATCTCCAGGACCAGGCTCTGGTGGTTGCGCGACAGGCGCTCCATGTACTGCTTGAGCGTCGGCACCCGGACGCCCGCGTACCGGCGGCCGTACCAGCTTCCCGCGTCCAGGCGGGCGATCTCCCGGGCCGTGAAGTCCTTCACCCTCCAGGGTGCCCGGTGCGGGAACACCTTCTTGACGTCGGTGGTCCGGTCCAGGGTGGCGTCGTGGATCACGACGAGACGGCCGTCCCGGGTGCGCTGCACATCGTTCTCGACCCAGCCGAAGCCCAGGGCGGCCGCCCGGTCGACGGCGGCGAGCGTGTTCTCGGGCGCGTAGCCGGAGGCGCCGCGGTGGGCGACCACGACCAGGCGGTCACCGCCCGCGGCACCGGCGTGCGGGCTCGGCAGCATGGCGATGCCGAGGCCGAAGAACGCGATGGCAGTGGCGACTGCAACGCGCGCGTGCATGGGTACTCCTCGCGTCGACGATCACTTACAGCATCAGAGTGACTGCGGGGAGTCAAGGAAGCGGCGGTGCGGGGCGGACACGAAGTGGCGTGGGATGCCCTGAGGTGCGCACAACTGCCGCACAAGTGCGGCAGCGTCGTGCCTCTTTGCCGGAAAATCGTTCGGCCGCCGGTGGGCGAGTCATACTCTCTGCCACAGCCTCGGTCGTCGTCACGGCCTGGAGGATGGGGGCAATTCCGGATATCAGGGACGCATCAGGGTGAGGAGGGCCGCCGCGCATGCAAGGCACTGTCGACGGCTTCAGCTACGGACTTGTCACTCCGGTGGTGGCGTACCTCATGGCCTGCCTCGGCGGCGCGCTCGGACTGCGCTGCACCACGCGGTCGATGCTGGTGACCCAGTCCTGGCGGCCGGGGTGGCTCGCCCTGGGATCGGCCGCCATCGGGTCCGGCATCTGGACCATGCACTTCATCGCGATGATGGGCTTCACGGTCCACGAGACCCCCATCCACTACGACCGGGCGATCACCTTCGCGAGCCTCGCCGTCGCCATCGTCATGGTCGGAGTGGGTGTCTTCATCGTGGGCTACCGGGGTGCCACCGGGGTGGCGCTCTTCACCGGCGGCACGCTCACCGGCCTGGGCATCGCCTCGATGCACTACCTCGGCATGGCGGGAATGCGCCTCAACGGCATGCTGGAGTACAACACCCTCACCGTCGCCGCGTCCGTCGTCATCGCGGTTGTCGCGGCCACCGCCGCCCTGTGGGCCGCCGGACAGATCCGCGGCTTCCTCTGGAGCGTCGGAGCCAGCCTCGTCATGGGACTCGCGGTCACCGGCATGCACTACACGGGCATGGCCGCGCTCAGCGTCCATCTGCACGGCGGCGGGGGAATCCCGGGCGGCGAGACCCCCGCCGACCTGCTCGCCCCCATGATGATCGGCCCGCTCGCCTTCCTGTGCCTGGCCGGAGCCGTCGTGATCTTCGACCCGCTCATGATCATGGGCAAGCCCCACCGCACCCCGCCGGAACGCAAGCCCGGGATCCCGGCCCACCCCCCGGTCACCCACACCGGGCGGCACCCCGCCCCGCGCCCCCGGCGGCGCACCGCACAGCGGGCCCACCGGGCCCCGCAGAACCGCTGACCGTCCCCCGTTGTCAGTGCGGGGTCGTACGGTGGAGAACATGCGGCCCGTTACCCAGATCGATCGTTCGGTGGCGCCCTTCGAGGTCGTCAGCCCCTACCAGCCCAGCGGCGACCAGCCCACGGCCATCGCCGAGCTGGAAAAGCGCGTTCGCGCAGGTGAGAAAGATGTTGTCCTGCTGGGTGCTACCGGCACCGGAAAGTCCGCGACCACCGCGTGGATGATCGAGAAGCTCCAGCGCCCCACCCTGGTGATGGCCCCGAACAAGACGCTGGCCGCCCAGCTGGCCAACGAGTTCCGCGAGCTGCTGCCGAACAACGCGGTCGAGTACTTCGTCTCGTACTACGACTACTACCAGCCCGAGGCGTACGTTCCGCAGTCGGACACCTACATCGAGAAGGACTCCTCGATCAACGAGGAGGTGGAGCGGCTGCGCCACTCCGCGACCAACTCGCTGCTCACCCGCCGCGATGTCGTCGTGGTCGCCTCGGTCTCCTGCATCTACGGCCTGGGCACTCCCCAGGAGTACGTGGACCGCATGGTCAACCTCAAGGTGGGCGACGAGGTCGACCGCGACCAGCTGCTGCGGCGCTTCGTCGACATCCAGTACACGCGCAACGACATGGCGTTCGCCCGCGGCACCTTCCGGGTCCGCGGCGACACCATCGAGATCTTCCCGGTCTACGAGGAGCTGGCCGTCCGCATCGAGATGTTCGGCGACGAGATCGAGGCCCTCTCCACCCTCCATCCGCTGACCGGCGAGGTCATCAGCGACGACGAGCAGCTCTACGTCTTCCCCGCCTCCCACTACATCGCCGGACCCGAGCGCATGGAGCGGGCGGTCAACGGCATCGAGAAGGAGCTGGAGGAGCGCCTCGCCACGCTGGAGAAGCAGGGCAAGCTCCTGGAGGCCCAGCGGCTGCGCATGCGCACGACGTACGACATCGAGATGCTCCGCCAGATCGGCACCTGCTCCGGCGTGGAGAACTACTCGATGCACTTCGACGACCGCGAGCCCGGCTCACCGCCGAACACCCTGCTCGACTACTTCCCGGAGGACTTCCTGCTCGTCATCGACGAGTCCCATGTCACCGTGCCCCAGATCGGTGCCATGTACGAGGGCGACGCCTCCCGCAAGCGCACCCTGGTCGACCACGGTTTCCGCCTGCCCTCGGCCCTGGACAACCGGCCGCTGAAGTGGGAGGAGTTCCAGGAGCGCATCGGCCAGACCGTCTATCTCTCGGCGACCCCCGGACAGTACGAGCTGTCCCGCTCCGACGGCCAGGTCGAGCAGATCATCCGCCCCACCGGCCTGGTCGACCCGGAAGTCGTGGTCAAGCCCACCGAGGGCCAGATCGACGACCTGGTGCACGAGATCCGCAAGCGCACCGAGAAGGACGAGCGCGTCCTGGTCACCACGCTCACCAAGAAGATGGCCGAGGACCTCACCGACTACTTCCTGGAGATGGGCATCCAGGTGCGCTATCTGCACAGCGACGTGGACACCCTGCGCCGGGTGGAACTGCTGCGCGAGCTGCGCTCCGGCGAGTACGACGTCCTGGTCGGCATCAACCTCCTCAGGGAGGGCCTCGACCTGCCCGAGGTCTCCCTGGTGGCGATCCTCGACGCCGACAAGGAGGGCTTCCTGCGCTCCGGGACCTCGCTCATCCAGACCATCGGGCGTGCCGCGCGCAATGTGTCGGGACAGGTCCACATGTACGCCGACAAGATCACTCCCGCGATGGAGAAGGCCATCGACGAGACCAACCGCCGCCGGGAGAAGCAGGTCGCCTACAACAAGGCGAACGGCATCGACCCGCAGCCGCTGCGCAAGAAGATCAACGACATCGTGGCGCAGATCGCCCGGGAGGACGTGGACACCGAGCAGTTGCTCGGCAGCGGCTACCGCAAGACGAAGGACGGCAAGGGCGCCAAGGCCCCGGTGCCCGCCCTCGGGATGCAGACGGGGAAGGGGGCCAAGTCCGCCAAGGGCAAGGCCAAGGAGACGGTCCCGACCGACCGTCCGGCGGCCGAACTCGCCGGGCAGATCGAGGAGATGACGGAGCGGATGCGGGCGGCGGCCGCGGATCTCCGGTTCGAGATCGCGGCCCGGCTGCGCGACGAGGTCTCGGAGATGAAGAAGGAACTGCGCCAGATGAAGGAAGCGGGCCTGGCCTGACGGGCCGTCGGCCCGGGGCGGACCCCGGAAGCCGCGCGGTGTGTCGCAGGACCGAGCGGTGTGTTGCAAGACCGACACAATGCGCGACCCGGGGTTCGTCACTGTCAGTGCCGCTGCGTAGGGTTTCGACCATCCGCGGAGTCCGCGGCCAACTGGGGACTGGCTTGAGAGGGGAACGGCGCGTGACCGTCAATATGACCAAGGGGCAGGCCATCAGCCTGCAGAAGAACGACGGAGGCACGCTGACCGCGGTGCGCATGGGGCTCGGCTGGCAGGCCGCCCCCCGGCGCGGACTGTTCGGTTCCCGCACCCGGGAGATCGACCTGGACGCGTCCGCCGTGCTCTTCGCGGACAAGCAGCCCGTGGACGTGGTCTTCTTCCGTCACCTCGTGAGCGATGACGGATCCGTGCGGCACACGGGGGACAACCTCGTCGGCGGAGTGGGCCAGGGCGGCGACGACGAGTCGATCCTCGTCGACCTCCAGCGCATTCCGGTCCACATCGACCAGATCGTCTTCACCGTGAACTCGTTCACGGGCCAGACGTTCCAGGAGGTGCAGAACGCGTTCTGCCGTCTGGTCGACGAGACCAACGGCCAGGAGCTGGCCCGCTACACGCTGGCCGGCGGAGGCGCGTACACGGCGCAGATCATGGCGAAGGTGCACCGAGCGGGCCCGGGCTGGACCATGACGGCCCTGGGCACCCCGGCCAACGGCCGCACCTTCCAGGACCTGATGCCGGCGATCCTGCCGCACCTGTAGGCACCAGGCGCCGGGCACGCACAACGACACAGGGGGGCAGGGCGATGACCGCCGAGCTGGTCCGGGGGCAGAACCATCCGCTTCCGGCCGCCCGCCTCGACGTCCGGGTGTCGGCACCCGCACCGGTCGTGGCCGGGGCCACGCTCGCGGACGCGGAGGGCAGGCTGCCCGGCATCGAGTGGGTGGCCCATCCGGGCGCGCCCGCCCTGCCCGGCCTGGAGGTCTCCCGGCAGGCGGCGGCAGAGCATCGGCTGGCCTTCGACCTGGACGCGCTGCCGGAGAGCGTCCACCGGGTCGGCGTGCTGCTCGCCCTGCCCACGGGGACCGGCGGCCCGGCGCGGTTCGGCGGTCTGGCCGCGCCCGTCGCCACGGTCACAGGCCCCGACGGCACCGCGGTCGCCCGCTACACCATCAGCGG
The DNA here is from genome assembly GCF_044548405.1 of Streptomyces sp. NPDC052040. Lineage (NCBI taxonomy): Bacteria > Bacillati > Actinomycetota > Actinomycetes > Kitasatosporales > Streptomycetaceae > Streptomyces > Streptomyces sp. NPDC052040. The sequence continues at coordinate 48,809 of NZ_JBIUBV010000016.1, read as the reverse complement.
TCTGGACACGGAGTCCGCGCTCATCGCGCTGGAGTTCTACCGCAGACAGGGCGCCTGGAAGGTCCGCGCGGTCGGCCAGGGCTACGCGGGCGGACTGGCCGCCCTGCTCGCGGACCAGAACCTGCCCGGGGCCGAGCGCCTCGCGGCCGAAATCAACGAGACGGCGCTCCCGGGCCCGGCCCGCCCCTTCACCGCGCCACCGCCACCCCCGCGCCTGCCGGAAGAGGACCACACCCGGCGGATGGCCACTCCCCCGGCCGCCCAGGAGGCCCAGGGCTCTCCGCCGTCGTACGAGGATCCGCGGCTGGCCGACGGCCTCTCGGCTCCCCGGCAGGCCCCTGGCACCCTGCCCCCGTCGGGGGATCCGCCGGGCGAGCCCCGGCCGGGACCCCGCCAGGAGGAGGCAGCCGGCCCGACCGGATCCGTTTCCCGGCCGGCTTCCGGCGGTCCGGTCGGCCATGTGCACCCCGGTCGGCGGAGTGCGGCTCCACCGGCGCACGCGCCGACCGCGCCCCCGGACGCTTCGGGGCCGCCGACCGGGCCCTTCGCGGGCGACGCGACCGGCTGGTCCCCGGAAGAGCGGCTCCACAACCAGGTCTGGGGCATGTTCGAGGACCTGGCCCGCTCGGCCGCCGCCTATCGCGGTGCCGTCGACTTCGCGGACTCCCGACTGGACCGGGAGCTGGACCAGGTCCTGGCCGATCCGCGCCTGCGGCTCGGCGGCCAGGGCGACGCTGCCCGCGAGGCGGCCCGGGCCAGGCACACCCTGCTCGTCACCCGGGCCCGGGAAGCGTTCGACCGGGACCTCGCCCAGCTCGTCGCGGAGTCCGAGGTCGTCGAGCCCGCCCTGCCCACGGCCTTCGCGCGCTGGGACAACCCGGTCTGGCACGAGTACCGGGTGCCCACCCGCAGCCCCATGGCCGTACGCCTCGGCGATCTGCGCCTCCCCGAGAGCGGAGAGCTGCGCATCCCCCTGCTGGTGCCGCTGCCGCTGGAGCGCGGGCTGTGGATCGACAGCGGCCACTCCGGATCCCCCGACCCGCGCGCGGACCCGGAGGGACTGCGCCGCCTCGCCATGGAGACGGCGGTGGCGCACGCGGGACGCCTGCTGGCGGTGCACCCGCCCGACGCATTCGCGGTGGAGGTGATCGACCCGGCGGGTTCGGCCGCCGGACCGCTCGCCCCGCTGGTCCGGTCCGGACTGCTCGCCGCCCCGCCCGCCGTCGGCGCCGACGGCGTCACCGCGACGCTGACCCGGCTCACCCGGCGTATCGACCTGTTGCAGATGGCCGCGCGCGGCGGCGCCCCGGACGCCCTGCCACCGGATCTCGACACCGCCGGCCGACTGCTGATCGTCCATGACTTCCCGTACGGCTTCGACGACCGGGCCGTGACCCGACTGCGCCATCTCGCCGACGAGGGGCCGTCCGTCGGGGTGCAGCTGATGCTGGTCGCCGACCGGGAGGACGCCGCCGGTTTCGGTTCGCTGCTCGATCCGCTCTGGCGCTCGCTGCTGCGGCTCACCCCCGTTCCCGACGACCATCTCGCGGACCCCTGGGTCGGCCACGCATGGACCTACGAGCCGCCGCGGGTGCCCCGGGGCGGCGGCCTGTTCGCCCAAGTGCTCGGCCGGATCGCGGAGGCTCGCGGCCCCCGGAGTCACTGAAGTGCCCCACTCGCTCACCAAGAGTCGGCAAAGTGCCCCTGAGCTGCACACTTAGACTTATCTTTACTAATCCCTTTACCTTTCCTTGGTGATTGGGGTACTGTCTTTCCTACGGAGGGGAGTACTCCCTATCTGCTGCGGCGCACCCGTCGGTACGGATCAGGCCAGATCCCGGGGCGTCGGCCCGCAGGCACCGGGCGCACCATGCGCCGGGAGCTCCGCGGGTGGAAGAGACCTCCGGCAGCGACGACGCTGATAGATGCCGTGACGACTGCCGGAGGAGCAGTGACTGTATCCCCGACCCTGTGGGTCCTGACGATCGTGGGCCTCGCGGCCCTCATCGCGGTCGATTTCTTCATCGGCCGCAAACCGCACGATGTCTCGGTCAAGGAAGCCGGTATCTGGACAGTCGTCTGGATCGCCCTGGCCGGACTGTTCGGCCTCGGCCTGGCCCTCTTCGGTGGTGGCCAGCCTGCCGGAGAGTTCTTCGCGGGCTTCATCACCGAGAAGTCCCTGAGCGTCGACAACCTCTTCGTCTTCGTCCTGATCATGGCGAAGTTCGCCGTGCCCTCGCAGTACCAGCAGCGCGTGCTCCTGGTGGGTGTGCTCATAGCCCTGGTCCTGCGGGCAGCCTTCATCGCCGCGGGCGCCGCGATCCTCTCGTCCTTCTCCTGGGTGTTCTACCTGTTCGGCGCCTTCCTGATCTGGACCGCCTGGAAGCTGATCCAGGAGGCCCGGGCCGAGAACGACGACGAGGAGTACGAGGAGAACAAGCTGCTGAAGGCGGCCGAGCGCCGCTTCGGCGTGGCCGACCGCTATCACGGCACCAGGCTGTGGATCCAGGAGAACGGCAAGCGGATCATGACCCCGATGCTGGTCGTGATGCTCGCGATCGGCACCACCGACGTGCTGTTCGCCCTGGACTCCATCCCCGCCATCTTCGGCCTGACGCAGGACCCGTACATCGTGTTCACGGCCAACGCGTTCGCGCTGATGGGCCTGCGGCAGCTGTACTTCCTCATCGGGGGCCTGCTCAAGAAGCTGGTCCACCTCTCCTACGGCCTGTCGATCATCCTGGGCTTCATCGGAGTCAAGCTGGTGCTGCACGCGCTGCACGAGTCCGGTGTGCACGTCCCCGAGATCTCCATACCGGTCTCCCTGGGCGTGATCTGCGCGGTGCTGATCGTCACCACCATCACCAGCCTGATGGCCTCCAGAAAGCAGGAGGCGGCCGAGGCGGCGCGGAAGGACAGCGTCGGGGCGTGACGGTACGGAAGCGGACCGGGCGGCAGGCCGACGGGATGCGCGGCATACGGCCGCGCACCCCCGCGGCGGACTCGGCGCGGCCCGGCGGGGGCCCGGCGTGGAATGCGGACTCGGCGCGGAACGGCGCGGGCCCGACGTGGAAGGCGGACTCCGCGCGGCACGGTGGGCGTCCGGCCTGGAATGCGGGCCCCGCACGGGTCTGCGACGATCTTTAGCATGGTCGTCGGGCTCCGATCGCTTGTGACGCGGTGGACGGCCGTCGTGCCGGTCGTCGCGGTGGTCCTCCTGGCTCTCACCTGGGGCCGCGCGCTGCCCGGCGGGGTCGTCGCCCTGGTGACGGTGATCCTCGCCGGGTCCGTGCTGGCCGCGGTCCACCACGCGGAAGTGGTGGCGCACCGGGTGGGCGAGCCGTTCGGCTCGCTCGTCCTCGCCGTCGCGGTCACGGTCATCGAGGTCGCGCTCATCGTCACCCTCATGGCGGACGGCGGCGCCAAGAGCGCGACCCTGGCCCGCGACACGGTCTTCGCGGCCGTGATGATCACCTGCAACGGGATTGTCGGCGCGAGTCTGCTGACGGCGTCGCTGCGCCACCGGATCGCGGTCTTCAACCCCGAGGGAACCGGTGCCGCGCTGGCCACCGTCGCGACCCTGGCGACCCTCAGCCTGGTGCTCCCGACCTTCACCACGAGCAAGCCCGGACCGGAGTTCTCCACGGCCCAGCTCGCCTTCGCCGCGGTCGCCTCACTGATCCTGTACGGGTTGTTCGTGACCACCCAGACGGTGCGCCACCGGGACTACTTCCTCCCGATCACCCGGCAGGGAGAGGTGATCCACGCCGACGACCACGCCGACGCCCCGTCCGCCCGGGCCGCCGCGCTCAGCCTGGCCCTGCTCGCGCTCGCCCTGGTCGGAGTGGTCGGACTCGCCAAGGGCGTCTCGCCCACCATCGAGTCCGCGGTGGTGGCGGCGGGCATGCCGCAGTCCGTCGTCGGCGTGGTGATCGCGCTGCTGGTGCTGCTGCCCGAGACCATCGCCGCCCTGCGGTCGGCGCGCCGCGACCGGGTCCAGACGAGTCTCAACCTCGCTCTCGGCTCGGCGATGGCCAGCATCGGACTGACCATCCCCGCCGTCGCCCTCGCGTCCGTGTGGCTGACCGGCCCGCTGGTCCTCGGCCTCGGTCCGCTGCACATGGTGCTGCTGGCCCTGACGGTGGTGGTGAGCTCGCTGACCGTGGTGCCCGGGCGTGCCACACCGCTTCAGGGCGGAGTCCATCTGGTGCTGTTCGCGGCGTATCTGGAGCTGGCGGTCACCCCGTAGGCGCGCGGGACACGGGCGGCACCGACCGGGGCCGCCCGTGTCCCGCGCGCCGGTCGCGGTCGTCTCACCCGGGAGCGGGTTCCGTGTTCCGCACGGGCGCGGGGCCCGTCTCCGGCAGCAGGGCGAAGCACCCCAGGCTGAGCAGGGCCAGAGCCGTCAGATAGGCGCCGACGCCCCAGGGGATCCGGCTCCCGTGCCCGGCCAGCGTGGTCGCCGCGATCGGGGTGAGGGCGCCGCCGAGCACACCGCCGAGGTTGTAGCCCACGGCCGCGCCCGTGCAGCGCACCCGCGGCTCGTACAGCTCCGGCAGATACACCGCGGTCACGGAGAACATCGTGAGGAAGGCGAGCATCGCTCCCAGAAAGCCCAGGAACATCAGCAGCGGCTTGCCGGTGGCCAGCAGCGCGACCATCGGGAACATCCACAGGGCGACCGCCGTGCACCCCGTCAGGCACAGCGCCCGCCGCCCGCACCGGTCGCCCAGCAGGGCAGCGAGCGGCGTCAGCGCGCCCTGGACCAGCACCGTGGCCATGACGCACGTCAGCATCACCGGACGGCTCACCCCGAGCCGCTCCGTGGCGTAGGCGAGGGACCAGGTGGTCACGGCGTAGAAGACCGCGTAGCCGACCGCCAGGGCACCGGCCGTCAGGAGCACCAGCCGCCAGTGCACACGCACCACTTCGGCGACCGGCAGCCGCGCGTGGTCGTCGATCTCCAGGAAGTGCGGGCTCTCCGCCACCGACCCGCGCAGCCACAGCCCCACCGCTGCCAGCAGCCCCGCCGCCCAGAACGGGATCCGCCAGCCCCAGGCGGCGAACTGCGCGTCCGACAGGGTCGCCGACAGCCCCAGCACCGTGCCGTTGGCCAGCACGAACCCCAGCGCCGGTCCCATCTGCGGGAAGCTCGCCCACAGCGCGCGGCGGTCGGGTGGCGCGTGCTCCATGGTCAGCAGCACCGCGCCGCCCCACTCCCCGCCGAGCCCGAGCCCCTGGAGGAAGCGCAGCACCAGCAGGAGTACGGGCGCGGCCGTGCCGATCGAGCCGTAGGCGGGTACACAGCCGACGGCCACCGTCGAGGCGCCGGTCAGCAGCAGGGAGGCGATGAGGACCGGCCGTCGGCCGCGCCGGTCCCCGAAGTGCCCGAACAGCACCGAGCCGAGCGGGCGGGCCAGGAAACCCACCGCGAAGGTGCCGAAGGCCGCCAGGGTGCCCGCCATCGGCGAGAAGGTCGGGAAGAACAGCGGTCCGAGGACCAGGGCGGCGGCGGTGCCGTAGACGAAGAAGTCGTAGAACTCGACGGCGGTTCCGGCCAGCGCGGCGGCCGCGAGGCGCGGCATGGAGGGACTGCTCACGTTGCGTGTAGCATGCATGCCGCTTCAACTACCCACCGTGATCAGTGAATACGGGGGCGCGTGGGGGCTCGGTGCATGCGGTGACGGGAGAGGGCGTACGCCCGGGGCCGCGCGGTGACCGGCGGACCACGGTGGTGCGCCGGGCCCCCGGCCGACCGTGATAGACCGGGTGATGAGCAGCCGGTCCCCGAGGAGCGGCAGATCCGAACGGACCGGAGGAACCGTGCCCCCCACCCTCGCCCACGCCCCGATCATGGTCCTCAACGGCCCCAACCTGAACCTGCTCGGGCAGCGGCAGCCGGAGATCTACGGCTCCGAGACGCTCGCGGACGTCGAGGCGCTGTGCGCGAAGGCGGCGGCCGCCCACGGGGGGACGGTGGACTTCCGGCAGTCCAACCACGAAGGCGAACTGGTGGACTGGATCCAGGAGGCCCGGCTGAACCACGCGGGGATCGTCATCAACCCCGCCGCCTACTCCCACACCTCCGTGGCGATCCTGGACGCCCTCAACGCGTGTGACGGACTGCCGGTGGTGGAGGTCCACATCTCCAACATCCACCGGCGCGAGCCGTTCCGGCACCACTCGTACGTGTCCCAGCGCGCCGACGGTGTCATCGCCGGGTGCGGTGTGCAGGGGTACGCGTTCGCGGTGGAGCGGGTCGCGGCGCTCGCGGGAGCGGGGCGTACGGACACCTGACGGACGCCACCGGCTCCTGCGAGGAGGCCCCCGAGGAGCCGCGGCGCGTCCTCAGAGCCGTCCGGCGTCCACGATCCGGCGCAGAAAGCGCCGGGTGCGCTCGTGCCGGGGGTCGCCGAAGACCTCCTCGGCCGTGCCGCGTTCCAGTACCACGCCGCCGTCCAGGAAGCAGATCTGGTCCGCGACCTCACGGGCGAAGCCCATCTCATGGGTGGCCAGCACCATGGTCATGCCCTCCTCCTTGAGGTCCCGGACCACGGCGAGCACCTCACCGACCAGTTCGGGGTCGAGGGCGGCGGTGATCTCGTCCAGGAGCAGCAGCCGGGGGCGTACGGCCAACGCGCGTACGATCGCCACCCGTTGCTGCTGGCCACCGCTCAGCCGGTCGGGGTATTCGGCCGCCCTGGCCCCGAGCCCGAGCCGCTCCAGCAGCTCCCTGGCGTGCTCCTCGGCCGCGGCCCGGCCCGTCCCGTGCACCCGGCGCGGGGCCAGGGTGATGTTCTCCAGGACGGTCATGTGGGGGAAGAGGTTGTAGGACTGGAAGACCACGCCGATCCGGCGGCGCACCGCGTCCTGGTCGGCCCGCGGGTCGGTGATCTCCTCGCCGTCCAGCCAGATGGCGCCGTCGTCGATGTCCTCCAGGAGGTTCGCGCAGCGCAGCAGTGTCGACTTGCCGGAGCCGGAGGCGCCGATGAGCGCCGTCACCGTGTGCGGCGCGACCTCCAGATCGACGTCCCGCAGGACGACGGAGCCCCCGAAGGTCTTGCGGACGGACTCCATGCGCAGCACCGGGGGACCGGCCTTCCCTGGGGCCGCGTCGGTCCCGGGGGCCTGGTCGGCCTCGCCGGTCCCGTCGGGGCCGAGGGGAGCGTCGGGGGAGAGGATGTCGCTCACAGGGTCCCTCCCTGGTCCCGCCGGCGGTCCATCCGGGCGGTCACCCAGTCCGTGAAACGGGTCATGGGAATGGTCAGCGCCACGAAGACCAGCCCCGCGACGATGTACGGCGTGTAGTTGAGGCTCCGGCCCACGATGATGTCCGCGGCCCGCACCGCGTCCACCGCGCCGCCGATCGAGACGAGACCGGTGTCCTTCTGCAACGACACCAGGTCGTTGAGCAGCGGCGGCACCTGGCGCCGTACCGCCTGCGGAAGCACCACATGGCGCAGCGCCTGGCGGTTGGTGAGGCCGAGCGAGCGGGCCGCGGCCCGCTGCGAGGGATGCACCGACTCGATCCCGGCGCGGAACACCTCGGCGACATAGGCGGAGTAGGTGAGGGTGAGCGCCGTGCCGCCGAGGAGTACCGGGTCGACGGTGACGCCCTGGAGGCGCAGCGCCGGAACGCCGAGGACCACGATCATCAGGTTGATGATCAGCGGCAGTCCGCGGAAGAAGTCCGTGTAGGCGGCCGCCAGGACGCGCAGCGGGAAGAACACCGGCCCGCGCAGGGTGCGGGCGACGGCGATCAGCATGCCCAGGACCAGGACGGCGGCCCCGCACACCAGCAGCAGACGGACATTGAGCCAGAGGCCGTCGAGGATCCTGGGGAGGGCCTCGCGCGCGTACCGCCCGTTGAAGAAGGTCTCCTCGGTGCGGGGCCAGCCCGGCGCGTTGACCACGAGCAGCCCGAGGACGGCGCCGGTGACCAGGGTCGACACCGCGGCGACGGCGGTGGCGCGCCGGGCCCGGGCACGCCGGTACCGCTCGCGCTCGATCCGCCGTGGGGAGGGAACGTACGCGCCCTCCCCGCCGGGCATCCGGCCCGCACCGTCCTCACCGGACGCCCCCGCGGACTCCTTCTCGGCGAGCGTCACTTGAGCACCGGGGCGTCGACGGCGTCGGACAGCCACTGCTTCTCCAGCCGCGCCAGGGTGCCGTCCCGGCGCAGGGCGTCCACGGCGGAGCTGACGCACGGGGTGAGCGCGCTGCCCTTGTCCAGGACGAGCCCGAACTGCTCCGGCGCACCACCCCGGTTCTCGAACTGCCCGACGATCCTGGCGTCGGTCACCTCGGCCGCGGTGATGTAGAAGGCGGTCGGCAGATCGGTGACGATCGCGTCCACCTGGCCGTTCTTCAGGGCGGACTTGGCCTGGTCGTTCTTGGCGTACACGGCGGGCTGCCGGGTCGGCTTCACCACATCGGTGAGGTAGTCGAGGCTGGTGGTGCCGACCTGGGCGCCCAGTTTGGCGGTCCGGAGGTCCGCGATGCTCTTCGCCCGCGCGGCCTTCGATCCCTTGAGGGCGATGACGGCCTGGCGGACGTCGTAGTAGCCGGACGAGAAGTCCACGGCGTTCCGGCGCTCGGCGCTGACCGAGACCTGGTTGATGTCGAAGTCGAAGGTCTTCACACCCGGTGCGAAGGCCTTGTCGAAGGGAACGCTCTGCCAGGTCACGGCACTTCGGCCGTAGCCGAGCTGCCGGGCCACCGCGTAGGCCACCGACGACTCGAAGCCCTTGCCGTTGGAGGGCTTGTCGTCCTTGAACCAGGGCTCGTACGCGGGCTCGTCGGTGGCGATCGTCAGCCTGCCCGAGGTCTTCGTGGCCAACGCGCCCCGCTTGCAGGCGCCCGCGGCCGTCCCGGAAGCCTTGGCGGAGGAGTTCCCCTCCGGCTGCGGGGCGCACCCCACGGCAAGGGCGAGCAGGGCGACGGTGGCGCCGGACGCGGCGCGGCGCAGAGCGCGTTGGACACGTTGCATGGCGGGAGAGTGGCAGCGCCGCACACCGTTTGTCGAGGTCACATGGGCAACTGTCCGCATGGTGGGAACGGGTGTTGCCATGGTGTGAACATGCGCGCCTGGGGCCGCCGGTCGAGGGCGGGAACCGGGGGACCGGCGGCCCGTGCCGCCCGGGAGCCGTCATTCCCGGGCGGGGCTGCCTCCAGTTGACCGCTCCGGCGCACGCGATGGGAGCGTGCGCGGGGGATCGGCGCGTGCGAAGGCTTCACACGGGGTGCGCACGCCCGGCCTGCGCGCCGGGCGCGTTGAGACGGGCGGTGGTCACCACCCTCGTGCGTGCCACTCCGGCAGGTGCGGGCGTTCGTCGCCCAGGGTGGTGTCGTTGCCGTGGCCGGGGTAGACCCAGGTCTCGTCGGGGAGCACGTCGAAGATCTTCGTCTCCACGTCGTGGATCAGACGGGCGAAGGCCTTCGGGTCCTTGTGCGTGTTGCCCACGCCGCCCGGGAAGAGGCAGTCCCCGGTGAACACATGGGGGTGCCCGTGCGGGTCGTCGTAGACCAGGGCGATCGAACCCGGTGTGTGGCCCACCAGGTGGCGAGCGGTCAGCTCCACCTGCCCCACCCGGATCGTGTCGCCGTCGTCGACCGGCACATCCGTGGCCACGGGGATGCCCTCGGCGTCCTCGCGGCCCGCGAACGTCCGTGCGCCCGTGGCCGCCACGACCTCGGCGAGAGCCTGCCAGTGGTCCCCGTGCTGATGGGTGGTGACGACGGACGCGACGCCGTCGTCACCGATCATCCCGAGGAGCGTCCTCGCGTCGTTGGCCGCGTCGATCAGCAACTGCTCGTCGGTCGCCCGGCAGCGCAGCAGATAGGCGTTGTTGTCCATCGGGCCGACCGCGATCTTGGTGATCATCAGGTCCTTCAGCTCGTGCACATCCGCCGGGCCGCCGACCGTCACCTGTCCGCTGTACGTCATGGCGGCAGCCTATAGCGGGGCAGGGGACCGGGGAGCGTCCCGGCCTAGAGCGGCGGGAGCGTCGGCAGGGGGCCGTTCTCGCTGTGCAGGGCGGCGCCGTCGCGGCGGCCCGCGAGCCAGCCGAGCAGGGCGGGCGCGGGTCCCTGGACCGTGACCTCCGGGCCGTCCGCCGCGCGGCCCGTGTGCCAGGTGTGCGTGCCGTCGGTGACGCGGGTGGACGGCACCTCGGCGAGCCCGGCGAACCGGTCCGCGAGGAAGGCGATCTCCCGCTCGACGAACTCCGCAGGCAGGTCCTCCAGCGCGTAGCCGATCCCGAGGTCCACATGGTGCAGCTCCACCTCGATCCACCGCCGGAACGGCACCCGGGCCGCCGCGTCGGTGACGCCGTTGCGCAGCTCCACCGTGCGGGACCAGTCCGCCGGTGCGTCCCCGGCCTGCCGGAACCGGTCCGCACTCGCGCGCAGGTCGGCGAGCTGGGTCTCCAGGGGGCGGGGGGCGTCCCGCTCGATGTCGGCGTCCCTGGCCTCGGCGGAGATGTACATCGGACGCCCCTCCAGTACGTTCACCAGGGCGTCGGCGTTGCGGGAGAGATGGGCGAGGACATGGCCCCGGGTCCAGCCGGGCAGCCGTGACGACTCGGCCACTGCCGCGTTGTCCAGTTTGGTGACAGCGGTGAGGAGCCGTTCCGTCGCCTCACGTACAGACGCCAGGTCGCGCGCGTGATCAATCATGGCGCCGACCCTAGTCGGACCACTCCTTCGGGTGAAGGAGGCGGACTCACCCCGCAAATCGAATGCACGTGCTATATGGTCGAGTGCGGCGTCGGGCATGCTGGATGGTCGGGGGATTGTTGTCGACCCAGGGATCCGACCGGCGTTGTCAGTGGCTCCCCCTAGTCTGGAAAAGCACGGGGGCCCCGCCCCTGTCGCTTCTCTCAAGAAAGGTGCGGACCGGCGTGGCCGACCGTCTCATCGTCCGTGGCGCGCGCGAGCACAACCTGAAGAATGTCTCGCTCGACCTGCCGCGCGACTCGCTCATCGTCTTCACGGGCCTGTCGGGGTCGGGCAAGTCCTCGCTGGCCTTCGACACGATCTTCGCCGAGGGGCAGCGGCGCTACGTGGAGTCGCTGTCCTCCTACGCCCGGCAGTTCCTCGGCCAGATGGACAAGCCGGACGTCGACTTCATCGAGGGCCTCTCGCCCGCGGTCTCGATCGACCAGAAGTCGACCTCGCGCAACCCGCGCTCCACGGTCGGCACGATCACCGAGGTCTACGACTATCTGCGGCTGCTCTTCGCGCGCATCGGCAAGCCGCACTGCCCCGAGTGCGCCCGCCCGATCTCCCGCCAGTCGCCGCAGGCCATCGTGGACAGGGTGCTGGAGCTGCCGGAGGGCAGCCGCTTCCAGGTGCTGTCGCCGCTGGTGCGCGAGCGCAAGGGCGAGTTCGTCGATCTCTTCGCCGACCTCCAGACCAAGGGCTACAGCCGGGCGCGCGTGGACGGCGAGACGATCCAGCTCTCCCAGCCGCCCACCCTGAAGAAGCAGGAGAAGCACACCATCGAGGTGGTCGTCGACCGCCTCACGGTGAAGGACTCCGCCAAGCGCCGCCTCACCGACTCCGTGGAGACCGCGCTCGGCCTGTCCGGCGGCATGGTCGTGCTCGACTTCGTCGACCTCCCCCAGGACGACCCCGAGCGCGAGCGGATGTACTCGGAGCACCTCTACTGCCCGTACGACGACCTGTCCTTCGAGGAGCTGGAGCCCCGCTCCTTCTCCTTCAACTCGCCCTTCGGCGCCTGCCCCGAGTGCACCGGCATCGGCACGCGGATGGAGGTCGACCCCGAGCTGATCGTCCCGGACGAGGAGAAGTCCCTCGACGAGGGCGCCATCCACCCCTGGTCGCACGGGCACACCAAGGACTACTTCGGCCGCCTGATCGGCGCCCTCGCGGACGCCCTCGGCTTCCGGACCGACATCCCCTTCGCGGGTCTGCCGCAGCGCGCCAGGAAGGCCCTGCTGCACGGCCACAAGACGCAGATCGAGGTCCGCTACCGCAACCGGTACGGGCGCGAACGCGTGTACACGACCCCGTTCGAGGGCGCCGTCCCCTTTGTGAAGCGCCGCCACAGCGAGGCCGAGAGCGACGCCAGCCGGGAGCGCTTCGAGGGCTATATGCGCGAGGTGCCCTGCCCCACCTGCCGGGGCACCCGGCTCAAGCCGGTCGTCCTCGCGGTCACGATCATGGGCAGGTCGATCGCCGAGATCTCCGCGATGTCCATCAGCGACTGCGCCGACTTCCTGGGCGAGCTGAAGCTCGACGCCCGCGACAAGAAGATCGCCGAGCGGGTCCTCAAGGAGGTCAACGAGAGGCTCCGGTTCCTGGTCGACGTCGGCCTGGACTACCTCTCGCTGAACCGCGCGGCCGGCACCCTCTCCGGCGGCGAGGCCCAGCGCATCCGCCTGGCCACCCAGATCGGCTCCGGACTCGTCGGCGTGCTCTACGTCCTCGACGAGCCCTCCATCGGCCTCCACCAGCGCGACAACCACCGGCTGATCGAGACCCTGGTCCGCCTCCGCGACATGGGCAACACGCTCATCGTGGTGGAGCACGACGAGGACACCATCAAGGTCGCCGACTGGATCGTCGACATCGGCCCCGGCGCGGGCGAACACGGCGGAAAGGTCGTGCACAGCGGCTCCCTGAAGGAGCTGCTCGGCAACGCCGAGTCGCAGACCGGGCAGTACCTCTCGGGCCGGAAGTCGATCCCGCTGCCTGACGTGCGGCGCCCGCAGGACCCCTCCCGCCGGCTCACGGTGCACGGTGCCCGGGAGAACAACCTCCAGGACATCGACGTCTCCTTCCCGCTGGGCGTGTTCACGGCCGTCACGGGTGTGTCCGGCTCCGGAAAGTCGACCCTGGTCAACGACATCCTCTACACCCACCTCGCCCGCGAGCTGAACGGCGCGAGGAACGTGCCGGGACGCCACACCCGCGTGGACGGCGACGACCTCGTCGACAAGGTCGTGCATGTCGACCAGTCGCCCATCGGCCGCACCCCGCGGTCGAACCCGGCGACGTACACCGGCGTCTTCGACCACATCCGCAAGCTGTTCGCCGAGACCACCGAGGCGAAGGTCCGCGGCTATCTGCCGGGGCGCTTCTCCTTCAACGTCAAGGGCGGCCGCTGCGAGAACTGCGCGGGCGACGGCACCATCAAGATCGAGATGAACTTCCTCCCGGACGTCTACGTCCCGTGCGAGGTCTGCCACGGCGCCCGCTACAACCGGGAGACCCTGGAGGTCCACTACAAGGGCAGGTCCATCGCCGAGGTCCTGAACATGCCGATCGAGGAGGCCATGCACTTCTTCGAGGCGGTACCGGCGATCTCCCGGCATCTGAGGACACTGCACGACGTGGGCCTCGGCTATGTCCGCCTCGGCCAGTCCGCGACCACCCTGTCCGGCGGCGAGGCCCAGCGGGTGAAGCTCGCCAGCGAACTCCAGAAGCGGTCCACCGGACGCACGGTCTACGTCCTGGACGAGCCGACCACCGGTCTGCACTTCGAGGACATCAGCAAGCTGCTCACGGTGCTCGGCGGACTCGTCGACAAGGGCAACACGGTGATCGTCATCGAGCACAACCTCGATGTCATCAAGACCGCCGACTGGATCGTCGACATGGGCCCCGAGGGCGGCGCGGGCGGCGGCCTGGTGGTCGCCGAGGGCACCCCCGAGGAGGTCGCCGGGGTCCCGGCCAGCCACACCGGCAAGTTCCTGCGCGAGGTCCTCGGAGCGGAGCGCGTCAGCGACGCGGCCCCGGCCGGGGCACCGCGCCGGGCGGCGGGGGCCAAGGCGGTCGCCGCCTCGTCCACCGCCAGGAAGACGGCGACGGGCCGTACGGCGAAGAAGACCGCGGCGGCCACGACGGCGGCCGCGGCCAAGAAGACGTCGGCGGCCAAGAAGACGACCCCGGCCAAGAAGACGTCGGCGGCCAAGACCGTGCAGAGCGTGAACAACACGGCGGCCAAGAAGGCGGCCGGTGCCACCAAGAAGGCGGCACCCGCGAAGAAGACCACGCGGGCCCGCAAGGCCTGATCCCCGCTTCTCGCACGACCGGCCGGCGCCCCGCGGAACTCCCCGCGGGGCGCCAGTCGTGGAACCACCGGACCCTGGCCGCCCCGGTCCGGGCGGCCACGGGAGCTGCAAGGGGGCGGTCGGCTAAGGGGCCGCCAGCTCTGCGGCGTACGGCGGTTCCGCACCGGCCCGTGAGCAGGTGATCGCCGCGGCCCGGGCCGCGAAGTGCAGCAACTCGCGCCAGCCGTCGGCGTCCAGGGCCTCCAGACCGGCCGGGGAGAGGGCGTCGCGGGCGGCCAGTCCGTGCAGCAGGGCCGCGTTCACCGTGTCACCCGCGCCGATGGTGTCCACCACATCGACCGGGACCCCGGCCACCGAGTGCTCCGCCCCGTCCCGGGTGAAGGCGGTCAGCCCGTCGCCGCCATGGGTGACCACCACCGCCCCGGGGCCGGAGGCCAGCCATTCACGCGGGGTGCCGCCCAGCCACCCGGCGTCCTCCGCGGAGAGCTTGAGCAGGGCCACCGACGGCAGCCAGCTCTTGAAACGGGCCCGGTAGGCATCGGGGTCCGGGATCAGCCCCGCGCGGATGTTCGGGTCGAGGGCGGTGAAGACACCCTGGGCGGCGGCCCGGCGCATCAGCTCCTCATAGGCCGTGGCCCCCGGTTCGAGCACCAGCGAACAGGTGCCGAAGGAGACCGCCCGGACCCCCGGGGGAAGGACGTCCGGTGCAGTGAACAGCCGGTCCGCGGTGCCCTCCACATGGAAGGAGTACGCGGCCGAGCCCTGGCCGTCGACGGTGGCGGCGGCCAGGGTGGTCGGCTCCGGGCCGCGCTGCACGGCCGACACGTCCACGCCCGCCGCGCGCAGCCCGTCCAGCAGAGCCCCGCCGAAGGAGTCGGACGACAGACGGGAGCAGAAGGCCGTCGGGGAGCCGAGCCGGCCGAGCGCCACGGCGGTGTTGTAGGGACCGCCGCCGAGCGCGGGCCGGAGCGGGGCGAGGGCGCCCGCGTCCTGCGGGACCAGGTCGATCAGGGCCTCACCGGCGACGACGATCACGAGACGGTTCCCTTCTCGGAATGGATGTCAGGGCAGCCGCACGAGGTGCGGTGGACAAAGGCGCTGGGGAGCCGCACGGTGCGGGAGGCCCGGTCGGGTGTCTCGATCCGCTCCAGCAGCAGCCGTACGGCCTCCGTGCCGATCTCCCGGCTGGGCTGGGCGATCGCGGTGAGCCGGGGCGAGAAGAGATCCGCCCAGGCGAAGTCGTCGAAGCAGACCAGGGCGAGGTCGCCGGGCACGGACAGACCCCGGTCGCGCAGGGCACGCAGCGCGCCGAGGGTCATCGCGTTGTTGGCGGTGACCAGGGCCGTGGGCGGCGCGGCGAGCGACAGCAGGGCCGCGGTCGCGCGCTCGGCGCCCTCGGCCGCGGAGTCGCCGTGCACCACCAGGCGCTCGTCGTGGGGGAGCCCGGCGGCCGCGAGGCCCTGGCGGTAGCCGTCGATCCGCTCGGTCGTGGTGCTGAACCCGGGCAGCCCCGCCACCAGGCCGATCCTGCGGTGGCCGAGTCCGGCGAGATGGGTGACCAGACGGGCCATGGGACCCGCGTTCTCGGCGCACACCTGGTCGAAGCGAAGGGGATCCGGGGCGCTCCGGTTCGGGGTGCCGTCGCCCGGGGCGCTCCCGCCCTCCTCGCTTCCGCGCTCCCCGCTCGCGCCCTGCCCGATCCCGGCCTCCCCGCTCACGTCCGGGGCGCTGTGGTCCGGCGCGGGGGAGGGGACCAGCCGGTCGAGGAAGACGGTGGGGACACGGTGGCGCGTGAGCAGGGCGAGGAGTCCGCGGGGGTCCGCGGAGGGCGCGACGATCAGGCCGTCGACGCGGCGCTCGTGCAGCAGCCGTACGACGGTGCACTCGTGTTCCGGGTCGTCGCGCGGATCGGCGATGAGCAGGCCGTAGCCGTGCTCCCGGGCCCGGGCCTCGACCCCCTGGCAGATCTCCGTGAAGTACGGGTTGCTGATGGCGGAGACCGCGAGCCCGAGGGACCGGGTACGCGAGGTCACCAGGGAGCGGGCAAGGGTGTTCGGGCTGTAACCCAGCCTCTCCACTGCCTCCAGCACGGCCTGCCGGGTGCCCGGCAGCACCGGGCGGGTGCCGTTCAGCACATGGGAGACGGTCGCGACGGACACTCCCGCACTCCGTGCGACATCGGCCATCGTCGCCATGGGGCACGTCTCCTCTCTCCCCGGCCTCCCGGTTTCCCCGGCTCTCCGGTCGCCTCGGCCGTCGGGCCTCGTCTGCCGTCCGGGCGGAACGTATCTCATTCCGGGCCTCGCGTAAACGCTTGCGCAAGCGCTTACGCACATCGCTGTGCCCGGGTGCCTCCGCCCCCGCCGCGGACGTCACGGCGGCCACCGGTATCGTCGCCGTGTCACCCTCCCGGCGTACACCGCCCCTGACCAGTGGAGATCTCATGCCGGCCCGTCCCTCTGCGACACGCCGCACCGTTTTGCGCGGGGCGGCCCTCACCCCGGTCGCCGGGCTGGGACTCGTGGCCTGCTCGCCCGGTGGCACCGGCGCGGGGGCGTCCGCCCCCACCGCCCCCGTCTCCCTGGGCGCCGAGGGCGAGGTCCCCGAGGGAGGCGCCAAGCTCTACCGGGACCAGAACGTCGTCGTGAGCCGCGCCGCCGACGGATCCCTGAAGGCGTACAGCACCATCTGCACCCACGCCGGATGCGCCATCAACAAGCTGGCGGGCACGACGCTGATCTGCCCCTGCCACGGCAGCCGGTTCGACGCCCGCGACGGCAAGGTGGTGCAGGAGCCCGCGACCGAGCCGCTGCACGAGCTGTCCGTCGAGGTGAAGAACGGCACCATCGTGGCGGGTCCGGGAGCCTGACCGGCCGGCGGGCCGGGTCACTCCCAGTCCCAGCCAATCCCCACCATCCCCGACCGCACCCGCTGCTCCACCAGATGCACCGAGCGGTGGCTTCCGCTCAGCCGCAGCTCCTGGCGGCCGCTGCGGGGAGCCGCGGGGGAGTGCTGGGTGAACCGGTGGCAGCGCACCGGCAGGGCCTCCTCCGCGAAGCGCACCTGAAGCGCGTACTGGCCGCCCGACGGGCCGAAGCCGCGGACGTACTCACAGGATGTGCCCGCGGTGCCGTCCTCGAAGGCATAGCGGAAGAGAAACGTGTCGCCGGAGTGCAGCCGGGTGTCGAAGAGCAGCTCGGCGACGAGGAGACCGGTGTCCCGGTGCCAGCGCACCCGGCCGGTACGGCAGTTCTCCTGCGCGTGCACTGCGATCAGCTCGGGGGCGCACCCCGGGTCGCCGTGATGGACGGCGAGATAGCGGTCCACACCGTCCTGGTGGGCGCGCACGATGTGGTGGGACTCCCGGGCCAGCAGCTCCCGGTGCGCGCCGATGCGGACATGGTCCTGGTGGCCGATGGTGTGCAGTCCGCCGTCGAGCGGCGACTCCAGCTCGGCGAGCAGCTCCTCCAGGACGCCCGAGGCCGCCACCCGGGAACGGTACGAACGCCCTCCGGGACGGCCGCCGCCCAAGGGCTCCGCGGTTCCGGCCAGCAGCCGGATCAGCGACTCGTCGGGCAGTTGCAGGATCTCCTCCAGGGCGCGCACGGCGCGCAGCGACTCGGGGCGCTGAGGGCGGCGCGCTCCCTGCTGCCAGTAGCTGAGGCTGGTCACCCCGACCCTGACCCCGTACCGCGACAGATGGTGCTGCACCCGCTGGAGCGGCAGGCCCCTGGCGGCGATCGCGGTGCGCAGCGCGACATGGAAGGGGCCGCCGCGCAGGGCTGCCTCCAACTCCGCCGGAGCGACCGGGGCGACGTCCGCGTGCTGTGTGCCGTGCGGCATACGTGGGGGGCCTTTCTGTGAAGGGCGCGACGGCTGGTCGGACCGCGCGCCGGGTCGTACCGGGACGGCCGGGGGCGTGTGAGGTCCGTTCACCAGCGAACCTCCCCGGCGGCGGCCCGAAGTTTTCCCGCATTGAAGCGTGTTGACCAAGTCCCGACAACACCTGAGTCCCCTGGGACGGCGGACCGTGGCCGAAGGCTGTACCCGCTGCTGCGGGCCGATCACCGGCTGCTGTGCAGGGGTGCCGGAATCGGACCGGAACCCGATCCCCGCACAATGTGGCCGACACGACCGGGCCCGGCCCCCCGGCGCCGGGCCCGTCCGCGCCGGGCCCCGCACGGTTGCTCCGCGAGGCGCCGTCCCACGGAGCCCCGCACGGACGCCCCGCGAGGCGCCGCCCCACGAGCCCCGGCCACCCGCGCCCCCGCCGGGCGACGGCCCACGATGCCCGCTGCGGACGCCCCGGCGGGGCGTGGGGCGGGATCCCGCCGGGCGTTGTCCACAGGGTCGCCGCGCTGTCGGCGCCCGCCAGTAGGGTGTGAGACATGGCCGACCCCTCCAGCTACCGACCCAGGCCGGGCGAGATCCCGGACTCTCCCGGGGTCTACCGATTCCGGGACGAGCACCGCAGGGTGATCTACGTCGGAAAGGCGAAAAGCCTGCGTCAGCGCCTGGCGAACTACTTCCAGGACCTGGCGGGCCTCCACCCGCGCACCCGCACGATGGTCACCACGGCCGCCTCCGTGGAATGGACCGTGGTGTCCACCGAGGTCGAGGCGCTTCAGCTGGAGTACACCTGGATCAAGGAGTACGACCCCCGGTTCAACGTCAAGTACCGCGACGACAAGAGCTACCCCTACCTCGCGGTGACGATGAACGAGGAATTCCCGCGGGTGCAGGTGATGCGCGGCCAGAAGCGCAAGGGCGTGCGCTACTTCGGGCCGTACTCGCACGCGTGGGCCATCCGCGACACCGTGGACCTGCTGCTGCGCGTCTTCCCCGTACGCACCTGCTCGGCGGGCGTGTTCAAGAACGCGGCCCGCACCGGCCGCCCCTGTCTGCTCGGTTACATCGGCAAGTGCTCCGCGCCCTGCGTCGGCCGGATCTCGCCCGGGGACCACACCGAACTGGCCGAGGAGTTCTGCGACTTCATGGCCGGCCGGACCGGCTCCCACCTCCGCCGTCTGGAGCGGCAGATGACGGAGTCGGCCGAGGAGATGGAGTACGAGCGGGCCGCCCGGCTGCGCGACGACATCGAGGCCCTGAAGAAGGCCATGGAGAAGAACGCGGTCGTGCTCACCGACGCGACCGACGCCGACCTGATCGCGGTCGCCGAGGACGAGCTCGAAGCCGCCGTGCAGATCTTCCATGTGCGCGGCGGACGGGTGCGCGGCCAGCGCGGCTGGGTCACGGACAAGGTCGAGGACGTCACCACCGCCGCCCTCGTCGAGCACGCCCTCCAGCAGCTCTACGGCGAGGAGACGGGCGACGCCGTGCCCAGGGAGGTCCTCGTCCCGGCGCTGCCCGACCCCATAGAACCGGTCCAGGAATGGCTGACCGGCCGCCGCGGGTCCGGTGTGTCGCTGCGCATCCCCCAGCGCGGCGACAAGCGGGCGCTCATGGAGACCGTGCAGCGCAACGCGCAGCAGGCGCTCGCCCTGCACAAGACCAAGCGCGCCTCCGACCTCACCACCCGCTCCCGGGCCCTGGAGGAGATCGCCGAGGCCCTCGGCCTGGACAGCGCCCCGCTGCGGATCGAGTGCTACGACATCTCGCACCTCCAGGGCGAGGACGTGGTCGCCTCCATGGTGGTCTTCGAGGACGGCCTCCAGCGCAAGGGCGAGTACCGGCGCTTCCAGATCAAGGGCTTCGAGGGCCAGGACGACGTCCGCTCCATGCACGAGGTGATCACCCGCCGCTTCCGCCGCTATCTGGCGGAGAAGGAGCGGACGGGGGAGTGGGCGGACGGGGACACCGCCCTGACCGAGGACGACGGGCGGCCCAAGCGGTTCGCCTATCCGCCGCAGCTCGTGGTGGTCGACGGCGGCCAGCCGCAGGTCGCCGCCGCCCGGCGGGCCCTGGACGGGCTGGGCATCGACGACATCGCCGTGTGCGGCCTCGCCAAGCGCCTGGAGGAGGTCTGGCTGCCGGACGAGGACGACCCGGTGATCCTGCCCCGCACCAGCGAGGGCCTCTATCTGCTCCAGCGGATCCGGGACGAGGCCCACCGCTTCGCGATCACCTATCAGCGCGCCAAACGGACCAAGCGCATCAGATCGAGCCCCCTGGACGAGGTGCCGGGCCTCGGAGAGGCCCGGAAACAGGCGCTCGTCAAGCATTTCGGCTCGGTGAAAAGGCTGCGATCCGCGACAATCGACCAGATCCAGGAGGTCCCCGGTATCGGCCGCAAGACGGCCGAGACGATCGCCGTGGCCCTCGCCGGGGCGGCTCCGGCCGCACCCGCCGTGAACACGGCGACCGGAGAGATCATGGAAGAGGAAGAATCCGGGGTGACGCCGGGTTCCCCGGGGGAGCCCGTGTCCGCGGGCGCCCCGGACGAGCGACGGGGGCAGGAGAGATGACCGAGCACGACCAGCGCGCAGCAGAACGTCCGGTCCAGGGGCAGACCGCCCCGCAGGGAGCGGACGCGGATCGGACACAGGAGACGGTCCGGGAAAACGGAGCACAGGTGAGTACGGGCAGTGAGACGGCCGGGGCCGCGGACGCGGGCATCCCCGAGCTGGTGATCATCTCCGGCATGTCCGGCGCGGGCCGCTCGACGGCCGCCAAGTGTCTGGAGGACCTCGGCTGGTTCGTCGTCGACAACCTGCCGCCCGCGCTCATCCCCACCATGGTGGAGCTGGGCGCCCGCTCCCAGGGCAATGTCGCCCGGATCGCGGTCGTGGTGGACGTCCGTGGCCGCCGCTTCTTCGACAACCTCCGCCAGTCCCTCGCCGACCTGGAGGCCAAGCACGTCACCCGGCGGATCGTCTTCCTGGAGTCCTCCGACGAGGCCCTGGTGCGCCGCTTCGAGTCGGTCCGCAGACCGCATCCGCTCCAGGGCGACGGCCGCATCGTCGACGGCATCGCCGCCGAGCGGGAGCTGCTGCGCGAGCTGCGCGGCGACGCCGACCTGGTGATCGACACCTCCAGCCTCAACGTGCACGAGCTGCGCGCCAAGATGGACGCCCAGTTCGCCGGGGAGGAGGAGCCCGAGCTGCGGGCGACCGTCATGTCCTTCGGCTTCAAGTACGGCCTGCCGGTCGACGCCGACCTGGTCGCGGACATGCGCTTCCTGCCCAACCCGCACTGGGTGCCGGAGCTGCGCCCCTACACCGGCCTCAACGAGGAGGTCGCGGCGTATGTGTTCAACCAGCCCGGCGCCAAGGACTTCCTCGACCGCTACGCCGAGCTGCTCCGGCTGGTCGCGGCCGGATACCGGCGCGAGGGCAAGCGCTATGTGACCATCGCCATGGGCTGCACCGGCGGCAAGCACCGCTCGGTCGCCATGTCCGAGAAGCTCGCCGCCCGGCTGGCGGCCGAGGGCGTGGAGACCGTGGTCGTGCACCGGGACATGGGGCGCGAGTGACGGGACGTACTCTGCGGCTGAGCAGGCTGCGCCGGGTGGTCCCCGAGGGGCGGGGCGGCCGGGTGCGCCGCCGCGGCACCCAGCCCAAGGTGGTCGCCCTCGGCGGCGGCATGGGCCTGTCCGCCTCGCTCGCCGCCCTGCGCCGCATCACCGGTGACCTCACCGCCGTTGTCACCGTCGCCGACGACGGCGGCTCCAGCGGCCGCCTCCGCGACGAGCTGGGCGTGCTGCCGCCCGGCGATCTGCGCAAGGCGCTGGCCGCGCTGTGCGGGGACGACGACTGGGGCCAGACCTGGGCCCGGGTCATCCAGCACCGCTTCCACTCCCGGGGCGATCTGCACGACCACGCGGTCGGCAATCTGCTGATCGTCGCCCTGTGGGAGCAGCTCGGCGACCATGTCCAGGCCCTGGACCTGGTCGGCAGGCTCCTCGGCGCCCACGGCCGGGTCCTGCCCATGTCCGCCGTCCCGCTGGCACTGGAGGCCCTGGTCAAGGGGCACGACCCGGAGCACCCGGACGACGTCGGCACCGTACGTGGGCAGGCGACCGTGGCGCTCACCCGGGGAGAGGTGCAGTCGGTGCACCTGGTGCCGTCCGACCCGCCGGCCGTTCCCGAGGCGGTCGCCGCGGTGCTGGACGCCGACTGGGTGGTCCTCGGGCCCGGCTCCTGGTTCTCGTCCGTGATCCCCCATCTGCTGGTGCCCGAGCTGCTGGACGCGCTCATGGAGACCAAGGCGCGCCGGGTGCTCTCCCTCAACCTGGCGCCGCAGCCGGGAGAGACCGAAGGCTTCTCCCCGCAGCGTCATTTGGAGGTTTTGGGACGACACGCCCCTAAACTCGCCCTGGACGTGGTGCTGGCGGACGAGGCCGCCGTGCCCGACCGCGCCTCGCTCAGCGAGGCCGCCGAGCGGTTCGGCGCCGCGGTCGAGCTGGCGCCGGTGGCCCGTACCGACGGAACCCCGCGGCACGACCCGGAGCTGCTGGCCGCCGCGTACGACCGTATTTTTCGGATGCATGGAAGGATCGGCCCATGGCGATGACGGCAGCGGTGAAAGACGAGATCTCCCGGCTTCCCGTCACCCGGACCTGCTGCAGAAAGGCGGAGGTCTCGGCGATCCTGCGGTTCGCGGGCGGACTGCACCTGGTCAGCGGCCGCATCGTGATCGAGGCGGAGCTGGACACGGCGATGGCGGCCCGCCGCCTGAAGCGGGACATCCTGGAGATCTTCGGCCACAGCTCCGAACTGATCGTGATGGCGCCCGGCGGCCTGCGCCGCGGCTCGCGCTATGTGGTGCGCGTGGTGGCGGGCGGCGACCAGCTGGCCCGGCAGACCGGCCTCGTCGACGGCAGGGGCCGCCCGATCCGCGGCCTGCCCCCGCAGGTGGTCTCGGGGGCCACCTGCGACGCCGAGGCGGCCTGGCGCGGCGCGTTCCTGGCGCACGGCTCGCTGACGGAGCCCGGCCGTTCGTCGTCCCTGGAGGTGACCTGCCCCGGCCCGGAGGCCGCGCTCGCGCTGGTGGGCGCCGCCCGGCGGCTGTCGATCGCGGCCAAGGCCCGGGAGGTGCGGGGCGTGGACCGCGTCGTCGTCCGGGACGGTGACGCGATCGGCGCGCTGCTGACCCGGCTCGGCGCACACGAGTCGGTGCTCGCCTGGGAGGAGCGGCGGATGCGCCGCGAGGTCCGCGCCACGGCCAACCGCCTCGCCAACTTCGACGACGCCAACCTGCGCCGCTCGGCCCGCGCCGCGGTCGCCGCCGGTGCGCGCGTCGCCCGTGCCCTGGAGATCCTCGGCGAGGAGGTCCCGGAGCACCTCGCGGCCGCGGGGCGGCTGCGCATGGAGCACAAGCAGGCCTCCCTGGAGGAGCTGGGCGCCCTGGCCGATCCGCCGCTGACCAAGGACGCGGTGGCGGGACGGATCCGGCGGCTGCTGGCGATGGCCGACAAGCGCGCCGCGGACCTCGGGATCCCGGGGACGGAGTCCAACCTCACCGAGGAGATGGCGGACAACCTCGCAGGATGACGGGTGGGTGCCAACGGACCGGTGCCGACGCCCGCTTGGGCCGTCGGCACCGGCGTGTCCCGGTGTCCTTGGTGCGCTCTTGACCCCGCCCTGAATTGTCATGAGCCTGGCATGCATGTGCTGTCGGGGCGTGCCGCCGCGGGGAGGGTCCATGGGGCAGGGAGCGGGGCCGGGTGCCGGAGTGCTCCGGTCCGGCGGAGCATGCCCCGGGCGCGGACGGGTAGTTCCGCGCGTCCGCACCCGGCCCCCGGGGGCTGCGAAGGGCGGCCCGTCTCCGGGCACGCGCCGCGCCCGGCGCCTGACCCCCTGTAGTCAACGGCAGTTGGCCCCGTATCACCGAAAGGGGTGGTCAAAGCCCCCGGGACGGGGCGATCCGTACCCCTACTGGCGGGTACGGACCACACTGCCGTGTATGAGCCATCTCGGATGTCACTCCGGGGGCATCAGGGAGGTAGGGTCGTAGGCGGTCGGGGACATCCCAAACAGAGCTCGCCGGCATCGAGAGCCGGCGTACCAACGAGGAGATCGGTTCGTGACGATCCGCGTAGGAATCAACGGCTTCGGCCGCATCGGTCGCAACTACTTCCGCGCGCTGCTGGAGCAGGGTGCGGACATCGACATCGTGGCTGTCAACGACCTGGGTGACACCGCGACCACCGCGCACCTGCTGAAGTACGACACCATCCTCGGCCGTCTCAAGGAGGAGGTGTCCCACACCGCGGACACCATCACCGTCGGCGGCAAGACCATCAAGGTCCTGTCCGAGCGCAACCCGGCCGACATCCCCTGGGGCGAGCTGGGCGTCGACATCGTCATCGAGTCGACCGGCATCTTCACCAAGAAGGAAGACGCCGCGAAGCACATCGCCGGCGGCGCCAAGAAGGTCGTCATCTCGGCTCCGGCCAAGGACGAGGACGTCACCATCGTGATGGGCGTCAACCAGGACGTCTACGACCCGGCGAAGCACCACGTCATCTCCAACGCCTCCTGCACCACCAACTGCGTGGCCCCGATGGCGAAGGTCCTCGACGAGAACTTCGGCATCGTCAAGGGTCTGATGACCACGGTGCACGCGTACACCAACGACCAGCGCATCCTGGACTTCCCGCACAAGGACCTGCGCCGCGCCCGCGCCGCCGCGGAGAACATCATCCCGACCACCACCGGTGCCGCCAAGGCCACCGCCCTGGTCCTGCCGCAGCTCAAGGGCAAGCTGGACGGCATCGCCATGCGCGTCCCGGTCCCCACCGGCTCCGTGACCGACCTGGTCATCGAGCTCTCCCGCGAGGTCACCAAGGAAGAGGTCAACGCCGCCTTCCAGAAGGCCGCCGAGGGCGAGCTGAAGGGCCTGCTGGAGTACACGGAGGACCAGATCGTCTCCTCCGACATCGTCAACTCCCCGGCGTCCTGCACCTTCGACTCCTCCCTGACCATGGTCCAGGAGGGCAAGAACGTGAAGGTCATCGGCTGGTACGACAACGAGTGGGGCTACTCCAACCGCCTCGTCGACCTGACGGTCTTCATCGGCAACCAGCTCTGATCGCCGCAGCAGGCATCTCCATGTGAGAACAGGGCTCGGGCAGCGCAGGCGCGCCGCCCGAGCCCTGACTCACGTACCGTGAGCGCGCCCGTGTACGACCATCGGGGGCCGCTCGCGTGCAGCTCCACCCGCTCTCGTACGATCAAGAGCCCCCTCCAGGAGTCCCTCATGAAGACGATCGACGAACTTCTCGCCGACGGCGTGGACGGCAAGCGGGTCTTCGTCCGCGCCGATCTGAACGTCCCGCTGGCCGACGGCCGCATCTCCGACGACGGCCGCATCCGTGCCGTCCTGCCCACCGTCAAGGCCCTCGCCGAGGCGGGCGCCAAGGTGGTCGTCGCCTCGCACCTCGGCCGCCCCAAGGGTGCCCCGGACCCGGCCTTCTCCCTGCTGCCCGCCGCCGAGCGCCTCGGTGAACTGCTCGGCGCGCCCGTCGCCTTCGCCGAGGACACCGTCGGGCCCGCCGCCCACGACGCGGTGGACGGCCTCCAGCCGGGCCAGGTCGCGGTGATCGAGAACCTGCGCTTCAACCCCGGCGAGACCGCCAAGGACGACAGCGAGCGCGGCGAGTTCGCCGACCGCCTCGCCGCCCTCGCCGATGTGTACGTGGGCGACGGCTTCGGCGCGGTGCACCGCAAGCACGCCTCCGTCTACGACCTCCCGGCCCGGCTGCCGCACTACGCCGGATACCTCATCGCCACCGAGGTCGGTGTGCTGAAGAAGCTCACCGACGACCTCCGGCGCCCGTACGTCGTGATCCTGGGCGGCGCCAAGGTCTCCGACAAGCTGGCCGTGATCGACCAGCTGATCGCCAAGGCCGACCGGCTGCTCATCGGCGGCGGCATGGCCTACACCTTCCTCAAGGCCAAGGGTCACGAGGTCGGCATCTCCCTCCTCCAGGAGGACCAGATCCCGGCCGTCACCGAGTACATCGCGCGCGCGGAGAAGAACGGCGTCGAGCTGCTCCTGCCCGTGGACGTACTGGTCTCCCCGGAGTTCCCGGACCTGAAGACCAAGGCCCCGGCCAACCCCACCGTCGTCGCCGCGGACGCGATCCCCGCCGACCAGGAGGGCCTGGACATCGGTCCGGAGACCCGCAAGCTCTACGCCTCGAAGCTCGCCGACGCCGCCACCGTCTTCTGGAACGGCCCCATGGGCGTCTTCGAGCACCCCGACTATGCCGAGGGCACCAAGGCGGTCGCCCAGGCCCTCGTCGAGTCCCCGGGCTTCACCGTGGTCGGAGGCGGCGACTCCGCCGCCGCCGTCCGCACCCTGGGCTTCGACGAATCCGCATTCGGTCACATCTCGACCGGTGGCGGCGCCTCCCTCGAATACCTCGAGGGCAAGACGCTCCCCGGCCTCGCCGCACTGGAGGACTGAACCTCAATGGCTCCATCCCTTTCCGCCGAGCGCACGCCGCTGATGGCGGGCAACTGGAAGATGAACCTCAACCACCTCGAGGCCATCGCCCACGTCCAGAAGCTCGCCTTCGCCCTGGCCGACAAGGACTACGAGGCCGTCGAGGTCGCCGTACTTCCGCCCTTCACCGATCTGCGCTCCGTGCAGACGCTGGTCGACGGCGACAAGCTGAAGATCAAGTACGGTGCCCAGGACGTCTCGGCGCACGACTCCGGCGCCTACACCGGTGAGATCTCCGGCCCGATGCTGGCCAAGCTGAAGTGCACCTTTGTGGTGATCGGCCACTCGGAGCGGCGCCAGTACCACCGGGAGACCGACGAGCTGGTGAACGCCAAGGCCAAGGCGGCCTTCAAGCACGGGCTGACCCCGATCCTGTGCGTCGGCGAGGAGCTGGAGGTCCGTGAGGCGGGCAACCACGTCGGTCACACCCTCACGCAGGTCGAGGGCGGTCTGAAGGAACTCTCCGCGGAGCAGGTCGAGACCCTGGTGATCGCCTATGAGCCCGTCTGGGCCATCGGCACCGGCAAGGTCTGCGGCGCCGACGACGCCCAGGAGGTCTGCGCGGCGATCCGCGGCAAGATCGCCGAGCTGTACTCCCAGGAGGTGGCCGACCAGGTCCGCATCCAGTACGGCGGCTCCGTGAAGTCGGGCAATGTGGCCGAGATCATGTCGAAGCCGGACATTGACGGCGCGCTCGTCGGCGGTGCCTCGCTGGACGCCGACGAGTTCGTCAAGATCGTCCGCTTCCGGGACCAGTGATCCGCGTCCCGCGAGGGAACCGAGCGGCTGTGAGTGTGTCCTAGGGGCGATCCGTCGTACCCTTGCGGGGGCATGGTGGCTTGCCATCGTGCCCCCGTCGTCCATCCGAGTCCGAGGAAGTTGGTCCAGCCGTGGTTTTGGGGTTCTCGATCGCCCTGATCATCTTCAGCCTGCTGCTGATGCTGCTGGTGCTGATGCACAAGGGGAAGGGCGGCGGCCTCTCCGACATGTTCGGTGGCGGCATGCAGTCCTCCGTCGGCGGCTCCTCGGTCGCCGAGCGCAACCTCGACCGGATCACCGTGGTGATCGGTCTGCTCTGGTTGGCGTGCATCGTGGTGCTCGGCCTGCTGATGAAGGTCAACAGCTGACGCGGCGGCCGACGCGGGGCCCGCTCCGGCACCGCGCGGTCAGCACGTAACGCCCCATGTCGGGTACGCGCCTGCGGACGCGGCCTATCATGGGGCGTGCGTCTCGGTGCGGGGGGTAACTCCCATCCCTGGACGCGCGTTGGGCCTTACGTAGACTGAGGCGCTCGCAGCGAAGCGAAACGCCGACTCGCTTCGCGGCACCATCACGCAGGGAGTGACGACGTGGCAAGTGGCAACGCGATCCGGGGGAGCCGGGTCGGGGCGGGCCCGATGGGCGAGGCCGAGCGCGGCGAGTCCGCGCCGCGTCTGCGCGTCTCCTTCTGGTGCTCCAACGGGCACGAGACCCAGCCGAGTTTCGCCAGCGACGCGGCCGTACCCGACACCTGGGACTGCCCCCGCTGCGGCTTCCCGGCCGGTCAGGACCGAGACAACCCGCCGGCTCCGCCGCGCACCGAGCCCTACAAGACGCACCTCGCCTATGTGCGGGAGCGGCGCAGCGACGCGGACGGCGAGGCGATCCTCGCCGAGGCGCTCGCCAAACTGCGGGGCGAGATCTGACAGCCGAGTCCGGCCGGGCACCGTTTGCGGTGCCCGGCCGGAACTGCTTTCGCACCGGCGCGACACCGCGGTACCGCACCCCCTGATCAACTAGGTTGGATCCGGCAGCGCGGTGAGGTACACGCAGCAGGACCGGCGAGGAAGAAGGCTGAATCCGACATGAACGCAGACGGCCGTACCCGGCTCAATCAGACGCCCGAGTGGACCGCTCTGGCCAAGCACCGCGAGGAACTCGGCGAGGTGCGGCTGCGCGAGCTGTTCGCGGCGGACCCCGGGCGCGGCGGCGAGTACACCCTCCAGGTCGGTGATCTGTATGTCGACTACTCCAAGCACCTGGTCACCGACGAGACGCTGCGGCTGCTGCGCGAGCTGGCCGCCGCCCGGAACGTGTTCGGCCTCCGGGACGCCATGTTCCGCGGCGAGAAGATCAACACCACCGAGGACCGCGCGGTCCTGCACACCGCGCTGCGGGCCCGGCGGGACGCCGTGGTCGAGGTCGACGGGGAGAACGTCGTCCCCGGGGTGCACACGGTGCTGGACAGGATGGGCGCCTTCGCCGACCGGGTCCGCTCCGGCGAGTGGACCGGTCACACCGGCAAGCGCATCAAGAACGTCGTCAATGTCGGTATCGGCGGCTCCGACCTGGGCCCGGCCATGGCCTTCGAGGCGCTGCGCGCCTACACCCGGCGCGATCTGACGGTCCGTTTCGTCTCCAATGTGGACGGCGCCGATCTGCACGAGGCCGTACGGGACCTGGATCCGGCCGAGACGCTGTTCGTCATCGCCTCCAAGACCTTCACCACCATCGAGACGATCACCAACGCCACCTCGGCGCGCGGCTGGCTGCTCGATGAGCTGAAGGCGGGTCAGGAGGCCGTCGCCCGGCACTTCGTGGCGCTGTCGACCAACGCCGCCAAGGTCGAGGAGTTCGGCATCGACACCGCCAACATGTTCGAGTTCTGGGACTGGGTAGGCGGCCGCTACTCCTACGACTCGGCGATCGGGCTGTCGCTGATGATCGCCATCGGCCCGGACCGCTTCCGGGAGATGCTGGACGGCTTCCGCACCGTGGACGAGCACTTCCGCACCGCGCCCGCCGAGTCCAATGTGCCGCTGCTGCTGGGCCTGCTGGGCATCTGGTACAACAACTTCCACGACGCCCAGTCGCACGCGGTGCTGCCGTACTCGCACTATCTGTCCCGGTTCACCGCCTACCTCCAGCAGCTGGACATGGAGTCCAACGGCAAGTCCGTGGACCGGGACGGCAAGAAGGTCGACTGGCAGACCGGTCCGGTCGTGTGGGGCACTCCGGGCACCAACGGGCAGCACGCCTACTACCAGTTGATCCACCAGGGCACCAAGCTGATC
This sequence comes from Streptomyces sp. NPDC052040, assembly GCF_044548405.1. Lineage (NCBI taxonomy): Bacteria > Bacillati > Actinomycetota > Actinomycetes > Kitasatosporales > Streptomycetaceae > Streptomyces > Streptomyces sp. NPDC052040. The sequence goes on along the minus strand of NZ_JBIUBV010000016.1, from coordinate 19,306 downwards.
CCCGCCGACTTCATCGGCTTCGCCGAGCCGGTCGACGATCTGCGGCCCGGCCTGGTCGCCCAGCACGACCTGCTGATGGCCAACTTCTTCGCCCAGACGCAGGCGCTGGCCTTCGGCAAGACGCCCGAGGAGGTGCGCGCCGAGGGCGTACCGGAGGAGCTGGTGCCGCACAAGACCTTCCAGGGCGACCACCCCACCACCACCGTCCTGGCCCGGCAGCTCACCCCGTCGGTGCTCGGCCAGCTCGTCGCGCTGTACGAGCACAAGGTGTTCGTCCAGGGCGCGATCTGGAACATCGACTCCTTCGACCAGTGGGGCGTCGAGCTGGGCAAGGTCCTCGCCAAGCGGGTGGAGCCCGCACTGACCGAGGGCACGGAGGTGCCCGGCCTGGACGGCTCCACCAAGACCCTGGTCGCCAAGTACCGCGAGCTGCGCGGCCGTTAGCGACGACGGTTCCGTGGGAGGCGGCACCCCCGGGGCCGCCGCCTCCCGCGGTCCGGCCGGGTCGCCGCGCTCAGGCCACGGCGCTCAGGGTGTCCGCGAGCCGTCGGCGGGCCGCCCGGGAGGCGGGCAGGAAGGCAAGGGCGGCGGCACCGAGTACGGCGGCCGCCCCGAGCAGCACCAGCAGGACCGGGGGCGGCCCCTGGGCGAGACCGGCGCCAATACCGCTGGACCGGCCCTGGACGTCGATCAGCCAGCGGGCGAGCGGAAGGCCCAGCGCGGTGGCGGCACCGACCGCGGCCAGCGCGGTGCAGACCACGGCCGTGACGGTGATCCCGGTGATCTGCCGCGGCGACAGACCGATTGCCTTGAGCGCCAGCAGGTCCCGCTCGCCCTCCCGGACGGTGCCGCCGATCGCGGTCATCAGCTCCACGATCCCGATCAGCGCCAGCACGGCGACCAGACCGGCGACCACCCCGCGCAGGGGCGAGAGCCCGTCCGCGGGGTTCGCCACCGGAAGCACGTCCAGATGCCCGCGGGCGGCCCGGGACAGCTCGCCCGCGACCTCGTGCGGATCGGCGCCGGGGCGCAGCCGCAGCCGGTAGAGGGTCGGACGCAGTCCGGGGTCGTTCTCGCGGAGGGTGTCGAGCGAGGTGGAGATGACCCGCCCGGCGTTCTCCGGCTCGATGCTGCGGCCCACCAGGTGCAGGATCTGCGGCTGGTCGCCGACCGTCATCCGCACCCAGTCGCCGACCCGCACATGCAGCAGGTCGAGCAGCCCCTGCCCGGCCACCGCCTCGTCGGGCCCGCGCGCGGGACGGCCCTCGGCGAGGGCGTAGGGGTAGGGATCCCGCCGGGAGCCCAGGCCGCGCAGGGCGATCGTCGCCGTCTGGCCCGGCACCAGGGCGGCCACCTCCACACCGGGGTAGGCGGCGGCGACCCGGGGGTCGGCCGCCAGCAGGGAGCGGGCGGCCGCGTCGTCCAGCCCCGAGTCGGGGCGCACGGTGAGGGCGGCGGCGAGACCGACCTCCGCGGGCCTGCTGTGGAAGCGGTCGATGGTGGTCCACGCGCTCAGCGCCACCACGATCAGCAGCAGCGGCAGCGCCAGCCGGACGACCGTCGCCAGCGACCGGGCCCGGCGCGTGAACGCCTGGTGCCAGCCCAGGACCAGCGCGGGCGGCAGCCGCAGACCGAGCGCCCCGCGGGCCGCGCCGGTCAGCCGGCCCCCGGCCGGTGCCGCGGGCCGGGGCACCGGCACCGGAGGCACCCGCCCGGCGCGCCAGGCCGCGAGCCCGGTGGTGGCGGCGATGAACAGCACGGCCGCGACCGGCACCCCGGCCAACGCCAGGGTGTGCCCGGGCAGCCCCTGCCACACCCCGACCGCGTCCCCGAGACGCCCCGGGATCCGCCTGCCCAGACCCTGGGTGAGCCCCGCCGCGGCCACCGCGCCGAGCAGCGCGTACGCCACATGCTGGAGCAGGAAGACGCGGACCACCTGCCCCGGGGTGAAGCCGATCGCCTTCAGGACCGATATGTCCCGCAGATGCCCCCGGATGCGGGTGCCGATCGCCCCGTGCACGGCGCACCCGGCGGCCACCAGCGCACCCAGTCCGAACAGTCCGAGGACCTGGCCGAGCAGCCGGTTCTCGCCCTGCGCCGCGGCCCGCGCCTGCTGCCAGGTGGAGACCTCGCTGATCGCCCCCGCCCCCAGCACGGTGACGGCGCGCTGGACGGCGTAGTCCGTGTCGTCCGGGTCGGTCAGGCGCAGCCCGGTGACCTGTCCGCCGGGGCGGCGCAGCGCGGACGGCGGCGCCCAGACCAACCCGGGCTGCTCACCGGGGCTGTAGCGGGGCTCGGCGCTGTCGGCGACGCCCACCACGGTCAGGGTCCGGTCGGTGCCGGGTACGCCCAGGGTGTCGCCGGGCTCGGCCAGCAGCGCCCGGGCCAGCCGGCTCTCCAGCACCACACCGGTGGGGTCGCCCGGGTCCAGCCAGTGGCCCGCGGTGAGCAGCGGCCGCCCGACGGAGGGCTGCCGGGGCGTGGAGCGCAGCTCCACCGAGGCCCGGGCGCCGCGGGAGGTCACCGTCAGGGACTCGGTGGGGTAGGGCCCGGCGACGGACTCCACCCCGTCCAGCCGGGCCAGCTTCGAGGCGTCGGCCGGGCCGCCCGAGTGGATCCACACATGAGCACCGCGGGCCTCCGTGAAGACCCGCTGCCAGGGGTTGGTCGCATAGCCGAACAGGGCCGTGGCGAGCAGCAACGAGGCGACGACACCGGCCGAGACGAGCACCATGAACAGTGCCTCGCCGCGGTGGGTCCGCAGATCGGAGTGCGCCCAGCGCAGGGTGGCCCGCACGGCGTCAGCCCCTCGGCCGGGAGCGGGAGGGACGGTTCGGCGTCCGGGGGTGGTGCACCGCGATCAGTCCTTCAGTTCCAGCACGCCGGAGGCACCGGCGCGGCGGGAGGGCGTGCCCTCCAGCGCCGCGTCGTCGGCGATCCGGCCGTCGAAGAAGCTGATCACCCGGTCGGCGGCGCTCGCCAGCCGGGCGTCATGGGTGACCAGCACGATCGTCTGGCCGCGCTGGTGGAAGCGGGTGAGCAGCCGCATCACCTCGCGGGTGCCCCTGCTGTCGAGACTGCCCGCGGGTTCGTCGGCGAGCAGCAGCGGCGGATGGTTGACCAGGGCCCGGGCGAGCGCGACCCGCTGCTGCTCGCCGCCGGACAGCTCGCCCGGCATGCTGCGTTCCTTGCCGGTGAGGCCCAGCTCGGCGAGCAGCTCCTCCCGCGCGGCGCGCGCCCGCTTCGGGGGCGTCCCGGCGAGCAGCGCGGGCAGCTCCACGTTGTCCGCGACGGACAGCCCGGAGACCAGGTTGAAGAACTGGAAGACGATCCCGATGCGCTTTCTGCGCTCCACGGCCCAGCGCGCCTCGGTGTAGGAGTCGGTGCGCTCGCCGTCCAGCAGGATGCGGCCCGCGTCCGGCCGCTGGAGCCCGCCCAGCAGATGCAGCAGCGTCGACTTGCCCGCGCCGGAGGGGCCGGTGACGGCCACGAACTCGCCCCGGGCGACGGCGAGGTCGACCCCGCGCACCGCACGGGCGGGCGCGCCCTCGCCGTGGTGCGTCTTGACGAGGCCCTCGGCCCGCAGCAGAGGTGGGGGATCCTCGCTCACTGAAGCTCCTCCAGTTCCTCCTGGCACCGCTCCAGCCAGTCGAGGTCGGCCTGCATATGCAGCATCGCGCCCTCGATCAGCAGCTGGGCGATCCGGTTGTCGCGGTCTTCGGCGGCGGCCAGTCTCGACAGGCTGCGCATGGTGTTGAGGTACTGGCGCCGCTGCCGGTTGATCAGGGCGATCTGGTCGGCGAGACCGGTCTGCGGGGCCAGGGCCAGTTTCATGAAGAACTCGTCCCGTACCCGCGGCTCGTCCTCGGTCTCCTCGAACCAGGCGTGCAGCGCCTCCCGCCCGGCGTCGGTGAGGTGGTAGATCTTCTTGTTGGGCCGGCTGGACTGCTCGACCTCCTCGCCCGCGATCAGCCCGGACTTCTCCAGGCGGGCGAGGGTGACGTAGATCTGGCCGACGTTCGGCTGAGGGTACGCGGCGCCCAGCAGTTGCTCAAGGTCCTGCTTGAGCTCATAGCCATGGGCGGGGCCGCGGGCGAGGAGTGCCAGGAGGGGCAGGCGCACTCGTGCTGTCCTCCTGTCCGGGTGATGTGCTCCAGGCCCTAGTATCGCCCATACCTAACAGGTATACATGGCCTCTGACCCGGGCGAGGGTGCCCGGCGCCGGTGTACAGGGAGGAACCTATGCGGTGGACGCGCGCCGCCGGTAGAGGCCTCCTGGTGCTCGCCGTGGTCCTGTCCGGCTATGTCGTCTCGGGTGCCCGCGCCGACGACGGGACTTCGGGGGGCCGCGGCCCGCTCACCCTGGCCACCGCGGGCGACCTCACCGGCTATCTCGGCCCGCTCCTCGACGGCTGGAACCGCACGCACCCCGGCGAGAAGGTCACCCTGGTCGAGCTGCCGGACTCCGCGGACGAGACCCATGCGCAGATGACGACCGACCTGCGCGGGGGCGACCGCAGCCGGTTCGACGTCCTCAACATCGATGTCGCCTGGACCTCCGAGTTCGCGGCGGCGGGCTGGATCCGGCCGCTGCCCCGCGACCGCTTCCCGCTGAAGAGCTTCCTGCCGCCGGTCGTCGGCACGGCGACCTGGAACGGGCGGCTCTACGCGGTCCCTTACGTCACCAACGCCGGTCTGCTGCTGTACCGCAAGGACCTCCTCGCCAAGGAGGGCGTGGCGCCGCCGCGCACCTGGGCGGAGCTGGAGCGGGACGCCCGGACCATCGCCCCGAAGTACGGACTCGACGGCTACGCGGGCCAGTTCCTGCCCTACGAGGGCCTCACCGTCAACGCGGCCGAGGCCGTGTACTCGGCGGGCGGCACCATCCTCGGCGACGAGGGCGAGCGGGTCACCGTGAACTCGGCCGCGGCCCGCGAGGGCATCGGCTTCCTGGCCCGCGGGGTGCGCGAGGGCTGGATACCGAGGGCGGCGCTGACCTACAAGGAGGAGGAGTCCAAGCAGGCATTCCAGGACGGGCGGCTGCTCTTCCTGCGCAACTGGCCCTACGCGTATGTCGCCGCCTCCGCCCCGGGCTCGAAGGTCGCCGGGAAGGTGGGCGCCGTGCCGCTGCCGGGGCCGCACGGGCCCGGGACCAGTGTTCTCGGCGGCTCCAACCTGGCCGTCAACTCCCATGCGCGGCACCCCGACTCCGCTGCGCGCCTGATCGCCTATCTGACCGGTGAGCAGGTCCAGCGCCAGGTCCTGACGCGTGGCGCGCTGCCGCCGGTGCGGGCCGCGCTCTACGACGACCCCGACCTGGTACGGCGGTTCCCCTATCTGCCGACCCTGCGGGCGAGCGTGCTGTCCGCCGCCCCGCGCCCCAAGAGCCCGCGCTACGACCAGGTCAGCCTGGTCGTGCAGGCGGTCGTCCATGACGCCCTGACCGGGCAGGAGACACCCGGGAGCGCGGTGCGGCGGCTCGCCCGGGAGCTGGCGGCCGTCCCCGGCCACTGAGCCGTCCCCTCATGAGGGCGGGTTCCTAGTTGCATGTTAGGTAACGCCAGGGTCTCACCTGGCCTCGATGTGGGTAGATTCGCCCCACTATGCCGCGCCAACTGGTCGGTAGCTTCGGTCTGTTCATTGACACCCCGCTGACACGCCTACTTAACATGCATGCATACCAGCAGGGCTCTCGCCGGGCGTCGCCCCGGAGCCCTCCCGCACGCACAGACAGGTCCACGGGGTGAGTCTCGAGCGCATCCGCACCCACCACTGGTGGCGCGACGCAGTGATCTACCAGGTGTACGTCCGCAGCTTCCTGGACAGCACCGGCGACGGCGTCGGCGATCTCGCCGGTGTCCGGGCCGGGCTGCCGTATCTGAAGAAGCTCGGCGTCGACGGGATCTGGCTGAGCCCCTTCTACCCCTCGCCGCAGCACGACCACGGCTACGACGTCGCCGACTACTGCGACGTCGACCCGCTCTTCGGCGACCTCGCGGAGTTCGACCTGCTGACGGCGGCCGCCCACCGGCTCGGCATCAAGGTCCTCCTCGACATCGTCCCCAACCACTGCTCCAGCGCGCACCCGTGGTTCCGCGAGGCACTCGCCGCCGCGCCGGGAGACCCGGCCCGCACCCGCTTCCACTTCGCCGACGGCCGGGGGCCGGACGGCGGGCTGCCGCCCAACAACTGGCACGCCATGTTCGGCGGACCGGCCTGGAGCCGGGTCACCGAGGCGGACGGCCGCCCCGGCCAGTGGTATCTGCACATGTTCACGCCCGAACAGCCCGACTGGAACTGGCGCACCCCCGAGGTCGCCGCCGAGTTCGACCGGACGCTGCGCTTCTGGCTGGACCGGGGCGTCGACGGTTTCCGTATCGATGTGGCCGCCGGGCTCTTCAAGCACCCCGCACTGCCGGACTCCCCGGACCCGGAGGCCGACGCCCGCACCCGCGACTCGGTCAACCCGCTCGCCTGGAACCGGCCCGAGGTGCACGGGGTCTGGCGGCACTGGCGCGCGGTGTGCGAGGAGTACACCGCACGGGACGGCCGGGAGCGCCTGCTGGTCGGCGAGGTCTCCGTGCCCACCGCCCGCGAACACGCCCGCTATGTCCGCCCCGACGAACTGCACCAGGCGTTCTTCTTCGACCTCCTCGGCGCCCCCTGGGACCCCGACGCCTTCCGCAAGGTGATCTCGGAGGCCATGCAGGACATCGCCGGGACGGGATCCACCGTCACCTGGGTGCTCAACAACCACGACCAGGTCCGCACGGTCACCCGCTACGGGGAGCCCGCCGCCGAGGGGAGCGGCCTGGGCACCGCCCGCGCCCGGGCCGCCGCGCTGCTGATGCTGGCGCTGCCCGGCGCCGCGTACATCTACCAGGGCGAGGAGCTGGGCCTGCCCGAGGTCGTCGACCTGCCCGACGACGTCCTCACCGACCCGATCTTCCGCCGCACCGGCAGCCGCGCCCGGATCCGCGACGGCTGCCGGGTGCCGCTGCCCTGGTCGGGCAAGGCCTCCCCGTTCGGCTTCACCTCGGGAGCCGAAGGTGCCAAGCCCTGGCTGCCGCAGCCCGAGTGGTTCGCCGAGCACGCCACTGAACGGGCGCTCGCCGACACCCGCTCCTTCTGGCACCTCTACCGCGATGGACTCCAACTGCGTTCCGCACTGCCCCAGTTGGGGGAGGGCGACCTGCGCTGGCTGGACACCCCGCCCGGCGTCCTCTCCTTCGTCCGCGGCGACGGCCTGGTCTGCGCGGTCAACTTCGGCACCGCGCCCACCCCCGCTCCCGTCCCCGGTACCCCGCTGCTGGCCAGCGGTCCCTGTCCGCCCGGTGTGCTCGCGGGGTCCACGGCCGCCTGGTGGATCACCGACGACGCGCCCGCCCGCTGACCCCCTGGCCCCGGGCCTCCGCAGTTTCCCACTCCCCGAAGGGACATCAACGATGATGCGACGACGTACCACCCTGCTCACCGGCTGCACCGCCCTGGCCCTCGCGCTCGGCGCCACCGCCTGCGGCGGCGGACCGGTCTCGGCCGGCGGCGGGGACAAGGCCCTCAGCGGCCAGACGGTCACCGTGGCCGGTGTCTGGTCGGGCAGCGAACAGAAGAACTTCCAGAAGGTGCTGGACGCCTTCACCGAGAAGACCGGCGCCAAGACCCAGTTCGTGTCCACCGGCGACAATGTCTCCACTGTCGTCGGCAGCAAGATCGAGGGCGGCAACGCCCCCGACGTGGTGATGGTCCCCCAGGTCGGCGTTCTTCAGCAGTTCGCCAAGAAGGGCTGGCTCAAGCCGCTGTCGTCGACCGCCCGGGGGACCGTCGACGCCGACTACGCGTCCGTCTGGAAGAAGTACGGCAGCGTCGACGGCACCCTCTACGGCCTCTACTTCAAGGCCGCCCACAAGTCGACCGTCTGGTACAGCCCCGAGGCACTCACCCAGGCCGGGGTCAAGGCACCGAAGACCTATGACGAGATGCTCAAGGCCGGGCACACCGTCTCCGACTCCGGACTCGCCGCCTTCGCCGTCGCGGGCCAGGACGGCTGGACCCTCACCGACTGGTTCGAGAACGTCTATCTCTCCCAGGCCGGACCCGAGAAGTACGACGCCCTCGCCGCCCACCGGCTGAAGTGGACCGACCCGAGTGTGGTGAGCGCGCTCACCACACTCGGCACGCTCTTCAAGGACAAGCAGCTGATCGCGGGCGGCCGGCAGGAGGCCCTCAACACCGACTTCCCCGGCTCCGTCGAGAAGGTCTTCGGCCCCAAGCCCCAGGCGGGCATGGTCTACGAGGGCGACTTCGTCGCCGGGGTCGCCCACGACCAGTTCGGCAAGGAGATCGGCAGGGACGCGGACTTCTTCCCCTTCCCGGCCGTCGGCGGCGGCACCGCACCCGTGGTCAGCGGCGGCGACGCGGCGGTCGTCCTCAAGGACGGCAAGAACGCCGCCGCCGGAATGAAACTGCTGGAGTACCTCGCGACCCCCGAGGCGGCGGCCGTCTGGGCGAAGGCGGGCGGCTTCCTCTCCCCGAACAGGAAGCTCGGCCTCTCCTCCTACGGCGACGACGTCAGCCGCGCCACCGCCAAGTCCCTGATCGCCGCCGGGGACTCGGTCCGCTTCGACATGTCCGACCAGGCACCCGCGGCCTTCGGCGGCACCAAGGGCACCGGCGAGTGGAAGATCCTCCAGGACTTCCTGCGCGACCCGTCGAACCCCAGGGCGACCGCGGTCGCACTGGAGGCCGCGGCGGCCAAGGCCTACCAGGGCTGAGGGCCGATGACCGCCACCACGCTCGCGAAGGGGGCGGACGCACCGTCCGCCGCCCTTGCCGCCCGGCCCCGGCGCACCCGGCGCCGCGGCCGGACCGTCGCCCTGCTGTTCGTCCTGCCCGCGCTGCTGCTGCTCGGCGCGCTCGTCGTCTACCCCGTGCTCTTCTCCGTCGGCCGCAGCTTCTTCGACGCCTCCGGCACCCGCTTCGTGGGCGCGGGCAACTACACCGAGATGTTCCGCGACCCGGCCACCCTGAAGGCCGTCCGCAACACCGCGATCTGGGTCGTCGTCGCCCCGGCGCTGCTGACCGGCCTGGGCCTGATCCTGGCCGTCCTGGTCGAGAAGGTCCGCTGGGCCACCGCGTTCAAACTGCTGCTCTTCATGCCGATGGCCGTGTCCTTCCTCGCCGCAGGCATCATCTTCCGGCTCGCCTACGACCAGGACCCGGACAAGGGCGTCCTGAACGCCGCCGTGGTCTCCGTCCACGACGCCTTCGAGGGCACCTCCTCGTACCCGACCGCCCGGGCCCGCCAGGGGCAGGGGCTCACCCAGAACCGGGACGGCTCCTACACCACCGGCCGGGGGGTGGCGCCCGGCACCTCGGTGGCGCTCCCGATGGTCGGCGTGCTGCCCGGGGACCTGCCCAAGGGTGCCGAACCCGCCGCCGCGGCGGCCGCCCGCCGTGCCGCCCCCGGTGAACTGCGCGGTGTGGTCTACCTGGACTTCACCCCCGGCGGGGGAGGGCGGCAGGGCAGGGTCGACCCACGGGAGAGCGGCCTGCCGGGAATGGCGGTCGAGGCGGTGCGCGACGGGCGGACCGCGGCGCACACCACGACCGCGGCCGACGGCTCCTTCCGCTTCCCGGGGCTCGCCCCCGGCTCGTACACGGTGAAACTGCCCGCGGCCAACTTCGCGCCGCCCTACCAGGGCGTCTCCTGGCTCGGACCGGCCCTGGTCACCCCCGCGATCATCGGGGCCTACCTGTGGATCTGGACCGGCTTCGCGATGGTGCTGATCGGCGCGGGACTGTCCACCCTGCCGCGGGACGCGCTGGAGGCGGCACGGATGGACGGGGCGAACGAATGGCAGATCTTCCGGCGGATCACCGTACCGCTGCTCGCCCCCGTGCTCACCGTCGTCTTCGTGACCCTCGTCATCAATGTGCTGAAGGTCTTCGACCTCGTCTACATCATCGCGCCCGGCCCGGTGCAGGAGGACGCGACGGTGCTCGCGACGCAGATGTGGCTGGTGTCCTTCGGCGGGGGCGACAACCAGGGCCTCGGCAGCGCGCTCGGCGTGCTGCTCCTGCTGCTGGTGGTCCCCGCGATGGTGTTCAACGTCCGCCGTTTCCGAAGGAGTCAGCGATGAACGCGGTCAGGCGCGCTCTGGGCAGCGGGCTGGTGCAGGCCTTCCTGGTGGTGATCGGACTGGTCTGGCTCACCCCGCTGGCGGGACTGTTCGTCTCGTCGCTGCGGTCGGCCGGGGACAGCGCGAAGGGCGGCTGGTGGACGGCGCTGGCCAGTCCGGGACAGCTGTCCTTCGACAACTACACGGCGCTGCTGAAGAACGCCGGGATCACCCAGGCGTTCTGGAACACGGTCATGATCTCCGTACCGACCACCGTCCTGGTCGTGGTGATCGCGGCACTCGCCGGATATGCCTTCGCCTGGCTGGACTTCCCCGGCCGCGAACCACTCTTCCTGCTGGTGGTGGCGCTGCTGGTGGTGCCGGTGCAGATCGGTCTGCTGCCGGTCGCCAAGCTCTTCGGACAGCTGGGCCTCTTCGGCACCATCCCCGGAGTCGTCCTCTTCCATGTGGCCTACGGGCTGCCGTTCGCGGTGTTCCTGCTGCGGAACTACTTCGCCGAGATGCCCAAGGAGATGCTGGAGGCGGCGCGGATGGACGGCGGGAACGAGTGGCGCATCTTCACCCGGCTCGTCCTGCCGGTGGGGCGGCCCGCCCTCGCCAGCCTGGCCATCTTCCAGTTCCTGTGGGTGTGGAACGACATGCTGGTGGCCCTGCTGTTCGCGGACAGCTCCGCCCAGCCGCTCACCGTCGAACTCCAGTCGCAGATCCGGCAGTTCGGCAGCAATATCGATGTCCTGGCGCCGGGGGCGTTCCTGTCCCTGATCGTGCCGGTGGCGGTGTTCTTCGCCTTCCAGCGGCACTTCGTCCAGGGGGTCATGGCGGGCTCGGTCAAGTAGCCGCGCACACAAGGCAATCCGCGCCGGATGGGCCGTCACCCGGTCCGTCCGGCGCGGAGCCGTACCGTCCGTCAGGCGGACGCCGGCGGATACAGCGACCTCGGCAGCTGGGCGGCCGCCGCCGCGTCCAGCAGCCACAGGGTGCGGGACCTGCCCCGCGCACCGGCCGCGGGGGCCTGGATCTCGCCCGCGCCCGACAGCGCGATCGCCACCGCCTGCGCCTTGTCCGCACCGGCCGCCAGCAGCCACACCTCACGGGCCGAGCGGATCGCCGGCAGGGTCAGGCTGACCCGGGTCGGCGGCGGCTTGGGCGCGCCGTGCACCCCGACCACCGTCCGCTCGGTCTCCCGCACCGCGGGCAGCTCCGGGAAGAGCGAGGCCACATGGGTGTCCGGGCCGACGCCCAGCATCAGCACGTCGAAGGCGGGGGCCGAGCCGTGGTTCTCGGGCCCCGCGGCCCGGGCCAGCTCCGCCGCGTAGGACTCGGCCGCGGCTTCCACATCGGCTCCGTACGGGCCGTCCGACGCGGGCATGGGATGCACGCGCTTCGGGTCCAGCGGGACGGAGTCGAGCAGCGCCTCGCGCGCCTGGGTGTAGTTGCGCTCCGGGTCGCCGTCCGGCAGATACCGCTCGTCGCCCCACCACAGGTCCAGGCGAGTCCAGTCGACGGCGTCCCGGGCGGGCGCGGCGGCGAGCGCGGCCAGCAGGCCGTTGCCGTTGCGGCCGCCGGTCAGCACGATCGAGGCGGAGCCCCGGGAGGCCTGCGCGTCCACGATCTTCGTGATCAGCCGGGCTGCGGCGGCCTGCGCCATCAGCTCCTTGTCGTGGTGCACCACGAGCTGGGGAGTGCTCACTTCGCCGCCGCCTTCTTCGCCGGAGCCTTGCGGGCGGCCCGCTTCGCGGGCGCCTTCGCAGCGGTCCGCTCCGGTGCGTCGCCCGCCTTCTCGTCCTTGGCCGTCGCCCCGTCCGAGGGTGCGGCCTCCCGGCCGTCCGCCTCCGGCTCGTCCGTGGTGATCAGCCGCTGCACCCCGTACCGCAGAGCGGCCGCGTAGGTGTCGTCCGGGTCGAGCCGTCGCAGCTCCTCCGCGATCAGCTCGGAGGTGTCGCGCCGCTTGAGCGCCACCGCCCGGTCCGGCTGCCCCTCGATGGCGAGGGTGGCCAGCGAGCCGTCCGCCCGGCCGAGGGAGACCGGACCGCAGCTGGTCTGCATCCGTACGGCCGTGAGGCCGGGACCGGCGGACGGCGAGCGCCGGACGGGGACGTCCAGCCGGTCCGCGAGCCACATCGCGAGCAGCTCACAGCTCGGGTTGAACTCCTCGCCCTCCACCTCGACGGCCGTCACCGTGCAGGTGACCTGGTCGAGGGCGGCGGCCAGCATCGAGCGCCAGGGCGTGATGCGGGTCCACGACAGATCGGTGTCGCCGGGCGTGTAGGCGTCGGCGCGGGCGGACAGCTCCCGCACCGGGGTCTCGGCCGTGTAGGAGTCGGTGACCCGGCGCTGGGCGAGCGCGCCGAGGGGATCGCGGGCCGGGTCGAGCGGGGCGTTCACCGGCCACCACACGACCACGGGGGCGTCCGGAAGCAGCAGCGGCAGCACCACCGAGTCGGCGTGGTCGGACACCTCGCCGTACAGCCGCAGGACGACCGTCTCCCCGGTGCTCGCCTCCGCGCCCACCCGCACCTCGGCGTCCAGCCGCGAGGACGTGCGGTCGCGCGGGGAGCGCGAGACGCGCTTGATGACGACCAGGGTGCGCGAGGGGTGCTCCCGGGAGGCGTCGTTGGCGGCCCTCAGGGCGTCGTAGGCGTTCTCCTCGTCGGTGACGATGACCAGGGTGAGCACCATGCCGACGGCGGGGGTGCCGATGGCCCGGCGGCCCTCCACCAGCGCCTTGTTGACCTTGCTGGCCGTGGTGTCCGTGAGATCCATCTTCATGGGCGGCGCCAGCTCCGTCCGTCTCGTTCCAGCATCGTGTCGGCCTCGACGGGCCCCCAGGTGCCGGCCGGGTACTGTGCGGGCTTCCCGTGCTTCTCCCAGTACGTCTCGATCGGGTCGAGGATCTCCCAGGACAGCTCGACCTCCTCGGTGCGCGGGAAGAGGTTGGAGTCGCCGAGCAGGACGTCCAGGATCAGACGCTCGTACGCCTCGGGGCTGGACTCGGTGAAGGACTCGCCGTAGGCGAAGTCCATGGACACGTCCCGGATCTCCATCGAGGTGCCCGGCACCTTGGAGCCGAAGCGGACGGTGACGCCCTCGTCCGGCTGGACGCGGATGACGACCGCGTTCTGCCCGAGTTCCTCGGTGGCGGTGGAGTCGAAGGGGGAGTGCGGGGCGCGCTGGAAGACCACCGCGATCTCGGTGACCCGGCGGCCCAGCCGCTTGCCGGTGCGCAGATAGAAGGGGACGCCCGCCCAGCGGCGGTTGTCGATGCCCAGCTTGACCGCGGCGTAGGTGTCGGTCCGCGACTGGGGGTCGATGCCCTCTTCCTGGAGGTAGCCGGTGACCTTCTCGCCGCCCTGCCAGCCCGCCGTGTACTGGGCGAACACCGTGTCGCGGCCCAGGTCCCCGGGCAGCCGCACGGCGCCGAGCACCTTGGTCTTCTCGGCGGCGAGCGCGTCCGCGTCGAAGGAGGAGGGCTCCTCCATGGCGGTCAGCGCCAGCAGCTGGAGCAGATGGTTCTGGATGACGTCGCGGGCGGCGCCGATGCCGTCGTAGTACCCGGCTCGGCCGCCGATGCCGATGTCCTCCGCCATCGTGATCTGGACGTGGTCCACGAAGGACCGGTTCCAGATCGGCTCGAACATCGTGTTGGCGAAGCGCAGCGCCAGGATGTTCTGGACGGTCTCCTTGCCCAGGTAGTGGTCGATGCGGAAGACCTGGTCCGGGGCGAAGACCTCGTGCACGATCGCGTTCAGCTCCTCGGCCGACTTCAGATCGTGGCCGAAGGGCTTCTCGATGACCGCGCGGCGCCAGGAGCCGTCCTTCTGGTCGGCCAGGCCGTGCTTCTTCAGCTGCTGGATGACCACCGGGAAGGAGCGCGGCGGAACCGAGAGGTAGAAGGCGAAGTTGCCGCCCGTGCCCTGGGCCTTGTCCAGCTCGTCGATGGTGCCGCGCAGCCGCTCGAAGGCCTCGTCGTCGTCGAAGGTGCCCTGCACGAAGCGCATGCCCTGGATGAGCTGCTGCCAGACCTCCTCGCGGAAGGGGGTGCGGGCGTGCTCCTTGACCGCGTCGTGGACCTCCTTGGCGAAGTCCTCGTTCTGCCACTCGCGGCGGGCGAAGCCGATGAGCGAGAAGCCCGGCGGCAGCAGACCGCGGTTGGCCAGGTCGTAGACGGCAGGCATCAGCTTTTTACGTGACAAATCGCCCGTAACGCCGAAGATCACCAGGCCCGACGGCCCCGCGATACGCGGGAGCCGTCGGTCCGCGGCGTCACGAAGCGGATTCGCTCCGTGTACGGATGTCAAGATGTCAGCCCTCCGAGGGGGCGAGGCGCTTCAGCTCCGCCTCGGTCGACTTCAGGAGGTCGTTCCAGGACGACTCGAACTTCTCGACGCCCTCGTCCTCCAGGACCTGGACCACGTCGTCGTACGAGATCCCGAGCTTCTCGACCGCGTCCAGCACGGCGCGCGCCTGCTCGTAGGTCCCGGCGACGGTGTTACCGGTGATCTCGCCGTGGTCCTCGGTGGCCGCCAGGGTGGCCTCCGGCATGGTGTTCACCGTGTTCGGCGCTACCAGGTCCACGACGTACATGGTGTCCCGGTAGGACGGGTCCTTCACGCCGGTGGACGCCCACAGCGGACGCTGCTTGTTGGCCTGCGCCTTGTCCAGGGCGAGCCAGCGGTCGCTGCCGAAGACCTCCTCATAGGCCTCGTAGGCCAGGCGGGCGTTGGCGACGGCCGCCTTGCCGCGCAGCTCCTTGGCCTCGGGGGTGCCGAGGGCCTCGAGCCGCTTGTCGATCTCGGTGTCCACGCGGGACACGAAGAAGGACGCCACCGAGTGGATCTTGGACAGGTCCAGGCCGCGCTCCTTGGCCTTCTCCAGGCCGCTCAGGTAGGCGTCCATGACCTTGCGGTAGCGGTCCAGCGAGAAGATCAGCGTGACATTGACGCTGATGCCGTTGGCGATCGTCTCGGTGATCGCCGGGAGACCCGCCTCGGTGGCCGGGATCTTGATCAGTGTGTTCGGGCGGTCGACCAGCCAGGCCAGCTGCCTGGCCTCGGCGACGGTGGCCCGGGTGTTGTGCGCCAGACGGGGGTCGACCTCGATCGACACCCGGCCGTCCTGGCCCTGCGTCGCGTCGAACACCGGGCGCAGGATGTCGGCGGCGTCCCGGACGTCCGCCGTGGTGATCATGCGGATCGCCTCTTCGACGGTGACCTTGCGGGCGGCGAGGTCGGCGAGCTGCTGCTCGTAGCCGTCGCCCGACGAGATCGCCTTCTGGAAGATCGTCGGGTTGGTGGTGACGCCCACGACGTGCTGCTGGTCGATCAGTTCGGCGAGGTTGCCGGACGTGATCCGCTTGCGCGACAGGTCGTCCAGCCAGATCGCGACGCCTTCCTCGGAGAGGCGCTTGAGTGCGTCTGTCATGGAAAATGCATCTCCTACGTGTCGTATATCAGCGTCAGCGCTGGGCTGCGGCGATCGATTCCCGGGCGGCGGATGCGACGTTCTCGGCAGTGAAGCCGAACTCGCGGAAGAGCACCTTGGCGTCGGCCGAAGCGCCGAAGTGCTCCAGGGAAACGATGCGGCCCGCGTCCCCGACGAAGCGGTGCCAGGTCAGACCGATACCGGCCTCGACCGCGACCCGCGCCCTCACCGACGGCGGCAGGACGCTGTCCCGGTACCCCTGGTCCTGCTCCTCGAACCACTCCACCGACGGCATCGACACGACCCGCGTCGGAACGCCCTCGGCCTGGAGCTGCTCGCGCGCCTCCACGGTGAGGTGCACCTCGGAGCCGGTGGCGATCAGGATCACCTGCGGCTCGGCGGCGGCACCGTCGGCGCCCTCCGCCTCGAACATCACATAACCGCCGCGCACGGTGTCCTCGTTGGGCTCGTACGTCGGCACGCCCTGACGGGTCAGCGCGAGGCCGTGCGGGGCGCCCTTGGCGAACTCCTTGGTCCAGCGCCGCTGGATCTCGCGCCAGGCGATCGCGGTCTCGTTGGCGTCGGCCGGGCGGACCACGTTCAGACCCGGGATGGCCCGCAGGCTGGCCAGGTGCTCGACCGGCTGGTGGGTCGGGCCGTCCTCGCCCAGGCCGATGGAGTCGTGCGTCCACACATACGTCACCGGCAGGTGCATCAGCGCCGACAGCCGCACCGCGTTGCGCATGTAGTCGGAGAACACCAGGAAGGTGCCGCCGTAGACGCGGGTGTTGCCGTGCAGCGTGATGCCGTTCATCTCCGCGGCCATGGAGTGCTCGCGGATGCCGAAGTGGATCGTGCGGCCGTAGGGGTCCGCCTCCGGCAGCGGGTTGTCCGCCGGCAGGAACGAGCTGTTCTTGTCGATGGTGGTGTTGTTGGAGCCGGCCAGGTCGGCCGAGCCGCCCCACAGCTCCGGAATGACCGCACCCAGGGCCTGGAGCACCTTGCCGGACGCGGCACGGGTGGCCACGGCCTTGCCCGTCTCGAAGACCGGGAGCTTCTCCTCCCAGCCCGCGGGCAGTTCGCCCTTGCTGATGCGGTCGTACTCGGCGGCGCGCTCCGGGTTGGCGTTGCGCCATTCCTGGAAGCCCTTGTCCCACTCCGCCTTGGCCTCGCGGCCCCGCTCCAGCGCGCCGCGGGTGTGGTTCAGGACCTCGTCCGCGACGAAGAACTGCTTCTCGGGGTCGAAACCGAGGACGCGCTTGGTGGCCGCGACCTCCTCGTCGCCCAGCGCCGAGCCGTGGGCGGCCTCGGTGTTCTGGGCGTTCGGGGCGGGCCAGGCGATGATCGAGCGCATCGCGATGAAGGACGGCCGGTCGGTGACCTTCTTCGCCTGCTCGATCGCGTCGTAGAGGGCGTGCGGGTCCAGGTCGCCGTCCGGCTTCGGCGCCACGCGCTGCACATGCCAGCCGTAGGCCTCGTAGCGCCGGACGGTGTCCTCGGAGACCGCGGTCTCGGTGTCGCCCTCGATCGAGATGTGGTTGTCGTCCCACAGCAGGATCAGATTGCCGAGCTGCTGGTGGCCGGCCAGCGAGGACGCCTCCGCGGAGATGCCCTCCTGGAGGCAGCCGTCACCGGCGATGCAGTAGATGAAGTGGTCGAAGGGCGAGGTGCCCTCGGCCGCCTCCGGGTCGAACAGGCCGCGCTCGTAACGGGAGGCCATGGCCATGCCCACCGCGTTGGCGACACCCTGGCCCAGCGGGCCGGTCGTCGTCTCCACACCCACCGTGTGCCCGTACTCCGGGTGGCCGGGGGTCTTCGAGCCCCAGGTGCGGAAGGTTTCGAGATCGTGCAGCTCCAGGCCGAAACCGGCCAGGTAGAGCTGGGTGTAGAGGGTCAGGGACGAGTGGCCCGCGGACAGCACGAAACGGTCGCGGCCCACCCAGTCGGCGTCCGCCGGGTCATGGCGCATCACCTTCTGGAAGAGGGTGTAGGCGGCCGGAGCCAGGCTCATCGCCGTACCCGGATGGCCGTTGCCGACCTTCTGTACGGCATCGGCGGCCAGGACGCGGGCGGTGTCCACGGCCCGCTGGTCCAACTCGGTCCACTCGAGGTCTGTGGTGGTCGGCTTGGTGCTCACCCTGAGTCAGGGCTCCTCTCCACATGTCGAATGCCGGTGCACTGGACGCCCACCGGCCGCTGCTGAGCCTACCCCCGTGAGTACGTGCGTCTTTTCGAGTCATTCCAGACTGCCGGGAGTCGCTGCGATCCGCCTCCCGACCGGCCTGAACGGTATTCGTCAGATGAATACGGGGCCGCTCATTCGACTGCTCAATCGAGCGGTTCCCGGCTCGCTCATTCCCCCTTCTTCCGGCCGCCCGCCGGGCGGGTCCCGCCGCTCACCTGCGCACCCGCCCGCGCCTCCAACACGACTGACCCCCGCGAAGGGCGGGCTGGGGGCAACGTCTAGAGTTGCGTGGGTACGCGCGAGCCTTTACCGCAAGTTCACAAGCCCGGGCTCGCTGGATGTCTCTGTCAGGGGTGTACGTGACGGCCGTCGAATCCCGTCCGCTGGGTGG
This sequence comes from Streptomyces sp. NPDC052040, assembly GCF_044548405.1. NCBI lineage: Bacteria > Bacillati > Actinomycetota > Actinomycetes > Kitasatosporales > Streptomycetaceae > Streptomyces > Streptomyces sp. NPDC052040. Next base: position 1,170 of record NZ_JBIUBV010000016.1, on the reverse strand, counting down.
GGGTACCACCCATGCCCTTCAGGCCACGGGGGAGCTCGGGACGAGCAGCAGCCGGGACCAGCGGCCGTTTGGGGCGCGGTTCAAGGCGTTCGTGGCGCTGACCAAGCCGCGGATCATCGAACTGCTGCTGATCACCACGGTCCCGGTGATGTTCCTCGCCCAGCAGGGTGTGCCGAGCCTGAAGCTCGTGGTGCTCACCTGCCTCGGGGGTTACCTCTCCGCGGGCGGTGCCAATGCGCTGAACATGTACATCGACCGCGACATCGACGCGCTCATGGAGCGTACGTCGCAGCGTCCGCTGGTCACCGGCATGGTCAGCCCCCGTGAGTGCCTCGCCTTCGGCATCTCGCTGGCGGTCGTCTCCACGCTGCTGTTCGGTTTGACCGTCAACTGGCTGTCCGCCTGGCTGTCGCTCGGAGCGCTGCTCTTCTACGTCGTCGTCTACACGATGCTCCTCAAACGGCGCACCTCCCAGAACATCGTCTGGGGCGGTATCGCCGGCTGCCTCCCGGTCCTCATCGGATGGTCCTCCGTCACCGACTCCATGTCGTGGGCGCCGGTCATCCTCTTCCTCGTCATGTTCTTCTGGACGCCGCCGCACTACTGGCCGCTGTCCATGAAGGTCAAGGAGGACTACGCCCGGGTGGGCGTCCCGATGCTGCCGGTCATCGCCTCCAACAAGGTGGTCGCCCGCCAGATCGTGATCTACAGCTGGGTGATGGTCGTGGTCTCGCTGCTGCTCACCCCGCTCGGCTACACCGGCTGGTTCTACACGACCGTCGCCCTCGCGGCGGGCGGCTGGTGGCTGTGGGAGGCGCACGCGCTCCAGAACCGCGCGCGGGCGGAGGCGGAGGGCGCGAAGCTCAAGGAGATGCGCCTGTTCCACTGGAGCATCACCTATGTCTCGCTGCTGTTCGTGGCGGTGGCCGTGGACCCGTTCCTGCGCTAGGGCCTCTCGTGTGGATCAGGCCGGGCTCGCGGGCCCTGGCACCGAAAGACCCCAGCCGCCCCCGGAACACCGGGAACCCGTGACGGGAGGGGTGGGGGGGGCCCGCCCCCCCCCCCCCCCCCCCCCCCGTGTTTTAATAAGGGGGGGGAAAAAGGGCCCGGCCCGCACCCCCCCCCGGTGAGGGGGGGCCGCCCCCCCCCACCGCCCCCCCCCCCCGCGCC
>NZ_JBIUBV010000015.1:92334-179660 GCF_044548405.1 Streptomyces sp. NPDC052040 | reverse complement strand
GCGGGGTGGGGGGGGCGGGGGGGGGGGGGGGGGGGGGGGGGGGGGGGGGGGGGGGGGGGGGGGGGGGGGCCCGGGGGGGGGGGGGCGCCCCCGCCCCCCCCCCCCCCGCGGCCCGCCGTAGGCGGGCCGCCTTGATCCGCGTGACCATGGACATCTACACCTTCGTGCGGCTGGACTCCCAGCGCTCCGCCTTCGACCGCGTCGGGGACGCGCTGAGGGGTGACGGCAACGACCCGGACGATGACGACGGCGCGGCCGGTGTCCCGGTAGCCGTCTGATTCGCTCCCGGGGGCGGTTGCCGTCAAACACTGCCGTCAAGGCAAAAGCCAGAGGCCCTGTGGATCACTCCACAGGGCCTCTGATCTGATGTGCACTCGGCAGGATTCGAACCTGCAACCTTCTGATCCGTAGTCAGATGCTCTATCCGTTAAGCTACGAGTGCTTGTATTTTGTTTTTTGTCTTCGCTTCTTGCCCTTCTGGGCCTCTCGCGGCGACAGGAAGAACATTACATGACTGCCGCCGCCATGTGAAATCCATTGGGCACACCCCCTGTGACCTGCGGAAACGCCGTGCGGGAGGGGCGTCGGGAGGGTCGTGGGGAGTGGATCCGGGGAACGCCGAAGCCCCGGTCGCGGGGACCGGGGCTTCGGGTTCAGGTGCGGAGGCGGAGGGATTTGAACCCTCGATGGGCTGTAAGGCCCAAACCGCATTAGCAGTGCGGCGCCATAGACCGGACTAGGCGACGCCTCCAGCACAACCGTCCGCGCGAGCGCGAATGGTGCGTGCAGATGATGACACAGCCACAGGGGGTGTCACCAATCGCCCCCTACGGTACTAGGCGAGAAGGCCGCAGGGCAAAGCACGGGGCCGCCGATTCGGCGCTCCCCTCGTGGCACGGCCGTCACCTGGGCCACTCGGGTCACATGCGAAACCGTTCCGGTCCGACACCGTTAGTGAGGGCATGGTCCAGTTCTCCCCGCGTTCCGTGCTCCTCGGCGCCGCCGCCGTGCTCGCCGCCGTCGCGTCGCCCGCCCCGGCCGACGCCCACGGCGTACCGCTGCCGCCCCGCGGCGATCTGCTCGTCGTCACCGTCCGGAACGCCGGGCACGCCAACGGGGACTATGTACTGCGCTGCCACCCGACGCGCGGCACCCACCCCAGCCCCGCCGCGGCCTGCGCGGCCCTCGACCGGCGGACCGTCTGGGGCCGCGACCCCTTCGCCCCCGTACCGCCGCGCGCCCTGTGCACGATGCAGTACGGCGGCCCGGCCACCGCGCACATCTCCGGGACCTGGGCCGGGCGGCCGGTCGACGCCCGCTACGACCGCCGCGACGGCTGCCAGGCGGCCCGCTGGGACAACCTGGTCCCGCTGCTGCCGGACCTGCGTTCCCGGGACCAGCACCACGGCTCCACCACCGCAGCGGGGGCGCACGCCGGCTGATTTCGGGGTTTTCTGCGACGACCAGCACGGTCACGGCTTCTGCGTCACTTCCGCGTGCGACCTCCCTCTCATCCGACGCCGCGCGCCGGGCCACTGCCCGTAGACTCCCTCGCGTGACACGCTGCGGGCTGGTTGGCAAGATGGCCTTCGCGGTCGGCAAGGTGCGGTAACAGGGAGGAAGCGTCTCGTGAGCAGCAGGCCATCCCGAGGCGCTGCTCGCCTCGCTGCCATACTGGACGCCCTCCCCGACGCCCTGGTGCTGGTCAACGCCAACGGGACGGTGGTCAACGCCAACACCATCGCCCTGGAGGCCTTCGAAGCGCCCGGCACCGCCCTGGTGGGGCGGGGGCTGCTCGATCTGCTGCCGCACTTCGACTCGCGGCTGATCCCCGGCTCCATGCGGCGCCCCGACTCGATGGACCGGCACGGTCGCACCAAGCCGACGCGGATGATCGCGCGGCGCACGGACGGCAGCGAGTTCCCCGTCGAGGTCACGAGCGCCAATCTGGAAGACGGCCGACAGGCCTACGACGGCCACGGCTACACCGGCGACGAACTGCTGATGCTCGTCGTCCGCGATCTGTCCGGCACCGTCGACACCGAGGCCGAACTCGCCCGCTCCCAGCGGCAGACCGAGATGATCCTGCGGGCCGCGGCCGAGGGCGTGGTGGGCACGGACACCGACGGGCGGATCGTGCTCGTCAACCCCGCCGCCGCCCAGATCCTCGGCTACCGGGCCAGCGACCTGGGCGGCAAGGAGCTGCACACCCTGGTGCTGCACTCCCGCGAGGACGGCGGCCCCTTCCCGTACTCGGATTCGCCGCTGGCGGACACCCTGCGCTCCGGGCGCAAGCACCGGGTGCGCGGGCAGGTGCTGTGGTCCAAGACCGGGGACAGAGTGCCGGTCGACCTGACGACCTCGCCGGTGCGCGACGGCGACCAGATCGTCGGCGCCGTGATGACCTTCACCGACCGGCGTCCCTTCGAGACGCTCGTCGAGGAGAAGGAGGAGGCCGAGCGGAAGCACCGCGAGGAGCGGGAGCAGACCGCCGAGAAACACCGGCTGGAGCGGGAGCGGACCGCCGAGGAGCACCGGGACGAGCTGGAGCGGCTGCGCGAGGAGCACACCGCCGCGCTCACCGGGGCGCACGAGCGGCACGCGGAGGAGATCGCGGCCGCCGAGGAGCGCTACGCCTCGCTCGCGGAGCGCGAGAAGGACCGCTACGAGGCGCTGGCCGCCCGGCACGACCAACTGCTCGCCGTCCTCGGCCAGTCGCTGCGCGGCCCCCTCGACGAGCTGCGCGGCGATCTGTCCAAGCTCGCCGCGGACGACGCCGGTCAGCTGTGGCCCGAGGCCAACCAGGTGCTCCACCATCTCGCGGCGGGCTATGCGCGGATCACCACGCTGGTCGACAACGTCCTCGGCTTCCAGCGGCTGGACGCGGGCGACGACGGACTCCTGCGGACGGCCGTCATGCTCGACGCGGTCGTCGCCGCGGGTGTCGACGGCGCCGTGGAGCTGATCGGGCCGGGACGCGTCCAGTTCGCCGTCCATGCCCCGCCCATCGAGGCCGAGGTCGACCCGCAGCGGCTCGCCCAGGCGCTGGCGCACCTCATCGCGGATGTGGCGGGCGTCGACGCCACGGGCAACGCGCCCGTCTCGGCGGGCGGATATCTCGACAGCACGGTCGTCGTGGCGGCCGCGCAGCGCGGTGAGGTCGTACGCATCGAGGTGCGCGGCCCGTACGCCGGGGGAGACCCGGTCCACCAGCCGATCGTCCGCGGGATCGTGCGCGCGCACGGCGGTGTGCTCCAGACGCACGAGGTGCCGGGGATGAGCGGCAGTGCCTATGTGCTGGAGGTGCCGCTCGGCAGCGGCGCCGGAGCGGTCGCGATGCCCCCGGTGACGATGTCCGCGAACGGGAACGCCCTGGAGATCGCGCAGACCGCGTCGTCGGAGCAGGTGCTCGCACCGCAGGGAGGCGGTCGGCGGCGGGCCCGCCGGTCGTCGGTGGACGCGTTCCTGGAGAGCGAGTCGGGTGAGGGGTCCGCTCCGCCCGCCGAACCGGCCGCGGCACCCACCGGGCGGCGCAGGCGGCGCCCGGCGGAGGGACCGGCCGCCGGGGCAGCGGTTGCGGGGGCACCGGTCGCAGGGCAGGAGACCGGGGGCGAGGACACGGCGGACCCGGCGGAGATGGCCGGGGCACCGGCATCCGGCGCCACCGGGCGCCGTCGCGGGCGGCCGAGCCCCGCCGAGGGCGGCGACGAGAGCGTGACCGAGGGTTCGGTGATGACCGCGGCGGAGCACGCCGCGGGGACCCCGGCGTCGGCGAGCGGGCTGGGCGAGGCCGTACCGCCGCAGGGAGTGCCGGCGCCCACCGGGCGCCGGGCCCGCCGGGACGGTGAGCCGCAGGCGCTGCCGCCCGCGCTGCCCGCGGCCTCCGGTACGCCGTCCCCGGAGGACTCCGATGGAGCCACGCCGACCGGACGCCGCCGCCGGGCCCTGGCCGCCGCGAACGAGCGGGCCGCCGCCGCGGATTCCGGCGCGCGGACCGTCTTCGCGCTGCCGCCCGCCGCCGCGGACCGTGCCCCGGAGCAGCCCGTACCGGCTCCCGGCCCGGCGGACGAGGGCGGCCACCCGGGCAACCGGGCCGCGGACGAGAGCCGTCATGACACGGCGGCGCAGGACACCGCCGACGAGCACACACCGCCGCAGCCGCATCCGGTGGCCGCGCCCTCGGGCCGCCGCCGCGCCCGGCCTGCCGCCCCTCCCGGGCAGTCGGCGGACGCACCGGACGGCACGGACGCGACCGGGACCGCGCCCGGTTCGGTGAGCCCTGCCCAGGGCGCCCCCGGCTCCGCGGTTCCCGCCCAGGGTGCGCCCGGGCCGATGGTGCCCCCGCAGGCCGCGCCCGGAGCGGTGGTACCCCCGCAGGGGTCGCGCGGGCAGTCGGGAGCGACGGGTCGGACGGAGCCGGGGACGACCGTGCCGGGCGCGGCCGCCTCCATGGTTCCGGGGACCGTCCCGGCGCACGGCGCTCCCGCACCCGCACCCGCACCCGCACCCGCGAAGTCCTCCGCGGCCGTGCCTTCGCAGGGAGTTCCGGCCCAGCCGCTCCCCGCTCCGGCGGGGACGGGCGACGCCGGTACCGACGACGGGTCCGCGGCCGCGGCTCCAGGTCGGCCCGCGGGCCCGGCGCAGTCCGGCCCGCAGCCGGTGGCGCCCGCGCAGGGCACGACCGCGGACGATGCCCCCGCCGTCGGCGCGCCGGTGCCGCCGGGGGCCGCGCCCTCGGGGACCTGGGCCGGTGCGGGTGACACCTCGGGCGCCGGGGTGCCGCTGCCGCAGGCCACCCCCTCGTCCGGGACGCCTCTCCCTCCGGAGCGCACCGCCCGGCCGCGGGCCGCTCAGCCGCTGCCTGCCGAGGCAGCCGCGCCGGTGGACCCCAACTCGACGCAGGGACGGGCGTTCAGCGTGCGGACGCTCGGACAGGGCGTGCCCTTCGGACGCCCCGGCACAGACCGGCCGGGCGCGGCCCGTCCGGGAGCCCCGCCACGGCCCCTGTCGTCCACGCCGCCGCCGCACGGGCCGCAGGCTTCGGGGCGTCGGCGCAAGCTGGGAACGCCTCCGGAGCCCACGGGCGAGCGCCCGGAGACCACGGCACGTCCGCATCCGCAGGCCGCCCCGGCTTCGCTTCCGGCGCAGCCCTCGCAGGCTGGGCAGTCCCGCCCGGCCCAGGCCGCCGAGAGTGCCGGACGCTCGTACGCCATAGGGGCCCCGGATGTGAACGCCGACGAGGGCCCGGAGCCGCTCGACGGGCCCGGGGGCGCCGTGGAGGTCGCCGACCAGCCCCAGTCCCGGCCGATGGACGACGAGCTGCCGCCGGAGCCGCTCGACAACCCGCGTCGGCTGCTGGTGTGGCCCGCGCCCGATGTGACGACGCAGCAGGCGCTCAGCGACCGCGGCTACCGGCCCGTCATCGTCAACTCCCGTGACGAGGTCGACGCGCAGATCGCCGCCTTCCCGGCCGCGCTCTTCGTCGACCCGCTCACCGGACCGATCACCCGGACCGCGCTCCAGTCCCTGCGCCAGGCGGCGGTGGCCGCCGAGGTTCCCGTGCTCGTCACGGCGGGACTCGGGCAGGCGACACGTGAGGCCGCCTACGGCGCCGATCCGGCCGTACTGCTGAAGGCCCTCGCCCCGCGCGACTCCGAGCAGCATCCCCCGCGGGTGCTGCTGATCGAGGAGCATGCGGAGATCGCGCTGGCCCTCACGGCGACCCTGGAGCGGCGGGGCATGCAGGTCGCACGGGCCGCCTCGGACGCGGACGCGGTCACCCTGGCCGCTCAGCTGCGGCCGAATCTGGTGGTGATGGACCTGATGCAGGTGCACCGCCGACAGGCCGGGGTGGTCGACTGGCTGCGCGCGAACGGCCTGCTCAACCGCACCCCGCTGGTCGTCTACACCGCGGCCGTGGACGAGGACGATCTGCCGCGACTGGTGTCGGGGGAGACGGTCCTGTTCCTGGCGGAGCGTTCCACGAGTCCCGAGGTCCAGGACCGGATCGTGGATCTGCTGGCGCGGATCGGCACCAACTGATCCACATCAATCGGCATTCGGTGCCGGGAACTTGGCATACACAGACGACGAGGGGCGCTGTTTCACGTGAAACAGCGCCCCTCGTCGCCGTCGCATCCGGCTGCGCGTCCAGATGCGGATGCGCGTCCGGATCCGGAACGGCCTAGATGAGGGTGACGTCCAGCTCACCCGCCGCGTACTGACGGCGCAGCAGCTTCTTGTCGAACTTGCCGACACTGGTCTTGGGTACGGCTCCGAGGATCGTCCAGCGCTCCGGGAGCTGCCACTTGGCGATCCTCGCCTCCTCGGCGAGGAAGGTGCGGAGGGTGGTGAAGTCCGCGGTGGAGCCCTCCTGGAGCACCACGATCGCCAGCGGGCGTTCGCCCCACTTGTCGTCGGGCACGGCGACCACGGTGGCCTCGGTGACCTCCGGATGGGACATCAGCGCGTTCTCCAGGTCGACCGACGAGATCCACTCGCCGCCCGACTTGATGACGTCCTTGGCTCGGTCGGTGAGGGTGAGGTAGCCGTCAGGGCTGATGGTGCCGACATCCCCGGTCTTCAGCCAGCCGTCCTCGCTGAACTTGTCCTCGGGACGCAGCGGCTCGCCGTCGGGGCCGTTGTAGTACGCGCCCGCGATCCACGGTCCGCGCACCTCCAGCTCGCCCGCGGACGTGCCGTCCCAGGGCAGCCGCTCCCCGCCGGGACCAGTGAGACGGCCCTCCACACCCGCGGGGAAGCGTCCCTGGGTGAGGCGGTAGGTGAACTCCTCTTCGGAGCCCACGGCATGGGCGGGCGGCCGGGACACCGTGCCGAGCGGGGAGGTCTCGGTCATGCCCCAGGCGTGGCAGAGCCGCATACCCAGCTTGTCGAAGGCAGCCATCAGCGAGGGCGGACAGGACGAACCGCCGATGGTGACATTCCCGAGGGAGGAGACGTCCCGCGGCCGGGCGGTCAGCTCGGCGAGCAGTCCGTGCCAGATGGTGGGCACGGCGGCGGCATAGGTCGGCCGCTCCTTCTCGATCATCTCGGCCAGGGGCGCGGGCTGGAGGAAGCGGTCCGGCATCAGCAGATTGACGCCGGTCATAAAGGTGGCGTGCGGAAGACCCCAGGCGTTGACATGGAACTGCGGCACCACGACCAGCGCGGTGTCCTCGTCGGTCAGGCCCAGCGACTGGGACATGTTGCACTGCATGGAGTGCAGATAGACCGACCGGTGGGAGTAGAGGACGCCCTTGGGGTCGCCGGTGGTGCCGGAGGTGTAGCACATGGCGGCGGCCTGGCGTTCGTCCAGCTCGGGCCAGTCGTACACGGTCGGCTTGCCGGCGAGGAGGTCCTCGTACTCGTGCACCTGGGCGGCGGCCCCGGCGAGCAGTGAACGGTCACCCGGGCCGACCATGATCACATGCTCGACCGTCTTCAGATGCGGCAGCAGCGGGGCGAGCAGCGGCAGCAGGGAGCCGTTGACGAGGACGGCGCGGTCGGCGGCATGGTGGGCGATCCACGCCAGCTGCTCCGGCGGGAGGCGCAGATTGAGGGTGTGCAGCACGGCGCCCATACAGGGGATGGCGAAGTACGCCTCGACGTGTTCCGCGTTGTTCCACATGAGGGTGGCAATCCGGTCGTCGTCCCGGATGCCCAGGTCCTCGCGCAGCGCGTGCGCCAACTGGGCGGCACGGGCGCCGATTTCGGCGTAGGAGCGGCGGTGCGTTTCACCCTCGCCGGTCCAGGTGATCACCTGGGACGATCCGTGGACCGTCGACCCATGGGTCAGGATCCTCGAGATCAGGAGCGGTACGTCCTGCATCGTGCTCTGCACGGCGGCCTCCCGGGGCGGCGTTGCCTACGCGGTAGTAAGGGTTGCGCTGATTCTGCGCACGTACCACGCGGTATGTCACTACTCCCCGGCGTGATCGATCACTGTTCCGGCCGTGATGTCCAACGCACGGGCTCCAGTTCGGGATCCTCGCGGAGCTTGCCCAGGGCTCTGGACACCGCGGACTTCACCGTGCCTATGGAGACGCCGAGCATCTCGGCCGTCTGCGCCTCGCTGAGGTCCTCGTAGTACCGCAGAACGACCATCGCCCGCTGACGCGTCGGCAGCTTCATGACCGCCCGCCACATGGCGTCGTGCAGTGCCTGCTCCTCGGCGGGGTCCGGGGCGGGCACCCCTTCCGGCTCGGGCAGTTCGTCGCAGACGAACTCGTCGACCTTGCGCTTGCGCCACTGCGAGGTCCGGGTGTTCAGCAGCGCACGGCGCACATACCCGTCGAGCGCGCGGTGGTCCTCGATCCGCTCCCAGGCGACATAGGTCTTGGCCAGCGCGGTCTGCAGCAGGTCCTCCGCGTCGCTCGGATTCGCGGTCAGTGAGCGCGCGGTACGCAGCAGCACGGGCTGGCGCGCCTTCACATACGACGAGAACGACGGGTAGGGAAGGGTCTGCCTCGCTGATGCAGCGGCGATCGGAGCGCTGGTGCAGACGGGTGTGGTCATGTCTCCACGCTAGGTTCGCCGCCCCTTGTGGCGGATCGGCCGCAGGTCCCGAAGCGGCCTCCCCCTCAGGTTGTATGCGGGGGGCCGTCCCCACCTCCTGAAGGTGGACTGGCCGTGCACGTCCGTGAGGGTTCACCCCGGGGGGAGGGGGCCGGGGAGCGGGGCCGTGCAGCTTCTCCGGGTGGGGCGGACCCGGGGCGTCGAGCGGCCCTCCGAGGAGAGGGCGGGGCTCGGAGCGGTCGGGTCCGCGCGGGCTCAGCGGGGGCCGACGGGGCCGGTGGACGCGGGCCCCCGCCGACTCTCGTCCGCCATCAGCAGCAGACCGGAGGTGGGGACCCCCGTACCCGCGGTGACCAGGGCGCGACGGGCGCCGGGCAACTGGTTCACCGCCGTGCCGCGCAGTTGGCGCACGGCCTCCGCGATGCCGTTCATGCCGTGCAGATACGCCTCTCCCAACTGCCCGCCATGGGTGTTGAGCGGCAGTGTCCCCGCGGCCACGAAGTCACCGGCCGCGCCCGGCGCGCAGAACCCGAACTCCTCCAGCTGCATCAGCACAAACGGCGTGAAGTGGTCGTAGAGAATGGCCACATCGATGTCCGCGGGCCCCATGCCCGACGTCCGCCACAGCTGACGGGCCACCACGCCCATCTCCGGCAGCCCGGTCAGGTCGTCCCGGTAGAAGCTCGTCATCTGCTCCTGGGCGCGCCCGGCCCCCTGAGCGGCGGCCGTGATCACGACGGGCGGGTGCGGCAGGTCGCGCGCCCGCTCCACCGTGGTGACCACCAGCGCCTGGCCGCCGTCCGTCTCCTGGCAGCAGTCGAGCAGCCGCAGGGGCTCCGCGATCCAGCGCGAGGCCGCGTGGTCGGCGAGGGTGATGGGGCGGCCGTGGAAGTACGCCGCCGGGTTGGTCGCCGCGTACCCGCGGTCCACCACGGCAACTCGGCCGAAAACCTCCGGTGCCAGCCGGTGGACATGCAGGTACCGCCGGGCCGCCATCGCCACCCAGGACGCGGGGGTGAGCAGCCCGAACGGCAGCGACCAGCCCAGGGCCGCGCCCTCCGCCGAGGGTTCGCGGTGCTGCACTCCGGAGCCGAAGCGGCGTCCGGAGCGCTCGTTGAACGCGCGGTAGCAGACCACGACCTCGGCCACCCCGGCCGCGACCGCCAGCGCGGCCTGCTGGACCGTCGCACAGGCCGCCCCGCCGCCGTAGTGGATCCGGGAGAAGAAGGACAGCTCGCCGATCCCGGCCGCCTGAGCCACGGTGATCTCGGGGCTGGTGTCCATGGTGAAGGTGACCAGGCCGTCGACGTCCGCGGGCGACAGCCCGGCGTCGTCCAGCGCGGCCCGCACCGCCTCCACCGCCAGCCGCAGCTCACTGCGGCCGGAGTCCTTGGAGAACTCCGTCGCGCCGATCCCGACGAGCGCCGCCCGGCCGCCGAGCGTGTCCCTGCCGCGCAGACTCATCGCGGCCTCCCGCCCGGAAGGGTGACGGTGACCGTGCCGGTGACATGGCGGCCGATGCCGTTGTCCCCGGTCACCCGCAGGGTGGCGGTGTCCCCGTCGATCTCCTCGACGGTGCCGGTCAGCACCATGGTGTCCCCCGGGCGGTTGGGCGCGCCGAGCCGGATGGCGACCCGGCGCAGCACCGCCTCCGGGCCGAGGTGGTCCGTGACGTACCGGCCCACCAGGCCGTTCGTGGTGAGGATGTTCATGAAGATGTCGGGAGAGCCCTTGCGGCGGGCCAGCTCCGGGTCGTGGTGCACGTCCTGGTAGTCGCGGGAGGCGATCGCCCCGGCCACGATCAGCGTGCGGGTGATCCTGATCGTGAGGGGCGGCAGCGGGGTTCCGGGGGCGAGGTCCATGCCGGTGTCAGCCCTTGTGCCCGGTGCCGGTGCCGGTCCCGGATTCGGATCCGGTGGCGGCGGTGGCGGTGGCGGTGGTCTGCTCCCGGGCCCGGAACACCGGGAGTACCGTCCCGTCGTCGTACTGGACGAACTCCAGTCGTACGGGCATGCCGATCCGCACCTCGTCGTACGGAACCCCGATCACATTGCTGACCATCCGCACCCCCTCCGCCAGTTCGATCAGGCCGACCGCATAAGGAGGGGAGAAGGCCGGGAACGGCGGATGGTGCATGACCACATACGAGTAGACCGTCCCGGCGCCGCTCGCCTCGACCGTGTCCCAGTCGGCGGAGGCGCAGGCGTTGCACCCCGGCAGCCAGGGGAAGCGCAGGGTGCCGCAGCCGGTGCACCGCTGGATCAGCAGCCGGTGCCGGGCCACGCCCTCCCAGAACCCGGCGTTGTCCCGGTTGACCACCGGGCGCGGCCTGCGGCTGCCGGGGCCGGGGCCGCGGTTGGGCTCGGGGCCGGATTCGGGACCGGCGACAGGGCCGGGGCCGGAATCGGGACCGGGGCCGGAGCCGGGGTGGGTGGGCCGGTCGGCCGAGGCGGCCGAGGCGGCAGGGGTGACCGGGGCGGCCGGGGTGACCGGGGCTGCCGCGTACTTGAGGATGCGGAACCGGTGGGTCCCCACCCGCTCCCCGCCCACCCGTATCTCCATCCGCGTGGTCACGAAGTGCCCCGTACCGAGCCGTGTCCGCTTCCGGTCCGACACCGACTCGATCACCGCGTCGAAGGCGACCTCGTCCCCCGGCCGCAGCGGACGCAGATACTCCTGTTCGCAGTCGGTGGCGACGACCGAGGTGCAGCCCGCCCCGTCGAGCAGGGCGAGCAGTTCGTCGTACGCGCCGGAGCGCCCCGGGTGCCCCGTGTGCCCGGAGAGACCGCCCATCGTCCAGGCCTGGAGCATGGTGGGCGGGGCGATGGCGTCCGGGCCGGAGTACGCCGGGTTGGTGTCGCCCATCGCCTCGCACCAGTGCCGGATCATGGGCGCGTTGACCGGGTCCTTGCCGACGCCCGCGACCGCGGCCGGCTGCCCCTCGTACGCCTTCAGCCGCGCGGCGAACGCGCCCTCGCCCGCGTCGCTCATCGGCTCCCCCTCTCCCGGAGCAAGACTTTCTGACTGTCCGTCAGATTTGGTCGCCTGTCAAGGCCGAAGGGAGTGCGCGCGGGCGGGGGAGAGCGGAAACGTCCGCGCGACGGCGCCGAAGCACCGCCGCGCGGACGTGTGAAGTGACCCCAGAAAGGACCCGACGACCTCAGGGCCGAAGGCTTGGCCCCGGCCCCTCGCTCACCACAGGCGGGTGAAGTGGATGAGCACGGTCTGGCTCCGCTGGTTGACGGAGGTGAACGCGGAACGGTTCACCTGGGCCGTGTTGCTCTGGTTCGAGGCACCGGTACCGACCGCCTGCTGCTGCGTGGTGGACGAGTTGCCGTTGTTGTCGTGGCCGACACCGCTGCCGGTGATACTGGCCGCCGCGGCGTTCGATCCGTTGCCCGCGAACGATCCGTTGTCCGCCGCGGCGACACCCGTGAAGAGGGCGGCCCCGAGGGGCAGCGCCGCGACGGCGGCGAGGACGCGGGCGGTACGGATGCTTGCCATGTGATTCCTCCAGAACCCTGTACACACGGGCAGTTCGCCGGTGCGTACGTGAAGTACGGCTTGTGCCGGGGAAGTTGGCCGACCACCCGGCGGTGCACGACGTCGCGAGTCCAGAGTTGCCCACCGCACCCCGGCGAATCACTCCGGACGACGCGATTCGCCCTCAAGCGTGAGAAGCGGCCGGTAAACCCCTTTCACGACACCTCCCCGCCGCCCACCCCCTTCCTTTTTTCGAACGTGTGTACGACCATAAAGTCATGGCCAGCACCGACCGGCAGGCCACCACCCTGGCCCTGGCCCACGCGCTGTCCGCCGCGGAACGCGGACTGGCGGTGATCCCGCTGTCCCGGACGAAGCTCCCCGCCCTGCGCTCCCCCCATCGCGACGACCCCGGCCCGGCAGCGCCCCCGTGCCACGGCGAGTGCGGCCGCTACGGCCACGGGGTGTACGACGCCACGACCGACCCCCGGCGTATCCGCGCGCTGTTCGCCGCCGCACCCTGGGCCACCGGCTACGGCATCGCCTGCGGACTGCACCCCCACCATCTGATCGGCATCGACCTCGACACCAAACCCGGCACCGACTCCTCGGCCGCGCTGCGCGAACTGGCCCTGCGCCATCTGTTCACCATCCCGGAGACGGTGGTGGTCCTGACCCCGAGCGGCGGGCGCCATCTGTGGCTGAGCGGGCCCCCGGACGTCGTCGTCCCCAACTCGGCGAGCCGACTGGCTCCCGGCATCGACGTACGGGGCGCCGGGGGCTATCTGGTCGGCCCCGGCTCGCGCACCGGCCACGGGGCGTACGACATGGCTCCGGGCACCGCACACCTGGCGCCCGCGCCCTGTCCGCCCGCCCTGCTGCGCCTTCTCACGCCCCCGCCCCGCACCCGGCACTCCACGCCCTCGTCGGCCGGACGGCACGGCCAGGGCCTGGTGCACTTCGTCCTGGCGGCACACGAGGGCCAGCGCAACACCCGCCTCTACTGGGCCGCCTGCCGCGCCTACGAATCCGGCATCGGCCCCGCCCTCGCCCCCGCCCTGCTGGCCGCGGCGATCCACACCGGCCTCACCCACCACGAGGCCCACTCCACCCTCGCCTCGGCGGCACGGATGGCGGGCGGGCAGGGCGGATGACGGGAACAGTCGGGAACAGCCCCGCCCCACCGGAGCAGCCCACCCCACCGGAGCCGTGGGTGGGTGATTCGAACTCACGGGGACTCCCGATCACAAGGACCCCGGACGAAAAGCTGCCCCGTAAATGATCTTCGGGTGGGCCTGGACGTGGCTGTTCGTTGTGCGGCCCGTTCATCTATCCGGCGAGGGTGAGGCTGTGCATCCGGGCGATGCCGAGCATGGCGTGGTGGACACCGTCGCCTCTGAGGTGGCAGTCGCGGAGGATCTTCTAAGACACTGACGCTCTGCATCGCCTTGAGCCTCGCTGCGGTCCGGGCGACCGAGGACCTCACCGAAGAGGTGCTATTCGAGCTGTCCATTGAGCGTCAGAGCGAGCATTACACAGAGGATACCCAACCCAACGGCGGCCCGCTTCCAAGGATTAACCAGGAGACGAACCGCCGTCAGGACACTACTACTTCCGCTTTACCCATCCGAGCGCGAAGAAGACAGCCCCGGCAACAAATGCGGCCGACCCGAAGATCGTCGCATAATTCCCCGATGAGTTGAATTGAGCAAAGAATGAAATTACAGCAAGAAGGGCCAGCACTCCCACAGTTATGGTTGCTACCGACTGCTTTATAGCCGGACTCATCAGGATTTCTCCAGGTTAGCCGAATGGGTTACACACGAACGCGTAGGGAGCGATGGATCCGAGCCAGTACAGGATGGTCCAGCCGTCTTTGTGCTGGCACACTTGTATTGCACCCGCCGCAGTCCCCAGCGCCGCCGCCACAACAGCGGCGACGTGTCCCCCGCCAAGCAGGCTGGCGAGTGTCGCGGACTGGACAGCTGGCTCATCAGCAGCGAAGGCGCTGGGTACATGCTCCTCGCTCGAGGCAGTTACCGCTACCCCATCACCCGACATCACAAGCGTTCCGCTCCTGATGTCATCATTCACAGCATCGATGTAGGTATTCAGCTTGTCGACTTCAGCCTGCGGAACCTTCGTCAACGCGGAGGCCGGGACATCGATCCGGCACCCCTCCCGCGAGTACGAGACGTAGCCGTTCAGTACGGACAATGGACTGGATGTCGGTACGGCCTCGCTTGAAGGAACCAGCGAGAGTGAAGCCTGCTCATGTTCGGATCCAGCAGTAACCTGGGTAACCCCCGAGGCCGAAAAATCCGAACCAGCGGATCCCCCAATAAGCGTGCCGGTCATCACTACAGTCAGCGCCAGAACGGCGACACGCGAAGTCGTGACGGTCGGTCAAACTCGTCACTCACCTACTACGCGCGACTTCCGGCAAGCACCTTAACACGCCATGAAGAGCAAGATCAACGCCATTATCCAGCAGGCGGAATATTAGGTTCCAATATTTAAATTGAACCTTCATCAATCGATTCTGCCGTCCGGCACTACGCACCCGAAGGCTCCGGTCCGGAGATCGAGAAGGGGCGCCCCAGCTGGGGCGCCCCTTCTGACCTGCGCGTCTATGACGTCCGCGGTGGGTGTGGGATTTGAACCCACGGTGACTTGCGCCACGACGGTTTTCAAGACCGTTCCCTTAGGCCGCTCGGGCAACCCACCCTTGCCTCGCCACCAGGGGCGGAGCGGGTAACAGCGTACCGGCACTGAACGTTTCGCGGGCGGCGTGGTCCATAAGGGGGCCTGCCGGTGTCAGGAAGCGGGGGTGACCGCCCCGGGCGGGGTGCGGAGGTGCTGGGTGAGGAAGAGGGCCGCGCGGTCCAGCGCGTCGTCGGCCTCGTCGAGGACGCCCGCGAACGCCTGGAAGACATGGGGCACATCGGCGGTGATGTCGAGGATCACATCCACGCCGGCCGCCCTGGCGCGCGCGGCCAGACGGGTGGAGTCGTCCAGGAGCACTTCGTTGGTGCCCGCCTGGAGGAGCAGGGGCGGGAGGCCGGTCAGGTCGGCGAGGACGGCCGGGCTGAGCAGGTCCTGGTGCGGGTCCTGTCCCGCGAGGTACATCGCTCCGGTGTGCCCCAGGGACTCACGGGTGAAGTAGGGATCGAGGTCCGCCTTGGTGTCCATGCTCTCTCCCGTCCGGGTGGCGTCGAGCGCGGGGGAGAACGCCACGGCGGCGGCGGGCAGCGGGAGCCCCGCCGCGCGGGCGGTGAGGCAGGTGGCGACCGTGAGGCCACCGCCGGCGGAGTCTCCGGCGAAGGCGATGGACGAGGGGTCCGTGCCGCTGTCGAGGAGGGCGCGGTAGGCGTTCAGCGCGTCCTCGATCGCGGCGGGGAAGGGGTGTTCGGGGGCGAGCCGGTAGTCCAGCGAGAGGGACCGGTAGCCGGTCCTGGCCACCAGGTTCCCCGTCAGCGACAGCGCGGTCTGCGGTGAGCCGAACACATGGGCGCCGCCGTGGAAGTAGAGGATCGTTCCGGCGCGCTGCTCCGCGAGGGGCTCGACCAGGAGGGCGGGGCGGCCGCCGAGCGCCGTCTCCGAGGTGCGGATGTCCGGCGGGACGATCATTTCGGCCATCATCGCGCGGAATCCGGCTCGGAGCGCCTCGACCGTTCGGGGAGCCTCCGGCCGCGGCTGCCGCAGCATGGCGTCGATCCTGGTGCGCTGTTCCCTGCTCATGTCTGCTCCCCTGATCCGTGATAGCTGCCGCTACACTATATGCCGTGGAATATACATGGAGCGAGAACGCCGCCGCCGTCGATCTGCCGGGGTTCTTCGCCGACCTCGTCCGGTGCGAGACGCGCCTCTACAACGACCTCAACGACCGGCTTCGCGAGGCGCACGGGATCGTCACCTCGCAGTTCGAGTTTCTGCGCCACCTCCGTGACCACCCCGGCGCCCGGGTGGCGGACCTCGCCACAGAGTTCGCCATCGGGATCGGGGCGACCAGCAAGGCGGTCGACCGCTTGGAGAAGCGGGGGTGGGTGGTCCGGCAGCCGAATCCGGCGGACCGCCGCTCGTCGCTGCTGGCCCTGACCGACGCCGGGATAGAGCTGACCGACGCGGCGGAGACCATCTTCACCGCACGGCTGGGCGAACTGCTGGCCGACTCCTTCGCGACGTCCTCGGTGGCGGCCGCCGCGCAGGCGCTCGCGGAACTGCGCTCGGTACTGGAACGCGACCGGACCGGCATGCCCATGGGGTGAGTGCAGCGCCGGGGGCGGGGGCGGACGGGACACCTTGAAGCCGTGCCCGGGCGCATGCATCAAGGGGTGCCTCCCGGTGAGGAGGCACCCCTTGGTGGCCGTCGGTGGCCTACGGTCCGTGGACCGCCGAGGCGGTCACGTCGGCGCCGACACCGTCGTAGCCGGATCAGTCGTCCGTGGCCGGATCAGTCGTCGCCGGCGCGCGAGCCCAGGGTCAGGTCGACCGTGTGGGACTGTCCGCCGCGCTGGTAGGTGAGGGTGACCTTGTCGCCCGGCTTGTGGGTCCAGATCTCACCGATCAGCGTCGGACCGCTGTCGATCACCGAGTCGTCGAGCTTGGTGATCACATCGCCCGGCTTGAGGCCCGCCTTGGCCGCCGGGCCGCCCGGCTCGATCGCGTTGGCGCCCGCCGCGCCCTGCTCGGTGATCTTCGCCCCGCCGCTGCCGTCCTCCAGCGAGACGGAGGCACCGATCTTGGCGTAGACCGGCTTGCCCGTCTTGATCAGCTGCTGGGCGACGTACTTGGCCTGGTTGATCGGGATCGCGAAGCCCAGGCCGATCGAGCCGGACTGGCCGGTGCTGCCGAGGCCGCTGCTGCCCGTGGACTGGATCGCCGAGTTGATGCCGATGACCGCGCCCTGGGCGTCAAGGAGGGGACCGCCGGAGTTGCCCGGGTTGATCGAGGCGTCCGTCTGGAGGGCGCTCATGTACGACGACTTGCTGGAGGAGCTGCCGTCGCTGGAGGCCACCGGCCGGTTCTTGGCGCTGATGATGCCCGTGGTCACCGTGTTCGACAGGCCGAAGGGGGCGCCGATGGCGATCGTCGCGTCGCCGACCGACACCTTGTCGGAGTCGGCGAGCGCGAGCGGCTTGAGGTCGGACGGGGCGTTCTTGAGCTTGATCACGGCAACGTCGTAGCCCTGGGCGTGCCCGATGATCTCGGCGTCGTACTTCTTGCCGTTCGGGAAGGTCGCCGTCAGCTTGCCGCCGTCGACCGCGTCCGCCACCACATGGTTGTTGGTGACGATGTGGCCCTGGGTGTCGAAGACGAAGCCCGTACCGGTGCCGCCCTGGCCGTTGCTGCTCTCGGCCTCGATGGTCACCGTGCTGGGCAGCGCCTTGGCCGCCACGGCCGCGACCGAGCCGTTGTCGTGCTTGACGTCACCACCGCTGGTGGCGGCGGACACGGTCGTCGAACCGCTGGAGTCGTCGTTCTTGGCCAGCTGGTAGCCGAGGCCGCCGCCCACACCGCCCGCGACCAGCGCCGCGATCAGGGCCGCGGCGATCAGGCCGCCGCGCCCCTTCGGCCTCGGGTCCGGCTGCTGGTACGAGGCGCCCCAGACGCCGGTCGCACCGGGGCCGCCGCCCGCGTAGCCGGGGACGGCCGGCGGAGGCGGCGGAGGCCAGCCCGCTCCTGCGGCGCCGGGATGCCCCGCCGCTCCGGGCTGCCCCGGGGGCACCGGCGGAACCTGCGCGGTCGCCGCGCCCTCCGGATGGGAGGCGCCCGGGGCGGCGTACGGCGCGCCCTCCGGGGGCGTCGCGCTCCCCGCGTTCGGGCCGTGCGGCCCCGCGGACGGCATGTGCGCCTCGGGAGCCGCGCCCGGCGCGGAAGTGGGAGCGTCCACCGGCACGGGAGGTGCAGACGGGGCCGGGGGTACCGGGGTGCCCTCGTTCTCGGTGCTCACAGCTCTTCTCCTCGTTCCACGGCTGTTCCAATGGGTCGCACTCGGCCGCCTTCGCTCACCCTGCGTGGCGCCGGGTGCGGTACAGCTGTGCAAAGTCTTTTGTACGTCGTCAAGCTTTTCCCACGGGACGTCAGGGCAGGGTAAACGGCCGCTGTGGGCCCGTGCGCTCTCTTTATATCGGACCAGTCCGAACAAAAATCTGCATCCCCGACACCTCGCCGATGCCCTCAGGCCGCCTCCCGATACCGCACCCTCCTCCCGACGGTGGCACCATGACGCGGTGACCCACGCACGACAGCACCTGGTCCAGGTGGTCGCCCACCGCGGAGCCTCCGAGGAGGCCCCCGAGCACACCCTGGCCGCGTACAAGAAAGCGATCGAGGACGGCGCGGAAGCCCTC
The DNA here is from genome assembly GCF_044548405.1 of Streptomyces sp. NPDC052040. NCBI lineage: Bacteria > Bacillati > Actinomycetota > Actinomycetes > Kitasatosporales > Streptomycetaceae > Streptomyces > Streptomyces sp. NPDC052040. The sequence goes on along the minus strand of NZ_JBIUBV010000015.1, from coordinate 161,310 downwards.
GAATGCGACGTCCGGCTGACCGCGGACGGACATCTCGTCTGCGTCCACGACCGACGCGTCAACCGTACGTCCAACGGCCGCGGCGCGGTCTCCGCGCTGGAACTGGCCGACCTCGCCACTCTGGACTTCGGCTCCTGGAAGAGAAGCGACGAGGAGCCCGACTGGGAGCTGCGCCCGCAGGACCCGGGGGACACCTCCGTCCTCACCCTGGAGCGGCTGCTCGAACTCGTCGCCGACGCCGGGCGCCCCATCGACCTGGCGATCGAGACCAAGCATCCGACGCGCTGGGCGGGGCAGGTCGAGGAGCGGCTGCTGCTCCTGCTGAAGCGATTCGGCTTGGACGCCCCGGCAACTTCCGCCGAGTCGGCGGTGCGCATCATGAGCTTCTCGGCGCGCTCGCTGCACCGGGTGCGGGCCGCGTCCCCGACCCTGCCGACGGTCTATCTGCTCCAGTTCCTCTCGCCCCGGCTGCGGGACGGGCGGCTGCCCGCGGGTGTCCGGATCGCGGGCCCCTCGATCCGGATCGTGCGCAACCACCCCGCGTACATCCAGCGGCTGAAGAAGGCCGGTCATCAGGTGCATGTGTGGACCGTGAACGAGCCGGAGGACGTCGACCTCTGCGTCGAACTGGGCGTGGACGCCATCATCACCAACCGCCCCCGCGCGGTGCTGGACCAGCTCGGCCGCTGAGGCTGCACGCGGCGCGCGGCGCGAGGTCCGCAATTCGCCGCGGCGGCCCCGCATCGCGCGGTATCGGGGATTCCGACCGGTTCGGCAGCATGTTCCGCCCGGGGCGCGGGTGAATCCGATCGGATCGCCGACCGATTGTCTACGCACGGGCGAACACTTCTGCACACACCGCCGCACACTCCGACCCCCATCACCCAACGATTTCGCACGGAGCGCCGATCAATCGCCCCGGTCCACAGGGGCGATGATCCTCACATCCCTGGACGATTCCCCTCACACCCCCGTGCACCCTCACGCGGATTTCTCCTTATAAGGGAAGGAATCCAGCCAAATAATGACGGGGTGTGCACCGGCGCGTTCGCTGCGTGTCCGGCTGTCAGCAATGCGTCAGCGTAGGAGCACGGTCCGGTTTCCGGGACATTCCCATGGGGCATTCACACCGTGGCGTGGGGCGAAGGAGGTCTCGGGGGTGGCGTTGGTGGTGGCACAGGAGGTGCCCACGTCGTCGAGCATGGCCGTACCCCATGGTCCTGCGGGCGTGGGGGAAGCGAGACATCGGATGCGCGATCAACTGCGTACCGGTGGCGTGGCGGAATCGGTCATCGACGATGCCGTACTGATCCTTTCGGAATTGCTCAGCAACGCTTGTCGTCACGGCAGACCACTGGGCGACAGCCTTCGGGGGGACGGGGACGTACGTGCCGCATGGCGCGTCGATGTCTCCGGGCGACTCACGGTCGAGGTGACGGACGGCGGCGGTCCCACCCGTCCGGTTCCCGCGACCCCGTCGGTCACGGCACACGGCGGCCGCGGGCTGAACATCATCACGGCGCTGGCCAAGGACTGGGGCGTCCGGGACGGCGTCAGCGGCGAGGTCACGGTGTGGGTCGTGGTCCAGGACGACGTGGGTGCGGCGCGGCGGCGCGACGATTTCGCTACGCGCGTCACCGCCCCTGCGGTGGCGGAGTTGCCCGAGCTGGAGTTCGCGGACGCGTTCGACGATCTGGACTGAGCCGGAACGCGAAGGCGAAAGAGAGAACAGAGAAAGAAAGAACGAGGACCGGCCAGGTCCGGCACCACCCGTTGGGGACGGCCAAGGGCACTCGGGGCAGGGCGAGTTCGCGCAGCCGGGCGGCCCGGCCACGCGAACTCCCCGCCCGGCCCGCACCCGTTTCACCCATTTCACCCGTTTCTCCGGTCGTTCGGTCGCCCGGTCGCCCGGTCGCCCGGGAACGGCCCCGGCGCGGACGGCCGGTGCGGTACATGACGGCCGGTACCGCGCATGCAGACGCCGCGGTCCGCGCGGCCCGTTCGCTCTTACGTCTCCGGCCTGGAACGGGGCACCGCTTCACGGACTCCCGGTGCGTTGTCCACAGGATCCCGTCGGGCGCCGTACGAGGGGCTAGGCTCGCGCCCGTACGAAACGAGCCGTAACCGGGAGACATCCACGATGGCCAAGAAGCGATCCCAGACCAAGGCCGAGCGGCCGCAGCTCACGGATGCCGAGATCCCGGTCGTCGGCGGCCGTGAGCCCTGCCCCTGTGGCAGTGGCCGCCGCTACAAGGCCTGCCACGGGCGGGCGGCCGCGCATGCGGTGACCGAGCTGGTGCAGCGTCCGTTCGAGGGACTTCCGGGCGAGTGCGACTGGGTCGCGCTGCGCGAGCTGGTCCCGGCGGCGACCGTCGGGCTGAACCTCAAGGGCGGCCTCCCCGAGGACGTTCCCTCGGTCACGCTCGTCACGGTCCTGCCGATGGCGTGGCCCGCGCTGCGCCGCGACGACGGCTCGGTCCTGCTCGGCCTGCAGAACGACACGGCGTCCGGCGACATCAGCCGCGATCTCGCGGACACCCTCCAACGCGCCCTGACCGCCACGCCGGGCTCGCCGGTCCAGGGCCGCCGTGCGCCCGCCGACGGGCCGCGGCTCCAGGACCTGCTGGACCCCGAGGGCGCCTTCGAGCCGGTCGTGCACAGCGGTTTCGAGTTCTGGGTCCCGGACGCGGAGAACGCGACGCCGGAGGTGGCCGCCTCCCTGGAGCGGGCCAACGCCGCGGCAATCCCCACCGTGAAGCTGGCGGGCGTCGACGCCGCCTACTGGTGCGAGACCCCCGAGAAGAACCATCTGCGCTGGGTCATGCCGCACGGCGAGGAGCAGCTTCTGGACGCTCTCGCGCGGCTGCACGCGGCCGGGCAGTCCAGCCTCGGTGACGGCACCCGCCTGGTCGGCTCCTTCCGTGCGCACGGGCTGACGGTGCCGGTCTGGGACCTGCCGAGCGAGGTCCGCGCGGAGGACGTCGAGAAGCCCGCGACCGAGTTCGCCGAGCGTCTCGCGGCGGCCCTGGCGTCGGACGCCCCGCTCACCGCCGAGGAGCGCCGGGCGCGCGGCGGGCTGACCAACCGACAGGTGACACTCAGCTGACACACAGCCTCCGCCTGACCGACCGTTCAGGCGGAGGCATACCCGCCCCACCCGGTGACTCCTGTCACAAGTCACCGTCGGGAAAGGTAAATCCGTGTCCGAATAGCCGAGATCGAATTTGCGAACAGCCGATCTCTTGTTACGGTTCCAATAGCCCGGTTGCTGGTGCATCCCCCGTCGCCAGCAACCGGGTCTTTCCATGTACACGTGTGCGCACGGTGTCGGCGCAGGTCCAACTGCCTCCAACGGCAGCCGGTTTGCGCGATCCGCACCGGCCGGCTCCGGCTGATCGGTTCCACTCGGTCCGCCCGGGCCACCAGGTCCGCCCGGGCCACCAGGTCCGCCCGGGCCACCAGGTCCGCCCGGGCCACCAGGTCCGCCCGGGCCACCAGGTCCGCTCGGCCCGCTCCGCCTATTCGTCGCCGGGCCGGTCCCGTTCGCTTCCGGAGCGCAGCAGCAGCGGCCCGTCCCCGTCCCGGCGGGCGAACTCCGCGACCGCCGTCCACCCCCCCGGATCGCCCATGAGCACCTGCCGGGGCGTCTCGCAGACCCCCGGTCCTTCCGCGGCGCCGACCACACAGTGCATCTCGACGCTGTCCCCGTAGGGCGCCATCAGGTCCAGAACGGAACTCAGCGCCCGGTCAAGGGAGTTGCGGTAGTACGTCCGCGCCCAGATGTCCCGCCCCCGCGTCAGCACACAGGTCTGCGCCTCGATGCCGGTTCTCGTGGAGACCGGGGAACCGCAGCGGACGGCGGTGGCGTCCGCGAAGCCCGTCAGCAGCGGGGAGCGCGCGGCGACCGGCTGCTTCGCGTCATCGTGCGCGGGCGCGCGGGCCGCGATCCGGTCCGCCCCGACCGGTCCGGCCGAAGCCATCGTGAGCGGGAGCGCGGCCAGCGACACGACCGCGCCGAGCAGGGCGAGCAGCCGGGTCCCGCGGGAACCGGTCCCACCGGACCCCGGCCCGTCCACCCCGGGACCGGAGCCGAAGCCGGAACCGAAACCGGGACCGGAGCCGGAGCCGGGATCGGGACCTGGACCGAGATCGGGACCAAGGGCAGGACGCGGACCGAGACCGAGGCCGAATCCGAGGCCGAACCCCCGCTTCCCGTGCCCTGAAGGACGCATCACCCCTGACGGACGCATCACCATGGGGCGAAGATAGCCGCCGGTCATGGGCGTCCCGTCCGGTGCGGGCCGTCCGCCCCTACAACTCGGGGGCGCTCACACCCTTACGAGTGAGGGCCTCCACGGCGGCGTCCACCACGGCCTCCACATCGGGGACCCAGGGTGAGGCGGATCCGGGCAGCGGCGCGCGTTCCCAGCGGATCTGCCCGTGGCCGGTCTCGGAGGGCGGAAGCGCCAGATATCCGCCCTCGCCGTGGAAGCGCAGGGAGCCGGGGACGAAGTCCTGGGCGTAGAGCAGTTCGCCCAGTTGCTCCATGGAGTAGGGCGCCACCAGGATCGCCCAGCGATGCGGGCCCGCCACGACCGGGCCGAGGCGGATGCCCTTGCGGTCGAGTGCGGCCAGGGCGCGCGAGGCCGCGAGGGCGGGCAGGCTGACCGCGCAGGGCGCCGGTCCGCCGGTGGCCAGCACGATCGGTGCGCAGGGCCGGTTGGTCCACCACCAGCGCACCATGCGCGCGTCGGTGGTGGCGGCGAGCAGCCCGGGGTCGAAGGGGTGCGCGCCGGGCACCGAACACTCCGGGTCGGGGCATCCGCAACGGGCACGGCCCTGCGGGTCCGGTGCCACACCCGGGAGCACGGGCCACTGCCATTCGGTCGCGAAGGTCAGGGCCGCGCCGATCAGCTCAGGCTTTTCGTCCCTCCGGCGGGACAGGAGCCTGCGTCGCCTTCCGAGGATCTCGCGCATGAGCGCTCGTTCCTTTCCGTTGCACGCCTGGCAACACCGAGGACCACATCACACCATGTGTCGATCACTTCACTGTGCGTACCTACTGGCGCATCACACCCCTGTCGTGGACAAGGGGAACCCCTGTGGGCCGAGCATGGGCTGCGCATCCATACTGCGCCCGTCACAAGCATGGGCGTGGCGTGGGGTGGCGCCGCCTGGCGTTTTGCCGTCGCGCTCGTACTCGCCGCCTCCGCCACGGGAGGATGGGGCTCGGCCGTCGGTGGTTAAGACGCCCGGGTCCGTCGCCAGGTTCCGGGTGACCCCCAACCACCCCTGGCCTTCACCGAGTACGTACCCATCACGACCGCTGTGACGCTCTGTCGAACGAGGCCAGTCGACCGCAATGGGACGTTCCTCGAGGCAGTTTTAAGCCAACTTTGCTTCCTCGTAAGTGAGTAACAACGCCTCACGGACACCAGGAATCCCAGCAGGACAATGCTGGACATCCCCTCACGAGTGCGTGTACATGTGGAGCCACCGCTAGCGGCGCAGATTGACATGGGGGTTTGCGATGCTATCGAGCAATATGCACCGGTTCGAAAGCCGGACGTCATGAACGCCCCTCACCCTCCGAAAGTGGCCGGAATCGATTCCACGGTTCCCCCGCCCGCACACACTGTCGCGCCGACGCCTGCCACCACGGAAGCCCCCTCGGCCGTGCCCGCCGTCCACCCCGGCCCGGGAGCCGTTCTCCAGGACCGGCTGGCCGGGTGGGTCTCCGATCTGACGACCCTCCACGAACTCACCGAACGTCTGGCGCGCACCGGCTCGCTCACCGATGCGCTCCAGGAACTGCTGCGCGCCGGAGCCGCCCTGGTGGGCGCCCGGCGCGGTCTTGTCGTACTGGAGCCGCGCGACGGACTCGGCCCCGACACCACCATCGGACTCGGGCTCGCCCGCGCCGATCTCGGACACATCGAGACCGTGCCGCGCAGCTCCCTGTCGTACGGCAGGATCCTCGACGGACTGCCGGGCGGCGAGCGGGAGATCGCCCAGCCGGACCTGCTCTCCGAGGACGGGCTCGACCCGCGCCACCGCGAGGTGGCCGCCCGGCTCGGCTATGCCGCGAGCTACGCGCTCCCCCTGGCCAGCGACACGGCCGGACGACTCGGCGCCGCCGTCTGGCTCTACGACGAACCCGCCGAGCCGGTCGAACGCCAGCGCCATCTGGTCGGCCTCTACGCCCGCTACGCGACCGAGCATCTGGCGCGGATGGTCGAAATCGAGCGCACCCGCGCCGGTATGGCGACCATCTCCGAGGAACTGCTGCCCACCCGGCTGCCCCGGGTGCCCGGGGTGCAACTCGCCGCGCGCCGCCGCACCGGCCCGCGCGGGGGCGGCGACTGGTACGACGCGCTGGCGCTGCCCGACGCCGCCCTCGGCCTCGCGGTCGGCTCGGTGACCGGGTCCGGTCCCGGCGCGATGGCCGCCATGGGACGGCTGCGGGCCTCGCTGCGCGCCTATGCCGTGATGGAGGGCGAGGATCCGGTGGCGGTCCTCTCCGATCTGGAGCTGCTGCTGCGGCTCACCGAACCGGCCCGCTCCGCCACCGCCCTGTTCGCGTACTGCGAGCCCGCGCTGCGAAGACTCACCCTCGCCGGTGCCGGGCACAGCCCGCCCCTGGTGATCGGCCCGCGACGGACCGACTTCGTCGAGACCTCGCTGTCGGCGCCCCTCGGGATGCTGGCCTGCTGGGAGGCGCCGAGCGTCGAGCTGTCCGCGGAGCCGGGCGAAACCGTGCTCCTCTACACCGACGGTCTGCTGCACCGCACCGGGGACTCCCTGGACCGTGCCTTCGCCCGGCTGCACGCCGCGGCCGCCGGGGTGCCGAGGCCGCTGCGCACCGACCCGGGCGCGGTCGCCGACCATGTGCTGCGCACGATGCTGCCCGACGGACTCGACGCGGCGGACAGTACGGAGGACGTGGTGCTGCTGGCGGCACGGTTCGAGTGAGGGCGGGTGCGGCCCCGGGCGGGGGCACGGCCGCCCCGGTGACGCCGCCGCCACCGCCGTAGGGTCGTATGGTCGCAGGCGCTTCGGCGCTGGGCCCCTTTTGTACGACCGTACGATGGTAAGGCCCCGTGCCGTACCAAAGGAGGATGACCGTGGCGGACGAGCTCATTCCGGCCGTATCGGATCCTGCTGCTGAGGCAGCGGGCCCGGACGAGACCGAAGAGCCGATCAAGCAGCGCAAGAACGGCCTGTACCCGGGCGTTTCCGACGAGCTGGCCGAGAACATGCAGTCCGGCTGGGCCGACACCGAGCTGCACGATCTGCGGCCGGTCGCCCAGGCCGCCGAGACCGCCGCCCGCCGCGCCGCGCTCTCCGCGCGCTTCCCGGGCGAGCGTCTGGTGATTCCCGCGGGCCGGCTGAAGACCCGCTCCAACGACACGGAGTACCCCTTCCGGGCCTCCGTCGAGTACGCGTACCTCACCGGCAACCAGACCGAGGACGGCGTCCTCGTCCTGGAGCCCACCGCGGACGGCCACACGGCGACCCTGTATCTGCTGCCCCGCTCCGACCGTGAGAACGGCGAGTTCTGGCTCTCCGGCCAGGGCGAGCTGTGGGTCGGCCGCCGCCACTCGCTCACCGAGTCCGAGCGGCTGTACGGCATCCCCGCCTCGGACGTGCGCGAGCTGGCCGGGCGGCTGACGGAGGCCACCGGCCCGGTCCGGGTGGTCCGGGGCCACGACGCCGGCATCGAGACCGCGCTGCACGACAAGGTCACCGCCGAGCGCGACGAGGAGCTGCGCGTCTTCCTCTCCGAGGCCCGGCTGGTCAAGGACGACTTCGAGGTCGGCGAGCTCCAGAAGGCCGTCGACTCGACGGTGCGCGGCTTCGAGGACGTGGTGAAGGTCCTCGACAAGGCGGAGGCCACCTCCGAGCGCTACATCGAGGGAACGTTCTTCCTGCGCGCCCGCGTCGAGGGCAACGACGTCGGCTACGGCTCCATCTGCGCCTCGGGCCCGCACGCCTGCACGCTGCACTGGGTGCGCAACGACGGCCCGGTCCGCTCCGGCGACCTGCTGCTGCTGGACGCGGGCGTGGAGACCCACACGTACTACACCGCGGACGTCACCCGCACGCTCCCGGTGAACGGCACCTACAGCGAGCTCCAGAAGAAGATCTACGACGCCGTGTACGAGGCCCAGGAGGCCGGTATCGCGGCGGTGAAGCCGGGCGCCAAGTTCCGCGACTTCCATGACGCCGCCCAGCAGGTGCTGGCCGCGAAGCTGGTCGAATGGGGCCTGGTCGAGGGGCCGGTGGAGCGGGTGCTCGAACTGGGTCTCCAGCGCCGCTGGACCCTGCACGGCACGGGCCACATGCTCGGTATGGACGTGCACGACTGCGCCGCCGCACGCACCGAGAGCTATGTGGACGGCACGCTGGAGCCCGGCATGGTGCTCACGGTCGAGCCGGGTCTGTACTTCCAGGCGGACGATCTGACCGTCCCGGCGGAGTACCGCGGCATCGGCGTCCGGATCGAGGACGACATCCTGGTCACCGAGGACGGCAACCGGAACCTCTCGGCGGGCCTGCCGCGCCGCTCCGACGAGGTCGAGGCCTGGATGGCGTCCCTGAAGAGCTGACGGAAGTCCCCCGAGGGGCTTCCCGGGGAGAACCGGAAAGGGGCCGGGCAGCCGTACGACGGTTGTCCGGCCTCTTGCTGTGAGCCGCAGGCCCGTCGAACGAAGTGCCGGTCAGACGGCTGCCAGCGGGGTGCCCTGCTTCCACTTGAGGATCTTGTCGAAGCTCACCACCGCTCCGCCCCGCCCCGGCGCACTGCCGATGTGGACATGGTCGGCGAGTTCCTCGATGAGGCACAGGCCCCGGCCGTGCTCCGCCTCGGCGCAGCTCGGCAGGGTCACCCGGCGGGGTCTTCCGGCGGGGAAGCCCGGGCCCGAGTCGGCGACTTCGATGCGGCACGTCTCGCCGTCGAGATACGCCGTGACCCGGTACGCCTCCGGCATCCCGCCGTGGGCGGCGGGGCCGCCGTGCTCGACCGCGTTGGCGCAGGCCTCGCTCAGGGCGACGGAGAGGTCGTAGGAGATGTCGGGGTCGACGCCCGCGGTCTCCATCGTTCCCATGAGGAGCCGCCGGGCGAGCGGCACGCTGGCAGCCTCGCGCCGCAGATGGAGTGACCACCAGATGCTCATGCTCCAGCCTCCTGGCCGCGGCTCGACATACCGTTACGTATTGCCGCGGGTGCGCGTCCGCAATCACCCGAGTGAGGACATCCCGCCCGTACGGCGGATGCGCCGGAGGCGCGGACAGTGTATGCACGCGCCCTGCATCGCCGAAGGTGATCTTCCGGGCGACCGTCCCGCATAGCGCACGAAAGCCGCCTTGCGGACCTGCCGCACGGGCCCGCGGAAGTCAGTGCGATGATGAGGCCGCCATGAGTGCCCCCCAGCAGCGCACCGCGCACACCGGATGCGATCTGCGGATCCTGCGGGCCGCGGTGTTCGCCGCGGTCTGCGTCGTGCTGGCCGGTGCCGGGCACGCACTCGCCTCCTGCGGTGTGGTTCCGCTGTGGACGCTGGGCGCCGGTTTCCTCGGCGTGTTCGCCGTCACCTCCCTGCTCACCGGGCGGGAACGCTCCCTGTGGGGGATCACGGGACTGCTTGCGGCGGGCCAGACCCTGCTGCACACCCTGTTCGCGCTGGGGCAGCGCTCCGGCGGGGCGTCCATGGCCTCGATGGCGGCCATGCCGTCGATGACGGCGAACGGGACATCCGCCTCCGATGCCACGCTCGTGACCCGGGCCGCGCACCTGCTGTGCGGCACCACCGCGGCGGCGCTCTCCCCCGCGCAGGCGCAGAAGATCCTCGCCGACGCGCGGCTCGGCACCGCCGCGGACCCGGCCGTGGTGCACCACCCCGCGGACGCCCTGTCGGCCGCCGGTTCCTGGTGGTCGGTGCTGCCGTCGGTGCCGATGCTGCTCGGGCATCTGCTGGCGGCCGTCGCCGCCGGATGGCTGCTGCGCCACGGGGACAGGGCGCTGCTGCGGCTGATGCGGCTGTCCGCGCACGGGGTCGCGGAGGGGGCGCTCGTACGGTCCCTGCGCTTGTCGTTCGCCCTGGCGCGCGCCCTGCTGGCCGGGCTCGCCGTCGCTCCCCGGGCGGGCGCGCGCGCCGCGCGCACCGAGTTCCTGCTCCCGCCGAAGCCGCGGACGACCGCGCTGCGGCATGCGGTGATCCGCCGCGGGCCGCCCCGCTCCGCTCCTCCTCTTCTCGCCGCCTGACGCGACGCGCCGCTCCCCCGTCCTGCGAAGGGGTCGCAAGTCCTTTACGAAGGGGCCGCCGTCGCGCGGCACGCGTGCCTGCCCGTGGGATGCCACGACCGTGGCGGTCCCCGCGCACGCGCCTCTCCTCGTCAATGACTCTCACTCGGAGTGGAGTGTTCTTCACGTCATGAAGGCCATCAAGGGTTCCCTGAAGGCGTCCCGCCTCGCCGTCACCGGCGCCGCTGCCGCGTCGGCCGTGCTGTTCCTGTCCGTCCCCGCGTTCGCGCATGTCACCGTGCAGCCGGAGGGCGCGGCCGCCAAGGGCGGGTACGCGGTCGTCGACTTCAAGGTGCCGAACGAGCGGGACAACGCCTCGACCACCAAGCTCGAGGTCTCCTTCCCGGCCGACCACCCGCTGGCCTCGGTGATGCCGCAGCCCCTCGACGGCTGGAAGGTCGATGTCACCAAGTCCAAGCTCGCCAAGCCCCTGACCATGCACGGGCGGCAGATCGACGAGGCGGTCACCAAGGTCACCTGGACCGCCACCGGCAAGGGCATCGAGCCGGGCTACTTCCAGAAGTTCCCGCTCTCCGTCGGCCAGCTCCCCGAGGACTCCGACCAGCTCGTCTTCAAGGCCCTCCAGACGTACTCGAACAACGAGGTCGTGCGCTGGATCGAGCCGCAGAAGGAGGGCCAGGAGGAGCCCGAGAACCCGGCCCCGGTGCTCCCGCTGAGCGCCGCCTCGGAGGAGGGCCACCACGGCTCCGCGGCCGGGGACGCCTCCGACGCGTCGGACCACGAGGACACCGCGTCCGGATCCTCCTCCGGCACCAGCGACATCACCGCCCGCATCCTCGCGGTGGTGGGCATCGTGATCGGCGCCGGAGGCGTGGCCTACGGCGCCCTGGCGGGCCGCCGACGCGCCACTCAGGTCTGAGTCGGGCCGCCCCCGGACCCGCGCCGGGGGCGTACGGCAGCACGGCGACGCGCCCCGTACACCCCCGGCGCACTCCAGAACCGCATCAGCACACGCCACACCGCTCCATCGCACTTCAGAACTGCTACATCACACTCCAGAACCGCTACATCTGGGACATTTCTCTATGCGCAAGAAGAAGACGCTCACCGCGGCGGCCCTCCTCGCCGCCGCCGCGTTCACCCTCTCCGCCTGCGGGACCGGCGGCGGCAGCGGCAGCGGCAACCCGGTCGCCGTGGTCTCCGCCGAGCCCGGCTCGGCCAAGGTCGGCACCGTGCTCGACCAGCCGTTCGCCAAGCCGGACCTCGTCCTCACCGACACCCACGGCAAGACGTACGACCTGCGCGCGCAGACCAAGGACAAGCCGACGCTGGTCTACTTCGGCTACACCCACTGCCCGGACGTCTGCCCGCTCACCATGAACAACCTCGCCGTCGCCAAGAAGGAGATGGAGAAGGACAAGGGGCTGACCCAGGCACAGAAGGACTCGCTGCGGATCGTGTTCGTCACCACCGACCCCGAGCGCGACACCTCCGCCGCGCTCGGCAAGTGGCTCCAGGGCATCGACCCCGAGATCGTCGGCCTGACCGGCAAGTTCTCCACCGTCCAGGCGGCCGCCCGGAGCCTCGGCATCAGCATCGAGCCGCCCCGGAAGGACAAGGACGGCAAGATCATCTCCACTCATGGCACCCAGGTCATCGCCTTCTCCCCGAAGACCAACGGGGGGTATGTGCTCTACGGCCAGAACGCCACCGTGGACGACTACACCAAGGACCTCCCCAAGATCATCAAGGGGGAGAACCCGTGAAGCTCCGTCCCGGCCGGATCACCGCCCTGACGGCAGCGGCCCTGATACTCGCGGGCTGCGGCGGCTCGGGCGGCGGCTCGTCGGCCAAGCCCGAACTGAAGATCACCGGCGCCTATATGCCCGCACCCTCCGGCGGCGACATGGCGGCCGGATTCTTCACCGTCGCCAACTCCGGCGGCGCCGACACCCTGACATCCGCCACCAGCGAGCTCGCCGGTGATGTCACCCTGCACTCGACCAGGAACGGCGCCATGGAGGAGGAGAAGTCCTTCGCCGTGCCCGCGAACGGCACGCTCGACTTCGCGAGCGGCGGCAACCATGTCATGTTCGACAAGCTCACCCACAAGCCGAAACAGGGCGAAAAGGTTCCGGTGCAGCTGCACTTTGCCAAGTCCGGAACGGTCACGGTCGAGATGCCGGTGAAGTCGGCGACGTACAACCCGATGACCGGGCACTGAGAAGAGGGATCACCGTGACGCAGGCCATCGCCCCCGACACGCACACGCGGAGAATCACCGGCCCGGCGCCCGCCCGCCCGCGCCGGGCGGCCAGGGCCGTCCCGGCGCTGCTGGCGCTGCTGCTGGCCGCCCTGGGCGTGCTCTTCGGCGGGGCCGCCCCGGCCTCCGCGCACGCCGCGCTGCTCGGCAGCGACCCCGCGCAGGGAACGGTGGTCGACACGGCACCCGCCCAGGTCACCCTGACCTTCTCTGAGAAGGTCGGCCTCTCCGACGCGTCGCTCCAGGTCCTGGACCCGCGGGGCAAGCGCGTCGACACCGGGAAGCCGTCCAACCTGAGCGGGACGATCTACGGGATCGGGGTGCGCCCGGGGCTGCCCAAGGGCACGTACACCGTCACCTACCAGGTGGTGTCCGCGGACAGCCATCCCGTCTCCGGTGCCTTCACCTTCTCCATCGGCGCGCCGTCCGCGACCTCGGTCTCGGACGCCGCGCCACCCACGGGCGGCGGGATCGTGGGGGCGCTCTACGGCTTCGCACGGTATGTCTCCTACGCCGGCTTCATCGTCCTGATCGGCGGGGCGGCCTTCGTTCTGGCCTGCTGGCAGCGGGGGGCCGGGGTGCGGCCGGTGCAGCGGCTCGTGGTCTCCGGATGGGTGGCCCTCACCTCGGCGACGCTCGCGCTGCTGCTGCTGCGCGGTTCGTACACCGGCTCGGGCAAGGTCGCGGACATCTTCGACCTGTCCCTGATGGGGCAGGTGCTCCAGACCAGGACGGGGGCCGCTCTGATCTCCCGGCTGCTGCTGCTCGCGGCGGCGGCACTGTTCATTGCGGTGCTGTTCGGGGCGTATGTACGGCGGGACGAAGAGGCCGAGGGCGCGGCCGGGGGCGCCGAGTCCGACGGTGCCGACGGAGCCGACGACCGGGCCGCGGAGAAGCGGGACCTCACCTTCGGGCTCGCCCTCGGCGGGACGGTCGTGGCGGCGGGGCTCGCGGCGACCTGGGCCATGGCCGAGCACGCCTCCACCGGCATCCAGACCGGGGTGGCGATGCCGGTCGACATCGTGCATCTGCTGGCCGTCGCCGTCTGGCTGGGCGGTCTCACCACGCTGCTGGTATCGCTCTGCCGGGATCCCTCCATCGAGTCGGCGGCCGTCCGCCGCTTCTCGCGCCTCGCCTTCGGCAGCGTGGTCGCCGTGACCGCGACCGGTGTCTACCAGGCATGGCGGCAGCTCGGCTCGTGGTCCGCCCTGACCGGGACGTCGTACGGGCAGCTACTGCTGGTCAAGGTCGCCCTGGTGGCCGGTCTGGTGGGCATCGCCTGGTTCTCCCGCCGCTGGACGGCACGGCTGGTGGACGCACCGGCCGGGACGGCGGCGAAGAACGGGACGGCGGCGAAGAAGGAGCGCGCGGGCGGGAAGAAGCGCGCGGCAGGGGCGGCGAAGGCGTCGGGGAACGTCTCCGGGAAGACAGCGGGGAACGCCTCGGGAAATGCCTCCGGGAAGACCTCGGCGAACGTGGCCAAGGTGGCCAAGGCGTCCGGGAAGACCTCGGAGAAGGCCTTCGCGACGGCCTCGGGCACGTCGTCGGGCACGTCCACCGGCAAGCCCTCGGACGCGGCGTCCGGCAAGCCGTCCGGTACGTCCTCGGGCAAGGGCAGCGGCCGGGGTGGCGGGGCTCGTTCGGAGCGGGCCGCGCAACTGGCCCGGCAGCAGGCCGCCGTGGCCGCCACGCAGGCCAGGCGCGACCGCGAGGCCGACCCCGTCCGTTCGGGGCTGCGCCGCTCCGTGCTCGCCGAGGCGGGTGTCGCGGTCGTCCTCCTCGCCGTCACCACCGTACTGACCACGACCGAGCCGGGGCGTACGGAGGAGGCCGTGAAGGCGGCCACCGCGTCCGCCTCCCAGCGGTCCGGACCGCTGTCGCTGAAGATGCCCTTCGACACCGGCGGCCAGGACGGCAAGGGCACCATGGAGGTCACCCTCGACCCGGCCCGGGTGGGCAACAACGAGATGCACATCTATGTGGTGCGGCCGGGCGGGAAGGCGTTCGATGTCCCCGAGGTCGAGGTCGCCCTCACCCTGAAGGCGAAGAGCATCGGACCGCTCCCCATCACACCCGACCGCATCGCCACCGGCCACTGGTCGGCGAGCGGGGTGCAGATCCCGATGGCGGGCGAGTGGGAGATCGCGGTGACCGTCCGGACCTCCGACATCGACCAGACCACCGTGACCAAGAACGCGAAGATCGGCTGAACCCCACCATGGCTGACCAGTCCACCTCGGAGGCGTCCCCGGAGGGCATCCCCTCCCAGACATCGCCGGACCACCCGGCCGCCAAGGCCGCACCGGGAGCCAAGAGCGCACAGGGCACCAAGGGCGCACCGGCCGCCAAGGCCGCATCGGGGGCCAAGGGCAAGAAGTCCGGGAAGGCTTCCGCCGGTGTCGCCCGCGGGGGTGCCACGGGCAGAAGTGCCCCCGCGAAGACGGCCCCCGGCAGGAGCGCCCCGCCGGAGACCGCCCCCGCGGACGCCTCCCGGGGGGCGATCTCGCGGCGGCGGCTGCTCGGGACAGCCGGTGCCACCGGGCTGGTGCTGGGCGCCGCGGGCGGAGCCGCCGGATACGCGGCGGCGCCCTCCGAGAAGGGCCTGCCGCTGACCTCGCTCGGCGCGGACCGGGCAATGTTTCACGGGAAACATCAGCCCGGCATCACCGAGGGCCTCCAGGCGAGCGGCCATCTCGCCGCGTTCGATCTGGCACCGGGCGCCGGGCGCACGGAGGCCGCCGCACTGCTGCGCCGCTGGTCGGCCACCGCAGAGCGGCTGATGGCGGGCGAGTCGGCACCGCACGACGACACCGATGTCGCCCGCGATGCCGGTCCCTCCGGCCTGACCCTCACCTTCGGCTTCGGCAACAGCTTCTTCTCCCGTACGGGCCTGGAGCGGCAGCGTCCCTCCGCCCTGGACCCGCTGCCGGTCTTCTCCTCCGATCAGCTGGACAAGTCCCGCAGCAACGGCGACCTCTGGGTGCAGATCGGTGCCAACGACGCGCTCGTGGCCTTCCACGCGCTGCGCGCCATCCAGAAGGACGCGGGCAGCGCGGCACGGCTGCGTTGGCAGATGAACGGCTTCAACCGCACCCCGGGCGCCACCGCGCACCCCATGACCGCCCGCAACCTGATGGGCCAGGTCGACGGCACCCGCAATCCGAAGCCCGCCGACACCGACTTCGACCAGCGGATCTTCGTCCCCGCCTCCGGCGACCCGGCCTGGATGGCGGGCGGCTCCTACGCCGTCGTACGCCGGATCCGGATGCTGCTCGACGACTGGGAGAAGCTCTCGGTCCCGGCCCAGGAGGCGGTGATCGGGCGCCGCAAGTCCGACGGCGCGCCGCTCACCGGCGGCACCGAGACGACCGCGATGGACCTGGAGAAGACCGGCGCGGACGGCAATCCGGTGGTCCCACTGAACGCGCACGCGCGCATCACCCGGCCCGACCAGAACGGGGGCGCGGCCATGCTGCGCCGGCCGTTCTCCTTCCACGACGGCTTCGACGCTGACGGGAAGCCGGACGCGGGCCTGCTGTTCGTCTGCTGGCAGGCGGACCCGCTGCGCGGCTTTGTCACCGTCCAGCGCAAGCTGGACCGTGGGGACGCGCTGTCGCAGTTCATCCGGCACGAGGCGAGCGGTCTGTTCGCGGTGCCGGGCGGTGCGGCGAAGGGGGAGTACGTGGGGCAGCGGCTGCTGGAGGGCTGACCGGGAGCCGCGGAGGGCCGACCGGAGACGCGGACGGCTGACCGGGAGGCGGAGGGCCGACCGGGAGCCACGGGGGCCGGACATCGTTTTCCACAGATTCCAGCCGGGTTTCGCCGGGCCCATTAGGGTGAGGTCATGCCAGCCAGCTATGCGTATCTCGGTCCCGAGGGCACCTTCACCGAGGTCGCCCTGCGCACCCTGCCGGAGTCCGCGACCCGGGAGCTCGTGCCGATGGTCTCGGTCCCGGCGGCGCTCGACGCCGTCCGCAGCGGTGAGGCCGAGGCCGCCTTCGTGCCGATCGAGAATTCGGTGGAGGGCGGTATCACGACCACCCTCGACGAACTGGTCGCCGGTGAGCCCCTGATGATCTACCGGGAGGTGCTCCTCTCGATCACCTTCGCGCTGCTGGTCCGGCCCGGCACCAAGCTCTCCGAGATCAAGACGGTCACCGCGCACCCGGCCGCGCAGCCGCAGGTGCGCAACTGGCTGAAGGCCCATCTCCCGGACGCCCTCTGGGAGTCCGCCGCGTCCAACGCGGACGGCGCCCGGCTGGTCCAGGAGGGGCGCTATGACGCCGCCTTCGCGGGCGAGTTCGCCGCCGCGCGCTACGGGCTGGAAGCGCTGGAGACGAACATCCATGACGCCGAGAACGCCCAGACGCGTTTCGTGCTGGTCGGCAGGCCCGCCCGCCCGGCGGCTCCGACGGGCGCGGACAAGACCTCGGTGGTGCTGTGGCAGCGCGACGACCACCCCGGTGGGCTGCGTGATCTGCTGGGCGAGTTCGCCGTCCGCGGGGTCAACCTGATGCTGCTCCAGTCCCGCCCGACGGGAGCCGGAATCGGGAACTACTGCTTCTGCATCGACGCCGAGGGCCATATCTCCGACCGCCGGGTGGCCGAGGCCCTGATGGGGCTGAAGCGGATCTGCCTCCAGGTGCGCTACCTCGGCTCGTATCCGCGCGCGGACATCACCCCGGCCGAGATGCGCACCCTCCGGCCGGGGACCTCGGACGAGGAGTTCGTGTCGGCCGCCGACTGGGTGGCGCGCTGTCAGGACGGCCGGTTCTAGCGCCTGGTACGACCTGCGGATTTTCACTGTCCACAGAAGTTATCCACAGGCGCCTTCTCGATCTGGGGACAAGTCGACAAGACTGCCCGTCGGGGTTCACGCTTCCCTCGGTCGACCCCCCGGTCGTCCATCGTCGCGTCCCGTACCGTTGTCCACCTGTTTCTCTCGATCAACTCTTTGGGGCGACCCTTTTCCACCTGAAAGTGGAAGTGATGGGGGTTTGTGCGGCGAATTCTCCGCCCCGGGAGGGATCTTCGGAATGATCAGTTCCGAAATCCACAGATCTTCCGCACAGCCTGTGGATAACTTCCTGGAGCCCCCGGCGGCCTGTGGACAAGCAGACCTCAAATCCCGCTGCCCACAAGGGTTTCCGGTCAACCGAGCACGCCCGGAGCGCCCCCTTCCGGGGACAGTGTCCCTATTTCTTGACACACTGTGTAATTGCGCCACAACAGAACATCCGCCACGGATCGATAAACGGAGTCGTGGGCCGGAACTCGGCACCGGTAGCCTTGAGGGGTGATTGACCTTCGCCTGCTCCGTGAGGACCCCGACCGTGTTCGCGCTTCCCAGCGCGCCCGTGGTGAGGATGTCGCGCTCGTCGACGCCCTCCTCTCCGCCGACGAGAAGCGCAGGTCGTCCGGCGTCCGCTTCGACGAGCTCCGTTCCGAGCAGAAGGCGCTCGGCAAGCTGATCCCCAAGGCCTCCGGCGACGAGAAGGCCGAACTGCTCCAGAAGGCGGGCCGGCTCGCCGCCGACGTCAAGGCGGCCGACGCCGAGCAGCACGAGGCCGACGAGGAGGCCAAGCGCCTGCTCCTCCAGCTCGGGAACCTGGTGCACCCCGACGTCCCGGTCGGCGGCGAGGAGGACTTCGTCGTCCTGGAGACGCACGGCACCATCCGTGACTTCGGCGCCGAGGGCTTCGAGCCCAAGGACCACCTGGAGCTGGGCGAGGCGCTCGGCGCGATCGACGTGGAGCGCGGCGCCAAGGTCTCGGGCTCGCGCTTCTACTACCTGACGGGCGTCGGCGCCCTGCTGGAGCTGGCCCTCGTCAACGCCGCGATCGCACGGGCCGTGGAGGCCGGGTTCACCCCGATGCTCACCCCCGCCCTGGTCCGCCCGCGCGCCATGGAGGGCACCGGCTTCCTCGGCCAGGCCGCGGAGAACGTGTACCACCTGGAGAAGGACGACTACTACCTGGTCGGCACCTCCGAGGTCCCGCTCGCCGCGTACCACATGGACGAGATCGTCGAGGCGGACCGGCTGCCGCTGCGCTACGCGGGCTTCTCCCCCTGCTTCCGCCGCGAGGCCGGGACCTACGGCAAGGACACCCGGGGCATCTTCCGTGTGCACCAGTTCGACAAGGTCGAGATGTTCTCGTACATCGACCCGGAGGACGCGGAGAACGAGCACAAGCGCCTGCTGGAGTGGGAGAAGGACTGGCTCACCGCGCTGGAGCTGCCGTTCCAGGTCATCGACGTGGCGTCGGGCGACCTGGGCGCGTCCGCCTCGCGCAAGTACGACTGCGAGGCCTGGATCCCCACCCAGGGCAAGTACCGCGAGCTGACCTCGGCGTCCAACTGCGACAGCTTCCAGGCCCGCCGTCTGTCGGTCCGCATGCGGGACGGCAAGAAGGTGCAGCCGCTGGCGACGCTGAACGGCACGCTGTGCGCCGTACCGCGGACGATCGTGGCGATCCTGGAGAACCACCAGCTGGCCGACGGCTCCGTACGGGTGCCCGAGGTCCTGCGCCCGTACCTGGGCGGCCGGGAGCTGCTGGAGCCCGTCGCCCAGTGAGCACGGCCGACTCCGCACGACTTCCCTACGGACTGATCGCGACCGACCTCGACGGGACGCTGCTGCGTTCCGACGGGACGGTCTCCGCGCGTACGCGTGCGGCGCTCGCCGCGGCCACCGCGGCGGGCGCGGCGCACATCGTCGTCACCGGCCGCGCGGTCCCCTGGACCCGTCCCGTCCTCGACGACCTCGGCTACCGGGGACTCGCGGTGTGCGGCCAGGGCGCACAGGTCTACGACGCGGGGGAGCGCCGTCTGCTGACCTCCGTGACGCTGGACCGGCAGCTCGCGGGGCTCGCGCTGGCGAAGATCGAGGCGGAGGTGGGCCCGCTGCTGCTGGCGGCGAGCCGGGACGGACTGGACGGAGAGGTCCTGGTCGCCCCCGGCTACCGGGTCCACGACGGGCCGCTGCCCTACCAGCCGATCAGGGACGCGGCGGATCTGTGGTCGGCGCCGCTGAACAAGGTGTACCTCCAGCACCCGACCCTGGGCGACGACGAACTGGCCGAGGCGGCGCGGGGCGCCGCCGGGGGCCTGGTCGGAGTGACCGTGGCGGGCGAGGGGATAGTCGAGATCCTGCCGCTGGGCCTGACCAAGGCCACCGGGCTGTCCCTGGCGGCCCGCCGCCTGGGCATGAAGGCCGCGGACACCATCGCCTTCGGCGACATGCCGAACGACATACCGATGTTCGCGTGGTCGGGCCGCGGTGTGGCCATGGCCAACGCGCACGAGGAGCTGAAGGCGGTCGCGGACGAGGTGACGCTGTCCCACGAGGAGGACGGCATCGCGGTGGTACTGGAACGACTGCTCGGCTAGAGCCTCCCGGACCGTGCCGGAATCGCGGAGGATGCGCGGATCGAACGCGCGCGGGGGCTGACCCCGACCGCAGCCCGCCCATGGGCGACCACCTGACGGTGATCGGACATGACGCGGGCCGGTGCCTTGCCACTCGGCCAATCCTCCGGGTGGGCGGCCCACGCGAAACGCGTCGCGTGCTCGAAGCGGCCGCCCCGGGCAGCTCCCCGTGCGGGGCGGGCTCGACGGAGGCGTGACTACTCCTGAGCCTGCCGCGGGCTGCCCTGCCGGGAGCCGGGCGGCTCCTCTCCCGGTATGTGGCGCCGGCCGGTCCGGCGTCGTGGGCTCCACTGTGCCCGTACGCCGTATCGGACGCCACCGAATAAGAGCACCCGGCCAGACGGGGGCGGGAGTGCTACCGGCGGCGCCGTCTGCGGCGACGGGCCTTGCTGAAGAACCAGCCGGCGGGTGGCTCGTCGGAGCGCCAGGGCTGGGGATCGGGCACCTGGCCGCGCCAGCGCGCGGCCAGCATCCTGGCCCGCGCCGACGGCTCCGTCGTCGGCGCGGACCGTATGAAGTCCTCGTCGAACACGGCGCCGTCCCAGGTGTCGCCGGTCTCGCCCGGCCCCTCGCCCCCAGGTGCCTCCGCTGTCATCCCCGGTCCTTTCCGCGCTGCATCCCCTTTGTCCAGTGTGCCCGGGCAGAGGTGAAGCCGCCGTCAAGAGCGCCCGCCCCCACCGGGACGGCCGGCCGCGGGGCTTCTACTCCTCGCCCGCCAGCTTCAGCGTCCGCAGCTTCTGACCGGCGTACCAGGTGGTGGCCAGGGTCACCACGACCAGCAGCACCACGGCGGTGGGCAGTCCGACCTCCGAGGTGACGAGCGAGCTGCCGGTGACCTTCTGGGCCACGGCGAGCGCCCACTGCTGGATGCTGAGCGTGCGCGCCCCGGAGACCAGCGAGCCGAAGAGCGCCTCCCAGACCAGTGCGTACACCAGTCCGAAGACCACCGCGTGGCGGCTGACCGTGCCGAAGAGCAGGAACAGGGCGGCGTAGGCGATGGAGGCGACCAGCGCCGCCACCGTGTACGCGACCGCGATCTGCTGGCCGTTGCCGTTGAGGATCAGGCCCGCGACAAAGGTGGGCAGCGCCGAGAACGCCATGGTGACCGCGACGGCGACAAACAGCTTGGTGGTGATGATCGTGGACCGCTTCAGCGGCTTGGACAGCAGATACACCACCGAGCCGTCGTCGATCTCGGGCCCGATCGCGCCGGTGCCCGCGATGACGCCGATGATCGGCACCATGGTGGCGAGCGCGAAACCGCCGAGCAGGTCATGGGCGACCTGGTCGTCGGCGCCGGTCAGCGTCCGGACGATCACGGAGATCACGATCAGCAGCGCGGGCAGTGCGCCGAGGATGAGGGCCCGGCGGCGGCCGAGCAGGCCCCGGTAGGTGAGCCGGGCGACTGTGGGGTCGTACATCTTGGGCCTCCTACGCCGCGACCAGATACGAGAACACGGACTCGAGGGACTCGTCCGACGGCGAGACCGTGAGCAGCCGGATGCTCTGCTCACGCGCGACCCTCGGCAGCAGGGCCGTGAACCGGCCGAAATCCACCGCCTGGACGCGCAGCGCGCCCTCCGCGAGGTCGACCTCGATGCCCGACGTCGACGGGTCGGCGATCAGCGCGGCCGCGAGCGCGCGGTCGTCGCTGGAACGCACCAGATAGCGGTGCGGGCGGTCGGTCATCAACCGGCGGATCTTCCGGAAGTCACCGCTCGCCGCATGCCGTCCGGCGACGATCACCTCGATGTGCGAGGCGAGTTGCTCGACCTCTTCGAGGATGTGGGACGAGAAGAGGACCGTACGGCCCTCGGCGCCCATGCGCCGCAGCAGGTCCATCAACTGCATCCGCTGTCGCGGGTCCATACCGTTGAACGGCTCGTCGAGCAGCAGCAGGGAGGGGTCGTGCACCAGCGCGGACGCCATCTTCACCCGCTGGCGCATGCCCTTGGAGTAGGTGGAGATCTTCCGGTCCTGGGCGTATTCCATCTCGACGGTGGCGAGCGCCCGCCCGGCGGCCTTCGCGCCCAGCCCGTGCAACTCCGCGTTGGCGAGGACGAATTCGCGCCCGGTGAGGACGTCGTACATCGCCTCGCGCTCGGGGACGATGCCGATGTGCCGGTAGATCTCCTCGTTGCGCCACACAGGCTGCCCGTCGAGGGTGACGGAGCCGGTGGAGGGGGCGAGGAAGCCGCCCATCATGTTGATGAGGGTGGACTTTCCGGCGCCGTTCGGGCCCAGCAGACCGGTGACGCCCGGGCCGATGGTCATGGTGACGTCGTTGACGGCCACCACGTTGCCGAACCAGCGCGAGACATGGTCGATGGAGAGAGTGCTCATGGACGCAGCCCGTTCCTGGGAAGGGTGGTGAGGGGCGACGGGTGGGCGGTCACAGTCCGGCCTTTCGGTAGCGGCGCATCAGCAGCGCGTAGCTGCCCGCGATGAGTCCCAGGACGACGAGGAGGTAGACGACTCCCTGTGCGGACGAGGGTCCTTCCCCGCCGGGGAAGGAGGACTTGGCGCCCAGGAAGGCGGTCTGGAGGCCGTCGATCAGCGTGACGGGCGAGAACAGGCCCATCCAGACGACGGCGGTGGTGTCGCCGGACTGTGTGTTCGCGATGGTCTGGATGGTGGAGACGGCCCCGTAGGAGATGGTCAGCACGGCGATGACGGCCGCGATGCCGAAGCCGCGCCGGGGTGTGACCGCGGCGACCACCAGGCTGATCCCGGAGAACAGCAGGGAGAGCAGGGCCACGGAGACCAGTCCCTCGGCGAAGCCCTTCGTCTGGTGGCCGAAGTCCAGCTTGGCGAGCAGCGCGCCCACATAGAGGACGAGCAGCGGGGTGGCCGTCAGGACGAACATCGCGGAGGCCAGGGCCGCGAACTTGGCGCGGACGTAGTCGGAGGCCTCGATGGGGCGCGAGAAGTACAGGGGCACCGTCTTGAAGCGCAGGTCCCGGGAGACCGACTGGGGTGCCTGGGAGGCGACGTAGAGGCCGATGACCGCCTGCATGATGATCGCGTAGCGGGTGTACGCGACGGGCAGGTCCTTCGCCGTGGTGGCGACCGCGACCGCGACCATGATCAGCGCGGGGACGCACATCACCACGAAGAGGAGCATCGGCAGCACCTTGGACTTCACCGAGCGGCCGAGGCCGTAGGCGCCGCGCAGGGACTGCGAGTAGAGCGAGCGGCGGGCGTAGGCGCGCCCGAGGCGCTGGCCGTCGTAGGAGCGATAGCCGATGTTGTGGATCCGGGTCTGCTCGGCCTCACGGGCCGTGGGCTGCTCAACCGCCATGGCCGACCGCCTCCTTCCGCTGCTCGTCACTGTCCTGGAAGACCTCCGCGATCTGGTGCCTGCGCTGTTCCATCCGGACCAGCCCGAGGCCCAGGTCGGCGACGACGTCCCGGACCAGGTCGTAGGTCTGCTCGCCGTCCGCGGTGAGCAGCAGGATGTGCCCGGCGCCGGGCAGGCCGCTGCCGTCGTGGGCGGTGACCCCGCGCGCGAGGAGCGCCTCGCGGACCGCGCGGGTGCCGTCGGGGTGCTCGCCGGTGTCGGTGACCTCGATCGCGAGGGTCGTGGTGGTCTGGGTGAAGTCCCGGGTGGAGCTGGAGCGCAGCAGTTTGCCGCCGTCGACGACCACGACGTGGTCGCAGGTGCGTTCCAGCTCGCCCAGCAGGTGCGAGGTGACCAGGACCGAGATGCCGAAGTCGGTGTACACCCGGCGGATCAGGCCGAGCATCTCGTCGCGGCCGACCGGGTCGAGGCCGTTGGTCGGCTCGTCCAGGAAGACCAGCTGGGGGTCGTGGACCAGAGCCTGGGCGAGCTTCACGCGCTGCTTCATGCCGGTGGAGTAGCCGCCGATGGGGCGGTAGCGCTCCTCGTACAGGCCGACATGGCGCAGGGTGTCCGCGGTGCGCTCCCGGGCGGCGGTCGGGGGCAGCCCGGACATCCGCGCCATGTGCACAACGAACTCGGTGGCCGACACATCGGGCGGCAGGCAGTCGTGCTCCGGCATGTAGCCGACCCGCTCGCGGATCTCGCCGCCCCTGGTGGCGACGTCCAGGCCGAGCACCTCGGCGCGGCCCTCGCTGGCGGGGGACAGACCCAGCAGGATCTTGATCAGGGTCGACTTGCCGGCTCCGTTGGCGCCGACGAGCCCTGTCACACCGGGCCCGACATCCATGGAGAGCCGGTCAAGCGCGGTCACCCGGGGGTACCGCTTGCTCAGACTTTCGGTCACGATCACAGTCACCCCCCTGACGGTAGTGACACTTACCACGGCAGTCGTCAGACCGCAGAGCTGTCTGCGGGTCAGCCTCCAGTCGTACGGGCCCGTAGGGATCCTTCTCAGGTCGAACGGCCGAGCGCCCGGACCGGCCCGGCTCGTCCGCCGTCGCCGAAGTTGTCCACAGATGGACCCCGCCCTGTTGACGCGTTCTCTAACAACTGTCACATTCGCCGATGTCACGGAACGGACACCGATACGGGGTCTTCGCGGACGGCGGTGCGGTCGCGGGAGGGACGGCCGGGCCGCCGCGTCCACGGGGCCGGGCGGAGGGGCAAGTGACTCTTGAGGGTGCGCGGGAGCGCCGGGTGCGGACGGGCGGGGTCGAGCTGAGCGTGGCCGAGCTGGGGGATCCCGGGCAGCCCGTGGTGATGCTCGTCCACGGCTATCCGGACAGCAAGGAGGTCTGGTCCGAGGTGGCCGCCCGGCTGGCCGACCGCTTCCATGTGGTGCTCTACGACGTGCGCGGACACGGCCGGTCCACGGCGCCGAGCCCGCTGCGGGGCGGCTTCACCCTGGAGAAGCTGACGGACGACTTCCTGGCCGTCGCGGACGCGGTCAGCCCGGGCCGACCGGTGCATCTGGTGGGGCACGACTGGGGCTCGGTGCAGTCCTGGGAGTTCGTCACCGTCCACCGCACCGAGGGCCGGATCGCGTCCTTCACCTCGATGTCGGGGCCGTCCCTGGACCACCTCGGGCACTGGATCAAGCGGCGGACACACCGGCCGACCCCGCGCCGGGCGGCCCAGCTGCTCGGCCAGGGCGCCCGCTCCTGGTACGTGTATCTGCTGCACACCCCCGCCCTGCCGGAGCTGGCCTGGCGCGGCCCGCTGGGCAAGCACTGGGCGGGCGTCCTGCGCCGGGTCGAGAGGGTGCCCGGCGGCGCCTACCCGGCGCCGTCCCTGCCCACGGACGCGGCGCACGGTGCCTGGCTGTACCGCGACAATGTGCGGCCCCGGCTGCGCCATCCGCGCACCGACGCCTATGCGCACGCCCCGGTCCAGCTGATCACCCCGGTCGGGGACAGATTTCTGTCGGAGCGGCTCCATGACGAACTGGACCGCTGGGTTCCGCAGTTGACCCGGCGGACGCTTCCGGCGGGGCACTGGATCCCGCGCACCCGCCCCGAGCAGGTCGCCTCCTGGATCGGGGAGTTCGTGACGTCCGTCGAGGCCGGACGGCCGTCACCGGCCACGCGCGGACGGTACGCGGACCGGTTCGGCGGCCGGCTGGTGCTGGTCACCGGCGCGGGCAGCGGTATCGGGCGGGCCACGGCGCTGGCGTTCGCGGCGGCGGGAGCGCGGGTGGTGGCCGTCGACCGGGACCAGCGGAGCGCGACGGCCACGGCGGAAGAGGCCCGGCTGCGGGGCGCCAGCACGGCCTGGGCCGAGCAGGCCGATGTGGCGGACGAGGCGGACATGGAGAAGCTCGCCGAACGCGTCACCCTGGACTACGGGGTGGTGGACGTCCTGGTGAACAACGCGGGGATCGGTCTGTCGGGCTCCTTCTTCGACACGACCGCCGAGGACTGGCGTTCGGTCCTCGACGTCAACCTGTGGGGTGTCCTGCACAGTTGCCGCCTCTTCGGGAAGCGGATGGCCGAGCGGGGCGAGGGCGGCCATATCGTCAACGTCGCCTCCGCGGCCGCCTATCAGCCCTCCAGGACCCTTCCCGCCTACAGCACCTCCAAGGCGG
Source organism: Streptomyces sp. NPDC052040 (assembly GCF_044548405.1). Classification (NCBI taxonomy): domain Bacteria; kingdom Bacillati; phylum Actinomycetota; class Actinomycetes; order Kitasatosporales; family Streptomycetaceae; genus Streptomyces; species Streptomyces sp. NPDC052040. Next base: position 135,368 of record NZ_JBIUBV010000015.1, on the reverse strand, counting down.
CCGTCCTGATGCTGAGCGAGTGCCTCCGCGCCGAACTGGCCGGTCAGGACATCGGGGTGTCGGCCATCTGCCCCGGCTTCGTCCACACCGACATCACCGCCACCGCCCGCTTCACCGGTGTGGACAGGGTGGAGGAGAAGCGCAGGCAGCAACGGGTCTCACGGCTCTACGGGTTGCGGGGGTATCCGCCGGAGAAGGTCGCGGACGCTATCCTCCGGGCCGTCGTACGGAACCAGGCCGTCGTACCGGTCACTCCGGAGGCCCGCGCGCTCCACCTGCTGTCCCATGTCGCCCCAAGGGTGCTTCGGGCACTGGCTCGTTGGCAGCCCAGGGTGTGACGTCACTGATCTGACATATCGTCAATTCATGACAATGATCTACGCCTCATGATGAACATCGCCAACTCGCCATGACGGGGCGCCTGTCACCCAACCCGCTCTTCCCACCGGCACCTTTGGCATCATGCGCCCCAAGTGCACGTCTGTGCAGCATCTGTTGACGAACGCCTCATCCGTCACAGGGAGTTGTCCACAGTAACGTCAATTTCCTTGTGGATAACTCTACTTACTTGTGGATCAAACCTCGGCAGCAAAATCATGTGCGTGATCCGCATCTCTCCCGCACGCTGGAAGGGTGACAGACGAGGACGACGAGAGACGCACCGTGAAGGTGTCGAAGTACCTCTCGAAACATCTGCGGCACCAGCCCGAGCGGATCGGGCTGGCCCTCGACGAGGGCGGCTGGGTGGAGATCGGGACGCTGCTCGCCGCGGCCGCCGCGCACGGCTTCCGGATCAGCCGGGCGGAGCTGGACCGGGTGGTCGCCACCAATGACAAGCAGCGCTTCGCGATCGAGGGCACCCGCATCCGGGCCAGCCAGGGACACAGCGTCGACGTCGATCTGGGACTGCCCCCGGCGACCCCGCCCGAGTACCTCTACCACGGGACCGTGGCCCGCAGTCTGGACGCCATCCGGGAGGCGGGTCTGCGGCCGATGACCAGGCACGACGTGCATCTGTCGGCGGACCGGGAGACCGCCACCCGGGTCGGCGCCCGCCGCGGCCGCCCCGTGGTCCTCACCGTCGACGCCGGTGCCATGCACCGCGACGGCCATGTCTTCCAGGTGAGCGCGAACGGGGTGTGGCTCACCCGGAGCGTCCCGCCGCGGTATCTGCGGTTCCGGGAGCCGCGCTGACGCTCCGCCTTCCCGTCGCGGAACCCGTGTGATCAGGCTCGCGCCGGGAAACACGGGCCTCCGCTTACGCTCGATGGCATGAGTCTGCGTCTGAGCACCGTGATCCTGCCCCACGTCCGCTGGCACGAGGGCGGCCGTTCCGCATGGCAGCGCGCGGAGCAGCTCGGCTTCCACACCGCCTTCACCTACGACCATCTGTCGTGGCGGTCCTTCCGCGACGGGCCCTGGTTCGGCGCCGTGCCGACCCTGACCGCGGCTGCGGCCGTCACCGACCGGCTGCGCCTCGGCACCCTGGTGACCTCCCCGAACTTCCGGCACCCGGTCACCCTCGCCAAGGAGCTGATCTCCCTCGACGACATCTCCGGAGGGCGGATCACCCTGGGAATCGGGGCGGGCGGCACCGGCTTCGACGCCACCGCGCTCGGTCAGGACCCCTGGACGCCGCGTGAGCGCGCCGACCGGTTCGCCGAGTTCGTACCGCTGCTCGACCGGCTGCTCACCGAGGACTCCGTCTCCTTCGAGGGCACGCACTACTCCGCCCATGAGGCGCGCAACATCCCCGGCTGCGTCCAGCGCCCCCGGCTGCCCTTCGCGGTGGCCGCGACCGGGCCGCGCGGTCTGCGGCTCGCCGCCCGGCACGGCCAGGCGTGGGTGACGACGGGCGACCCGAAGCTGTACGAGAACGGCACCCCGGAGCAGTCGGTGGAGGCCCTGCGCGGTCAGACCGAGAAGCTGGCCGAGGCCTGCGCCGCGGTCGGCCGGGACGCGCGGGAGCTGGACCGGATCCTGCTCACCGGTTTCACCCCGGACCGGGCGCGGCCCCTGGAGTCCCTCGACGCGTTCGTCGACTTCGCCGGACGCCATGCGGAACTCGGCTTCACCGAGATCGTGATCCACTGGCCCATCCCGGACTCCGACTTCGCGGCGGACGAGAAAGTCTTCGAGCAGATCGCCATGGAGGCCCCGGCTCAGCTGGACTGAGCAGGGCGGGCATGCGGGGGTGCGCCTGGGGCGGGGCGTGCGGGGTGCGCCTGGGCAGACGGGGTGTGACCGCTCTGGTGAGCAGTGTCACCACTCACGTGTGCGGACTCACGCACACGCGTACGGTCGTGTGCGCGAGAATGACGCCCGTGACCTCAGCGACCCGGCAGCCCGAGACCCCGGCCCCCACCGTCCCGACCCGGCTGATCGCGACCGATCTCGACGGCACACTGCTGCGCGACGACAAGTCGGTCTCCGAGCGGACGGTGGCCGCCCTGGCCGCCGCCGAGGAGGCCGGTATCGAGGTGTTCTTCGTCACCGGTCGCCCGGCCCGCTGGATGGACGTGGTCAGTGACCATGTCCACGGGCACGGCCTGGCCATCTGCGGCAACGGCGCGGCCGTGGTGGACCTGCACGGCGGTCCTGGCACCCACCGGTTCGTGCAGGTACGGGAGCTGGCCCGGGAGAACGCCCTCGACGTCGTGCGGCTGCTGAGGGACGCCGCGCCGGGCACGGTGTACGCGGTCGAGCAGACCTACGGCTTCTACCAGGAGCCGGACTACCCCAAGCTGCACATGGAGATCCCGGACCTGCTGGCGCCCGCCGAGGAACTGCTCGCGCCGGACGCGCCGGGTGCCGGGGAACCCGTGCTGAAGATCCTCGCCCACCACCCGACGCTGGACCCGGACGCCTTTCTCACGCTCGCCCGGATCGCCGTCGGCGACCGCGCGTCCATCACCCGGTCCAGCCCCAGCGCCCTGCTGGAGATCAGCGGTCCCGGAGTCTCCAAGGCGAGCACCCTCGCCCTGTGCTGCGCCGAGCGGGGCATCTCCCACGAGGAGGTCGTCGCCTTCGGCGACATGCCGAACGATGTGGAGATGCTCACCTGGGCGGGCCGGTCGTACGCGATGGGCAACGCCCATCCGGACGTGGTGGCCGCCGCGTCCGGGCGGACGGTCGCCAACAACGAGGACGGGGTGGCCGTGGTGATCGAACAGATCCTCGCCGCCCAGCCGTAGGCAGCCGCGAGAGTCGGCGGGGGAATCGTCGGGGGAGTCAGACCCGCACGCCGTGCGCCTTCAGCCAGGGCACGGGATCGATACCGGACCCCCACTCCGGAGTGGACCGGACCTCGAAGTGCAGATGGGGTCCGGTGGAGTTGCCGGTCGTGCCCGACTGGGCGATCAGCTGGCCGGTCGACACCCGGTCCCCCGCGCCGACCGTGACGGCGGTGAGATGGGCGTACTGGGTGCAGTAGCCGCCCGGATGCCTGATCACGACCTCGATGCCGAACGCGCCCCCGCATTTCACCCGCACCACCTGCCCGGCCCCCACCGCACGCACCGGCGTCCCGATGGGCACCGCGAAGTCCTGGCCCGTGTGCCCGTGCGACCAGTGGCTGCCGCCGCTGCCGAAGCCCGCCGAGAGCCGGTACGTCTCCACGGGCGTGATCCAACTGCGCCCGGGCCCGTGCCGCGGCTGGTCCAGATGGACGGCCCCCCGGCAGACCCCCGCCGCCGCGGCCGCGCTGGCCTGGCTCTGGAGCACCCAGCGCGCCGCTTCCAGCTTGGTCTGGACGGTCCGCTGCTCCGCGGCCAGCTGCTCGTTCCGCCTGTTCAGCGCCTGCCACCGCGCCGAGGCCCGGGCCCGCTCCGCGGCGAGGCCCGCCTCCGTCAGCCGGCTGCGGATGACCGCGTCGGTGTCCCCGAGATCCACCCGGGCGAGGGTGCTCTGACTCGCTATCAGTTCCTCGGCACCGACGGGGAGCAGGGTCCGGGCGGTGTACGGCAGTCCGTCGTCCGGTGGGTACGGGGGCCGGGCCAGCCGGTCGAGATCCTGGTGCAGGGCGGCTATCAGCCCGTGTTCCCGGGTGAGGAGCTGGTCGTCCCGCCCGGCTATGGCGTGCTGCTTCGCGGCCTCCCGGCGTCCTGCGTCGTACTGCCGGGTCAGCGCGGCCGCGTCCGTGTACAGCCGTGCCACCCGGGCGCTGGCAGCGGCGTACGCGCTGTCGGCCGCCGCTCCGCCGCCACCGGCCGTGGCCGCCCGGGCGGGCAGGGCTCCGGCGGTGCCGAGTCCGGCCGTACCAAGTCCAGCTGTGCCGAGTCCGGCGGTGCCGATGAGGAGGGAAACGAGGAGGGGAGAAAGGAGAAGTGAAGGCATGTCAATGATCGTGGCCCGTGTCCCGGCAGCAGTCCTGTCGACGTCCCACTGCTGGCGGAACGGGCGGCCACGGATGGCTCAGCGATGTCCCCCGGGCGGGTGCCCGCGGGGTCCCCCGGACGGCCACCCGCCCCCGGCGGTCCCTCCGGTCAGGCTCCGGAGAGGGCCGGCACCCCCGTGTCCGGCTGCCCGGCGCGCTCGCCCAGCAGGTCTCCGCGGGCTTCCCGGCGCGCCATGGTGCGCAAGGGACCCTCCACCGCGGCGAGTTCGCCGTACGAGCCGCGCTGGACCACCCGGCCCGCCGCGAGCACGATCACCTCGTCGACCGCCTCAAGACCGGCCAGCCGATGGGTGATCAGCAGTGTCGTACGGCCCTCCGTGGCGGCCAGCAGATCCCGGGTGAGGGCGTCCGCCGTGGGCAGGTCGAGGTGTTCCGCGGGCTCGTCCAGGACGAGGACGGGGAAGTCGGCGAGCAGGGCGCGGGCCAGGGCCAGCCGCTGGCGCTGCCCCCCGGACAGCCGTGCTCCGTGCTCACCGATCAGGGTGTCGAGGCCGTCGGGCAGTCCGTCGGCCCACTCCAGCAGCCTCGCCCGCGCCAGCGCGTCACGCAACTGCCCCTCGCTCGCGTCCTTCCGGGCGAGCAGCAGGTTCTCCCGTACCGAGCTGTCGAAGAGATGCGCATCCTGGGCACACAGGCCGACCATGCGCCGAACCGCGTCCCCGTCCAGTGCCCGGGCATCCGTTCCGCCCAGCGTGTAGACCCCGGCGGCCGGGTCCAGGAACCGCAGCAGCACCTGGGCGAGCGTCGTCTTGCCCGCACCCGACACACCGACCACGGCGATCCTGCGGCCCTGTTCCAGGGTCAGCCCGAGTCCGGTGAGGGCGTCCCGCTCCTGACCGTCGTGACGTGCGGCCACCCCCTCCAGGACGAGCGGGAAGGGCGACGACGGCAGCGGCGCCGGGTGTTCCGGCTCCCGAACGGGCTCCGGGGCGTCGAGTACCTCGTGGACGCGCTCGGCGCTCCGCCGTGTCCGCTGCCGGTGCTGCACGGCGAGCGGCAGCCCGAGTACCGCCTCGAAGGCGGCCAGCGGGGTGAGCACCACCACGGCCATGAGGACGCCGTCGAGCCGCCCCCCGGCCACGGCCTGCGCCCCGACCAGGGCCGCGCCCGCGACGGTCAGGCCGGTGACCAGCGCGGTGAGCCCGTCGCCCAGCGCGGTGGCGGTCGCGGCGCGGGAGGCGATCCGGGTGAGGACCCCGTCGGCCCGCCGTGCCTCGTCCGTCCGCGCGGGCAGCGCCCCCGCGACCGTCAGTTCCGCGGTGCCGGTGAGCAGATCGGTCACCCGGGTCGCCAGCACACCCCGGGCCGGTGCCAGCCGGGTGTCCGCCCGGCGCGCCACCGCACCGGTCACCAGCGGTACGCCGACTCCGGCCGCCAGCAGACCGGCGGCGAGGACCGCACCGGCCTCCGGCAGCAGCCAGGCGGTGAAGCCGACCGCGCCCGCCGAGACCAGGAGCGCGGCACCGGCGGGCAGCAGCCAGCGCAGCCAGTAGTCCTGGAGGGCGTCCACGTCGGCGACGAGCCGCGACAGCAGATCTCCCCGTCGGGTGGTGTGCAGCCCGGCCGGTGCGAGGCGTTCCAGACGCCGGTAGACGGCGACCCGGGTGTCGGCCAGCATCCGCAGCACCGCGTCGTGCGACACCAGCCGTTCCGCATACCGGAACACGGCCCGCCCGATGCCGAAGGTCCGTGTGGCCGTCACGGCGACCATCAGATACAGCACCGGCGGCTGCTGCGAAGCCCGAGAGATCAGCCAGCCGGACGTGGCCATCAGCCCGACGGCGCTGCCGAGCGCGAGGCTCCCGAGGAGCAGGGCGAACGCCAGTCGGCCCCGGCGTGCGGCGGCCGCTCCGCGGACCCGGGCCAGCGCACCGCCGTGCCCCGCCGCCGCAGGGGCGGGTGTCCGTTCCTCGTGGGCGGGGGCCGCCTCCGGCGCCCGGGGTCCGGGCAGTGGTGCGGCTTCGGTCCGCCGCGGTCCCTCCGGGCGGGAGCCGTCCAGGTCCAGGCGCACGATCCGATCGGCGATGCCGAGCAGCGCCGGGCGGTGGACGACCAGCAGCACCGTCCGTCCCGCCGCGAGGCGGCGCACCGCCTCCACGACCTCCGCCTCGGTCGCCCCGTCCAGGGACGCGGTCGGTTCGTCGAGCAGCAGCACGGGCCGGTCGGCGAGAAAGGCCCGGGCCAGGGCCAGCCGTTGCCGCTGACCGGCGGAGAGTCCCGCCCCGTCCTCACCGAGCACGGTGTCGGCCCCGGCGGGCAGCGCGTCCACGAAGTCCAGTGCCCCGGCGTCGGCCAGCGCGCTCCGCACCGCCGTGTCGTCCGCGGCGGGCCGTGCCAGCCGTACGTTCTCGGCGATGGTCCCCGCGTACAGATGCGGCCGCTGCGGCACCCAGGCGATCCGGGAGCGCCAGTCCTCCAGGTCGGCCGCGGCGAGATCGACGCCCCCGACCCGGATACGTCCCCCGGTGGGCTCCACAAATCCGAGAAGGGCGTGCAGCAGGGTCGACTTGCCCGCGCCGCTCGGTCCGACCAGGGCGACCGTCTCCCCCGGTGCGACGGTCAGGGACACCCCGGACACGGCGTCGGAGGACCGTCCCGGGTAGCGCACGGTCAGGTCCTCGACGGCGATCTCCCCGTCGGGAAGGCGCCGGGTGCCGGGGGTCGGCGCGGGGGTCTCCAGGACGGTGAAGATCTCCTCGGCCGCGGCGAGTCCCTCCGCTGCCGCGTGATACTGCGCACCGACCTGGCGCAGCGGCAGATAGGCCTCCGGGGCGAGTACCAGGATGACCAGGCCGATGTACAGGTCCATGTCGCCGTGGACGAGCCGCATGCCGATGGTCACCGCGACCAGCGCGACCGAGATCGTGGCCAGCAGTTCCAGCGCGAAGGACGACAGGAAGGCGATCCGCAGGGTCCGCATGGTCGCCTGCCGGTACTCGCCGGTGATCTTTTTGATCGACTCCGCCTGCGCCTTGGCCCGGCCGAACACCTTCAGGGTCGGGAGCCCGGCGACCACATCGAGGAAGTGCCCGGACAGCCGGGAGAGCAGCCGCCACTGACGGTCCATCTGGGAGCGTGTGGCCCAGCCGATGAGCACCATGAAGAGCGGGATCAGCGGCAGTGTGCCGACGATGATCGCCGCCGACACCCAGTCCTCCGTGACGATCCGCGCGAGCACGGCCACCGGAACGACGATCGCCAGGCCCAGTTGGGGGAGATAGCGGGAGAAGTAGTCGTCGAGGGCGTCGACCCCCCGGGTGGCCAGGGCGACGAGCGAACCGGTCCGCTGCCCGCTCAGCCATCCGGGACCGAGCGCCCCCGCCCGCTCCAGCAACCGGCCCCGCAGTTCCGACTTCACGGCCGCGCTGGCCCGGTGGGCGGCGAGTTCGGTGAGCCAGGAGACCAGCCCGCGGCCCACCGCGACGGCCGCCAGAAGCAGCAGCGGGGTACGGAGCGTGGCGACCGGGTCATGGTGCTGGAAGGCGCCGACCACCACCTCGGCGATCAGCATGGCCTGGGCGATGACCAGGGCCGCACCGAGGGCGCCGAGGACCACCACCGCGACCAGGAAGAGGCGGGTGGCACGGGCGTACTGGAGGAGACGGGGATCGATCGGTTTCACGTGAAACACGCCCTTCGGTCCGGGTGGGGTGTTCCACGTGAAACACCCCACCCGACGGACTCAGTGCACAGCTCCGGCAGCCGCCTCGCCGGCGATGTGCTGCGTTCCGATGCGCTTGCGGAACACCCAGTAGGTCCAGCCCTGGTAGAGCAGCACGATCGGCATCGCGACACCTGCACACCAGGTCATGATCCTGAGGGTGTAGGGGCTCGACGATGCGTTGGTCACCGTCAGGCTCCAGTCGGGGTTGAGCGTGGAGGGCATGACGTTCGGAAAGAGCGTCAGGAAGAGCATGGCGACGGCCGCCACGATGGTGAGACCGGACAGCGCGAAGGCCCAGCCCTCCCGCCCGATCCGGTTGGTCACCAGTGCCGCGACCAGAGTGGCGACCGCCACCCCCAGGGCGACCAGACTCGTGCCGTCGCCCTGGTCGAGCTGCGTCCAGCCGAGGAAGGCCAGCGCCAGCACCGCGGCCGCCAGGCCGACTCCCTGAGCCAGCTTCCGGGCCCGTCGGCGGATGTCCCCCACCGTCTTGAGCGCCGTGAACACCGCTCCATGGAAGGTGAACAGGGACAGGGTCACCAGTCCGCCGAGAAGGGCGAAGGGGTTGAGCAGATCCCAGAAGCCGCCGACGTACTCCATGTGCTGGTCGATCTTCACGCCCCGGACGATGTTGCCGAAGGCCACGCCCCACAGGAAGGCGGGGAGCAGCGAAGTCCAGAAGATCGCGATCTCCCAGTTGCGCTGCCAGTTCTCCTCGGGCCGCTTCGCCCGGTACTCGAAGGCGACACCGCGCACGATCAGACAGACCAGGATGACCAGCAGCGGCAGATAGAACCCGGAGAACAGGGTCGCGTACCAGTCGGGGAAGGCGGCAAAGGTCGCACCGCCCGCGCTGAGCAGCCACACCTCGTTGCCGTCCCAGACCGGGCCGATCGTGTTGATCAGCACCCGCCGCTCGGGCCGGTTGCGGGCCAGCAGCCGGGTGAGGATGCCGACCCCGAAGTCGAAGCCCTCCAGAAAGAAGTAGCCGATCCACAGGACCGCTATGAGGACGAACCAGACGTCGTGAAGTTGCATGATGTGAGCGCTCCCTCGGCCTAGTACGAGAAGGCCATCGGCTTGTCGGCGTCCTGGGAGTCGCCGCCGATCCTGGTGGGCGGGTTGAGATCGGACTCGGTCAGCTCCGGAGGTCCGGCCTTGACGTACTTCGCGAGGAGCTTCACCTCGATGACCGCGAGGATCGCGTAGAGCAGGGAGAAGACGGTCATCGAGGTGATGATCTCGCCCTGGGAGACGCCGGGGGAGACCGCGTCACGGGTGCGCAGTACGCCGTAGACGACCCAGGGCTGGCGGCCCATCTCGGTGAAGATCCAGCCCCAGGAGTTGGCGATCAGGGGGAATGCCAGGGTCCACACGGCGATCCGCCAGTACCAGGTGGTCAGCGCCGGGCTGAGGGGCTTGGAGAAGAGGACCAGATGCGGCACCTCGTCATCACCGACCCGTAGCTGCGCGGGCAGCATGAACTTCTTGCGGGTGAGCCAGAGCCCGGCCGCGCCGAGGGCGAAGGACGCCATGCCGAAGCCGATCATCCAGCGGAAGCCCCAGAAGGTGACGGGAATGATGGGGCGGTAGTCGCCGGGGCCGTACTTCTGCTGCTCCGCCTTGTTGGTGTCGTTGATACCGGGGACGTACGACGTGAAGTCGTCGTTGGCGAGGAAGGAGAGCACTCCGGGGACGGACAGTTCGACGGAGTTGTGGCCCTTGCTCACATCGCCGTAGGCGAAGATCGAGAACGGGGCGGAGTTCTGACCGTCCCAGAGCGCCTCGGCGGCGGCCATCTTCATCGGCTGCTGCTTGAACATGACCTTGCCCAGCACGTCGCCGCTGACCGAGGTGAGCAGTCCGGCGATGACCACGGTGATCAGGCCCAGCCGCAGCGAGGTCTTCATCACCGGGATGTGCTTCCTACGGGCCAGATGGTAGGCGGCGATACCGACCATGAAGGCGCCACCGGTGAGGAAGGACGCGGTCAGCGTGTGGAAGGCCTGGGCGAGCGCGGTGTTCTGGGTCAGGACGTGCCAGAAGTCGGTCAGCTCGGCGCGGCCCCTGGCCTTGTTGATCCGGTAGCCGACGGGGTGCTGCATCCAGGAGTTGGCCGCGAGGATGAAGTACGCCGACAGGATCGTGCCTATGGAGACCATCCAGATGCAGGCGAGGTGAAGCCTCTTCGGCAGCTTGTCCCAGCCGAAGATCCACAGCCCGATGAAGGTCGACTCGAAGAAGAAGGCGATGAGGGCCTCGAAGGCGAGGGGCGCCCCGAAGATGTCACCGACGAAGCGCGAGTAGTCGGACCAGTTCATGCCGAACTGGAACTCCTGGACGATGCCCGTGACCACGCCCATCGCGATGTTGATCAGGAAGAGCTTGCCCCAGAACTTCGTCGCCCGGAGGTACTTCTCCTTCTCCGTCCGCACCCAGGCGGTCTCCAGTCCGGCCGTCAGCGCGGCCAGCGAGATCGTCAGCGGGACGAACAGAAAGTGGTAGACGGTGGTGATGCCGAACTGCCATCGCGCCAGAGTCTCCGGCGCCAAAGCCAGGTCCACGTCGTCTCTCCTTACGTCGCCGTGGTCACAAGCGGCACATAGCCCCCGTTTGGCGCACCCAACGAAGGGGTTTGTGAACGCGTTCACATTCACAAGCAATTATGGCGCATATGAGTTCGATGCAGGAGGGGTGGGGGGCCCGCACCGTGTCCGACGGCTGGTGGCACAATCCAGCCAAAGGCCGCCATGGCCCCTGACCTGGTCAAATGACGATGACTGTCATATGCATGACATGCGAAGATGCCGAAGAGGCGGCCCCGTAGCGGAGCCGCCTCTTCGTTCGGTTCATGTCATGGGGCCAAAGATCACCTCTGGGGCCGGTGATCGCCCCGGGGACTAGAGATCCCTGCGGAAGCTCTCGGCCACCTTCAGCAGAATGTCGTTGGCCTCCGACTCGCCTATCGTGATCCGCACCCCTTCGCCCGCGAACGGGCGGACGACCACACCGGCCCCCTCGCACGCGGCCGCGAAGTCCATCGTGCGCTCCCCCAGCCGCAGCCACACGAAGTTCGCCTGGGTCTCGGGCACCGTCCAGCCCTGGGCACCCAGCGCCTCGACCACACGTGTGCGCTCGCACACCAGCGAGCCGACCCTGCCCAGCAACTCGTCCTCCGCGCGCAGCGAGGCGATCGCCGCGGTCTGGGCCAGCTGGCTCACCCCGAAGGGCACCGCCGTCTTGCGCAGCGCCGCCGCCACCGGCTCATGGGCGATCGCGAAACCGACCCGGAGCCCGGCGAGGCCGTAGGCCTTGGAGAAGGTGCGGAGCACACACACGTTCGGCCGCTCGCGGTACAGCTCCACCCCGTCCGGGACCTGGGGGTCGCGGATGAACTCCCGATAGGCCTCGTCCAGCACCACCAGCACATCGCCCGGCACCCGGTCGAGGAAGCGCTCCAACTCGGCACGGCGCACCACCGTGCCGGTCGGGTTGTTGGGGTTGCAGACGAAAATCAGGCGGGTCCGGTCCGTGATCGCGTCCGCCATCGCGTCGAGGTCGTGCACCTCGCCTCCGGTCAGCGGCACCTGCACCGAGGTCGCACCACTGATCTGCGTGATGATCGGATACGCCTCGAAGGACCGCCAGGCGTAGATCACCTCGTCGCCCGGGCCGCAGGTCGCCTGGAGCAGCTGCTGGGCGACGCCCACCGAGCCCGTGCCGGTCGCGAGGTGGGACTGCGGCACGCCGAAGCGTTCCGACAGCTCCGCCAGCAGGCCCGCGCACGCCATGTCGGGGTAGCGGTTGAAGGAGCCGGCCGCCTCGATCACGCTCTGCATCACACTCGGCAGCGGCGGATAGGGATTCTCGTTGGAGGAGAGCTTGTAGGCCGCCGGGCCGCCGGACGCGGCGGGCTTGCCGGGCCGGTAGGTGGGGATACCCTCCAGCTCGGCACGCAGCCTCGGGCTTGTCTCGCTCACCGCAGTCCTCCTCGCGCACGTACCGGTCCTATGACCGCCACCGGCTTCCAATGCTTCTCACCTTATGAGGATTCGGCGCCGCTGCGAATGGGCTGTGGACAAACCGGTGGGCACGGGCCCGCCGCCCGGTGCGCCAGGCCGCAACCCCGGACGAACCCGGGCGCATCACCACAGGATGGCGTCCAGATCGGGGGGCGCATCACCATTTGTCGTATGCGCCGGTGGCTCACGCCCTGGCGCGCATCCCCCGTGAAGGTGAGTTGAGACCTCTTCGAAATATGGCGACCTTGGCAGGCTCATGCGCGCCCACACGTCACGTACTGCCCTTGGATCGTTCAAGCCCCTTACATTCCAAGGCATTTCCCTCCTTCTCACCATGCAGAAACGTGCCTGTCAACGCGTGCATATGCGTCCGCACTACCCCACCGCCTGAGCCCTACTATCGGCTCGCCATGACAGCAGCAGGGAAGCACCAGGTGAGCCGGGCGGAAACCTCCCGCCGAGGCAGTCGGCCCGGCCGGGCGGGCATCAGAGATGTGGCCGCTGCCGCGGGAGTGTCCATCACGACCGTCTCCGATGCCCTCAACGGCAAGGGCCGACTGCCGGACGCCACCCGACGCCATGTCCGCGAGGTCGCCGACCGGCTGGGCTACCGCCCCTCGGCCGCGGCCCGCACCCTCCGCACGGGCAAGTCGGGCCTCATCGGCCTGACCGTGACCACGTACGGGGATGAACCTTTCACCTTCACCGAGTTCGCGTACTTCGCGGAAATGGCCCGGGCCGCCACCTCCGCGGCACTCGCCCGGGGCTACGCCCTGGTCATCCTGCCCGCCACCTCGCGCCACGACGTGTGGTCCAACGTCGCCCTGGACGGCACGGTCGTCATCGACCCGTCCGACCAGGACCCGGTGGTCAGCGAGCTGGTCCGGCAGGGCTTACCCGTGGTCTCCGACGGCCGGCCCGCCGGCACCCTCCCGGTCACCGCCTGGGTGGACAACGACCACGAGGCCGCGGTCCTGGGCATCCTCGACCATCTGGCCGCCGCCGGTGCCCGTCGCATCGGCCTGCTGACCGGCACCACGACGGACACCTACACCCATCTGTCCACGACCGCCTATCTGAACTGGTGCGAACGCGTCGGGCAGACCCCGGTCTACGAGGCCTATCCCGCCCACGACCCGTGCGCGGGCGCCGTCGCCGCCGACCGGCTGCTGGCCCGCCCCGACCGCCCCGACGCCGTCTACGGACTCTTCGACCCGAACGGCACCGATCTGCTCGCCGCCGCCCGCCGCTACGGGCTGCGCGTCCCCGAGGACCTGCTGCTCGTCTGCTGCAGCGAATCCGCCGTGTACGCGAACACCGAGCCGCCCGTCACCACGCTCTCCCTGAAGCCCCGCCGGATCGGCACCGCCGTGGTCCAGCTCCTCATCGACGCCATCGAGGGCATCGAGTCGGACCAGCCGGTCGAGCAGGTGATACCGACCGAGCTGATCGTGCGCACCTCGTCCCAGCGGCGGCCGCCCCGCACCACGGTCAGTCCGCCCCGTTCGCCCGAGGAGGCATGAGCCGTCGGTGATCCGACGGTGACACCGGGGTGCCCTCGGGCGAGTGAAACGCAGATCACCCCGGCGGGTGACCTCCCTGGTCGCGGCCGGGGAAAGCCCCGCCCATATAGGGCGAAAGCCGCGGTGGCGCGGGGTCCTTCCCCGATTCACCACCCCTGGGTCATCACACGGCGCGATCCGCATTCCTATGATGGGCCCACGACACCGCGGACCGCTGCGACCAGGCAGTCCGATGCGGTGCAGATGCGGCGCGATGGTGGAGGGGTCGATGACTCAGGGGGCCGGTCAGGGACCCGAGGCGGAACGGACGGGGACGTTGCGCGACTTCCGGGTGCCCGCGTATGTGCACGAGACCGGTCCGTACGCCCAGAGCACCCCTCCCGGCGAGGCCACCGGCCCCGCCGCACCACCCGAGGCGTTCCCCCCGGACTACTCCGACGCGTACACCCCCACCGAGCGGGACCTCCCGGTGATCAGCCGCGGGGACACCCTCCAGGTGGCCGTCGACCCGGCGGCCGTCCCCGACCCGATCCCCGCCGAGGGACCCGGACCGCTGTTCGTGGTCGGTGACGTCCACGGCTATCTCGACGAGCTGCTGGCGGCGCTCCGGGAGAAGGGGCTCATCGACGACCAGGCCCAGTGGTCCGCGGGCACGGCGCGGCTGTGGTTCCTCGGCGACTTCACCGACCGCGGTCCCGACGGCATCGGCGTGATCGACCTGGTGATGCGGCTGTCCGCGGAGGCGGCCGCGGCCGGGGGCTACTGCAAGGCCCTCATGGGCAATCACGAGCTGCTGCTGCTGGGCGCCAAGCGGTTCGCGGACACACCCGTCAACTCGGGCGCGGGCACCGCCACCTTCCAGGCGGCCTGGCTGCTCAACGGGGGCCAGAAGACGGACATGGACCGCCTTCAGGACCACCACCTCCAGTGGATGGCCCGTCTGGACGCGGTGGAGGAGGTCGACGGACATCTTCTGGTCCACTCGGACACCACCGCCTACCTCGACTACGGCGACTCCATCGAGGCGGTCAACGACACCATCCGCGAGGCCCTCACCCGCAATGACGCGGACGAGGTGTGGGATCTCTTCCGGAAGTTCACCAAGCGCTTCTCCTTCCGGGACGAGGGCGGCGCCGCCGCCGTACGGTCCCTGCTGGACACCTACGGCGGCACACGGATCGTCCACGGCCACAGCCCCATCCCCTATCTGCTCGGCGAAGTGGGCTCGGAGGATGGCGAGGATCCCGCGCCCCCGGTCGTCGAGGGCCCCCATGTCTACGCCGACGGGCTGGCGATCGCGATGGACGGCGGAGTGACCATGGCCGGAAAGCTGCTGGTCCAGCAGCTCCCGCTGGAGATCTGAGGGTTCGAAGGACGGGCAGTTCCCCGGCGGAGGCCCTTCCGGGGAGTACCCGGCCGTAGGGCAATTTCCGTAAAGCCCCTGTCACCGCGGCCCGTTGCCGCTCTACCATCGGCTTATCCGTAGCAGGCTCCCCTCCGTTTCTGCCCGACGGCTCGTCAGCATGCCGAGCCACAAGCCCTACGGAGCATCGGGGGATGCACATGAACAGCGTTCCGCAGCACCTGCTGAGCGAGGACCGCCCGGACTTCGAGCGGATCCTCGGTGAGGCGCTGCGCTCCGCACCACACCACCCGGATCTGGCCGCTGTCGGACAGCGGCTCAACTCCGAGCAGCTGCGCACCATGGCACTGAGCGCCACCGCCCTCATCACCGCGGCGGCGGCCGCCGAATACCAGCACTATGTGACGGTCCGGGAGGATCTGCGCCGGCCCGCACCGTCCGGCCCACCCGTCCAGCAGAACACCGTCGAGACCGGCGGGGACGACTCCGCGGAGCCGGACACGGAGGCTACGGGGCATGGGCTCGCCACCGTGGTGGGGGAGGCGACGGCGAGCGCCGGTGCGGCCGCCGTCGTCGCCGTTCTCGCCCCGTTTCTCGCCGGGGCCGCCGCCGTGATCTTCCTGCTCGTGGGCTACGTCCTCAAGGCGGTCAACCCCGACCAGGCCTTCGCCCGGACCCTGCTGACCACCGGGTGGGTCTTCGGCGCGGTGACCGCGGTGGCGATCCTGGTCGCCGCGACCGGCCTGCTGCTGACGGCCCTGCGCAACAGTTCCTCGGCCCGTGACGCCGGTGCCCGGGGCGAGTTGGCCATGGAGGTGGCCCGGGCCCGCGCGGCCTGGCACGAGGCGCTGCTGGAGCGCGGCATCCTGCCGTTCCTCCGCGAGGCCCTCGCCGACCCGGGCACGGCCGCGCTGAGCCACCGGACACCGGAACCGACGCCCAGCCGCATCCCGCACCTCGGCTACGACCGCCCGGGCTTCAGCGGCCCGGACAGCAACTCGGCGGGGAGCTCGAGGCCGCGGTTCAGCAGCCCGGACTTCAGCAGTCCGGACTTCGGGGGACCGGAACACCGGCCGGAGTGAGGGGCCCGGTCCCCCGGTGCCCCAGGCCGACGCCTGCTGCCCCGGGGCCGCCCCGATCGCTGCCCGCACGGACGTCCGGCCCGCCCCTCGCCAGAGGGTGCGGGCCGGTGCCGCGCGGTCCTGGAGCCGCCCGGCCCATGGCCTGACGAGCCCCGGGCACGGCCGGGACGGGACGGTCAGTCCGCGATCGGCAGATAGACCCGGTTCCCGCTCTCCGCGAACTCCTTCGACTTCTGGAGCATCCCCTCGGCGACCTCCTCCGCCGTGGCACCCTCCGCCATCGCACCGCCGAACCGCTCCGTGATGCTCTGGCTGATCTTCATGGAGCAGAACTTCGGACCGCACATCGAGCAGAAGTGAGCCGTCTTGGCGGGCTCGGCGGGGAGGGTCTCGTCGTGGAATTCGCGGGCGGTGTCCGGATCGAGAGCCAGGTTGAACTGGTCCTCCCAGCGGAACTCGAAGCGCGCGTCGGACAGCGCGTCGTCCCACTCCTGCGCACCCGGGTGCCCCTTGGCGAGATCGGCCGCATGGGCGGCGATCTTGTAGGTGATGACGCCGGTCTTGACGTCGTCCCGGTTGGGCAGCCCCAGATGCTCCTTGGGCGTGACGTAGCAGAGCATGGCCGTACCCCACCAGGCGATCATGGCAGCGCCGATGCCCGAGGTGATGTGGTCGTACCCCGGAGCGACATCCGTGGTCAGCGGGCCGAGCGTATAGAACGGGGCCTCGTCGCAGATCTCCTGCTGGAGGTCGATGTTCTCCTTGATCTTGTGCATCGGGACATGTCCCGGGCCCTCGATCATCGTCTGGACGTCGAACCGCTTTGCGGTCCGGCCGAGTTCGCCGAGGGTGCGCAGTTCCGCGAACTGTGCCGCGTCATTGGCGTCCGCGATCGAACCGGGCCGCAGCCCGTCGCCCAGCGAGTAGGTGACGTCGTACGCCGCGAGGATCTCGCAGAGTTCCTCGAAGTTCTCGTAGAGGAACGACTCCTTGTGGTGGGCGAGGCACCAGGCCGCCATGATCGAGCCGCCGCGCGACACGATGCCGGTCTTGCGGTTCGCCGTCAGCGGGACATACGCCAGACGCACCCCCGCATGGACCGTCATGTAGTCCACACCCTGCTCGGCCTGTTCGATGACCGTGTCCTTGTAGATCTCCCAGGTCAGCTCCTCCGCCTTGCCGTCGACCTTCTCGAGCGCCTGGTAGAGCGGCACCGTGCCGATCGGCACGGGGGAGTTGCGCAGCACCCATTCACGGGTGGTGTGGATATTGCGGCCGGTGGACAGATCCATGACCGTGTCGGCGCCCCAGCGCGTCGCCCAGGTCATCTTCTCGACCTCCTCCTCGATGGAGGAGGTCACCGCGGAGTTGCCGATATTGGCATTGACCTTCACCAGGAACCGCTTGCCGATGATCATCGGCTCGATCTCCGGGTGGTTCACGTTGGCCGGGAGCACCGCACGGCCCGCCGCGATCTCCTTGCGGACGACCTCGGGCGAGACATTTTCCCGGAGGGCCACGAACTCCATCTCCGGTGTGATCTCCCCGCGGCGCGCATACGCGAGCTGCGTCACCGCGGTGGCGTCCCGGCCGCGGCGCGGCTGGCGCGGGCGTCCCGGGAACACCGCGTCCAGGTTGCGCAGTCCGCCCCGCGGCGAGGTGTGCTTGATCCCGTCGTCCTCGGGACGGACGGGACGGCCCGCGTACTCCTCGGTGTCGCCGCGGGCGATGATCCAGTTCTCCCGCAGCGGTGCGAGGCCCCTGCGGACGTCGGTCCCGACGGCCGGATCGGTGTACGGGCCGGAGGTGTCGTACAGGGTGACCGACTGCCCGTTGGTGAGATGCACCTGACGGACCGGCACCCGCAGATCGGGGCGCGAGCCCGCGACGTACGCCTTGTGCCAGCCGATGGACTTCCCGGCCTCCTGGGGCTCTTCACCCTGAACGGAGACAGGCGTGCGTGCGTCCTTGTTGGTCATGAGACCTACTCCCTACGCCGGCATTACCCGGTAACAGGTTCAGCGGTCGACGCAGCCGTGTCCGTCGGCTGATGTTCCACGTGAAACATCGCGCCTGCGGAGGTCAGCGCCCTCTCAGCCCGGTGCTCCGAGCTCCCGCGTGTGCAAAGGTCCCTTCACGCTAGCGTCTCATTGGGCAAGCTGCACAGTGGGCCTCCCGGGTTCTTGCGATGATCGGGCGGTGCCCCCGACGCAGCATCCCCCCGCGCACCCGCCGTCCAAGCCCCCGCACCGCCACGGCCCGGGCGACCGACCCGGTCCCGGAGACGGGCATGGCCCCGGGTCCGGGGGTGGACACAGCCACTCCCACAGCCATGGCCCCGCGGCCCCCGTGTCCCGGCATCTGCGCCGCGTCATCGCCGCGATCCTCATCCCGTTCACCGCGGCGGTGCTGGTCGGGCTGGCGGTGCTGTGGCCCGGCGGTGTCCCCTCGCACAAACGGTCAGGGGTCGGCTTCGACCGGCAGACCCAGCAGGCCACGGTCACCAGGGTGGTGGCGGTGGACTGCGCGTCCGTGAACGCCTCCGGCGGGACCTCGGCGGGTGACACCTCCCCCTCGGGCAGCACATCGCCCCCGGCGGGGCGGACCGGCACCTGCAAGAAGGCGACGGTCCGGGTGGACACCGGCAAGGACAAGGGACGTACGTTCACCGAGATCGTCCAGCCTGACCAGTCCCGGCAGTTGCACCAGGGCGAGAAGGTCGTGGCCGCGTACGAGCCCTCCGCGCCCCGGGACCTTCAGTACTCGGTGACCGATGTGAACCGCACGTTCCCCATGGCCCTGCTCGCCGGACTCTTCGCGGTGGCCGTGGTGGTCGTGGGCCGGATGCGCGGCGTGATGGCGCTCATCGCCCTGGCGGTGAGCTTTCTGCTGCTCAGCCTCTTCATCCTGCCCGCGATCCTCCAGGGCGAGAATCCGCTGCTGGTGGCCGTGGTGGGGGCCAGCGCCATCATGCTGATCGCCCTCTATATGTGCCATGGGCTCTCGGCCCGCACCTCCGTGGCCGTACTCGGCACGCTCATCTCCCTGTCGCTGATCGGTCTTCTGGGCTCGGAGTTCATCGGCTGGGCCGCCCTGACGGGCAACACGGACGACAACACCGGCCTGATCCACGGCCTGTACCCGCATATCGACATGAGCGGTCTGCTGCTGGCCGGAGTCATCATCGGGTCGCTCGGTGTCCTGGACGATGTGACCGTCACCCAGACCTCCGCGGTCTGGGAGCTGCACGAGGCCAACCCGTCGATGGGCTGGCGCGGCCTGTACCGCGCGGGCATCCGCATCGGCCGCGACCACATCGCCTCGGTGGTGAACACACTGGTCCTGGCGTACGCGGGTGCGGCTCTGCCGCTGCTGCTGCTCTTCTCGATCGCGCAGAGCAGTGTGGCCTCGGTCGCGGGCAGCGAGCTGGTCGCCGAGGAGATCGTGCGCACACTGATCGGCTCCATCGGGCTGGTCGCCTCGGTGCCGGTGACCACGCTGCTGGCCGCCGCCGTCGTCTCGGCCGACCGCCCGGGGACGGGCGAGGCGGCCCCGTCCCGCGGCGGACGGGGCCGCCGCCGCAAGCGCTGACCGCCCCGGGGCCTGCACGGCCGGGAAACACCCCCGCAGAAGCGTTACGGCACCCCGGCGCACCCGCACCGCCCCGGGACGCCGTACCGGCCTGAGGAACCGTTACAGCGCCGCATGGCGCCTCACCCCGCGCTCTGCTCCTCCGCCAGGATCCGGTCCAGCGCCTCGTCCAGATGCGCGTCGAAGTCGGCGAGAGAACCCTCCTGCCCGATCGGGACCAGCTTGTCGGTACGGTCGAGAAACGCCACCAGAGGCACCGCTCCGGAGCGGAACAGGGCCCGGTCGGGGCCCACTTGGAGCCGGATCAGCACCTCACCGAAGGCGTCCGACTCCGCGGGGGCGATGTGCACATCGCCGTCGCCGCACGGCCGGCCCACTCCGTCCACCAGCAGCTCACGCCCGAACGCCCAGGTCACCGGGGCGTCCCCGGGCAGGTGGAAGGTCAAACGCACCGCATACGGATCACAGGTCTCGTAACACAGCTCCACCGGAATGCGGAATGAGAGCTCCTCGGACACGAGAAAGCTCATCATGACCTCTGCCTGCACCGACTCGCGCATCGTCTACCCCGTCAGTAGCCGTCGACTGGCCAGGAATGGACCCCTGACACCTGCTGGAAGTTTGCTGAAAGTGCACAGCAGATCACAAGGAGTGAGTTTTCAGATGCTGATAGAGAGGCCGAGCGTCCCGGGCAGCCGGTCGACCTCCGCCTGGAGCTGACGGGCTGCCGACAGCAGCCGGTCGGACTGGCAGGACGGCAGGGAGATGGCCACGGCCACCGCCGTCGGACCGACGGCGAGGGGGACCGCGGCACAGGCCGTACCGAGCGCGTACTCCTGCCGCTCGATGGCCGGTTCCCTCCGCCCCAGCTGCCCCAGACGGCTCAGCAGGCTGCGGTTGTCACGCACCGTGTACGGGGTGAGGGGCCGCACCGGATAGCGGTCGAGATGGTCCTTGCGGGCCTCCTCGTCGAGCTGTGCCAGCAGGCTCTGGCCGAGCGCGTGCGCATGCGCGGTCTCCCGGAAGTCGGCCCATGCCCCGACCGCCGGGATGTCCGGACGGTCGGCAACTCCGACGACCTCGATCTCACCCTCGCGATAGACCGCGCAGTAGACAGGTGCACCGATCGAATCACGCCATTGTGCGAGGGCGTCATTCATCATGCTGCGACGTTTCTGCTGGGTCGCGCTGCCGCTCAGCCGCTCGACGGCCTCCCCGAGGAAGAACAGGCCCTTCTCCCGCCGCAGATAGCCCTCGTGGGTCAGGGTGCGCAGCAGGTGGTAGGCGGTGGGCAGCGCCAGACCGACCTCGCGGGCCAACTGCTTGGCGGGAGCGCCGTACTCGTGCTCGGCGACGGCCTCCAGCAGCCGCATCGCCCGCTGCACCGATCCGATCAGGGTGGTGGACTGCGCCGGTGCGGGCGAGAGGTCCGCTTCCGCGGGCGAGGTGCGCCGCTGTGCGGGCGGGGCAGCCGAGTATGCGGGTGCGGTGCCAACCGTGGCCAAAGGAAACTCCCGGAGCACGAGGTGGCCTCCCGTGCGAGAACACGGGAGGGGATGCACCGCGCGCGGGGCCTGCCGCGCGCCGGGCTCCGGACTTTAACGGCCGTCCACCGGCCCTCGACGGCGTCCCGGGCAAAACTTCCCCCGCCCGAGGGAACCCCGGATTCCTGTTACCGGCGGCCCGGTGACGGCCGCCGGCAGATCCCTGTGCCGTTCCCCGGAGCGCCCTCGGTCCGGGTGCTCCCCGGGAGGTTCACCAGTCGCCGTGCGACGACGAACTCGACATGAACTTCCGTACGACGTAGATCAGTCCGCCGACCAGGGCGACGAAGAGCAGCACCTTGAACAGCAGCATGACGACGAACCCCACGACGGTCGCTATCACGCTGCCGAAGACGACCAGGGCGATGACCGGCACCGCGATCCACTTCACCCACCACGGCAACCCCGTGAAGATCTCCCGCATCGCCCTGTCCTTGTCTGTCCGCCCGTCGCCCCGCGTTCTTGTGCGGAGCTTGGCACCCGGGTCTTTCTTCCTGACTCGATGCTAGGGCCGCCCAGCGGCGGAACGCGGGTCTCGCGCCCCTTGTCCTCCCCTGATCGTCCCCTGAGAGAACCCCGAGACGGAGCTCAGCTCTCCGGCGGAGAGAACACCACCAGCACCCGCAGATCCTCGGTGATGTGATGGAACTTGTGGACGACCCCGGCGGGCACATAGACGACGCTTCCGCGTGCGACCTGGGTGGTCTCCAGGCCCACGGTGATCGAGGCGCGGCCGCTGACGACGAAGTACACCTCGTCCTGCCGGTGCGGCTTCTGCGGGTCGAGGTCCCCGGCGTCGAGCGCGTACAGGCCGACGGACATGTTCCGCTCCCGCAGGAACTGGAGGTAGGCGCCGTCATGGGCGGCGCGCTCCGCCTCCAGTTCGTCCAGCCGGAAAGCCTTCATCGCTCCTGCCCGTCCTTGCTCGCCACTTGTCCCCGGTCACATCTGCCACGATCAGACACATGAAGAATTTCGTAGTCAAGACGCTTGCCAACGCGGGGGCCCTGGCCGTCGCCGTCTGGGTTCTCGACAAGATCACCCTGACCGGCTCGGGAACGGGCCGGAAGATCGGCACGCTGATCGTGGTCGCATTGATCTTCGGACTGGTGAACTTCCTGGTCAAGCCGGTCGTGAAGATACTGACCTTTCCCCTTTTCATCCTGACGCTCGGCCTGATAACCCTGGTCGTCAACGCGCTGATGCTGCTGCTCACCTCGTGGGTGGCGGGCAAACTGGACCTGAGTTTCCATGTCGAGGGCTTCTGGACCGCCGTCCTGGGCGGCCTGATCATCTCGATCGTCTCCTGGGCGCTGCATCTGATACTGCCCGACGACGAGGACTGAGTGACCGTATGACCTATCGCATCTGCTTCGTCTGCACCGGCAATATCTGCCGCTCCCCGATGGCGGAGTCCGTCTTCCGTGCCCGGCTGGCGGAAGCCGGTCTCGACGGCCTGGTCGAGGTCGACAGCGCCGGCACGGGCGGCTGGCACGAGGGGGACGGGGCGGATCCGCGCACCGTCGCCGTACTGGAGGAGAACGGCTATGACGGCGAGCACACCGCCCGCCAGTTCCAGGCTTCCTGGTTCTCCCGGCTCGATCTGGTGATCGCCCTGGACTCCGGCCATCAGAAGGCGCTCCGCCGCCTCGCCCCCGGCCCCGAGGACGCCGCCAAGGTCAGGCTTCTGCGCTCGTACGACCCGGCCGTCGGCGACGACCTCGATGTGCCCGACCCGTACTACGGGGGCACGGAGGGTTTCGAGGCCTGTCTTGAGATGATGGAGGCGGCGAGCCCCGGCCTGCTCGCCGCGGTACGCGAGCAGCTGGAGGGATGGGCGGTATGACCACAGGGGAGACCACCGGTCCGGCATACGGCGACGGCACCCGGGCGGTCCGGGCCGGGCTGCCCGAGCCGGTGAGACACGAACCGACCCTGCCCGGTCCGGTGTTCGCCGCCCATTTCCATCTGCCCGGTGAGCCGACCGGCCCCTACACCTACGGGCGGGACGAGAATCCCACCTGGACGCATCTGGAGCGCGCCCTCGGCGAGTTGGAGGCACCGGGTGAGGAGGGCGTCGAGACGCTGGCCTTCGCCTCGGGCATGGCCGCGATCTCGGCGGTGCTCTTCTCCCAGCTCCGCGCCGGCGACAGCGTGGTCCTGCCCAGTGACGGCTATCAGGTGCTTCCGCTGGTGGCCGAGCAGCTGACCGCGTTCGGCATCGAGGTGCGCACCGCGCCGACCGGTGACGACGCCCAGCTCGATGTGCTGGAGGGGGCACGGCTGCTGTGGATCGAGACCCCGTCGAACCCGGGGCTGGACGTCTGCGACATACGGCGCCTGGTGGCAGCGGCACACGCCCGGGGAACTCTGGTGGCCGTCGACAACACCCTGGCGACACCGCTCGGCCAGCGGCCCCTGGAGCTGGGCGCGGATTTCTCCGTGGCCAGCGGCACCAAGATGCTCACCGGGCACGGCGACCTCCTGCTCGGCTATGTGGCCTCCGCCAACGCCGGGGCGATGGCCGCCGTACGGCGCTGGCGCAAGATCGTCGGTGCGATCCCGGGGCCCATGGAGGCCTGGCTCGCCCATCGCTCACTGGCCACCCTGCGTCTGCGCGCGGACCGGCAGTCGGCCACCGCGCTGGCCGTGGCGGAGGCGCTGCGCGGCCGCCCCGAGGTGTCGGGGCTGCGGTATCCGGGCCTGTCCGACGATCCCTCGCACCGGATCGCGGCGCGGCAGATGCGGCGCTTCGGGTGTGTGGTGTCCTTCACCCTGCCCAGCCGGGCCCGGGCCGACCGCTTCCTGGACGCCCTTCGTCTCGTCGACGACGCGACCAGTTTCGGAGGGGTGCGGTCCACGGCCGAACGACGCGGCCGCTGGGGCGGCGACGCGGTCCCGGAGGGCTTCATCCGCCTCTCGGTGGGCGCCGAGGATCCCGAGGACCTGGTGGCCGACCTGCTGGGCGCGCTCGACACATCGGCGGAGTGACCGGGTCGCCCGTTCCACGGCGCGCGGCCGGGCCGCGGGCCCGTCCAGGACCCCTACGGTTCCCGGCGGACCCCGCTACGCAGAACGGACGGTCCGAACCTCCCCCCTCGTGGCTCGGACCGTCCCGGTTCCCTGCGCGGAGAACCGCGCCAACAAGGCTAGTTGACTCTGTGTCAGTGTCCAATCACGGTAGCGACAGAGGCCTATCGACATATTTATAGTGGGGCAGCATCGCGCGGTGCCGGAACGCGCGACGGCGAGGTGCGGGGACGGGAGGGAGCACCATGGATCTGGCCCTGCTGCGCACCTTTGTGACGGTGCACCGGGCCGGTTCCTTCACCCGCGCCGCGGCACTGCTCGGCCTCTCGCAGCCCGCGGTCACCTCCCAGATACGCACCCTCGAACGACAGCTGGGCCGCCCCCTCTTTCTGCGCCAGGCCCGTGGCGTGACCCCCACGTCCATCGGCGACGAACTCGCGCACAAGGCCGCCCCGCATCTCGACGCCTTGGTCGAGATCGCCGAGGCCGGGCTCGACGAGCGGTCGTCGCTGCGCACGCTCCATCTGGCGGGGCCGCCGGAGTTCACCGCCGAGCGGGCCCTTCCCGCACTGGCCGAGCTGACCGGGTCGGACGGCCAGGGACCCGCCCTCCGCGCCTCCTTCGGGAACGCCGAGGAGACCCTGGAAGGGCTTGCCGCCGGGCACCACGACCTGGCCATCACCACGACACGCCCGCGCGGGGCCCTGCTCACCGCGACCCCGCTCTGCGACGAGGAGCACATCCTGGTCGCGGCCCCCCGCTGGGTCTCCCGTATCGGCTCCTCGGGGGGCCATCACCGGGACGCGCGGCTGCTGGAGAACCTTCCGGTGGTCGAGGTCCATGAGTCGCTGCCCTTTGTCACCCGCTACTGGGCCTCCGTCTTCGACTCACGGCCGACTTCCCCCGGCGCGGTGATCGTCCCCGATCTGCGGGCGGTGCTCGCCTGTGCGGCCACCGGAGCCGGGCTCGCCGTGCTGCCGCGCTATCTCTGTGCCTCCGCGCTGGAGCGGGGCGAGATCATCGCCCTGTACGAACCGGCGGTGCCTCCGCTGCGGACCTATTTCCTGGCGGTCCGCACGGGGACGCTGGCCATGCCCCCGATCGCCCGTGCCCATGAGTGGCTGCTGCGGACGGCGGCCTCCTGGGGCTGAGCGCCGGGCAGGAATCCGCACCGGTCCACCCCTTGTTCACATCGGGTTCGGCGCCATGTGGGGTGGGGGATGTTTCACGTGGAACATGCGGGGCCACATTTCACCCATGACCGTTCGCCCCGTGGTCAAGCGCACTGCCCGCGCCATCCTGCTCGATGGTGACGACCTGATCCTGATCAAGCGGACCAAGCCCGGAGTCGACCCCTACTGGGTCACCCCGGGCGGCGGGGTGGAGCCCACGGACACGACGGTGGTCGACGCGCTCCACCGTGAGGTGCACGAGGAACTCGGGGCCAAGATCGTCGACGTGGTGCCCTGCTTTGTGGACACGGTCGAGCACATCGGTGAGAACGGCGGATCGACCGGTGTGAAGGTCCAGCACTTCTTCGTCTGTCGTCTCGAGTCCATGGACGAGCGTCTACGGCACGGTCCCGAGGTCGAGGAGCCCAGCGGCGAGTACGAGATCGTACGGGTGCCCTTCACCCGCGTGGGTATCGCGTCGGTCCATCTCGTACCGCTGTCGCTACGGCACTATCTGGACGGCAACATCGAGGGCGTACGCGCGATGCACGCCCCCGACCTGGGCTGATACCGAGGACACGGCGTTCGGGGACGCAACCCTAGAGATCCTGCGCACCAGCGAGCGCCAGTTCCTCCACCGCATCATGGCGAATCCGTTCCGAGGGGACACCGATGTGCCGGAGCGCGTCCACACCGCTGCGGATCATGCCGGGCGGACCCGAGAGATAGGCGTCGTACTCGTTCCACGGGCCGTAGTCGCGTATGACGTCCGGCAGCTGGGCGTGCGCCTGCTCGTCGACGACCGGTCGGACCGCAAGCCAGGGGTGGCTCTGCTGCAACCGCAGCATGGTGTCGATGTCGTACAGATCGTGGCCGGTGCGGGCGCCGTAGAAGACCTCGACCCGGCGCCGCTCACCGTGTTCCGCGACATCCTCGACCAGGGCCTTGATGGGCGCGATGCCGGTGCCGCCGCCGAGGCAGAGCAGTCCGCTGTCCGTGGTGTGGTCGACGGTCATGGTGCCGGTGGGCGGGCCGAGCCGGATGATGTCGCCGAGGCGGGCCCGGTGGACCAGCGCGTTGGAGACCCAGCCCGCCGGGACGGCCTTCACATGGAAGGTGAGCAGTCCGTCGGACCGCGGTGCCGAGGCGAAGGAGTAGTGGCGCCACACCCGCGGCCACCAGGGCGTCTCCAGGCTGGTGTACTGGCCCGCCAGGAACGGGTACGGCTGGTCGGGCCGGACGGTGATCACCGCGACGTCCGGCGTCCGCAGGTCGTGCGAGACGACCTCCGCGTACCACCAGGCCGGGGCACGCAACTCGTCCGCGGCCGCCGCGTCGATCATCACCTGGGAGATCGTGGTGTACGTCCGCACCCACGCGGCCTCGGTCTCGTCGTCCCAGATCGCGGCGGCGTACTTGCTCAGCGCTCCGATGAGGCACTCCCCGACGGCCGGGTAGTGCTCGGCCCGGGTGCCGTACTTGCGGTGTCCGCGGCCGAGGTTCTGGAGATAGGCGACCAGGACCTCGGTGTTGTCGATGTGCTCCGCGGCGGTCAGCAGCGCCTTGAGCAGCCGGTCCCGCTGGGTGTCCATCGCGGCGGGGAAGAGCGACCGCAGATCGGGGTGACGGACGAAGAGCAGTGCGTAGAAGTACGAGGTGACCTTGTCGGCCACGGGTCCGACCTCGGCCATGGTGCGCCGGACCAGCACGGCGTCGGGGGACGGTTGGGGCTCGGGGTCCGGTGTTCCAACGGCGGCTCCCGGCTCGCCCAGGCCGTCGGTGCCCGGTTCCGCGGGAGCCGGTTCGGCGGCCAGGGCGTCGACCGGTATCTCCGGCGGGAGGGCGGAGGAGGACTCCGTGGGGTCGGTGGGACCGGTCCGGGGGGTTGTGCCGAGGGGGTCGGTGGTCCACCGGAGGCCGGGGGCGCCGGGGACTGCGGGTGGAGACCAGCCGGGGACCTCGGGCTCGGCGGCTCGCGACCAGCCGACAACCTCGGGCTCGGCGGACCGCGTCCAGCCTGCGAACTCCGGCTCGGCGGACCGCGGGCGGCCGGAGGCGGTGGGAGCCTCGGCCCGGGAGACCTCGGGAGCGGCGGAGACCTCGGTCCGCGGGGCGTCGGAGTCCGCGCTCTCTGAAGGGTCGGAAGCGGGGGTGGCGTCCTGGGAGGGGCCCGGCACCGGCTGGTTCGGGTGGGCTGCCGGGGCGGCCGTCTCATGGGACGGTTCGGGCTCGGTGAGGGAGCGCGGCGGCGGAGCCGTCTCGGGGGCGGTGCGGGGTATTCGTGACCGCTCGCCGGTGTCCTCCGCCGTCTGCCGACCGACAGGACGCATCGCCGCCAGGCGGCTGCCCTCGGGTGTCTCCTGCTCACCGCTCGGGGGCGTCTGGGGCTGCTTGCGGGGCGTGAACCAGCCGCCTCCGCCGCTGCCACCGGACGTGCCGTTGTCGGCCGATGTGGTGGTCGGAGCGTCCATGGTCTGCCTCGCCTCGAACATCTTTCGGTCGGTCCCCGCACTTTCCCTGTCGACGCGCGTCGGTTTCCACGCCGTGGGCCTTGCGTCTTTTCCCCGTTCAGTCCCTGATGGTCAATGCGGCCTCATTCAACCCGTGTTCCCGCTGCGTACGGACAAGTAAGGCGAGAGTGTGACATTGGCCGCAGTACTCGGACCGCAGCATCGCACCCCGGACCCCAGTCCGGCCGTCTAACAGAAAATGCGGGTCTTCGATCTCTCCATCCGGTTAAGCTGCATCGGCCTGTGTTCCTGCCCGATGGAACATGTGCACATCGCACCAGACACGAACTGGACTCGACCATACCGGTCGCCGTCTCATACACAAGTACCCCCTTGGCCTCCGGGCAAAGAAGAGCCGTCCCGGCAAGCAATTCCCTCAACTACGGCGTTCCCCGAACCAATTCAGGCACGCCCTTCGGAGGAAGCCCGGATCCGCCCCTCTCTGTTTCACGTGAAACGCTTGTCTCCGCGCCGAGTTGGGGCATGGCATGGCCAAAAGCGTGTGCGTTCCTCAGCAAAGCGGTGGACGTCAGTGGCTCCTGTCGGACAGCCTGACCTGCGTGTCGACACCTCCCCTCAGCGCTCTGCCCATCCGCCGTCTGGCGCCTCGCGATCTCACCGTCTGCGCCGACTTGTCCGAGGACCGGGGGTGGCCCCGGGAAGAACACAAATGGGGCCTGCTCCTGGCCGCCGGAAAGGGATACGGCATCGACGACCCCGAAGGCGGACTTGTCGCGGCCTGCGTCGTCACCGAGTACGGATCTCAGTACCGTCCGGACCTCTGGGCCATCGGCATGGTGCTGGTCGCCCGGCGGCATGCCCGCCAGGGCGTGGGACATCGGCTGATGCGGCAGCTGGTGACGGAGGCGGGCGCCACCCCCCTCACCCTGTATGCGACCCCGCTCGGCCGCCCTCTCTACGAGGAACTCGGCTTCAAGGCCATCGGAAGCTCCGAGATGGTGCTGGGGCACTTCACGGCGGGCGGGCCACCGTCCCCCGTTCACACCCGCCCGGCCACCGGAGAGGACCTCGTCACGCTGGTCCGGCTCGACGAGGAGGTCTTCGGCGCCGACCGCACCCATGTGATCACACGACTGCCCGCCTTCGCCGACCAGTTGCGGGTGGCCGAGGAGAACGGGCGGATCACCGGGTACGCGGCCGCATGGCCCAATATGGAGACGCAGGTCGTGGGTCCGCTCATCGCCCGGGACACCGACACGGCCAAGGCGCTCATTGCCTCACTCGCCGCCCGTACCGACCGCCCCCTGCGCACGGATGTCGATGTGCGGCACAAGGAACTGCTGGCCTGGCTGAAGGAGCGCGGTCTCGCCTCCGTCGGCCTGAACACGGTCATGACCTGCGGCATCCCGGATCTGCCGGGCGACTGGACACGGCGCTTCGCTCCGGTGACCGTCGCGGCGGGCTGAGCCCAACAGCACGGAACGTGTGCCTCCGAGACTCGGAGGCACACGTTCCCCATGCGCGGGAGGACCCGCTCAACGCTGCATGGCAGCCTGTCGATCGCTCGGCGTCCCCATGGCCGGGGCCGCTGCCGAGTGCGTCTCACGGCGCTCCAGAGCGGCCGAGAGAAAGGCGAGCAGCAGGGCGGCCAGGGCGAGTACGGCGCCCACCCAGTTCGGGGCGGTGTAGCCGAGACCGGCGGAGATGACGATGCCGCCGAGCCAGGCCGAGAGGGCGTTGCCCAGGTTGAAGGCGCCGATGTTCGCGGCCGAGGCGAGAGTCGGGGCACCGTGGGCGTGATCCAGGACCCGCTTCTGCAACGGCGGCACGGTCGCGAAGCCGAGGGCGCCGATCAGCACGATGGTGAGAGCGGCGAGGGCCTTGTGGTGCGCGGTCATCGTGAACAGCGCGAGCACCAGGGCGAGCCCGCCGAGCGATGTGTAGAGCATCGGCATCAGCGCGCGGTCCGCGAAACGGCCGCCGACGAGGTTGCCCCCGACCATGCCGAGGCCGAAGAGGACCAGCAGCCAGGTGACCGAGCCGTCGGCGAAGCCCGCCACATGCGTCATCATCGGCGCGATGTAGGTGATGGCGGCGAAGACACCGCCGAAGCCGAGAACGGTCATCGCCATGGCGAGCAGCACCTGCACATTCTTGAAGGCGGCCAGCTCATGACGCAGATGGACGCCTTCCTGCTTGGGCATCTCGGGGACGAGCTTCGCGACACCGAGGAGTCCGAGCACGCCGAGCGCGGCAACGAGTGCGAAGGTGATCCGCCAGCCCGCGGACTGTCCGATGAGCGTGCCGAGCGGGACTCCGACGACATTGGCGACGGTCAGACCGCTGAACATCATCGAGATGGCGCCGGCCTTCTTCTCCGGAGCGACGAGTTCGGCCGCGACCACCGAGCCGATACCGAAGAAGGCACCGTGGGCCAGCGAGGCCACCACCCGGCCGGCCAGCATGAGCCAGAAGGTGGGGGCGACGGCGGAGAGCAGGTTGCCGATGATGAACAGACCCATCAGCAGCATCAGCATCCGCTTGCGGGTCACCCTGGTCCCGAGCGCGGTCATGACCGGGGCGCCGAACATCACTCCCAGGGCGTAGCCGGTCACCAGCAGTCCAGCGGTGGGAATGGACACCCCGAAGTCCCCCGCCACCTCGGGCAGCACGCCCATGATCACGAACTCAGTGGTTCCGATTCCGAAGGCCCCCATGGCGAGGGCCAGAAGCGCGAGAGGCATCGGGCAGTTACCTTCCAAACGATTGCATGGGCTCGTTGTGCCCTCACACAATAATTGCAGACGCCTGATATATGCAACAGCGGTCTATTGCGGCCGTGCTCTATCCTGGTCAGGAGCCGCTCCGGGATGGAGGAGAACGCCATGACAGCGACCGACCCCGCGCTCACCGCGCTCGCTCAGGGCTGGTGCGCCCTCTCTCTGCTGCACGGGAGGATCGAGGCCCATGTCGAGCGAGCCCTTCAGGCCCGGCACGGACTGAGCGTGCGGGAGTACTCGCTGCTCGATGTGCTCAGCCGACAGCGCAGCGGGGTGGGCGGCATGCTCCAGATGAAGCAGGTCGCCGACGCGGTGGTCCTCAGCCAGAGCGCCACGACCCGGCTGGTCACCCGGCTGGAGGACCGCGGCCTCCTGGCGCGCTACCTCTGCCCCACCGACCGCCGCGGCATCTACACCCAGGTGAGCGAGGCCGGTCTCCGGCTCCTTGAGGAGGCCCGCCCCACCAATGACGCCGCGCTGCGTGAGGCGCTCGACGAGGCGGCGAAGAATCCGGAGCTGGAGCCCCTCGTCCGGGTGGTCGAGTCTCTGAATGTGCCCACCTGGAACCGCCTGCTCCCCACCCCCTCCGAGGCACCCAGACCCTAGGCTGCGGACATGGCAGATCTTGAGATACGACGCGCCCTCGCGGACGACATCCCCGCCATCGTCGCCCTGCTCGCGGACGACCCTCTCGGTGCCCTACGGGAGTCCCCGGAGGATCCGACGCCCTATCTGGCCGCGCTGCAACGGGTGGACGCCGACCCAAACCAACATCTGATGGTCGCCGTCCGCGACGGGCGCATCATCGGGACCCTCCAGCTCACGATCATTCCGGGGCTGTCCCGCAAGGGTGCGACCCGCTCGATCATCGAAGCGGTACGCATCCACGCCGAAGAACGCGGCAGCGGTCTGGGTACCCGGCTCGTCCAGTGGGCCCTTGACGAATCCCGGCGTCAGAACTGCCAGTTGGTCCAGCTCACCTCCGACACCAGCCGCACCGACGCCCATCGCTTCTACAAGGCCCTGGGCTTCGAAGCCTCCCATGTGGGCTTCAAATTCCAGCTCTGAACAGCCTGGACGGTCTGGACGGCCTGGATGCGACCGGTCCCAGGACAGCTGCACAGATGCCTGGAAGGGCACGAAGGGGCGCGGTTTCACGTGAAACCGCGCCCCGCCAGGCGGCACTGCTGAACGGCAATGTCTAGCCGATCCCGTTCCCCCGCCATCCCCGGGGATCCACCCCGCCGGGGACCGGCGCACCCTCCTCGTACGGCTGACGCGTAAAGACGAACGATCCCAGGTCCAGATGGCTCACCGATCCGTCCGGGCGCCGTACGGCCCGCAGCGGCTCTCCGGTGTAGTAGCCGTCCAGTCCCCGCCAGGTGCCGTCGCCGTTCGCCCGGAACCGTGACCGCCGACCGGAGCCGGACAGCGGTTCGAGCGAGAGGAGCCCGTCCGCGGTGACCCGGAGAGCGAAGCCCTGGGTCCCCCAGTACCACTGTCCCGCCAGCTCCAGGACCGCTGGATCGGCCTCGCGCAGCGGGCACCACGGCTCGGGGAACCTGGGCTCGGCCTCGGCCACGATCCGGACGAGATCGGCCCCCACGGCCGTCAGCAGCGGTCCGGAGGTGCAGTTGGCCAGGACCACGGCGGCGACATCGTCCTCCACGCCGAGGGTGAGGCATGCGAGAAAGCCCGGCAGGGACCCCGTGTGCCCGACGAGGAGCCGCTCACCCGAGCGCCGGACCTCCAACCCCAGGCAGTAGGCGTACCCGGCTGCTACATCGGCGGTCGAGGGAGGAGCCGCCGGAGTGCGCATCTCCAGAAGCGACTCGGCGCCCAGCACCCGGTCGTCCCCCTGGACCAGAAAGGCCGCGAAGCGGGCCAGGTCCCCCGTGGTGGACCAGAGTTGTCCGGCCGGAGCCATCCGGCCGAGGTCCTCGGCCGGTTCGGGCAGCAGCACATCGGCCCAGGGATGGACGGCCCAGCCGTCGGCATACGGGGCCTCCGGATGGACACTCGTGCGGTGCAGGCCCAGAGGTTCGAGCACTTCACGCCGGAGAACCTCCTCCCAGGGGGCTCCGCGCAGTTCCTCGACCAGGGCTCCCAGCAAGGTGTAGCCGGGGTTCGAGTAGTGGAACCGCCGACCGGCCGCATGCAGCAACGGCTGCCGGCCGAGCACATCCGCAAGGTCTGGGCGCAGCGATCCGGGGGTGCGCTCCCACCAGGGCCCGGGTGACTCGGCCGCCAGCCCGCCCGTGTGCGCCAGCAGTTCGGCGAGGGTCGCCTCTCCCGCGCCGGTGCCGGGCAGATGCTTCTCCAGCGGGTCGCCGAGGTCCACCAGGCCTTCGTCGCGCAGCCGCAGGACGAGGACGGCGGTGAAGGTCTTGGTGATCGAGCCGATCCGGTACTGCACATGCTCGTCCGGAGCACGCCCGTCCGGCGAGGCGCACGAGCCGTGCCACACCGTCCGTCCGCCCCGGACCACCGCGGCGACCACGGACGGGGCCCGCCCCTCGGCCTGCGCCACGGCGACACGGTGCAGCAGAGCCCGGCGGGTACCGGGAAGCAGTTCTTCCTGTGCTGTCGTCATGCCCCCAAGTCCACCCGGCGAGCACGCCCGGGTCGAGCCCATTTCCGGGGCGTCGCGGATCACCGCCGTGGTGACCGGCGCGGGCCCAGGACTCCCTGGGCATCCCACTCAGCCGGCCAGCGGATCCCCGGGATGTTTTTTCCCTCACTTGGAGATACGGGCCTCGATGCCGTCGAGCAGGAAGTCGAGGCCCATCCGGAAGGTGCGGTCGGCGTCCAGATGGGCGGCATCGTGCACCACCGTGGCCAGCGCGGGAAATCGCCCGGTGGCGAAGGCCCGCTCCAGATAGGGACCGAGGGAGGCCTGCCAGTGCCTCTCGTCCATCCCGGTGGCCCGCTCGGCACGCCGTTCGGCGATCTCCCGGCGCACCGCGCCGATCACATATGCGTCGACCGCGGTGACCACCGGCATGATGGCGTCCACCTCAAAGCTGTCCAACGCGGCCACCACGGCCTCGCCCCTGGCCAGCGCGTGCGGACTCCCTCCCGCCGCACACGGTGCGCTGGGGGTGCACGTTCGAATTCGCCGACGAGGAACTGCTGCACTTCACCGATGGCAGCAGCGCGACGTATGACCTGCTGGTCGGCGCCGACGGCGCGGTACTGGGTGCTCGGCAATGGACAGTCCCTGTCGGCGCAGCGCAATGGCGACGGCCGCATACGCATCTATCTGAGCTTCTACACCGCCGAGGACTGGTTCACCACCAGCGCGATCCCGCTCGCATTCTTCCAAGCGAGCTGAGGGGAGCCGTGTAGGTTCTCACTTTCGGTGTCAGGCGCCGACGCTGTGACCTGGACGTTCCTCTTCGGTCTCACGACGTGTCGGCGGGCGGCTGTCTCAGAGCAGTGTCATTTCCTCAGGCTGTCCAGCAGGCTGCACCACTCGTCTGCGTCCCGGTCTGAGTGCACCACCACGTATGGAGATACGTGCACCGGCAAGCAGTTCATGTCATCGCGCGGGCGTGGCGGTGGCAGGGCGGCAAACCTCCAGGATGACTGCGGTGCCGGCCACGGCTCGGTCCTCGTGCATGTTGATCTGCTGGCCGGGCTGGACGTGTGTCCAGTGGGAGGGAGCGAGGGGCACAAGGCGAACCGTGGCTCGCCCGCCGGGCTCCAGCATGGGCATGTTCTCAACCCACAGCCCAGCGATGCTGACCGCATGTCCGCCGGTGGGTGAGAGGAGACCGATGTCCCACATGGGCCGCAGAACGCCCGCGCCGGAGATCGGCGTCGTGCGTCGCGCCTCGGCGGCAGGGCGGAGCGTCAAATCCGCCCTGATCACGCCGTTGCGAAGCTCGGAGCATCGCCAAGGGCACCAAGCTGCACTCCGCTCCAACTGGAGCTGATCGGCCGCTTCGGCGAGCTTCTCCCAGAAAGCCAAAGGGAGCGAGCCAGCATGCCCAAACTCCTCCAGCAGACCCAGGGCGATCTCCCACTCGTCGTGAACGAGGTAGTCCCAGACGTCTCCCACCGTGATGTCGTTCTCGGTGGCGGTCTCTTCCGGAACCAGCAGGAAAGCTGCTTCGAGCAGCTCAGGGACGTCCATGCGCTCATTTTCGACCACATGAACGTGCTGCCCGGCCGGAGTTGTCAGATCCTGCGCTTAGAGTGCGGCGGGATGGGGCCGGTCCCGAGGCCGCCAACACCGGAGAACGGCAGCCTCCCTGGCCTGCTCGGGGGTGGTTTCGGCCCAACCAGCGTCCAGGCATCGTTGAGGGCCACGAGTGCAGCCTGTCAGCCCGGCCCCTTTGAGTACCTAGTCGGAGTCAGTATCGAGCGACCCGGTGCATCGCACCCGCCCCGGGTGCATTCACCGCGATCGGAGAGCATCGTGAAGAACAGCGCGTTGTGGCGAGTGGTTGACAACCAGAGTGGTACCCAGTCCATCGTCAGCACGCCGTCCGAGGCGGTCGCGTTCGTCAACAGCCGGTTCGACACCGATGACGACGACGAGCCGTTCAGCATCACCGAGGTCGGCCCTCTCCTTCCGAAGCCGCTCGGGATCATCACCGCATGGGCCGCCAAGAAGGACGGCGAGCGAACCGACGGGCGTACTGCCCCGATCACCATCAGGCCGGTTGTGACGGACAACGCCAGCGAGTGCGATGACGTCGTGCTCTGGGGCGACGTGTACGTCTCCTGGGACCACGACATGTACACCGTCGAGGAGCCGGACAGCTCCGAGTACAGCGAGGCTTACAGCGCAGCCGAGTTGAGCGCGATCCTCGACGGTACGCCGACGACTACGAGTACGCGCCTGAAGGGCCTGAAGAGCCCGACAGCCACAGGTGGCCGAAACCGGAAGAGTTGATCACCTACGGCGCCCAGGAGTGTGCCAAGCGGTTCGGGCACCTCGACGACGACGCCCTGCTGTGGCTCGCTGCCACCCGCATCACGCTCGCCGTGTGGCGCAACACACCCGTCGAGAACTGGCATGCCGGGAAGAGTCCGCTCCACGACGGCACAATGATGCGGATCAACACGGCTACCACCCGACTCGTGCGCTCGATGCTGTCGTTCGACCATGTCGACTGGATCGGTCTCGGTCTCGCGATCGTCAACCCGTCCCGGGTTCTACCGACAGGGCAGTCCGTACTCGAGCTCGGGCTTGCCTGCCACAACCCTGACGACCCGGCGCACGAGGTTGATCCGCGGGAAGAACTCGCAGAGATGGCACAGGTCGCGATCTCATGGGGGCGAAGGTACTGCCTTCGCGAGAAGGAGTTCGGCCTGCGAACCCTGATCGAATCCTTCTGTGCGTCCGACAACGGCTGGTTCGGAGCACCGAGTTGGGGGCGCATCGTCGATCGGTTCCTTACGGCTGTCGACGACCGGGAGAATGCGCACTGGCGCATACACCAGGACAAGCCTTGGTTCGACGAGTGGTTCACCAACCGCCCGGCCGACATTGCGGACACCACGGAATTTCGTCGGCTGCTCCTTGCCGGGCCCGACCTGCTGTCCGAGAAGGCCGCCGAATGGTGCGTGGATGGTGCCATCGGCTACGTCTGTCAGGACGACCACGCGAACGACTGCTGGCGGTGCGGTATCCCACCGGCAACGGAGTCCCCCAACGAGTGAACGTGGGCACCAGCATAGAAAGCATCAAATCCACTGACCGCGCTCTCTCCCACCTGCTCGGCGGCCTCCCCTGCTTGGGGGGCCAGTCGCGGCTCCACTGACTGGAGATGTGCGGGTGCTTCTGACGGATCTGTGGCAGCAACGCTGGCCCGGCTGCCCGCCGGTCGGTCACAAGCTCCGTGACCGGATCGTCCAGCCGCCGCCGCGGCTTCACGTCCACGACGATCGGGCCATCCTCGGTCACCAGGAAGTAATCCGGGATGTGCTTGCGGACCTTCCCCTCCACCACCTTCTTCAGGAGGAACGGCTGGGCCACGATGCCGCGTACCGAAGCGTCGAAGTCGGCGAACAACAGCCGGGCGAGCTCCAGTCGCGACTCGTAGATCACGAGATCCCCGACCGTCGCCGACCAGTACGTGCCGGAGTAGTGCTTCTGCCCCATGTACCAGCGGAACGTCCGCCACGGAGCAGCCGACTCGATTGACCGCGCTGTCGTGGACGCCCACGCTCGGTCTTCAGCCGTACCGTCCTGCCGGCGGATGCTGACCGCAGCCTCCATGCCCCCACCCCACTCCGGTGCCTTCGACAGCACGCTGCCGCTTACGACACACCGGGCGGGATCACTCGCTCAGGGCTTCACCCAAACGAGTGACGACATGACCTGCGAGTCTCAAGACGGTGTCGCATCCGACTCTGACCCGACATCAGCCATGAGATTCCGACATGAAATCTGAGACCCTACAAGCCGGACGTCAGGTCTGGGCCATGTCCACGAAGCGGGAGTAGTGGCCCTGGAAGGCGACCGTGATGGTGGCCGTGGGGCCGTTTCGGTGCTTGCCGACGATGATGTCCGCCTCGCCCGCGCGCGGCGACTCCTTCTCGTAGGCGTCCTCGCGGTGCAGCAGGATGACCATGTCCGCGTCCTGCTCGATCGAACCGGACTCACGCAGGTCGGACACCATCGGTTTCTTGTCCGTCCGCTGCTCGGGGCCACGGTTGAGCTGGGAGAGCGCGATCACCGGCAGCTCCAGCTCCTTGGCCAGCAGCTTCAGGTTTCGCGACATGTCCGAGACCTCCTGCTGGCGGCTCTCGGACCGCTTGGAGCCGGACTGCATCAGCTGGAGATAGTCGATGATGACCAGCTTCAGGTCGTTGCGCTGCTTGAGACGGCGGCACTTCGCGCGGATCTCCATCATCGACAGGTTCGGCGAGTCGTCGATGTAGAGGGGAGCGGCCGACACGTCCGGCATACGGCGCGCCAGACGGGTCCAGTCCTCGTCCGTCATCGTGCCGGACCGCATGTGGTGCAGCGCCACGCGTGCCTCGGCGGACAGCAGACGCATCGCGATCTCGTTGCGGCCCATTTCGAGCGAGAAGATCACGCTCGGCAGGTCGTTCTTGATGGACGCGGCGCGGGCGAAGTCCAGGGCCAGCGTCGACTTACCCATGGCGGGGCGGGCCGCGATGATGATCATCTGGCCGGGGTGCAGACCGTTGGTGAGCTGGTCGAGGTCGGTGAAGCCGGTCGGCACACCGGTCATCTCCCCGGACCGCGAGCCGATCGCCTCGATCTCGTCGAGCGCACCCTCCATGATCTCGCTGAGCGGAAGGTAGTCCTCGGCCGTCCGCTGCTCGGTGACCGCGAAGATCTCCGCCTGGGCGGTGTTGACGATCTCGTCGATGTCGCCGTCGGCCGCGTACCCCATCTGGGTGATACGCGTACCCGCCTCGACCAGGCGGCGCAGCACCGCGCGCTCATGCACGATCTGCGCGTAGTACTCGGCGTTCGCCGCGGTCGGGACCGTCTGCACCAGAGTATGCAGATACGGGGCGCCGCCGACCTTGGTGATCTCGCCCCGTTTGGTCAGCTCGGCGCCGATCGTGATGGGGTCGGCCGGCTCGCCCTTGGCGTAGAGATCGAGGATCGCCTGGTAGATCGTCTCGTGCGCGGGCCGGTAGAAGTCATGGCCCTTGAGGACCTCGACGACATCGGCGATCGCGTCCTTGGACAGGAGCATGCCGCCCAGGACCGACTGCTCGGCGTCCAGGTCCTGCGGCGGTACCCGCTCGAAGGCGGCACCGCCGCTCTCCCAGGCACCGCCGTCGGAGCCCCGCTCATGCTGCTCGTCACGGCCTCGGCCGCCCTCACGGCCGCGGCGGGAGGCGGGAACACGATCGCTGGGACCGCTGTCGGCCCACGGACCGTCCAAGGGCTCGGAAATGCTCACCGGCCCGCCTCCTCCCGTCCGCCGCGCGGACCTCGCCGTGCCCCTCTTTTCTAGGGCACGACACTGACAAAGCGAGATGCCCAGCTCCGGTTCGGACGCGTCTTTTCGCGTCCTTTCCAAAGGCGGAGGAGGGAGTGGGCGCCGCACCACGTTAGGCCCCTCGGAGGCGTCAGCCAATCTGGTTATCCACAGGCCATGTGGACGACGGCCCCTATGCTGTGGAGAACTCCGCGAAACCTGTGCACGACACGGTGGACAGCCCTGTGAACAAGCCCTCAAGCGATCCGAGGGATGCCACCTGAGCTGCGGCTTTACCATCCACCGGCTGTGCAGAAGAAAAACTTTCCCGGCAGGATCAAGATCACCGCGAAGGGGACACCGTGTCCGGCCCCGGGTGAGCGCGAGTAAGGACCAGAATCACATTGCAGCTCTTACCTGTGGACGATTAGATTGGTGGCCGTGACACAGACTCCCGCGCCACCCGACGCCACCCGACGCCGACATGACCGGGAGATCGTCCGGCTGGCCCTCCCGGCCTTCGGAGCACTCGTCGCGGAGCCGCTCTTCGTGATGGCCGACAGTGCGATCGTCGGCCATCTCGGCACCGCCCAGCTGGCCGGACTCGGTGTCGCCTCGGCGCTGCTCACCACCGCGGTGAGCGTCTTCGTGTTCCTCGCCTACGCCACCACGGCCGCCGTGTCCCGCCGCGTGGGCGCCGGCGATCTGCGAGCCGCCATCCGACAGGGCATGGACGGCATCTGGCTGGCCCTGCTGATAGGAGCCGCCGTCATCGCCCTCGTGCTGCCCACGGCACCCGGCATCGTGGACGTCTTCGGCGCCTCAGCGACGGCCGCCCCGTATGCGACGGTCTATCTGAGGATCTCCATGCTCGGTGTTCCCGCGATGTTGGTCGTGCTCGCCGCGACCGGCGTACTGCGGGGACTCCAGGACACACGGACACCGCTGTATGTCGCCGTCGGCGGTTTCGTCGCCAACGCGGCCCTCAACGTCGGACTGGTCTACGGTGCCGGACTCGGCATAGCGGGATCCGCCTGGGGCACCGTCATCGCCCAGTGCGGTATGGCCGGGGTCTATCTGTTCGTCGTCGTCCGCGGCGCCCGTCGCCACGGCGCCTCGCTGCGCCCGGACACGGCGGGTATCCGGGCCAGCGCACAGGCCGGGGCGCCCCTGCTGGTGCGCACCCTGTCCCTGCGGGCGGTCCTGATGATCGCCACCGCCGTCGCCGCCCGGCTCGGGGACGCGGACATGGCCGCCCACCAGATCATCCTGTCGCTGTGGAGCCTGCTGTCCTTCGCCCTGGACGCGATCGCCATCGCCGGACAGTCCATCATCGGACGGCATCTCGGAGCGGGCGACGCAGGGGGCGCCCGGGATGCCTGCCGTCGCATGGTCCAGTGGGGCATCGCCGCGGGAATGGCCCTTGGACTGCTGGTCCTGGTGGCCCGCCCGCTCTTCCTCCCACTGTTCACCAGCGATACGGCAGTGCACCACACTGCCCTGCCCGCTCTGATCCTGGTGGCCCTCGCCCAGCCCGTCTGCGGCATTGTCTATGTGCTGGACGGCGTGCTGATGGGCGCGGGCGACGGTCCCTATCTCGCCTGGGCCATGGTGGGGACTCTGGCCGTCTTCACCCCGGTGGCCCTGCTGGTCCCGGTACTCGGCGGCGGGCTCACCGCCCTGTGGGCGGCGATGACACTGATGATGACCGTGCGGATGGCCACCTTGTGGCTGCGTTCCCGTTCGGGCCGGTGGATCGTGACAGGGGCCACGCGCTGAGGCCTGTCCGGCCACCGCATCTCGCGCTGTTTCACGTGAAACAGCGCGCCCGGTCTTCCCCACAGGGGCATCCGTCCGGCACGGAAACAGGCCCCCCGTCGGCCGGGACGGCATGAGGACAGCCGACGACATGAGACAGCACGGACCATGCAGAAAGGGCCGCACCCAGCAGGGTGCGGCCCTTTCTCAGTTGCTCAACCGAGCACGGCCTCAGGCCGAGACGACCTCGATGTTGACCTTGGCGGCAACCTCGGGGTGCAGACGCACGGACGTCTCGTGGGCGCCCAGGGTCTTGATCGGCGAACCGAGCTCGATACGACGCTTGTCGACCTCGGGGCCACCGGAAGCCTTGATCGCGGAGGCGATGTCGGCCGGGGTGACGGAACCGAAGAGACGACCGGCGTCGCCGGAGCGGACGGCCAGACGGACCTTCACGCCCTCGAGCTGGGCCTTCACCTGGTTGGCCTGCTCGATGGTCTGGATCTCGTGGATCTTGCGAGCGCGACGGATCTGCTCGACGTCCTTCTCGCCACCCTTGGTCCAGCGGATAGCGAACTTCCGCGGGATCAGGTAGTTGCGAGCGTAACCGTCCTTGACGTCGACGACGTCGCCGGCGGCACCGAGGCCAGAGACCTCGTGGGTGAGGATGATCTTCATGTGTCGGTCACCCTTCCCTTATCGCGCGGTGGACGTGTAGGGCAGCAGCGCCATCTCACGGCTGTTCTTGACGGCCGTGGCGACGTCACGCTGGTGCTGCGTGCAGTTGCCGGTCACGCGGCGGGCACGGATCTTGCCGCGGTCGGAAATGAACTTCCGCAGCATGTTCGTGTCCTTGTAGTCCACGTACGTGACCTTGTCCTTGCAGAAAGCGCAGACCTTCTTCTTCGGCTTGCGCACAGGCGGCTTCGCCATGGTGTATCTCCTGTGTGATCAAGAAGTTGGGGTTACGGCCCACCCTCGACCCGTCCGGATCCGAAGACCCGGGACAGAGGCCTAGAAGGGGGGCTCGTCCGAGTAGCCGCCACCGCCGCCGGAGCCACCGCCCCAGCCGCCGCCGCCCTGCTGGCCGCCACCGGCCGGAGCGCCGGAGGCCCAGGGGTCGTCGGCCGGAGCGCCGCCGCCCTGCTGACCGCCGCCGGAGCCACCGCCCCAGCCGCCGCCACCCTGGCCGCCACCGCCGCCGTAACCGCCCTGGCCGCCCTGGCCACCGCGGCCGGCGGTCTTGGTGACCTTGGCCGTGGCGTTGCGCAGGCTCGCGCCGACCTCGTCGACGTCGAGCTCGTAGACCGTGCGCTTGACGCCGTCACGGTCCTCGTAGGACCGCTGCTTCAGTCGGCCCTGCACGATGACGCGCATGCCTCGCTGGAGCGACTCGGCGACGTTCTCCGCCGCCTGACGCCAGACCGAGCAGGTCAGAAAGAGGCTCTCGCCGTCCTTCCACTCGTTCGTCTGGCGGTCGAAGGTGCGGGGAGTGGACGCGACGCGGAACTTCGCGACCGCCGCACCGGACGGGGTGAAGCGCAGCTCGGGGTCATCGACAAGATTGCCGACGACCGTGATGACGGTCTCGCCTGCCATGGGGGAACCTCTCGGCGGGTTTGCTCTTGGCTGCTTGCTGCTACTCGAATCCCGGGATCACCGAGCGGAAGCTCAGTGGGTCTCGGGACGGAGGACCTTGGTCCGGAGGACCGACTCGTTCAGGTTCATCTGGCGGTCGAGCTCCTTGACGACCGCAGGCTCGGCCTGAAGGTCGATGACCGAGTAGATGCCCTCGGGCTTCTTCTTGATCTCGTACGAGAGACGACGACGGCCCCAGGTGTCGACCTTCTCGACCTTTCCGCCGCCATCACGGACGACGGAGAGGAAGTTCTCGATCAGCGGGGAGACAGCGCGCTCCTCGAGATCGGGGTCGAGGATGACCATCACCTCGTAGTGACGCATGTGGAACCCACCTCCTTTGGACTCAGCGGCCACGGTCGTTCCGTGGCAGGAGGGTCGTGATGCGTACGCAACGGTGTCTGTCAGTACGCCGGCCGCACTGACAACCTGGGTCAGTAGATCAGCCGCCACTGACAATCGAGGTCAGTCGACGATTGAGCG
Source organism: Streptomyces sp. NPDC052040 (assembly GCF_044548405.1). Classification (NCBI taxonomy): domain Bacteria; kingdom Bacillati; phylum Actinomycetota; class Actinomycetes; order Kitasatosporales; family Streptomycetaceae; genus Streptomyces; species Streptomyces sp. NPDC052040. The sequence goes on along the minus strand of NZ_JBIUBV010000015.1, from coordinate 92,932 downwards.
GGCACGGCCTGGGCAGACACCGGTGCAGACGGTACAGAGTACCCGCACACGAGCTTCCGGTTGAAATCCGGCCGCGAAGGCCGTCAATCTGTACACATCGGGTGTTCACGGCGCTACGATGCGCCGCCTTCCGCAGGAGGTGCCCCCATGGCACAGGTATTGCGACCCAACACCACCGGCTCCCTGTTCGCCACCGACGGCAAGGCCCATCCGGTCGAGGACACCCTCACCCTGGTGACCCTGGCGCTCGGGCTCACCGCATTCATCTCGGCGTTGGTGTCCCACGACCTGCATCTGGTCAGCTCCTGGGCCGGCCTGGTGGGGATCTTCACCGGCGCCTACGGCCAGTTCATCTCCGTCACCACCCGGCAGCGCTTCGGGCTGATCCTGGGGCTCGGCGCCTCGGCCATCGGCTTCTTCCTGGGCATGGCCCACGGAGGTCTCTTCGGGGGACTCGTCGGCAGCTGAGGCACCGGGGTGGGGGGGGGGGGGCGGGGGGGGGGGGGCCCGGGCGCCCCCCGCCCCCCCCCCCCCCCCGACACCCCCCCCCCCCCCCCCCACGCCCTGGGGCACGCCGCCGGCGCCGCCCCCGCCCCCC
>NZ_JBIUBV010000015.1:0-92324 GCF_044548405.1 Streptomyces sp. NPDC052040 | reverse complement strand
GGCCGGCCCCCGGGGGGCGGGGGGGGGGGCCGGGGGGGGCGGGGGGGGCGGGGGGGGGGGGGGGGGGCGGGGGGGCCCCCCCCCCGACCCCATGGGCACACAGGTTCCATACGGCCATTCGGGCCGCTCGCAGGGCGCAGTAGGCTTCGGCGCGAGAGCCGGAGCCCCTGTACCCATGGGGACACGCCAGCCCGAGGAGCGCCCCGAATGAGCCTGACCCTGAGGACGATCAGCCGCGAGCAGCATCTGGCGTACATCCAGAGCCTGCCGTCGGCGAGCCACATGCAGGTTCCGGCCTGGGCGGACGTCAAGGCGGAGTGGCGCTCGGAGAACCTCGGCTGGTTCGACAGGAACGGCGACATGGTGGGCGCGGGGCTGGTGCTGTACCGCCAGCTGCCCAAGATCAAGCGCTACCTCGCCTATCTCCCCGAGGGCCCGGTCATCAACTGGTTCGCGCCGAACCTGGAGGACTGGATCCAGCCGATGCTGGCGCACCTCAAGCAGCAGGGCGCGTTCTCCGTGAAGATGGGCCCCCCGGTCATCATCCGGCGCTGGGAGGCCACCTCCATCAAGGCGGGCATCCAGGACCCGGACGTCAAGCGGCTGCGGGACATCGAGGCCGACTTCATCGAGCCGCGCGCCTTCGAGGTGGCCGACAAGCTGCGCCGTATGGGCTGGCAGCAGGGCGAGGACGGCGGCGCCGGCTTCGGCGACGTGCAGCCCCGCTACGTCTACCAGGTGCCGCTTGCCAACCGCTCCCTGGAAGAGGTCCACAAGAACTTCAACCAGCTGTGGCGGCGCAACATCAAGAAGGCCGAGAAGGCCGGGGTCGAGGTCGTCCAGGGCGGCTACCACGACCTCGAGGAGTGGCAGCGGCTCTACGAGATCACGGCCGTGCGCGACCACTTCCGGCCCCGCCCGCTGTCGTACTTCCAGCGCATGTGGACGGCCCTCAACACCGAGGACCCCAACCGCATGCGGCTCTACTTCGCCCGGCACAACGGGGTGAACCTGTCGGCGGCGACCATGCTGATCGTCGGCGGGCACGTCTGGTACTCCTACGGCGCCTCGGACAACATCGGCCGTGAGTTCCGTCCCTCCAACGCGATGCAGTGGCGGATGCTGCGCGACGCCTATGCGCTCGGCGCGACCGTCTACGACCTGCGCGGCATCTCCGACTCGCTGGACGAGACCGACCACCTCTTCGGCCTGATCCAGTTCAAGGTGGGCACGGGCGGTCAGGCCGCCGAATACCTCGGCGAGTGGGACTTCCCGCTGAACAAACTGCTCCACAAGGCGCTCGACATCTATATGTCGCGCCGCTGACACAGATCCGGTGCCGTACCGCCCCGAGCGGTGGCACCGGCCCGTCGGCTCGACGGATCCGTCACAATTCCCTCTCAGACCTCTGATATCAGACCTCTGATTCACGGCAAGCCACGAGAAAGGTTCCGGGACCGGCCATGGCGCTCACGCTCTATGTCGACACCGCGCGCTGGCGGGCACACCACAAGCACGTGCAGGAGCAGTTTCCAGGGCTCGTCCCGGTCTGCAAGGGCAACGGCTACGGCTTCGGCCATGAGCGGCTGGCCGAAGAGGCCACACGGCTGGGCGCGGACATCCTCGCCGTGGGCACGACGTACGAGGCGGCTCGGATCAAGGACTGGTTCGGCGGCGACCTGCTGGTGCTGACACCGTTCCGGCGGGGCGAGGAGCCGGTGCCGCTGCCGGACCGCGTCATCCGCTCGGTGTCGTCCGTGGACGGCGTCTACGGGCTTGTGGGCGCCCGGGTGGTCATCGAGGTGATGTCCTCGATGAAGCGGCACGGGGTGAGCGAGCAGGACCTGCCGCAGCTGCACGCGGCCATAGAGAATGTCCGGCTCGAGGGCTTCGCCATCCACCTGCCGCTCGACCGCACCGACGGCTCGGACGCCGTCGAGGAGGTCATCGGCTGGATGGACCGGCTGCGCGCGGCCCGGCTGCCGCTGCACACGATGTTCGTCAGCCATCTCAAGGCGGAGGAACTGGCCCGTCTTCAGCAGCAGTTCCCGCAGACCCGCTTCCGGGCCCGTATCGGCACCCGGCTGTGGCTGGGGGACCACGAGGCGACCGAGTACCGCGGGGCGGTCCTGGACGTCACCCGGGTGGCCAAGGGCGACCGGTTCGGCTACCGGCAGCAGAAGGCGGCGTCCGACGGCTTCCTGGTCGTCGTGGCGGGCGGAACGTCCCACGGTGTGGGCCTGGAGGCGCCCAAGGCACTGCACGGCGTGATGCCACGCGCCAAGGGTGTGGCCCGGGCCGGTCTGGCGACGGTGAACCGGAATCTGTCGCCCTTTGTCTGGGCGGGCAAGCAGCGCTGGTTCGCCGAGCCGCCGCATATGCAGGTCTCGATTCTGTTCGTGCCCGCGGACGCCACCGAACCGAAGGTGGGCGATGAGCTGGTGGCCCATCTGCGGCACACCACCACCCAGTTCGACCGGATGGTCGACCGCTGATCCAGCGACCACACACGCACAGGGCCGTACACGGAAACCGTGTACGGCCCTGTGCGTGAAGGCCTCGAAGCCTGTTCGCTCAGAGCGAACTCGCCGCCGGGGGTTCCTCGTCGTGGCTTCCCCAGGCCACCTGCGGACCCTCGAAGTGCGCTGCGTGGCGTGCGGGATGGGCCGCGGCGCCCAGCACAAAGACGTCCTCCGCCCCGTCGAGGACACCCCCAGACGGATCGTCGTCACCGGCCCGGCGCACCATGTCCCGATCCGGCATGACGATGTCCCGCACCACGACGGCACAGAGGTAGAGCGTCCCCAGCAGATGGGCGGCGATGGCGACCTGATACCCGTCGGACGGCAGACCCTTATGGGCATCTCCGCTGGTCGTGTACGCGAGGTAGGTCCAGATCCCCAGGTAGTACCCCACCTCGCAGGCCTGCCAGATCAGGAAGTCCCGCCAGCGCGGCCGGGCCAGCGCGGCAAGGGGGACCAGCCACAGAACGTACTGCGGCGAGTAGACCTTGTTGGTGAGGATGAAGACCGCGACGATCAGGAACACGAGCTGTGCGAAGCGTGGGCGGCGCGGGGCGGTCAGGGTGAGGGCTGCGATACCGGCGCAGGCGGCCGCCATCATGACCATCGCCCAGACATTCGCCGTCTGCGGGGTGATCTCGACATTGAGCCAGCGGGAGACGAACAGAAAGACCGAGCCGAAGTCGACCCCTCGCTCCTGGCTGAAGCGGTAGAACTTCGACCAGCCTTCCGGCGCCAGGAACATCACCGGCGCGTTGACCACCAGCCATGCCCCCACAGCGCCCAGCAGGGCGGCGAAGAACTCCCGCCACTTGCCGGCCCGCCAGCAGAGCACCAGGAGCGGCCCGAGGACCAGGAAGGGATAGAACTTGGCAGCCGTGGCGAGCCCCACCAGGACGCCGAAGGCGAGGGCCCGGCCGCGTGACCACATCAGCATCGCGGCGGCCAGCAGGGCCACGGCGAGCAGATCCCAGTTGATGGTGGCCGTCAGCGCAAAGGCGGGCGCCAGGGCGACCAGCAGGCCGTCCCAGGGCCTACGGCGGTGGGTCCGCGCCGTGCACACGGCAATGACAACGGCGCACACCAGGAGCATCCCGGCGTTCACCATCCAGTAGGTCTGCTCGCGGGCCTGGAGCGCGCCGCCGCCCGGCGTCAGCCAGGAGGCGACCTCCATGAACACACCGGTGAGTACGGGGTACTCCAGGTAGTCCATGTCGCCGGGGAGCTTGTCGAAGTAGGGCACGAGCCCGTCGGCGAAGCCGCGGCCCTGATAGAGGTGCGGGATGTCCGAGTAGCAGGCGTGGGTGTACTGGGAGCTGGCGCCGAAGAACCAGCCGCTGTCGTAGCACGGCACCTTCTGGACCATGCCGAGGGCGAACAGACCGATCGCGACGAGCGCCACGACGCGTACGGGAGTCCACCAGGACGTCCCGAGCAGTGCGCGTCGTCCGATGGGACCGCCGATCAGCTCGCTCCCCGCCGCGGCGACCTCGTCCTCCCGGGTCGGCCGCACCAGGTCCGGCTCGTGGACGCTCGCTCGCGTCGTCTCTGCACTGGGCATGGGGGCCATCCTGCCGCATACGTCTGGGAAAAGGCCGGGGGCCGTCCCACCTCATCGGTGGGACGGCCCCATGGCGGTCGCTGTTTCACGTGAAACGGAGTGTTTCACGTGAAACACACTGCGTGATGGCTAGCCGTTCGGAGCGCCGAAGAAGCCTCCGTTGCCATTCCCATTGCCCCGCGTGGTGCCGGTCCCGTCGGACTCCGTCGGGCTCGGAGTCACTCCGCCCGTACTGCCGGCGTCGGCACCACCGTTGGCGCCGCCATTGTCGTTGCCGCAGTTCCAGTCGAAGTTCCCACAGCTGTCGCTGGGGGACGGCGACGGCGAGAGGAGCGACTGACTCGGCGTGGGCGTCGGGGTCGGACTCGGCGTCACGCTCGGGGTGGGCGTGGGCGTCACACTCGGGCTCGGGGTGTCGTTCACGACCTCACCAATGGGCTCGGGCGTCGGGAAGTCCTTCGCCGGCTGGCCCTGGAGCGCCTGCGCCATGTAGTCGTGCCAGATCTCGGCCGGGAACGAGGCACCATGGATCTTCTTCTGGCCGCCTGTTCCGTACATCTCCAGGAACTGGCGCGACTTGTTCTTCTCGTTGTCGTCCAGGCGGAACATGCCGATCGCGGTCGACAGCTGCGGGGTGTACCCGACGAACCAGGCGGACTTGTTGCCGTCGGTGGTACCGGTCTTGCCCGCGACCTCCCGGCCGGGCAGCTGCGCCGCGGTACCGGTGCCCTTGTCGACCACGGTCCTCAGCACATCGGTCACATTGTCGGCGACCTTCGAGGTGAAGGCGTCCTTGGGCTTGGCCTTGTGCTCGAAGACCGTGCCGTCCCTGTTCGTGACCTTGGTGACCGAGAACGGCTCGTTCTGCTGACCGCTGGCCGCGAAGGTGGCATAGGCACCGGCCATACGGATGGCGCTGGGGTCGGAGGTTCCGATGGAGAACGAGGGGTAGTTGGCGCTCGCGAGACTGGTCTTGAGGATGCCCGCGCTCAGCGCCGCGTCCTTGACCTTGTCCAGGCCGACATCCATGCCGAGCTGCACATAGGCGGAGTTGACCGAGAGCCGCATCGCCTCACGAAGGTCGATGTTGTAGTTCGGCGGGGCGCCCACCGACTCACCGCCGTCGTTGGTCTGGAGCCACTCCTCGCCCTTCTCGTTCTTCCAGAAGGCCCCGTTGTACTCCTTGATCTTCAGCTTGTTCTGCCCGCTGTAGAGGCTGTCCGGCGAGACGATGGTGCGCTCGTCCTGCGCCTGCGACTCACCGAGGTCGGGGTTGCGCTTGCCCCAGGACATGGCCGCCGCCAGCACAAACGGCTTGAACGTCGAGCCCACCTGCGCACCGGTCTGGTCCGCGTTGTTGGTGAAGTGCTTGGTCGCGTCGTCACCGCCGTAGATCGCCTTGATGGCGCCGGTGGACGGATCCACGGAGGCCCCGCCGAACTGGACGTACTTGTCCGTGTTCGGGCGCTGCTGGGGCTTGATGTTGCCCTTCTGGACGTTCTTCACGGCGGCCTCGAGCTGATTGACCTTCTTCTTGTCGAAGGTCGTCCGGATCGAGTAGCCGCCACGCTGAAGGTCGTTGGCCGTGATGTTGGAGTTGTTGATCAGATAGGACTTGGCGAGGTCGACGAGGTAGCCGACCTGACCGCTCAGCCGGCTGTTCGACCGCGGGTTCTGGACCTTGGGCAGTTTGGTGTACTTGGCCCGCGCTTCGGCGCTGAGATGGCCGTACTGGACCATCTTGTTGAGGGTGTCCTGCATCTGGGCCTCGGCCCGCCTGCTGTTCGCCTCGGGCGTCGCGGCCGGATCGAGGAACGTCGCACCCGCCGGGTCGTAGTACGCGGCGCCCTTGAGCATCGCCGCCAGGAAGGCGCACTCGCCCGGGTTCAGAGCGGAGGCGTCCTTGTTGAAGTACGCCCGCGACGCCGCCTGAATGCCGTAGGCACCCCGCCCGTAGTAGGCCGAGTTCAGATAGCCGGCCATGATCTGGTCCTTGGGCACGCTGGCGCCCACCTTGATCGAGACGAAGATCTCCTTGAACTTGCGGGAGATGGTCTGCGACTGGTCGTCCAGCATCGCGTTCTTGACGTACTGCTGGGTGATGGTGGAGCCACCCTGCGTCTGGCCGCCCCGGGCCATGTTGAAGACGGCGCGCGCGATGCCCTTGGGGTCGACGCCGCTGTCCGTCTCGAAAGTCTTGTTCTCCTGCGAGATGACGGCGTACCGCATCTCCTTGGGAATCTCCGCGTAGCCGATGATCTGGCGGTTGACCTCACCGCCGGTGGCGACCATCGGGGTGCCGTCGGACCAGTAGAAGACGTTGTTCTGGGCGTTCGCCGTCTTGGCCACGTCCGGAATGCTCACCAGTGCGTAGCCGACACCCGCGACCGCCACCAGGCTCCCTATGAAGCCGATGAAGAGGCCGGTGACGAGTTTCCACGAGGGCAGCCAGCGCGCGACGCCGTCCTTGCCTGCACGCGGGTAGTCAATGAGACGTTTCCTGCCGGGAGCGACGTTGCGCCCCCTGCCCCGGCCCGGTCCGGCCGGCCCTCCGGGGCCATGGCCCTGCGCCTCGGCTCCTCTGCGCCGGCCGCCGCCATTTCTCTGGGCAGCCCGCCGGGCTTCGGCACGGCCGCCGTACGGGCGTTCTTCACCTCCCGCTCCCTGGGAGCCGGAAGCAGCCCCGGTGGTGCCTTGCGGTGCCGCGCGGCGACCGGAGGGCGCCGATTGGGCGCGTCGGGCCGCAGCACGTCCGCCTCCCTGCGGCTGTGGCGGTTTGCGACGGTGCTCGCTCATCGAACGATTACTCCTCGGGCAGGCGCATCCTCGCGCGCCTGGAAACGGCGGCTGGTTTCCGGTCCCCCCAACGTACGGATGCGGTCGTTCGTGCATTCACCCGTACTGCACCGAGGACGAGGACGTCCCCGGGCGTCACTCGGTTCCCGGCGATGTGCATGCCGCACAGACTACGCACCGCCAAAACCCGCCGAGCCCCGAAGTTCACCCCAAATCAGGCAACTTGCATCCAACGAATCGGTGATGTGATCCCGTTCACCCTCCCCCCTCTTGTCGCACCCGGAGGGGCGTTCTATCGTGCTGATGTATCGAGTCGATACATCAGCACGACATAAAGGCCGTGCGGACGAGACTGCGGCAGAGAGGAGGCGCACATGAGCCGGCGTTCCGGGATCCTCGAGTTCGCCGTTCTCGGCCTGCTGCGCGAGTCCCCGATGCACGGCTATGAGCTGCGCAAACGACTCAATACATCACTGGGTGTATTCCGCGCGTTCAGCTACGGGACGCTCTACCCCTGCCTCAAGACGCTGGTCGCCAACGGCTGGTTGATCGAGGAGACGGGCGCCACCACCGACGACTCCCACGCCGCCGCGCTCGCGGGGCGCCGCGCCAAGATCGTCTACCGGCTGACAGCGGAAGGTAAGGAGCACTTCGAGGAGCTGCTCTCGCAGACCGGCCCCGATGTGTACGAGGACGAGCACTTCGCCGCTCGCTTCGCCTTCTTCGGGCAGACGTCCCGCGACGTGCGCATGCGCGTCCTGGAAGGGCGCCGCAGTCGGCTGGAGGAACGCCTGGAGAAGATGCGGGCCTCACTGGCCCGCACCCGGGAGCGCCTCGACGATTACACCCTTGAGCTCCAGCGCCACGGGATGGAGTCCGTGGAGCGCGAAGTGCGCTGGCTGAACGAGCTCATCGAGAGCGAGCGGGCCGGACGGGACCTCAGGGGTTCCACCGCCGACGGCTCCGCTCACGACGACACATCTGGAGAGACGGGCGGCCTGCCCCGGCACCGGGACAGCACCCGGCCGGATCCGTCCGACGACACCACCACGTGAGGTCCAGTCGGGGCTTCACCTCGCACACACAGGGAGCAACCGGAATGGGTTCGGTTCGCGTAGCCATCGTCGGCGTGGGCAACTGCGCCGCGTCGCTGGTGCAGGGAGTCGAGTACTACAAGGACGCCGACCCGGCGGCCAAGGTGCCGGGTCTGATGCACGTCCAGTTCGGCGACTACCACGTCCGCGACGTCGAGTTCGTCGCCGCGTTCGATGTGGACGCCAAGAAGGTCGGTCTCGACCTGGCGGACGCCATCGGCGCCTCGGAGAACAACACCATCAAGATCTGCGACGTCCCCTCCACCGGTGTGACGGTGCAGCGCGGCCACACCCTCGACGGTCTCGGCAAGTACTACCGCGCCACCATCGAGGAGTCCGCCGAGGAGCCGGTCGACGTCGTCCAGATCCTCAAGGACAAGCAGATCGACGTTCTGGTCTGCTACCTGCCCGTCGGCTCCGAGGACGCGGCGAAGTTCTACGCCCAGTGCGCCATCGACGCCAAGGTCGCCTTCGTCAACGCCCTTCCGGTCTTCATCGCCGGTACCAAGGAGTGGGCGGACAAGTTCACCGAGGCGGGCGTCCCGATCGTCGGCGACGACATCAAGTCGCAGGTCGGTGCCACCATCACGCACCGCGTCATGGCGAAGCTGTTCGAGGACCGGGGTGTCATCCTGGACCGCACCATGCAGCTGAACGTCGGCGGCAACATGGACTTCAAGAACATGCTCGAGCGTGAGCGCCTGGAGTCCAAGAAGATCTCCAAGACGCAGGCCGTCACCTCCCAGATCCCCGACCGGGACCTCGGCGAGAAGAACGTCCACATCGGTCCGTCGGACTACGTGGCCTGGCTCGACGACCGCAAGTGGGCCTATGTCCGCCTTGAGGGCCGCGCGTTCGGCGATGTTCCGCTGAACCTGGAGTACAAGCTCGAGGTCTGGGACTCCCCGAACTCCGCGGGTGTCATCATCGACGCCGTGCGCGCCGCGAAGATCGCCAAGGACCGCGGCATCGGCGGCCCGATCCTGTCGGCCTCCTCGTACTTCATGAAGTCCCCGCCGGTCCAGTACTTCGACGACGAGGCCCGCGAGAACGTCGAGAAGTTCATCAAGGGCGAGGTCGAGCGCTGACGCTCACACCCGTCTGCGAACCGTGAGGGGTCCCCGGGCCGTATGCCCGGGGACCCCTCGCATATGTGAGGCTGGGCCCCATGTCCGTCGTGCGCGACCTGAGAGTCCTGCTGCGCTTCCAGGGCTTCCGGCGCCTGCTCGCCGTGCGGCTTCTGTCCCAGGGAGCCGACGGCGTCTTCCAGGTCGCGCTGGCCGCCTATGTGGTCTTCTCCCCGGAGAAGCAGACCTCGGCCGCGGCCATCGCCTCGGCGATGGCGGTCCTGCTCCTCCCTTACTCCCTCGTCGGCCCCTTCGCGGGAGTCCTGCTGGACCGCTGGCGGCGACGCCAGGTCTTCCTCTACGGCAATCTGCTGCGCGCCCTGCTGGCCTGTGTGACGGCCGCCCTGATGCTGGGCCAGGTCCCGGACTGGCTCTTCTACGTCTCCACGCTCTGCGTCACCGCGGTCAACCGCTTCGTCCTCGCGGGGCTGTCGGCGGCGCTGCCCCATGTGGTCGACGGGGACCGCCTGGTGATGGCCAACTCGCTCTCCCCGACGGCAGGTACGCTCGCCGCGACCGCGGGCGGCGGACTCGCCTTTCTGGTGCGTCTGGCGGTCGCGGACTCCGACGCCGCGGTGGTGCTGCTGGGTGCGGTGCTGTATCTGGGATCGGCCCTGGTCTCGCTCCGCCTGGCACCGGACCTGCTGGGCCCCGACCGGACGTCGGTGCGACCCGGACTGGGCAGAGCCCTCACCGGCACCCTGCACGCCCTGCGGGCGGGGGTGCGCCATCTCGCCGAGCGCCCGCGGCGGGAGGCCGCCTGGGCGCTCGGCGCGATGACGCTGATGCGCTTCTGCTACGGGGCGCTGCTGGTCCTGCTGCTCATGCTGTGCCGGTACGCGCTGGCGTCCGACCCGGCCCAGGGGCTCGCCCTGCTGGGGCTGGCACTGGCGGTGTCCGGCGCCGGTTTCTTCGCCGCCGCGGTGGTGACGCCCTGGGCGGCGGGGCGACTCGGCCCCGGCCGCTGGATCGCCGTGTGTGCCGCGACGGCCGCGGTGCTGGAACCGGCACTCGGCCTTCCGTTCGCCAGAGGCCCCCTGCTGGCCGCGGCGTTCGTCCTGGGACTGATCACCCAGGGCGCCAAGATCTCCACGGACACCATCGTCCAGTCGGCGGTCGAGGACGCCTTCCGCGGGCGGATCTTCTCGGTGTACGACGTGCTCTTCAATGCCGCCTTCGTCGGGGCGGCCGGACTGGCCGCCCTGATGCTGCCTCCTGACGGCCGCTCAGCAGCCCTGGTGGTCACGGTCGCGGTGATCTATGCGGCAGTCGCCGCGGCCATGTCCCGCTTCGCACACCGGTGAGCGGCCCATCCAAGCCCGGGTTCCGGCTCTCCGGTCCCTCATGACCAAAGGGGCGATGTTTCACGTGAAACATCGCCCCTTGTCGCATCCGGAGGCGTGTTTCGCGTGAAACACGCCCACCCTCCCTCGGCTCAGGAGTCCTGCTCGGCCCACCACTCCTTGAGCGCCGTCACCGCGGCGTCATGCCCCATGGGGCCGTTCTCCAGGCGCAGCTCCAGCAGGAACTTGTACGCCTGCCCGACAGCCGGTCCGGGGCGGACACCCAGGATCTCCATGATCTGGTTGCCGTCCAGATCGGGGCGGATCGCGTCCAGCTCCTCCTGCTCCTGAAGCTGGGCGATGCGCTCCTCCAGCCCGTCGTACGCGCGGGAGAGCGCCACCGCCTTCCGCTTGTTGCGAGTGGTGCAGTCGGAACGGGTCAGCTTGTGGAGACGGTCGAGGAGCGGCCCGGCATCACGGACGTAGCGGCGCACCGCGGAGTCCGTCCACTCGCCGGTGCCATAGCCGTGGAACCGCAGATGCAGCTCGACCAGCCGGGAGACGTCCTTCACCAGCTCATTGGGGTACTTGAGCGCCGTCATTCGCTTCTTGGTCATCTTGGCGCCCACCATCTCGTGATGATGGAAGGAGACCCGGCCGTCCGTCTCGAAGCGGCGTGTCCTCGGCTTGCCGATGTCATGCAGCAGGGCGGCGAGCCTCAGGGTCAGGTCCGGGCCCTGCTCCTCAAGGGCCATGGCCTGCTCAAGAACGATCAGGGTGTGGTCGTAGACATCCTTGTGCCGGTGATGCTCGTCGCGCTCCAGCCGCAGTGCGGGAAGCTCCGGCAGCACATGCTCGGCGAGGCCCGTATCGACCAGCAGCGTCAGCCCCTTCCGGGGGTGAGCGGAGAGGAGCAGCTTGTTCAGCTCGTCCCGCACCCGCTCGGCGGACACGATCTCCAGGCGACCGGCCATCCCCTTCATGGCCGCGACGACCTCGGGAGCGACCTCGAAGTCCAGCTGGGCCGCGAACCGGGCGGCCCGCATCATCCGCAGCGGGTCGTCGGAGAAGGACTCCTCGGGAGTACCCGGTGTGCGCAGCACCCGGGAGGCAAGGTCGTCGAGCCCGTGGTGCGGGTCGATGAACTCCTTCTCGGGCAGGGCGACGGCCATGGCGTTCACCGTGAAGTCACGGCGGACAAGGTCCTGCTCGATGGAGTCGCCGTACGAGACCTCGGGCTTGCGCGAGGTCCGGTCGTACGCCTCGGACCGGTATGTCGTCACCTCGATCTGGAAACGCTGCACGGCGTCTCCGACGCGGGCGTCCTTCTGGGCGCCGACCGTGCCGAAGGCGATACCGACCTCCCAGGTGGCGTCCGCCCAGGGCCGCACGATCTTCAGCACGTCCTCGGGGCGGGCGTCGGTCGTAAAGTCCAGGTCGTTGCCGAGCCGGCCGAGGAGGGCGTCCCGCACCGAGCCGCCGACCAGGGCGAGTGAGAACCCGGCCTCCTGGAAGCGACGGGCGAGGTCGTCGGCGACAGGGGACACCCGCAGCAGTTCGCTCACCGCGCGGTGCTGCACCTGGCTCAGGGCACTGGGATTGTCTTCGTTGGCGTTCGGCACAACAGAAAAGGGTACGTGGCCCGGCCGAGCGGAGGCGCCTCCATTAAATACACAGCTTCTGTCCGTAATCCGCCATAAGCGGTCGGTACGGATTGCCTGGTGGATAGCGCTCGATAAGGGACAGCCCTCCCTCGTTACCGATCTTGGAAGGCGGACCGCGGCACTTCCCCTTCGCGGGCATCGTTACCATGCCTGGACGCACATTCCGACGACCACTGACGACGACGAGGGACGGGCGAGCGCGTGGCCGAGGCGGCAGACTTCCAGGGGATGAGTCCCTCACCTGCCCGCCGGTGGCTCCGGCGCACCGGAGCACTGCTCGCGGGTGCGCCCCTGCTAGCGGGCCTGCTCCAGCTGCCCGCCGGGCCGTCGGCACAGGCAGCCGAGAAGAGCGCCCCGGCGGCGAGCGGCTCCGGCGGGGTCAGCGTCTCCCTGGACTCGGTCAGCCCCGGCGCTCCCACCGACAGCAGCACCCTCACCGTCTCCGGCAAGGTCACCAACAACGGCAAGCAGGCGGTCACGGACGCGCATGTGGGCCTGCGGGTCGGCCCGTCGCTGGGCAGCCGGGACGCGATCGACGGGGCCGCCCGGCGCACCGGTTTCAGCCCGGGCCTGGACGGCTCCGAACTCGGCGGCAAGTACGCCGAGCAGTTCCCCAAGCTCGCCCCCGGCGTCTCGCAGGACTTCAGCATCTCCGTGCCGGTGAAGGAACTGGACCTGGGCTCCGACGGGGTCTACCAGCTCGGTGTCTCGCTCTCCGGCCAGACCCCGGCGCAGCCGTACGAGCGGGTCCTCGGCATCCAGCGGACGTTCCTGCCCTGGCAGACCGACGGCGCGACCGCCAAGACGAAGACGACCTTCCTCTGGCCGCTGATCTCCTCCGTCCACATGAGCGCGGAGACCCTGCCCAACCAGCAGCAGACGCCCGTTTTCCGGAACGACGACCTGGCCAAGGAGATCGCTCCCGGCGGCCGTCTCTCCCAGATGCTGTCGCTGGGCAAGGACCTGGACGTCACCTGGGTGATCGACCCCGATCTGCTCGCCTCGGTGGACGCCATGGCGGGCAACTACAGCATCAAGGGCAAGGGCGACTCGGTCACCGCCGGCCGGAACCAGGCGGTCGCCAAGCAGTGGCTGGGCGAGCTCGAGCAGGCGGTCCAGGACAAGGAGGTCGTGGCCCTCCCCTTCGCCGATCCCGACCTCGCCTCGCTCGCGCACACCGGCAAGAACGTCACCGGCTCCCTGAGCCACCTCAAGGACGCCACGGACGTCGCCTCCAGCACCGTGGAGACCATCCTCCATGTGAAGCCCGAGACGGACTTCGCCTGGCCCGTGAACGGGGCGGTCGACCCCTCGATCGTCAAGGTCGCCACCTCCGCGGGCGCCGACAAGATCATTGCTCGCAGCGACAGCCTCCAGGAGACCGGGGGCCTGCCCTACACCCCGACCGCGGCACGCCCCATCGGCGGCGGCACCACCGCGGTGGTCGCGGACGCCGGCCTGTCGACCGCCTTCGAGGGTGACCTGAGCTCCGCTGGCGGCTCCACTCTGGCGGTGCAGGACTTCCTGGCCCAGAGTCTGATGACCAACCTGGAGGAGCCGGACAAGCAGCGCAGCATCGTGGTCGCCCCGCAGCGGATGCCGTCCGCGAGCCAGGCCCAGTCGATGGCCACGGCGCTCAGGACCCTCCAGGACAGCAACTGGTCCCAGTCCGCCGGACTGGCCGCCGCGGCGGCCGCCAAGCCGGATCCGCAGGCCACCACGCATGTGCCGTCCACCTCCCGCTACCCCTCCTCGCTGCGCAGGCAGCAGCTGCCGCAGTCGGCGTTCCAGCACGTCGAGGACACCCAGGACAAGCTCGACAACTTCAAGGTGATCCTCACCGACCGCTCGCGGGTCGTCACCCCCTTCGGACGGGCCATAGACCGCGCGATGTCCACCTCCTGGCGGGGGCACGCCACCGCGGCCTCGGCCTTCCGTCAGGACGTGGAGTCCTACCTCGACGGGCTGAGCACCCAGGTCCGGCTGATCGAGAAGTCGGAGACCAAGCTCTCGGGCCGCAGTGCCACGATCCCCGTGACCGTGCAGAACAACCTCATGCAAGGGGTCGACCACCTGGTGCTGCGGCTCACCTCGCAGCAGCCGACGCGTCTCAAGATCGGCAACGGTCCCTACGCGGAGCAGCCCATCAGCGTCTCCGGCGGGCACAGCCAGTCGGTGAAGTTCACGACCACGGCCAACGCCAACGGCCGGGCCGCCGTGGTCGCCCAGCTCTTCACGGAGGACGGCCAGGCCTACGGCCCCGCCGTCACCTTCGATGTGAACGTCACCGAGATCACGCCCACGGTGATGCTGGTCATCGCGGGCGGTGTCCTGCTGCTGGTCCTCGCCGGGTTCCGGATGTACACCCAGCGCAAGCGGCTGGCCGCCCGGCGGGCCGAGGAGGAGCGGAACGCCGCGGACGACGACGCCCCGGCGCAGCACGGTCTGAACGACGCCGCGGACGGCACCGTAGACACGGAAGACACCGCGGAATCCGGGCCGGAGCCGGGTGCGGAGCCCCGGGCGGACGGCCCGGAGCAGCCGAGTGACCCGGCGCCTGACACCGCACCCGAAAGCGCCGACCCGTCCGGCACGGGTGAGAGAGTGGACCGTTGAGCGACGTCGTGGCCGGTCGGCCCGGTGACTATGAGGTGGGGTAACCATGAACGCGCCGTACGACGGTGACCGCGGCCAGGGCGGCTCGGGCCAGCCCGAGGGCCCGCCGCCGCACGAGCCCGGCCAGGTTCCGCCGCACCCCCAGGCGGACATGTACCTCCAGGACGCCTACCAGCAGGACCCCTACCGGGCGCAGGACCTCTCCGCCCAGGACCCGGTCACCGAGGCCCTCTACGACCGCGCCGCGCACCCCCCGCCGCCTCCGGGCACCCAGCAGCCGCAGCAGCCGCTCTACGGACAGCCGCCGACACCCCAGTACGCCCCGGACCCCCAGGTGTGGGCGAGTCCGCCCGCGCCCGAGCCGGAAGGCCCGACGCAGTACCTGCCCTACGGCGACGACCCCCGCACCACCCAGTACGTGGGCGTCGACGACCTGGTCACCCAGGCCGGCGAGAACCCCCAGGAGCGGGACGCCTTCGCTCATCTCTTCCGGGACCAGCAGCAGGGCGCCGGACAGCAGTACCCGCAGTCGGCGGCGTCCGTGCCCGCTCCGGCGGCCGCCCCGGTGCAGGGCCAGGAGCCCTGGGGCCGCCCCCAGCAGCCGGTCCAGGCTCCCCCGGGCGGACTGTACGCCTCCGGGCCCGGGCCGGCCGCCGAGGTGCCTCCTGCGGCCGCACCGGTGTCGGCCGCAGCCGAGCCCCCCGCCAAGAAGGGCGGCCGGGCCTCGGGACTGCTGAAGTCCAGCGCCGTGATGGCGGCGGGCACGATGGTCTCCCGGCTCACCGGATTCGTCCGGTCCGCGCTGGTCGTGGCGGCGCTCGGCGTGGGCCTCCTCGGCGACTCGTTCCAGGTCGCCTACCAGCTGCCGACGATGATCTACATCCTCACCGTCGGCGGCGGCCTGAACTCCGTGTTCGTGCCGCAGCTCGTCCGTTCCATGAAGGAGGACGAGGACGGCGGCGAGGCCTACGCCAACCGCCTGCTGACACTCGTCATGGTGTCGCTGGGCGCGCTCACGGTACTGGCCGTTCTCGGCGCACCGCTCCTGGTGCGGTTGCTGTCTGTCCCCGTGGCCGACGACCCGGCCGCCAACGAGGTCGCCGTCACCTTCACCCGCTATTTCCTGCCCTCGATCTTCTTCATGGGCATCCATGTGGTCATGGGGCAGATCCTCAACGCCCGCGGGAAGTTCGGCGCGATGATGTGGACCCCGGTCCTCAACAACATCGTCATCATCGTGATGCTCAGCGCCTTCATCTGGGTCTACGGCACCGCCGGGCACTCCGGGATGACGGTCCACACCATTCCGCCCGAGGGGCAGCGTCTCATCGGGATCGGTGTTCTGCTGGGCCTGGTCGTCCAGGCTCTCGCGATGATCCCCTACCTCCGGGAGACCGGTTTCCGGATCCGGCCGCGCTTCGACTGGAGGGGGCACGGTCTCGGCAAGGCGGCCATGCTCGCCAAGTGGACCGTGCTGTTCGTCCTCGCCAACCAGGCGGGAGCGATGGTCGTGACCCAGCTGTCCACCGCCGCGGGCAAGGCCTCCCCGGTGAAGGGCACCGGCATCGCCGCCTACGCCAACGCCCAGCTGATCTGGGGCCTCCCGCAGGCCATCATCACCGTCTCCCTGATGGCCGCCCTGCTGCCGCGCATCTCGCGCTCCGCCGCCGAGGACGACAGCGGGGCCGTCCGGGACGACATCTCCCAGGGGCTGCGCACCACGGCCGTCGCCATCGTGCCCATCGCCTTCGGGTTCGTGGCGCTCGGCGTCCCGATGTGCACCCTGATGTTCGGCTCCTCGGGCATCGGCTCCGCGACCAACATGGGCTTCATCCTGATGGCCTTCGGCCTCGGACTGATCCCCTACTCGGTGCAGTACGTGGTGCTCCGCGCCTTCTACGCCTACGAGGACACCCGCACCCCCTTCTACAACACGGTCATCGTGGCCGCCGTGAACGCGGGCGCCTCGGCCGCCTGCTACCTGCTGCTCCCGGCCCGCTGGGCCGTGGTCGGCATGGCGGCCTCCTACGGCCTCGCCTACGCGATCGGCGTCGGAGTCGCCTGGGCACGGCTGCGCAAGCGGCTGGGCGGCGATCTGGACGGCGCACGGGTGCTGCGGACCTACGCACGGCTCGGGATCGCCTCGGTTCCGGCCGTGCTGCTGAGCGGAGCGGCCTGCTACGGGATCGGACACACGCTGGGCCAGGGCGTCGCCGGGTCGCTCGCCGCACTGGTTGTCGGTGGCGCCCTTCTCCTCGGTGTCTTCTACGTCGCCGCACGCAAGATGCACATCGAGGAACTGAACTCCATGGTCGGCATGGTCCGCGGGCGCCTGGGGCGCTGAGGCGGGGGTACGCGCACAACCATCGTCCGCCGCCATGTGTCGTGCATAGCGCCGGACTGTGGGCACAATTGGTTTCTGCGTCGGACAGCGCGCAACGGATGGGGAGGCAGGGACGACGGTGGCGGAACGGAGCACGACTGCCGTCGACGTGGCAGACAACAGCGGCGACAAGTCGCTGGCCGCCAAGGCGGACCAGTCCACGTCCGACGGGGTGGCCCAAGAGCGGAAGCGGGACAGGGACAGCGAAACGGCCGAGCGTCCCGGAAAGACCTCACCCCCCGAGCTGCACAGCGGCCACAAGCTCGCCAGACGCTACCGTCTCGAGGAGTGCCTCACCCGTCTGGACGGATTCAGCAGCTGGCGCGCGGTCGACGAGAAGCTCCGCCGCGCCGTCGGCGTGCATGTGCTGCCGTCCGACCATGCGCGGGCCCGTTCCGTGCTGGCCGCGGCCCGCTCGTCGGCGCTGCTCGGCGACCCACGCTTTGTGCAGGTCCTGGACGCGGTCGAGGAGAACGATCTCGTCTATGTCGTCCATGAGTGGCTGCCCGATGCCACCGAGCTGACCGCGCTGCTCGCCTCGGGGCCCCTGGAGGCTCACGACGCCTACCAGATGGTCACCCATGTGTCCCAGGCCATGGCCGCGGCCCATCGCGAGGGCCTCGCGCATCTGCGGCTGAACCCGGGCACCGTGCTGCGCACCTCCTCCGGGCAGTGGCGCATCCGCGGTCTCGCCGTGAACGCCGCGCTGCGCGGTATCGGGTCCGACACCCCGCAGCGCACCGACACCGAGGCGATCGGCGCCCTCCTGTACGCCGCGCTGACCCAGCGCTGGCCGTACGAGGACGATGCCTACGGTCTGTCCGGGCTGCCCAAGGGCGTCGGGCTGATCGCGCCCGACCAGGTGCGGGCCGGTGTGCACCGGGGTCTGTCGGAGCTGTCCATGCGGGCCCTGGCCAACAACGGCGCCACCGCCTCCCGTCATGAGTCCCCGTGCACCACGCCCGAGGAGCTGACGAAGGCGATCGGTGAGATGCCCCGCATCCGTCCTCCGGAGCCCTCGTTCACGGCCCCGCCCGACTACCAGCGCACGACGTATCAGCAGGGCACCTATGGGCGTCCTGCGGGACGCCCGGGTGTCACCCAGCCGGTGGCGGTCCCGCCGCCCCCGCTCCAGAGCCGTACCGGCAAGGTCCTCAAGTGGG
This sequence comes from Streptomyces sp. NPDC052040, assembly GCF_044548405.1. Lineage (NCBI taxonomy): Bacteria > Bacillati > Actinomycetota > Actinomycetes > Kitasatosporales > Streptomycetaceae > Streptomyces > Streptomyces sp. NPDC052040. The sequence continues at coordinate 74,115 of NZ_JBIUBV010000015.1, read as the reverse complement.
TCGTGTCCGCGCTGCTGATCGCGGCCCTGGGCCTGGGCAGCTGGCAGCTGGCCGAGGCCCTGATGGACCAGGGCCACAAGGCCGACAACTCCCATCAGACGCAGTCGGACGACGGCAACGACAAGAACGACGGCAAGTCGAAGCCCGCGGCGCCGATCAGGATCCAGGGCGCCCAGGAGTTCGTGGCCGAGGGCGATCCCCAGCACCCCGGCGACGTTGCCAAGACCTACGACGGCAACAGCTCGACGTACTGGAAGACCAACACGTTCCTGGAGGGGCCGCGCCTCGCGCCGTACAAGCCCGGGGTGGGCATCGTCTACGACCTCGGCTCGGCGCAGAACCTGGGCTCGGCGTCCATCGGGCTCCGGTACGGCGGCGATCACACCACCGTCGATCTGTACTCGGCCGACTCGCTGACACCGCCGTCACTGGACTCGATGAACAAGATCGGCACCGTCACGACGAGCGGGACCACCGCCGCGGTGAAGGTCGCCAAGCCGGTGAAGACACGGTATGTGCTGGTCTGGATCACCGCTCTGCCGTACTCGGGCGAGGATTCCAGCTCCTACTCCAAGCCCGGCTACAAGCAGGCCATCACGGACGTGAAGTTCACGGGCTGATTCGGGCAGCGAGGGGGAGGGGGTCCGATGGCGGAGGACACCGCGTACGGCGACACCAGCGATCAGGACCTCCTCGCCCGCCATGTGGCGGGCGAGCCCGACGCCTTCGGTGAGCTGGTGCGGCGCCATCGCGACCGGCTGTGGGCCGTGGCCCTGCGGACGCTGGGAGACCGTGAGGAGGCCGCGGACGCCGTTCAGGACGCCCTGGTCTCCGCCTACCGGGCCGCCCACACCTTTCGCGGGCAGTCGGCCGTCACAACCTGGCTGCACCGGATCACGGTGAACGCCTGCCTGGACCGCGCCCGCAAGGCGGCGTCCCGCAAGACCTCCCCCGTCGATGACACGGAGCGGCTGGAGCAACTTCTGGAGCCCCATGAGTCGGCGTCCGCCCCTGCCGAGCGCAACGATCTCCACCGAGAGCTGGTGGAGGCCCTGGGCACTCTTCCGGTGGATCAGCGGGCCGCTCTGGTGCTGGTGGACATGCAGGGCTATCCGGTGGCCGAGGCCGCCCGTGTCCTCGATGTGCCGGCCGGCACGGTGAAGAGCCGCTGTGCCCGGGGCAGAGCCAGACTGCTGCCGCTGCTCACCCACCTACGGCCCCCGGGCGGCGGCAGGGACGGCAAGGACAGGGGAGACAGCGAAGACAGCAAGAAGACGCACGGCGGACGGAACCGGACGCAGGGGGCGTCCGTCCCACCCGCAGCGGGTCCGCGTGACGCGGGCCCGAGCGATTCAGCTGCTGTGAAGGGCGGAGGTGGGCGAGCGTGACATCCACAACCGGCACGGCCGGGCACCCGGACGTCGAAGAGCTCTCCGACCTCAGTGAGGGTCTCCTCCCCCCGTCCCGCACCGCGGACGTCCGGCTCCATCTGGACGGCTGCCCCCTCTGTTCCGAGGTGTACGACTCGCTGGAGGAGATCCGGGGTCTCCTGGGCACCCTGCCGGGACCGCAGCGGATGCCGGACGATGTGGCGGAGCGCATGGACGCAGCGCTGGCAGCCGAGGCTTCGCTCGGCGCATCCACGGCCGCCCCCATGGCGACTCCCTCCGAGGAGCCGACGGGCGCGGCTGTTTCACGTGAAACAGCGCTCGTTCCCCCCGCGGACCGCCCCTCGGGCCACGGCCGTGCGGCCACGGGCCCCGGTCGAGCGCCACGGGCCCGCCGCGGCCGCCGCAGGATCGCCGCGCTGGGAGCCGTCTTCGCGGCCGCTGCCCTCGGCCTGGGCGCCGTGCTGGTGCACACCCTGGGCGGCGACACGGACAAGACCCCGAGCGCGTCCCCGACGCTGCACACCGATGCCGCCCACACCTATGCCGGGGGCACCCTGGAGAAGCAGGTGACCGACCTGCTCGCCGGGCAGAAGACCGGTGACGGCCGGGTCGGCAGCGCCAAGCCCTGGGGTGTCGCATCCGACGGGGGCCCGACCGGGCCCTCGGGCATGCAGCCCAACAGGACCTTCCAGGACACCACCGTCGATGTGCCGCACTGCATCGAGGGGGCCCTGCGCTCCTCCCAGCCCGTGCTTGCCGCCGACAAGGGCGTCTACCGGGGAGCGGCCGTCTATCTCGTCGTCACCCCCGACGCCTCCGACAGCGCCAAGGTCACGGCCTATATCGTCGATGCCGCATGTACCAAGAAGGCATCCGCCGCACCAGGCCCGGTACTCCTGACCCGTTCGTACCAACGGCCCTGACACCTCCGCGCGAGGTGACTCCCGGACACCGGTGGGTATCCGTCTGCGGTGCAGGGTGACTCCATGTGCCCGGACACACCGGGAATGCGGGCCCCTTAGGATCCGTTGGGTGGGGTGAGAGTACTGAGAGATGCTCCCACCAGCAGTAGCAGTCTCCAGAGACGAGGAATGAAGCCGTGAGCGACGTCCGTAACGTGATCATCATCGGCTCCGGGCCCGCCGGCTACACGGCGGCGCTCTACACCGCCCGCGCTTCGCTGAAGCCGCTGGTGTTCGAGGGTGCCGTCACCGCGGGCGGTGCCCTGATGAACACCACCGAGGTGGAGAACTTCCCGGGTTTCCAGGACGGCATCATGGGCCCCGAGCTCATGGACAACATGCGCGCCCAGGCCGAGCGCTTCGGTGCCGAGCTGGTTCCGGACGATGTGGTCTCCGTCGACCTCACCGGTGAGATCAAGACCGTCACGGACACCTCCGGCACCGTCCACCGGGCGAAGGCCGTCATCGTGACGACCGGCTCCCAGCACCGCAAGCTGGGACTGCCCAACGAGGACGCCCTCTCCGGGCGGGGTGTCTCCTGGTGCGCCACCTGTGACGGCTTCTTCTTCAAGGACCAGGACATCGCCGTGATCGGCGGCGGCGACACCGCGATGGAGGAGGCCACCTTCCTCTCGCGCTTCGCCAAGTCGGTCACGATCGTCCACCGCCGTGACACCCTGCGCGCCTCCAAGGCGATGCAGGAGCGGGCCTTCGCCGACCCGAAGATCAAGTTCGTCTGGGACAGCGAGGTCGCCGAGATCAAGGGCGACCCGAAGCTGGAGAGCCTGACGCTGCGCAACCTCAAGACCGGCGAGCTCTCGGAGCTGCCGGTGACCGGTCTCTTCATCGCGATCGGACATGACCCGCGCACCGAGCTCTTCAAGGGGCAGCTGGACCTGGACGAGGAGGGCTACCTGAAGGTGACCTCCCCCTCGACCCGTACGAACCTGACCGGTGTCTTCGGCGCCGGTGATGTCGTCGACCACACCTACCGCCAGGCGATCACGGCCGCCGGTACCGGTTGCTCCGCCGCCCTGGACGCCGAGCGCTTCCTCGCCGCTCTCGCCGACAGCGAGCAGGCGGAGCCCGAGAAGACCACCGTCTGACCCTCTCTCGCCCCACCGCACCACCGAATTAAGGAGCCCCCGTGGCCGGCACCCTGAAGAACGTGACCGACACCTCTTTCGAGCAGGACGTGCTCAAGAGCGACAAGCCCGTCCTGGTGGACTTCTGGGCCGCCTGGTGCGGTCCGTGCCGCCAGATCGCCCCCTCGCTGGAGGCGATTGCCGACGAGTACGGCGACAAGATCGAGGTCGTCAAGCTCAACATCGATGAGAACCCGGCCACCGCCGCCAAGTACGGTGTCATGTCGATCCCGACCCTGAACGTCTACCAGGGTGGCGAGGTCGCCAAGACCATCGTCGGTGCCAAGCCGAAGGCTGCGATCGTCCGCGACCTTGAGGACTTCATCACCGAGAAGTGAGCGCCACGCCGCTGAGCCGCAGCGGCGATGTTTCACGTGAAACGGGAAGGGGCCGACCCGGACGGGTCGGCCCCTTCCCGTGGGGCACCTTCCTGACCACCGCGCAGGGGGAGAGGAAGTCGGCCGGTCACAGCGGCCGCAGGGCCGGCTCCTTCTGGACGGCTCCCAGCAGCCGGTCCAGCGCCATTTCGACGTCTTCCTTCCAGGAGAGTGTCGAGCGCAGTTCCAGTCGCAGCCGCGGGTATGTCGGGTGCGGGCGTACCGTTTTGAAGCCCACGGCCAGCAGATGGTCGGCGGGAAGGAGACAGGCGGGTTCCTTCCAGCGGGCGTCGCCAAAGGCCTCCACCGCTTTGAATCCCCGCCGCAGCAGATCCTTGGCGACCGTCTGGACCATGACGCGGCCGAGCCCCTGACCCTGGTATCGCGGCAGGATGAAGGCGGTCATCAACTGGACCGCGTCCGGTGAGACCGGGCTCGTGGGGTATGCCGTGGAGCGGGGCACATAGGCGGGCGGCGCATACAGCACAAAGCCCGCCGGGACATCGTCGACATAGACCACCCGGCCGCAGGAGCCCCAGTCCAGCAGGACGGCGGAGATCCAGGACTCCTTCTCCAGGGCGGTGGTCCCGGACTTTACCGCTGCCTCACCACTGACGGGGTCCAACTCCCAGAAGACGCACGCACGACAGCGCTGGGGAACGTCCGGAAGGTTGTCCAGCGTGAGCGGTACGAGCCGACGCCCCATGAAGGCAGTTCCTCGCTTCCTTCGCCCGCAGCGTCACGGGCGGCTGTCAGAGCGCTCCGCTCCCTCAGCAGGCCCCCGACGAATCCGCCGAGCGCTCCCAGGCCCAAGCCCGTGGTGACCAGTCCGGTGCGGCTCATGGTGCGCATGGGCCTCCGCCTCCCCACTGAAGGTACCGCCACGTGGATGCGCCATACCCGATCGCATCGTATCCATCATGCGATTCACTCGGCACCGACAGAAAGCAAAGAGCGAGCCGTGTTCCGGCAGACACCGGACAGGCCCGCTCTCGGCGAGGACCGACGAGTTCCACGGGGTCACCGCGGGGCTCAGTCCTCCGACTCCTCGGAGTCGTCGTCCACCAGGCTCCGCTGGAGGACCGGCCCCTCGCCCGGGGCGAGTGAGCTGAGAATCCGCTCGAGGTCGTCCATCGAGGCGAACTCGACGGTGATCTTGCCCTTCTTCTGGCCCAGATCGACCTTCACCCGGGTCTCGAAACGATCCGAGAGGCGGGTCGCCAGATCACTGAGCGCGGGAGAGACACGGCCACCGGCCCGGGGCCCCTTGGACCGCGGAGCGCTCTGCGACCGGGATCCCATCAGGGTGACGATCTCCTCGACGGCCCGCACCGACAGCCCCTCGGCCACAATGCGGAGGGCCAGCCGGTCCTGCTCCTCCGAGTCCTCCACGGACAGCAGGGCCCGGGCATGTCCGGCGGACAGCACCCCGGCTGCCACCCGGCGCTGCACGGCGGGCGACAGCTTCAGCAGCCTCAGGGTGTTGGACACCTGAGGGCGCGAGCGGCCGATGCGGTCCGCCAGCTGGTCATGGGTGCAGTTGAAGTCCTTGAGGAGCTGGTCGTAGGCGGCGGCCTCTTCCAGGGGATTCAGCTGCGCCCGGTGCAGGTTCTCCAGCAGGGCGTCCAGGAGGAGCTTCTCGTCGTCCGTGGCCCGCACAATCGCCGGGATGGCCTCCAGGCCTGCTTCACGGCAGGCCCGCCAGCGCCGCTCACCCATGATGAGCTCATAGCGCGAGGGGCTCAGCTGCCGCACCACGATGGGCTGGAGCAGCCCCACCTCCTTGATGGAGGTGACCAGCTCGGCGAGAGCGTCCTCGTCGAAGACCTCACGGGGCTGCCGGGGGTTCGGGGTGATCGATTCGAGGGGCAGCTCGGCGAAGTGGGCTCCCAGGGGAGGCGCCACCGTCTCCTGGGCGCCGCTCGTCGACGACTCCTCGGCCTCCTCTGCAACAGACGGAAGCGTGGCCAGCTTCGCGGCCGCCACACCCCGGTCCGTGGTCAGTACGGCGCCCGTCGGGATGGCTGGACCGCCACCCGACGAGGTCGGAGCCGTTACCTTCTCCCCTGTCGGGGCGTGAGGGATCAGTGCGCCGAGCCCACGGCCCAACCCCCTCCGTCGCTCGCTCACTGGATCCCCTCCACCATGCTCTGTTCCGTCTGGGCGCCGATATGGGCCTGCTGTGCGTCATAGGCGACGCCCACACCCTTCAGCGCGATTTCCCGTGCCGCCTCGAGATAGGAGAGGGCACCGCTCGAACCTGGATCGTAGGTCAGCACCGTCTGCCCATAGCTCGGCGCCTCCGAGATACGGACCGAGCGGGGAATGCTCGTCCTCAGCACCTCGTCGCCGAAGTGGCTGCGCACCTCTTCCGCGACCTGGGACGCAAGGCGCGTCCGGCCGTCGTACATGGTGAGCAGGATGGTCGACACATGGAGGGCGGGGTTGAGGTGCCCCCGCACCAGGTCGACATTGCGCAGCAGCTGGCCCAGCCCCTCCAGCGCGTAGTACTCGCACTGGATCGGGATGAGGACTTCCTGCCCGGCGACCAGCGCATTGACCGTCAGCAGGCCGAGCGACGGCGGACAGTCGATGAGGATGTAGTCCAGCGGCTGTTCATAGGCCTGGATCGCCCGCTCCAGCCGGCTCTCCCGAGCCACCAGAGACACCAGCTCGATCTCGGCGCCCGCGAGATCGATGGTGGCAGGGGCGCAGAAGAGGCCCTCGACATCCGGAACGGGCTGAACCACCTCGGCGAGAGGCCTGCTCTCGACCAACACGTCATAGATGGAGGGGACTTCTGCGTGATGGTCGATCCCCAGCGCCGTGGACGCATTGCCCTGGGGGTCGAGATCGATCACCAGGACACGGCCGCCGTGCAGCGCAAGTGAAGCGGCGAGGTTGACCGTTGTCGTGGTCTTGCCCACACCGCCCTTCTGGTTGGCGACCACGATGACCCGGGTCTGTTCGGGTCGTGGCAGGCCCTCACCGGCGCGCCCCAGTGCCTCCACCGCCAGTTGGGCAGCACGACCGATGGGAGTGTCGTCCATCGGGGGCGGTGTTTCACGTGAAACATCGTCCCCCATCGACTCGGTACGGGGGCCGGGGACCGGATCGGTCATCGGTCCCGCGATGTTGGCGTCGGACCGCAAGGATTCACTCTCCTCGACTTCAGGCTCGCAATGAACAGAGCCTCCCATGCCGTCGGGGTGGTGAACCAGTGAGGTCTGGTCTTCTGTGGAGAAATCCACCTCTGTGGACAGCTCTGTGCCCTTCACGGGGGACGAAGCCCCCGAGGTGGACGACCCTCCCAGAGTTCCGAGCGGCTTACGGTCGCGGGGTTCGGCCGCGGCCCGGCCCCGACTGATGATGCCGTGCAACAGTGAGCGACGTTTCACGTGAAACACGATGACAGCGGCGCTGCCCGGATCTCCGCGACACTCCGAGATATGGAGGCGGGGCAGCTTGTGTGGAGTAGGGCAGCCCGGCGCGACGCCGGGCACCGGTCAGCGACGCCGCCGAGCCCGTCCCGCCCTGGCCGCCTTCGCCCGCTTGGCCGCGAAGCGCACACCGCCGGGGCTTTCCCCGACCTCCACGCGGACCACGGTGGACAGCGGGTCCACGACCCCTTCGCCGACATGGAGAACGGATGTCTCCACGGCACCGAGCTTTGTCAGCGCGGTGGCGGCGCTCTTCAGCTCCTCCTCCGCGGTGTCGCCCTTCAGCGCCAGCATCTCTCCGTAGGGACGCAGCAGGGGGATACCCCAGGTGGCCAGGCGGTCCAGCGGGGCCACGGCACGGGCGGTGACCACATGGACCGGCTGGAGCTGGCCCATGACCTCCTCGGCACGGCCACGGACGACAGTGACATGGTCGAGCCCGAGCAGTTCGACGACCTCGCTGAGGAAATTGGTGCGCCTCAACAGGGGCTCCAGCAGCGTGATCTTGAGGTCCTCGCGGACGAGGGCCAGCGGAATGCCGGGCAGTCCGGCGCCGGAGCCCACATCGCACACGGTCACCCCCTCGGGCACGACCTCCGAGAGCACCGCGCAGTTCAGCAGATGGCGCTCCCACAGCCGGGGCACTTCCCGCGGACCGATGAGACCTCGCTGCACACCTGCTTCCGCGAGCAGCTCCGCATAGCGGACCGCATCCGCGAAGCGATCGCCGAATACCTCGCGTGCCTGCTCCGGCGCAGGGGGAAGCTCTGCTGCCTCCGTCACGGGGACCGTCCTTCCGTACCGCACGAGCGCTCTGAGCGCAGACCACCCAGAACTATCAGGAACTGCGGCTGGAGAACACAGCCGCGGGAAATTGCCAGGCTGACAAAGTTCCGGCCCCGCCTGCTCAACAGACGGGGCCGGGAAACGCTACGAGCCGATTCAGGCAGGCAGCACGACGACGAAGCGCTGCGGCTCCTCGCCCTCGGACTCGCTGCGCAGGCCCGCGGCCTTGACCGCGTCGTGCACGACCTTGCGCTCGAAGGGCGTCATCGGCTTGAGCTTCACGGGCTCACCGGAGCTCTTGGCCTCGGCGACCGCCTTGGCGCCGAGTTCCGCGAGCTCCGCACGCTTCTTGGCGCGGAAACCGGCGATGTCCAGCATCAGCCGGCTGCGGTCGCCGGTCTCCCGGTGCACGGCCAGGCGCGTCAGCTCCTGGAGCGCCTCCAGCACCTCGCCGTCCCGTCCGACCAGCTTCTGGAGATCCCGGCTGCCCGCGTCACTGATGATCGACACGGCCGCACGGTCGGCCTCGACGTCCATGTCGATGTCGCCGTCGAGATCGGCGATGTCCAGCAGACCCTCAAGGTAGTCCGCCGCGATCTCGCCCTCCTGCTCCAGGCGGGACAGGGTGCCTGCACCCTCGGCGGCCGCGGAGGTGGTGCCTTCCGTCACGGGATGGACTCCTTCTTACTTCTTGGACGGGGACTTGGGCCGCTGCGGGCCCTTGCGCTGGCCGGACTGAGCCCTGCTGCGGGTGCCGGAGCCGGGCTGGGCCGACGGCTTCTTGCCCGTGTCGTCGGCCTCGGTGTCCTGCGGCTCGTCGGACTTGGTCAGCGACGGCGACGAGGAGGAGTCCTCGGAGCCGCCCGCCGACTTGGGCCCGGACTGGCGCTGGGACTTGCTCTGCCGCTTGGGCTGCTGGCGCTTGGGAACACCGGTGCTCGGCGTGCCGTCCTCGGCGATGGCGACGGCCTCGGCCTCGCCCCTCACCACGGTGCCGTCGACCTGGGCGGTCAGGCCCACCTTGCTCAGACCGTTGATGAACTTGCGCTCGAACTCGTTCCGGTCACGGCCCTTGGCGACGATGGCCTTGACGATGGCCTTCTCGCTCCGCTTGCGGATCTTGCCGTGGTGCGTGACGTGCTTGTGCAGGCGCTCCAGATAGGCGGCCTGGGCCTTCGAGCCCGGAGTCGGGTTGTTGTGGATCACGTACATCTGCTGGCCCATGGTCCACACGTTGGTGGTCAGCCAGTAGACGAGGACACCGACCGGGAAGTTGATACCGAAGACGGCGAACATCACCGGGAAGACGTACATCAGCATCTTCTGCTGCTGCATGAACGGCGTCTTCACCGTGGTGTCGACGTTCTTCGTCATCAGCTGGCGCTGCGTGTAGAACTGCGACGCCGACATCAGGACGATCATGATCGCGGTGACGACCCGGACATCGGTGAGCGAGGCACCGAGCGCGCTGACCTTGTCGGCGTTGTCCGTGAACTTCGCGGCCAGCGGGGCCCCGATGATGTGCGCGTGGCGGGCGCTGGCAAGCAGCCGGTCGTCGATGACGCCGATCGTCTTGCCCGTCGCGATGCCGTTGAGCACGTGGTAGAGGGCAAAGAAGAACGGAGACTGCGCCAAGATGGGAAGGCACGAGGAGAGCGGGTTGGTACCCGACTCCTTGTACAGCTTCATCATCTCTTCGGACTGGCGCTGCTTGTCGTTCTTGTAGCGCTCCTGGATCTTCTTCATCTCGGGCTGAAGCGTCTGCATCGCCCGGGTGGCCTTGATCTGCTTCACGAAGAGCGGGATCAGGCAGATACGGATCAGGATCACCAGGGACACGATGGACAGGCCCCAGGCCCAGCCCGTGTCGGGACCGAAGATCTTCCCGTACACCGCATGGAACTGGACGATGACCCAGGAGACGGGTGTGGTGATGAAGCTGAAGAGGCTGGCAATCGTGTCCACTAATCATGCTCCTTGGGCATGGGACGAGGTCTCTGCGGCCGGGCTCGAAGGAGGTGTTCCTTCGGTGGCCGGTTCGCCGGCGGAGGGCCCGCCCTTGCGCGCGCGCCAGGCGCCGCGCAGCATTTCGTGCCACCGCGGGCGCTTGCGCGGCGGGACATGGTCCACACCGCCGAGCGACCACGGATTGCACCGCAGGATGCGCCAGGCGGTGAGGGCCGTTCCCTTGATCGCACCGTGCCGGTCGATGGCGGTGTACCCGTAGTGGGAACACGACGGGTAGTACTTGCACACCGGCCCCAGCAGTGGACTGATCGTCCACTGGTAGATCTTGATCAGGGCCAGCAGTGGGTACTTCATCGCGTGTCCCCTCCTCCCAGCAGCCGCTGAAGTGCGGCGTCCAGGTCTCGGGCCAGCTGTGCAGGGTCGGCGTCACCCGAGCCGGGCAGCGCGCGTACCACTACCAGGCTACCGGGGGGCAAGAGGGCGACTCGGTCGCGCATCAGATGGCGAAGCCTGCGCTTCACCTTGTTGCGTACGACTGCTCCGCCCACGGCCTTGCTCACGACGAAACCCGCACGCGTCGGGGGAGCGCTCTCCCCAGGCGCGTGCGGGTCCGTGGCACCGCTACGAAGGTGGACGACGAGAAGCGGGCGACCGGCCCGGCGTCCTCGGCGTACCGCGGTCGCGAAGTCCTCGCGCCGCCTCAGCCGATGCTCGGTAGGCAGCACGTCATGACCTGTACGCGATCAGGCGGACAGACGGGCGCGACCCTTGCTGCGGCGAGACGCCAGGATGGCGCGGCCGGCACGGGTGCGCATACGCAGCCGGAAGCCGTGGGTCTTCGCGCGACGACGGTTGTTCGGCTGGAAGGTGCGCTTGCTCACTCGGGGGCTCCAGTAATGATTCGGTGGGTGGCGGGGTGCCTCCTGGCTGTCACCGTGCGCCCACGAGTAGCTCGCATTACGCCCGAGTGCACCGCTTCCCGATCACCGGCGTATTCCCTGGTCGGAACACTGACGTGATCTGTGCCCATCGGAGGCAGGCGGCAGCAGCCATCGACAACTCGACCTGGTTACGGTACGCGGGGCTCTGCCGTCCGGTCAAACCAGCGCCCCATGGGAGACACTTGTCCACAGGCTGGGGACAACAACTTGAACCGCGCCGGTCGCCCTGACTACCGTGACTGGACTCCGATTCTTTCCCCTGACGTCGGCCCGGCCGTTCCGCCCCGGTCCCGACGCGCCGGATCTGGATCCCGACCTTCCCGTTGGCCACGCGCTCACGGGACCTGTGAGAGAGCGTGCCCTGTGGCTGACGTACCTGCCGATCTTGCCGCAGTGTGGCCACGCGTACTCGAACAGCTCCTCGGCGAAGGACGCGGTCCGGGCGTCGAGGCGAAGGACGAGCACTGGATCCGGCGCTGCCAGCCGCTGGCCCTGGTCGCCGACACCGCCCTGCTCGCGGTGCCGAACGAGTTCGCCAAGGGCGTCCTCGAAGGACGGCTGGCACCCGTCGTCAGCGACACGCTGAGCCGGGAGTGCGGCCGCCCCATCCGTATCGCCATCACCGTCGACGACTCCGCGGGCGAGCCCCCGGCCGACCGGCAGCCGCGCTATGAGGGTCCCGAGCCGCCCGCCCGGGACCCGTACGACGGCCACCAGGGCGGCTACGAGGGATACGGCCGCCATCGCGCGGACGAGCACCGGACGGGCCGCCCCGACCAGCTGCCCGCGGGCCCCGCGGACCAGCTGCCCCCGGCCCGCGCGGACCAGCTCCCGCCCGCCCGTCCCGCGTATCCGGGCGAGTACCAGCGTCCCGAGCCCGGTGCCTGGCCCCGCTCCTCCCAGGACGACTACGGCTGGCAGCAGCAGCGGCTCGGCTTCCCCGAGCGCGACCCCTACGCGACACCGGCGCCGGACTACCGCACCCAGTCCCTGGAGCGCCCGCCCTACGAGCAGCAGCGCCAGGACTACGAGGGCGGGCGCACCGACTTCGACCAGCAGCGCCCCGACCGCCGGGAGCTGCCGGAGCCGCCCTCCGGCGGCGGCCATGTGCACCGGGGCGGTCCGGTCGGACCCGGGCCCGCCACGGGTGCCCCCGGCCCGCTGGCCGCGCAGCCCGCGCCGGCGACCGGCCCGGGCGAGCCCACCGCGCGGCTCAACCCGAAGTACCTCTTCGACACCTTTGTCATCGGCGCCTCCAACCGCTTCGCGCACGCGGCCGCGGTGGCCGTCGCCGAGGCACCGGCGAAGGCGTACAACCCCCTCTTCATCTACGGCGAGTCGGGGCTCGGCAAGACGCATCTGCTGCACGCCATCGGCCACTACGCGCGCAGCCTCTACCCCGGCACCCGGGTGCGGTACGTGAGCTCCGAGGAGTTCACCAACGAGTTCATCAACTCGATCCGCGACGGCAAGGCGGACGCGTTCCGCAAGCGCTACCGCGACATGGACATCCTGCTGGTCGACGACATCCAGTTCCTGGCGCAGAAGGAGTCGACGCAGGAGGAGTTCTTCCACACGTTCAACACCCTGCACAACGCCAACAAGCAGATCGTGCTGTCCTCGGACCGGCCGCCCAAGCAGCTCGTCACCCTGGAGGACCGGCTGCGCAACCGCTTCGAGTGGGGGCTGATCACCGACGTCCAGCCGCCGGAGCTGGAGACCCGGATCGCGATCCTCCGCAAAAAGGCGGTGCAGGAGCAGCTCAACGCGCCGCCGGAGGTGCTGGAGTTCATCGCCTCCCGCATCTCGCGGAACATCCGGGAGCTGGAGGGTGCGCTGATCCGGGTGACGGCGTTCGCGTCGCTCAACCGCCAGCCGGTGGACCTCGGGCTGACGGAGATCGTCCTGAAGGACCTGATCCCCGGCGGCGAGGACGCGGCGCCCGAGATCACGGCGCCGGCGATCATGGCGGCCACCGCCGCCTACTTCGGGCTGACGGTGGAGGACCTGTGCGGTACCTCACGCGGCCGCGCCCTGGTGACCGCCCGGCAGATCGCCATGTATCTGTGCCGTGAGCTGACGGATCTGTCGCTGCCGAAGATCGGCGCCCAGTTCGGCGGCCGGGACCACACCACCGTCATGCACGCCGACCGGAAGATCCGCGCGCTGATGGCCGAGCGGCGCTCCATCTACAACCAGGTGACCGAGCTGACGAACCGCATCAAGAACGGCTGACGGCCGCAGCAGGCCGCGTACGCGGCGGAGGGCGCCCCGGGTTTCCCGGGGCGCCCTCCGCCGTTTCCGGGCGTCCGGGCGGTGTCTCAGTTCGGCGTCCACCCGACCGGTGTCCCGGACCGGCAGACGCCCGTCCGTTCCCCGTACCGCGGTCCCCCGGCCCGTGGAACGGGCACCCGGAGCCTCTTCAGGAGGCGGCCGCCCCTCTCTGGAGGAGACGCTCCCGCAACCTGCTGTTCGAATACCTGCCGAGTTACGGCCACTCTCCACAGATCTGGTGACTTTCTTCCGTCCACACGCTGGGGACTGCGAAGTTGTCCAGACCGTGTCCACAGGCAGTGCGGTCGAAAGATCATCTTCCCAGGTCAACTGCCTGTGGATTGGTGGACGAACGATCTCCACAGACTGTGGATGAAACGGAGATCCACAGGCGGTGGACAGAGTTGTCCACCGACAACCCACAGGCTCGGGCCTGTTGTCCCCAGTGTTTCCCGGCTTCTCCACATGCCTGTCCACTGTTCGGCAACACGACGCGCCTTCTCACCGGTCGGAGTGAAAGGCGTCACACCAAGCTGCCGGGTTGGGCTGTGGGAAAGGCGGGTAAAGCTGGGGACGGCACTGGGGAGAAGTGCCCCTCGGCTGTGCACGGGGTGTGCAGAACTTTCCGTTCTCCACAGAAACGCCTGGTTGTCCACTGCCGTCACCCACAGGACCAGTGGACAAAATCTTGCCGCTGAGCTGCGAAAACGCGGTTATCCACGGTATCCACAGGCCCTACTACTACCCCTACACAGAGAGAGCAGGGAATTCGTCTGGAAGCAGGGCCTGTGCACAACTCGCTCTCCGGCTCCCGGCTGCCCCTCGTCACGACTTGACCCCGAGCGGCACCGACTGTCAGCGGTGTGCGTCAGACTGGTCCCCGGTGTCCTTCCCGCCGCAGTGGCTTGCGACACCGAGACAGACGACGAGGCCAGCAGGGCGAGAACGCCGGCAACAGCAGGAGGCGGCTTAGGTGAAGATCCGGGTGGAACGCGACGTACTCGCGGAGGCAGTGGCCTGGGCGGCACGCAGCCTCCCGGCCCGTCCGCCGGCGCCTGTCCTCGCCGGCCTGCTGCTGAAGGCCGAGGACGGCCAGCTGAGCCTGTCCAGCTTCGACTACGAGGTCTCCGCGCGGGTGTCGGTGGATGCCGAGGTCGAGGAGGACGGCACGGTCCTGGTGTCCGGCCGCCTGCTCGCCGACATCTGCCGCGCCCTCCCCAACCGCCCGGTGGAGATCTCCACAGACGGTGTACGGGCGACGGTGGTCTGCGGCTCCTCCCGCTTCACCCTCCACACCCTGCCGGTGGAGGAGTACCCGGCGCTGCCCCAGATGCCGAACGCCACGGGCACGGTCCCCGGCGAGGTCTTCGCCTCCGCCGTGCAGCAGGTCGCCATCGCGGCCGGCCGCGACGACACGCTGCCCGTCCTCACCGGTGTCCGCATCGAGATCGAGGGCGACACGGTCACGCTGGCCTCCACCGACCGCTACCGCTTCGCGGTCCGCGAGTTCCTGTGGAAGCCGGAGAACCCGGAGGCCTCCGCGGTCGCCCTGGTGCCCGCCAAGACGCTTCTCGACACGGCCAAGGCGCTGACCAGTGGCGACTCCGTGATCCTGGCGCTGTCCGGCTCGGGCTCGGGCGAGGGCCTGATCGGTTTCGAGGGCGCCGGCCGCCGCACCACGACCCGGCTGCTCGAGGGCGACCTCCCGAAGTACCGCACGCTGTTCCCGACGGAGTTCAACTCGGTCGCCACCATCGAGACCGCCCCCTTCGTGGAGGCCGTCAAGCGCGTGGCCCTGGTCGCCGAGCGCAACACCCCGGTGCGTCTCAGCTTCGAGCAGGGCGTGCTGATCCTGGAGGCGGGCTCCAGCGACGACGCACAGGCTGTGGAAAGGGTCGAGGCCCAGCTGGAGGGCGACGACATCTCGATCGCCTTCAACCCGACCTTCCTGCTTGACGGTCTGAGCGCCATCGACTCCCCGGTGGCCCAGCTGTCCTTCACCACGTCCACCAAGCCCGCGCTGCTCGGCGGCAAGCCGGCCGTGGACGCCGAGGCGGACGAGGCGTACAAGTACCTGATCATGCCGGTACGACTGAGTGGCTGACGGCTGACCAGCAGGTGTCCGGAGCCCGGTGGTCCACCGGGCTCCCCGGGCGAAGCCGCAGGTGAGAGGGGCTGCGCATGAGCGCGTGGGCCCACAGGTGTGCATCAGGGGCCGGGTTTAGGCTCGGACGCAGGTACGAAAGTGCCCTCATGCCATCGCAACCTAAGGAACACTGATGGAGCTCGGTCTCGTCGGCCTCGGCAAGATGGGCGGCAACATGCGCGAGCGGATCCGCCGCGCAGGCCACACCGTCATCGGATACGACCGCAACCCGGACCTCGCCGATGTCCACAGCCTCGAAGAGCTTGTGGGCAAGCTGGAGGGCCCCCGCGTGGTGTGGGTGATGGTCCCGGCCGGTGCCGCGACCCAGTCCACGATCGACGAGCTGGCGAAGCTGCTGGAGCCCGGCGACGTCGTGGTGGACGGCGGCAACTCCCGCTGGACGGACGACGAGAAGCACGCCGCCGAGCTGGCGGACAAGGGCATCGGCTTCGTCGACTGCGGTGTCTCCGGCGGCGTCTGGGGCCTGGAGAACGGCTATGCGCTGATGTACGGCGGCGACGAGCGGAACGTCGCCACGGTGCAGCCGGTCTTCGACGCCCTCAAGCCCGAGGGCGACTTCGGCGCGGTGCACGCGGGCCGGGTCGGCGCGGGCCACTTCGCCAAGATGGTCCACAACGGCATCGAGTACGCCATGATGCAGGCCTACGCCGAGGGCTGGGAGCTGCTGGAGAAGGCCGACTCCGTGGAGAACGTGCGCGAGGTCTTCCGCTCCTGGCAGGAGGGCACGGTCATCCGCTCCTGGCTGCTGGACCTCGCGGTCAACGCCCTCGACGAGGACGAGCACCTGGACCGGCTGCGCGGCTGGGCGGCCGACTCCGGCGAGGGCCGCTGGACGGTGGAGGCCGCCATCGACAACGCGGTGCCGCTGCCCGCGATCACCGCCTCGCTGTTCGCGCGGTTCAGCTCGCGGCAGGACGACTCGCCGCAGATGAAGATGATCGCGGCGCTGCGGAACCAGTTCGGCGGCCACGCGGTAGAGAAGAAGTAGTCCACAGGGCCGCCCGGCGGTCCACAACCTTCGAGGGAGGTCGGCGAACGGCCATGCATGTCGCGCATCTGTCGCTGGCCGACTTCCGCTCCTACGCCCGGGCCGAGGTCCCGCTCGACCCGGGCGTCACCGCCTTCGTCGGCCCCAACGGCCAGGGCAAGACCAACCTGGTGGAGGCGGTCGGCTATCTCGCCACCCTGGGCAGCCACCGCGTCTCCACCGACGCGCCCCTGGTCCGTATGGGAGCCGAACGCGCGATCGTCCGCGCCCAGGTCCGCCAGGGCGAGCGGCAGCAGCTGGTCGAACTGGAGCTGAACCCGGGCCGCGCCAACCGCGCCCGTATCAACAGGTCCCCGCAGACCAGACCGCGTGATGTGCTCGGCATCGTGCGCAGTGTGCTGTTCGCGCCCGAGGATCTGGCGCTGGTCAAGGGCGACCCCGGGGAGCGGCGCCGCTTCCTCGACGAGCTGATCACCGCGCGCTCCCCGCGGATGGCGGGCGTCCGCTCCGACTACGACCGGGTCCTCAAGCAGCGCAACACCCTCCTCAAGTCGGCCGCGCTGGCCCGCCGCCACGGCGGCCGCGCCATGGACCTGTCCACCCTGGACGTCTGGGACCAGCATCTGGCGCACGCGGGCGCGGAGCTGCTCGCCCAGCGTCTGGACCTGATCGCCGCGCTCCGGCCGCTCGCCGACAAGGCGTACGAGCAGCTGGCGCCGGGCGGCGGCCCGCTCGCCCTGGAGTACCGGCCGTCCGCGCCCGGCGAGGCCCACACCCGCGAGGACCTCCACGAGCAGCTGATGTCCGCGCTCGCCGACGCCCGCAAACAGGAGATCGAACGCGGCGTCACCCTGGTGGGGCCCCACCGCGACGACCTGCTCCTCCAGCTCGGCCGGATGCCCGCCAAGGGATACGCCTCCCACGGCGAGTCCTGGTCCTACGCGCTGGCGCTGCGGCTGGCCTCGTACGACCTCCTCCGTGCGGAGGGACCCGAGCCGGTGCTCGTCCTCGACGACGTCTTCGCCGAGCTGGACGCCCGCCGCCGCGAGCGCCTCGCCGAACTGGTGGCGCCCGGCGAGCAGGTCCTGGTGACCGCCGCGGTCGACGACGACGTACCGCATGTACTGAAGGGGACGCGGTACACCGTGTCCGGCGGCACCGTGGAGCGCGCATGAGCACCGACGAGCCCGCACCGGGGAAGACTCCCGAACTGTCGGGCGTGGACCTCGCGCGGGTGGCACTGCGCGCGGCGAAGGAACAGGCCCGCGCGCGGGGCGACGCCGCGCAGCAGAAGAAGCAGGCGCGCCGCGGTGGCCTGCGCTCCGGCGCGCGCTCCGACGGCCGCGACCCCATGGCGCTCGGTGCGGCCATCAACCGGCTGATCACCGAGCGCGGCTGGGAGACCCCGGCCGCGGTGGGCGGTGTGATGGGCCGCTGGCCGCAGATCGTCGGCGAGGACCTGGCCAAGCACTGCGTCCCGCAGCGGTACGACGAGGACGAGCAGGTGCTGACCGTCGCCTGCGACTCCACGGTCTGGGCCACCCAGCTGCGGCTGCTGGCCCCGCAGCTGGTCGCCCGGCTGAACGAGGACCTGGGGCACGGCACGGTCCGGCTGATCAAGGTCCAGGGCCCCGGTGGTCCCGCCCGGCGCTACGGCCCCCTGCGTGCCCCGGGCTCCACGGGCCCCGGTGACACCTACGGGTGACCGACATCACGTACGGGCCGCCGGGCGGACGCTCCGGCTGCCCGTTCGCTGCACCCGCGCGCGGTTGCGAACATCCACCGGACTTACGACATTGCCAAGGGTTGACAGCCGGAAGCGCTGAGTGCCTCTTAGAGCCTCTTGGAGACCCGTTCCGCATATGGGGAGTCGGCCGAGACCGGTTGAGGGCGGCACATGCGGATCCAGGTACCGGCAAACCCCCATCACTGTCGGCGCTACCGGTAGACTGGGTGACAATCCCGCCCCGATCGTGGGGACCGTCCGGGTATCGCTGAGCAACGCTGATCAAGGCTTACCAACGCAACATGCCGCAGCCGCTCCGGCAACCGCCGACGAGCCTGGCTTGTGCTGTGCCAGAAAGGGCGCTTCGTGGCCGATTCCGGCAACCCCAACGAGAACATCCCCTCCACCGACGCCGGAGCGGCGACCAGCTTGAGCGGCGAGGTCACCGCGTCGTACGACGCCAGTGCCATCACCGTCCTCGAGGGTCTGGACGCGGTCCGCAAGCGACCCGGTATGTACATCGGCTCGACCGGCGAGCGCGGACTCCACCACCTGGTGTACGAGGTGGTGGACAACTCGGTCGACGAGGCGCTGGCCGGTCACGCGGACACCATCGACGTGACGATCCTCGCCGACGGCGGCGTGCGCGTCGTCGACAACGGCCGCGGCATCCCGGTCGGCATCGTGCCGTCCGAGGGCAAGCCGGCCGTCGAGGTCGTGCTGACCGTGCTGCACGCGGGCGGCAAGTTCGGCGGCGGCGGCTACGCGGTCTCCGGCGGTCTGCACGGTGTGGGCGTGTCCGTCGTGAACGCCCTGTCGACCAAGGTGGCCGTCGAGATCAGGACGGACGGCCACCGCTGGACGCAGGAGTACAAGCTCGGCGTCCCCACGGCCCCCCTGGCCCAGCACGAGGCCACGGACGAGACCGGCACCTCGGTCACCTTCTGGGCCGACCCGGACATCTTCGAGACCACCGACTACTCCTTCGAGACGCTCTCGCGGCGCTTCCAGGAGATGGCGTTCCTCAACAAGGGCCTGACGCTCCGGCTCACGGACGAGCGCGAGTCGGCGAAGGCCGTCACCGGCGCGGACGAGGCGGGTGCGGACGAGAAGGCCGAGGTCAAGACCGTCACGTACCACTACGAGGGCGGCATCGTCGACTTCGTGAAGTACCTCAACTCCCGCAAGGGCGACGTGGTGCACCCCACCGTCATCGACCTGGAGGCCGAGGACAAGGACAAGAGCCTGTCCCTCGAGGTCGCGATGCAGTGGAACAGCGGCTACACCGAGGGTGTCTACTCCTTCGCCAACATCATCCACACCCATGAGGGCGGCACGCACGAAGAGGGCTTCCGCGCCGCGCTGACCTCGCTGATCAACAAGTACGCGCGGGACAAGAAGCTGCTGCGCGACAAGGACGACAACCTCACCGGCGACGACATCCGCGAGGGCCTGACCGCGATCATCTCGGTCAAGCTGAGCGAGCCGCAGTTCGAGGGCCAGACCAAGACCAAGCTGGGCAACACCGAGGCGAAGACCTTCGTCCAGCGGGCCGTCTACGAGCACCTCAACGACTGGCTGGACCGCAACCCCAACGAGGCCACGGACATCATCCGCAAGGGCATCCAGGCGGCCACCGCGCGCGTGGCGGCCCGCAAGGCCCGCGACCTCACCCGCCGCAAGGGGCTGCTGGAGACGGCGTCGCTCCCCGGCAAGCTGTCCGACTGCCAGTCGAACGACCCCACCAAGTGCGAGATCTTCATCGTCGAGGGTGACTCCGCCGGCGGTTCGGCCAAGTCCGGCCGCAACCCGCAGTACCAGGCGATCCTCCCGATCCGCGGCAAGATCCTCAACGTCGAGAAGGCGCGGATCGACAAGATCCTCCAGAACCAGGAGATCCAGGCGCTGATCTCGGCCTTCGGCACCGGGGTGCACGAGGACTTCGACATCACCAAGCTCCGCTATCACAAGATCATCCTGATGGCGGACGCCGACGTCGACGGCCAGCACATCAACACCCTGCTGCTGACCTTCCTCTTCCGCTTCATGCGGCCGCTGGTCGAGGCCGGGCACGTCTTCCTCTCCCGCCCGCCGCTGTACAAGATCAAGTGGGGGCGGGACGACTTCGAGTACGCGTACTCCGACCGCGAGCGCGACGCGCTGATCGAGCTGGGACGCAGCAACGGCAAGCGGATCAAGGACGACTCGGTGCAGCGCTTCAAGGGTCTCGGCGAGATGAACGCCGAGGAGCTGCGCGTCACCACCATGGACGTCGACCACCGGGTCCTCGGCCAGGTCACCCTCGACGACGCCGCCCAGGCCGACGACCTCTTCTCGGTCCTGATGGGCGAGGACGTCGAGGCACGCCGCGCGTTCATCCAGCGCAACGCCAAGGACGTCCGCTTCCTCGACATCTGAGTCGGTCTCTGCTGACCGCACCAGGAAGGATCTTCACCAGCAATGGCCGACGAGAACACCCCCGTGACGCCCGATGAGGGCGACGACACCACGCTGCGGATCGAGCCCGTCGGGCTCGAGACGGAGATGCAGCGTTCGTACCTCGACTACGCGATGTCCGTCATCGTCTCGCGTGCGCTGCCCGACGTGCGGGACGGACTCAAGCCCGTCCACCGCCGCGTCCTGTACGCGATGTACGACGGCGGCT
This sequence comes from Streptomyces sp. NPDC052040, assembly GCF_044548405.1. Classification (NCBI taxonomy): domain Bacteria; kingdom Bacillati; phylum Actinomycetota; class Actinomycetes; order Kitasatosporales; family Streptomycetaceae; genus Streptomyces; species Streptomyces sp. NPDC052040. The sequence continues at coordinate 53,285 of NZ_JBIUBV010000015.1, read as the reverse complement.
ACCGCCCCGAGCGCGGCTTCTACAAGTGCGCCCGCGTGGTCGGCGACGTCATGGGCAACTACCACCCGCACGGCGACTCCTCGATCTACGACGCGCTGGTCCGCCTCGCGCAGCCGTGGTCGATGCGGATGCCGCTGGTGGACTCCAACGGCAACTTCGGCTCCCCGGGCAACGACCCGGCCGCCGCCATGCGCTACACCGAGTGCAAGATGGCGCCCCTGTCGATGGAGATGGTCCGCGACATCGACGAGGACACCGTCGACTTCACGGACAACTACGACGGCCGCTCCCAGGAGCCGACGGTCCTGCCGTCCCGCTTCCCGAACCTGCTGATCAACGGCTCCGCCGGTATCGCGGTCGGCATGGCCACCAACATCCCGCCGCACAATCTGCGGGAGGTCGCGTCCGGCGCCCAGTGGTACCTGGAGAACCCGGAGGCCTCGCACGAGGAGCTGCTCGACGCCCTCATCGAGCGCATCAAGGGCCCGGACTTCCCGACCGGCGCCCTGGTGGTGGGCCGCAAGGGCATCGAGGAGGCCTACCGCACCGGCCGCGGCTCGATCACCATGCGCGCGGTCGTCGAGGTCGAGGAGATCCAGAACCGCCAGTGCCTGGTGGTCACCGAGCTTCCCTACCAGGTCAACCCGGACAACCTCGCCCAGAAGATCGCCGACCTGGTGAAGGACGGCCGGATCGGCGGCATCGCGGACGTCCGCGACGAGACGTCCTCCCGCACCGGCCAGCGCCTGGTCATCGTGCTCAAGCGGGACGCGGTCGCCAAGGTCGTCCTGAACAACCTCTACAAGCACACCGACCTCCAGACGAACTTCGGCGCCAACATGCTGGCGCTCGTCGACGGAGTGCCGCGCACCCTGTCCCTGGACGCGTTCATCCGCCACTGGGTGACGCACCAGATCGAGGTCGTCGTCCGCCGTACGCGCTTCCGGCTGCGCAAGGCCGAGGAGCGGGCGCACATCCTGCGCGGCCTGCTGAAGGCCCTGGACGCCATCGACGAGGTCATCGCGCTGATCCGGCGCAGCGACACCGTCGAGATCGCCCGGGAAGGCCTGATGGGCCTGCTGGAGATCGACGAGATCCAGGCCAACGCCATCCTCGAGATGCAGCTGCGCCGCCTCGCCGCCCTGGAGCGCCAGAAGATCGTCCAGGAGCACGACGAGCTCCAGGCGAAGATCCGCGAGTACAACGCGATCCTCGCCTCGCCCGTCCGCCAGCGCGGCATCATCAGCGAGGAGCTGGCCGCGATCGTCGAGAAGTTCGGCGAGGACCGCCGCTCCCAGCTGGTGCCCTTCGACGGCGACATGTCCATCGAGGACCTGATCGCCGAGGAGGACATCGTCGTCACGGTCACCCGCGGCGGCTACATCAAGCGCACCAAGACCGACGACTACCGGGCCCAGAAGCGCGGCGGCAAGGGCGTGCGCGGCGCGAAGCTCAAGGAAGACGACATCGTCGACCACTTCTTCGTGTCGACCACGCACCACTGGCTGCTGTTCTTCACCAACAAGGGCCGGGTCTACCGCGCCAAGGCCTACGAGCTGCCGGACGCCGGCCGGGACGCGCGCGGCCAGCACGTCGCCAACCTGCTCGCCTTCCAGCCCGACGAGGCGATCGCCGAGATCCTGGCGATCCGCGACTACGAGGCGGCCCCGTACCTGGTGCTCGCCACCAAGGGCGGTCTGGTCAAGAAGACGCCTCTGAAGGATTACGATTCGCCGCGCTCCGGCGGTGTCATCGCGATCAACCTCCGCGAGATGGAGGACGGTTCCGATGACGAGCTGATCGGGGCCGAGCTGGTGTCGCCGGACGATGATCTGCTGCTGATCAGCAAGAAGGCCCAGTCGATCCGATTCACCGCGACGGACGACTCGCTGCGTCCGATGGGCCGTGCCACCTCGGGCGTCAAGGGCATGAGCTTCCGCGAGGGGGACGAGCTCCTCTCGATGAATGTTGTTCGACCCGGTACGTTCGTGTTCACTGCCACCGACGGCGGGTACGCGAAGCGGACCGTCGTCGACGAGTACCGCGTCCAGGGCCGCGGCGGCCTCGGCATCAAGGCCGCCAAGATCGTCGAGGACCGTGGATCGCTCGTCGGCGCGCTGGTGGTCGAGGAGACCGACGAGATCCTCGCCATCACGCTGTCGGGCGGTGTGATTCGTACGCGAGTCAACGAGGTCAGGGAGACGGGCCGTGACACCATGGGCGTCCAACTGATCAACCTGGGCAAGCGCGATGCCGTGGTCGGCATCGCACGTAACGCCGAGGCGGGGCGTGAGGCGGAGGAGGTCGACGGCGAGGACGTCGTCGACGAGACCACCGGGGAAGCCACGGCCACCGGCACGGACGAGGGCGAGGCGCCCTCGGCCGAGTAGGCACGAGGAGTGAGTCAGCGTGAGCGGAGCCACGGGCGCCGGGTCGACCGGTACGGACACGGACGGCGGCGGCCGTGGCTCCGCCACGGACTCGAAGGACACCCATGAGTCTCATGGATCCCAGGGGGGAACTGTGACGGACACCCGAGGGCCGGGAGCCCAGCCGTACGCGGCCGGGGCGGGCCCGGCCGCACCGGGCGACCGGCAGGCGCCGGAGGCGCAGCCGGGTACCTCCCCGCTGCCGGGGGAACGACGCCCCCAGCAGGCCGCGGGGCCCTACCACCCGCCGCAGGCCTACCCGGCGCAGCAGGGCACGGGCGCGGTGCGCCGCCCCCGGACCGGCGCCAGCACCACTCCCCGCACCCGCAAGGCGCGGCTCAGGGTGGCCAAGGCCGACCCGTGGTCGGTGATGAAGGTCAGTTTCCTGCTCTCCATCGCGCTCGGCATCTGCACGATCGTGGCGGCCTCGGTGCTGTGGATGGTCATGGACGCCATGGGTGTCTTCTCCACGGTCGGCGGGACCATCTCGGAGGCCACCGGCTCGAACGAGTCGAACGGTTTCGACCTCCAGTCGTTCCTGTCGCTGTCGAACGTGCTCCTCTTCACCACGGTCATCGCGGTCATCGACGTGATCCTGGCGACCGCCCTGGCCACCCTCGGCGCCTTCATCTACAACCTCTCCGCGGGCTTCGTCGGCGGCGTCGAGCTGACGCTGGCGGAGGACGAGTAGGAAAGCGCCACCCGGCGCGGCGCCACCTGCGGAGCGGGGCCCGGTAACCGATTTTGGGACTTCCCACGTCGTGCGCTAATCTTCAGGGGTCAGCGCGCGGGACACACACCGCAGAGCGCGGCGGGGCTATAGCTCAGTTGGTTAGAGCGCATCCCTGATAAGGATGAGGCCACAGGTTCAAATCCTGTTAGCCCCACTTGCGAGAAGACCTCCGGTCTATTAGGGCCGGGGGTCTTTTGGTGTCAGCGGTGGAGAATGCTGCCGTGACAGATGAACCGAGACGCCCTCTCAGTGAGCTTCGGCAGGGCGAGACAGTCCGGGCAACGATCACTGGTCACCAGCCATGGGGCCTCATGGCACAGCTCGACGAGTACGACCCGGTGGGCGCCTCACTGGACACGATTCGCCGCGGAAGCGAGCCGGGAGTGAAGCGACTGGTGCAGGAGCTGCCACCAGTGGGGGCGACCGTCGACCTGGTCATAGGCGAGGTGCGTGACTGGGACACCAAGCCGTGGATATGGGTCGACCTCACGGCACCTGGTCCAGCTGAATACTGACCGTGCCCTCGGAGGGGTGTTTCATGGCAACGGCCCGGCACCTGGGAGCAGGTGTCGGGCCGTTTGCCGTGGGGGCGGTGTACGCAAGGTCGCCCGGGTGGGGCCGCAGGGGTGCCGCGGCCGGGGGAGGGTCGGGTCAGTGGTGCGCTGTCGTCTCGGGAGGGTCGGCGGCGCGGCTCGGGGGTTCCAGGGCGCAGCGGGCGAGGCGGAGTGTCGGGGTGCTGGCCGGCCGTTGACTGCGGCAGGTCGGGGAGGAACCGTGGGCCTCGGCGCGGATGCGTTGTTTCATCGTGGGGGGCAGGGCCCGTTCTCGGGCCCAGAGCTCCTGGGCCGGTTGCGGCGCTGTCACCACGGTGGGGCTCGCGTTGCGCTCCGGCCGGGTCTGGGGTACCTCGGCGGCGGCGGTGCTCGTGGTGATGAATCCCAGCGCGGTGAACAGCGCGAGGAAGGCGCTGACGACTGCGGTCCACAGTTTCATGACCTGATTGCGGGCCATGACCCCTCACTTTCGGGTCGGGCGATTTGCGTACTTTCCTCATGATGTGTAAGGGGGCCGCGAAGTGGTGGACCAACGCCCGTGGCGCGGCGATCTTCGGATGAACACCACTCGGATGGACGCATGAGACCCTGAAATGTCAGGAAAGGCGGGGAGAGCGTCGAACATCACAGTCCGTGAGGGATGCTCACGCGATGTTCGCGCGCTGGCGCATCGGCGACGGTCGGCCGTACTGGGCTGCGCCGGACCGGAGTTGAGCACCGGCTCAGGTCACCGATCGGTATCGATCGGTGTGTATAGTCGGGCGCCAGAAGTCCCCTACGTCAAGGAAAGACGAGGTCGCGCGGTGAAGAAGCTGCTCCTGGTCGCACTGGCCGCCATCGGCGGACTCCTCGTGTACCGCCAGATCCAGGCGGATCGCGCCGAGCAGGATCTGTGGACGGAGGCGACCGACTCCGTGCCCACGGGTTCGTGAGTCCGCACGCACAGCAGACAGCAGAGCAAGCCCCGACCGCCGTTGCGGTCGGGGTTTTGTGTTTCCCGGGTCTTCCCGTCGTCCCGGCCGTTCAGGGGGAAGCGTTTCGGCCGCTCGTCCGTGATATCGCGGTGCCGCCGTGGCACCCGGGGCAGGATGGGCGGCGGTCCGGGGCGGCTACTTCGGGGGTGGAGCGTGGGAGAGCGTCGTACGGAAGCGGGGCGCGGCTTCCCGTGGCGCGGTCGTACCCCGGCGTGCGCGGGGGTCGTCCTGGGCGCGGCGGTGGCGTACGGCACGGCCGCGGCGCTGCCCGCGCGGGCCCTTCCGGCGCCGCCCGCACCGTACGCGTTCGCCCGGGAGGCTAGGGCGGTGGACGGTGCGACGGGCACGACCGACGCCGTACGCCTGGATCCCGGTCATCTGTACCGCAGCGCACTGCCCGTGGGTGCCAGGCGCTACTACCGGCTGGACCTGGACGCGACCGCCGACGCCTATGTCTCGGTGACGGCCGTGCCGCGGGCGGGAGCCCGGGTCACCTCCTCCGACGGCTTCAAGGTGTCGCTCCAGGACGCCGACGGCACCACCTGTTCCTCGGGCACCGCGCATTTCGGTCCCACCCAGAGCCCGCACCCGATCGCCGCCTGGGCCTCCCGCGAGACCGGTCCCGGAACCTACGGGTGCAAGGGGGCCGGGGCCTACTACGTGGTCGTCGAGCGGCGTGATCCGACCGCCGTCCTGCCCACCGGCTGGGACCTGGAGCTGGACTACGTCTCCGAACCCGCCGTGCGCCGGGCCGGGAGCACGGCGCCGTCCGGTGGCTGGAGCGCGGGGTCCCCGGCGCCCGTGCTCGGCGAGGCCGCGCCGCGCGTGGGCGGCGCGGGCTTCGCCACGGCGAGCGCCCTGGGGCAGGGCGTCTGGCGGGACGCGATCAGGCCCGGGCAGACCCTCTTCTACAAGGTCCCCGTCGACTGGGGGCAGCAGCTCTCCGCCACCGCCGAGATGAGCAGCTCCGGGAGCGGCGACGGCTATGTGGGCACCGCCCTCGCGCTGTCCCTCTACAACCCGGTCCGGGCCCATGTGGAGGACGCCGGTGCCGGGTACGGGGGCGCGCAGTCCTCGGCGGCGCTGGAGCCGCTGCCGCCGGTCGACTACGCCAACCGCCGGGCGGTCGGCAGCCGTGCGGGCGGGATGCGGTTCGCGGGCTGGTACTACCTGGCCGTGCATCTCGGGGCACCGGTCGCGGACCGGTTCGGCGGCGGCCCGTTCGGACTGACCCTGCGGGTGCGGATCGGCGGGACACCGGTCTCCGGGCCGGTCTACGCCGGACGGTCCGCGCCGCGTGAGGTGTTCGAGGTGACGGCCGCGGACCGGCGGGAGGCTTCGGCGGGGGCGGCCGCCGGTACGGCGCGGGGCGGCGGCTTCGACGGCTCCGCGCCGCTCGTCCGGGCCGGTGCGGGCGGCGGGACGGCGGGGGACACCCGCGCCCTGGCGATGCTCGCCGCGGGCGGGATCGGCACCGGGAGCGCGCTGCTGCTGTGGCTCGGGGTGTGGACCGCGGCCGCCCGGCGGCGGGCCCGCCGCCGCTGGGCGGGGTGAGCGGCCGTTCAGATCCGGGACAGGGCCCAGAAGCCCACCGCGTAGCAGACCAGGGCGAGGAGCAGGACCGGTACGGCGATCTTCGCGGGCGGTCCCGCGCGCCGGGGAGCCGCCCTTCTGCCGTGCCGTGCGGTCCGCTGCGGGCGGGTGGGGGCGTCCGGCGACCGGGCGACGGTGCCCGGGGCGGGGCGCGGGCCGGGCACGGGGACATACGTGGGTTCGTGGAGCGGGACGGGGGCCGTGTACGCGGGGACCGGCGCGGGTGCCAGAACGGTCGCCGGTTGCGTCGGCGGCTGCCCGGCCGCCCACGGTGTCCGCCCCAGCACTTCCCCGGGCGGCGGAGGCGGCGGCAGCGGGAAGCCACCGGTGTCCGGCGTCGCCAGCGGCCGCGAGGCAGGTGTCGGATCGCCTGCGGGCCTGGGCGGGATGCCGGGGGGAAGGACCTGCGGTGTACCGGCGGGGTGAGGCGGCCCACCGTCCGGAGCGGTGCCGCCGGTGCCGGGAGGAGGGGATATGCCGGGGGGAGGGGCTACGGGGGGCCGCGGGCCGGTGGGGGACGGCACGGGCGTGTGCGGGCCTCCGGGGGCGAGCGGCGGGGGCGGGGTGTGGAGCGCGGTGGGGGTGTGAGGCGCGGAGGAGATGTGGGACCCAGGGGGCGTGGGAGGCGTGAGAGGCGTGCGGGAGGCGGCTGCTGGTGTGCTGCCGGGTGCTGTGGGGGCGGTGGTGGGACGCGGCGGGATGGCGGCACTTGTGCCGTTGCCTACGGCGGTGGTGCCGGATGCCCCGGACGCGGCATCCGCCGCCCCGCTACCGGTTCCCGGTGCGCCCGGTGTGACGGGTGCGCTCGGTGCACCGGCGGAGATCTCCGGAGCGGCGGCGGAGATGTCCGGAGCAGCGGCAGGGGGGCCCGGAGCCGCGGTGGAGACGCCCGGCGAGGCGCCCGACGTACCGGCAGAGGGGCCCGCCGCATCGGCAAGGGAACCCGGCGTACCAGCACAGGGGGGCGCCGCATCGGCAAGGAATTCCTGCGCACCGGCAGAGGCGCCCGCCGCACCGGCGAGGGAACCGTGTGCACCGGCAGGGGAGCCCTGCGTACCGGCAAGGCCCTGCGCACCGGCATGAGCGCCCGAGGAGCCCAAGGACCCCGAGAAGTCCGAGGAGACGCCCGACGTACCAGCCGACACCCCCGACGACCCGTGCTGCGTCCCCGACGGCCCGTCCCCCGCCCCCATCCCCCTCCCCGGCGGCGGCCCCAGGGGCCCCTGGGGGCCGAAGCCCGGGGGAAGCGGGCCGAGTTGGTCGAAGATTTCGACCGACTCGTCGTCGCCGCCGGGTTCGGGCAGCAGTTCCCGGGCCGAGGCGAGCGCCTTGCGCGCGCCCGTGGCCGTACGGAAGCGGGCGGCCGGATCCGGTTGCAGCAGCGTCGCCACGACCTCCCACAGCGGCCCGGGCACGCCGTGCGGTGCTCCGGGGGTGCCGTGCGAGGTGAAGTGCTCGACCAGGGCCCTGGTGTCCGGTTTGGCGCCCTGGAGCAGATACAGCGCGACCAGGCCCACGGCGAACAGGTCGGACGGGAAGTCCGGTTCGGTGCCGAGCAGTTGCTCGGGTGCGAGATAGCCGGGCGTGCCCACCACATGGTCGGTCTCCGTCAGCCGCGGCTCCCCCAGGCGCATGGCCACGCCGAAGTCCGACAGGCGCAGCCGGGGCCGGGCGGTGCCGGTGGCCTCCAGCAGTACGTTCGCGGGCTTGATGTCCCGGTGCACGACCCCTTCCGCGTGCACGGCCGCGAGCCCGGAGAGCAACTGGTCGAGCAGGGTGCAGACAAACGCGGGAGGCAGCGGGCCGTAGTCGCCGACCAGATGGACCAGGGAGCCCCCGGCCACCAGGTCCATGGTGAACAGGACCTTGTCGTCGTCCGCGGCCCAGCTGGCGGGCGCGAGCACATGGGGGTGGTCGATGCGCAGTGCCTGCTCGCGCACGAACCGCAGCAGCGCATGGGCGTCCCGCTGCTGGAGGATCTTGGCGGCCACATAGCGGCGCCGCCGGTGGTCCCAGGCGCGCCACACCGCGCCGACTCCCCCGCGCCCGACGGGGTCGGCCAGTTCGTACCGTCCGGCGAAGACCTCACCCATGGTCGTACGTCGCTCCCCCTCCCGGACGGCACCGGGGACTCCCGCGCACCCCCGGCGCGGGAGCCCCCGGCGGCCGAGGCCGCTGCTAGTTCTGGTGGGACTGGTAGTGGGCGACCGCGTCGGAGGTGCGGCCCGCGCCGTACACCCGGAGGAACTCTGCCAGCTCCGGGTGGCTCGGGGCGAGGGTGTCCGCCGCCTCGATGATGTCCCCGGCCGCCGCGACCGAGCGCAGCAGCGACTGGATCTCGCGGACCACCCGCTTGACCGTGGGCGCACCCGAACTGCTCGTCGTCTGCGTGGTGTTGTTGAGCACGGAACCCCCCTGCGACTTCCTGATCTCGTCCATCCGCTCGGCAGCCTCGGCCGCACTCGCGCTGCCGTCCGCGACCTGCGCCGACAGGTCCTGAAGCAGCTGCACCCGCTGGACCACCGCGGGATTGCCGATCTTGGCCCGCTGACCGCTCATCAGCTGCGACAGCATCGGGGCGGACAGCCCCAGTACGCCGGCGAGACGAGCCTGGTTGAGGCCGAGATCGTCGATGAGCCTACGGAAGAGCGCCCCCAACGGCTCTCCGTACCAGTTCCGCTGAAGCTCCCGCGCTCTTGCGGTGGCTTCCTGCTGTGCGGCGTCCATTGCGTCTCCCCATCGCTTCCCCAAGTACCGCGGTTCGCTGTAGCGAACCACGACGAGCATCTTACGGAGAGTGGTTGTCCACCGGGACCCCCCTCTTTTTGTGAGATACGGGCGCTGACCCGGTACGCTGGTGCGCAGCGCCCGGCGATGTGTCCCTACATCGGACGGACGCGGCTTCTCGGGGCCTTAGCTCAGTTGGTAGAGCGCTGTCTTTGCATGGCAGATGTCAGGGGTTCGACTCCCCTAGGCTCCACATCCTGAACCGGTCGGCCACCCTGTACGGGTGACTGGCCGGTTTTTGTATGGGGTGAGCCGCGTCACACAGGTGTGTTTGCAGCCATTGCAATCCTTTGCGCAAACATTCGCCGATGATCCCGGCGCGGCCGGGTCCCGTGCGGGCGGCCGACGGCCCCGCAGGGTGGTGCGGGGTGATGCGGGATGATTTGCGACATCTTGTACCGGCCGGTGTGCCCGCGGGCACGCATGCGGCGGAGGGCCGCCCGCCGACGAAGTCTCCACGGAATGTGCACAGATGACGCGTTGCAAACGTCATCACAGGGGGAAGGCGCAGGGGTTCGGCGGCGGCCGTCGAGTGGCTTTTTTTCGCTGTGGACAGCGCGGTGGGGCAGGAGCCGTGCAAGTCTCCTGCCCCACGCGGGGGTTGCTGTCCGGCCCGGGCCGGACGGTTCAGCGGTCGTCGTCCTCCGTGGACTCCTCGTCGTCCTGCTTCGCCCTGACCTCGGGGTCCAGTTGGTCCCTGCCGTCCACCGCGGTCAGGCGGTCGTTCTGGGCGACATCGGTCGCGGCGGGCGGCTCCACCAGCCAGTCGGGGTTCGCCTGCTTGTCCCACCACTTCCAGGCGGCGAAGGCACCACCGGCCGCCAGGCCCAGCAGCGCCATGCCCCTGACGACGCGGCCTGCCTTGGCCCGCCGCTGCTGTCGGCGCACCAGCTTCTGGATCTGCTCCGGCGAGACCTGGCCGCGCAGTGCGGCCAGCGCCGCGGCCCCGCGGGAGGCCGCCTCCTCCCTGGCCGGTCCGGCGACGGCGACCGCGTGCCCGATCTTCGGCAGGGAGTAGTCGGCCGCCTGGCGGGCTGCCTTGCGGGTGTAGGCGGCGGCGTCCTGTGCGGCCTGGTCCACCCGGGGCGGCACATGGGTGCGGGCCTGCTCCAGTCGCGGGGCGAGATGGGCGCCGTACTGGACGCGAGCCTGGTCGGCGGCCTGTGACATCCGGGGCGCGAGGCGCACACGCGCCTCGTGCGCGTAGTGGGCTGCCTTGTCCTTGGCCGTGTCGGCGTAGGGCGCCACCACTTCCGCGGCGTGCAGCACGCTGTCCTTCGCCGAACCGGTCGCGGCGCGCACGCTGTCGATGCGGGTCACGGGGTTCCTCCTCCTCGGTGGCGTACGGTAATTCGACTTTCCCGCCTTTTACGGATCATGCCTCTCGGGTTACTCCCGGGCATGCGAGGGCGGGCATCCGGGTCATGCGGCCCGCGAGGGGCCCGGGGCGCCTCGGCGCCTGTTCCGGACGAGTGGTGAAAACACGGAGCAACACAGAGCAACACGGTGCAACAGGGCCTTGTCTACGCAACAGGACTTGTCGACGACAATGCCACGGATCGCCGTGCCGCGCCCCCGTGACGGGGCGACCCGGCTGGTTTTCTGCCCGCCCGCCGCCCCGCCGCGTCCGGGGACACCCCCGGACATGGGCCCGTGAGCGGTGGCCGGACGACTCGGGGCGCGTACCGTGCGAGGATCGGGGAGTCACAGAGGACAACGGAAGGCACATCGTGGCTGAGCAGCTGTACGCCACCCTGAAGACCAACCACGGCGACATCCAGGTCCGGCTTCTGCCGCACCACGCGCCGAAGACGGTCCGCAACTTCGTCGAGCTCGCCCAGGGCGAGCGCGAGTGGACGAACCCCGCCACGGGCCAGAAGTCCACGGAGAAGCTCTACGACGGCACGGTCTTCCACCGGGTGATCAGCGGATTCATGATCCAGGGCGGTGACCCGCTGGGCAACGGCACCGGTGGCCCCGGCTACCAGTTCGAGGACGAGTTCCACCCGGAGCTGGGCTTCGACAAGCCGTACCTGCTGGCCATGGCCAACGCCGGTCCGGGCACCAACGGCTCGCAGTTCTTCATCACGGTCTCCCCGACGGCCTGGCTGACCCGCAAGCACACCATCTTCGGCGAGGTCGTCGACCAGGCCAGCCAGAAGGTGGTGGACGCCATCGCGACCACCCAGACCAACCCCCGCACGGACCGTCCGGTCAAGGACGTCGTCATCGAGTCGGTCGTCGTCGAGTCCCGCGAGGGCTGACCCCTTCGGGGAACCGCACGAGGGAACAAAGCGCCCCGCCCGTCCGTCCAAGGAAGGGCGGGGCCGGCCCGTCGTACGGAGAGTGAGGGGACCATGGAGCAGGCGCCAGGCAGCCAGGAGCAGGGGCCGCACGGAGCCCGGGAGCTGCCGGGCTGCTACCGGCACGCGGACCGGGAGACGGCCATCCGCTGTACCCGCTGTGAGCGGCCGATCTGTCCGGAGTGCATGGTCAGCGCCTCGGTCGGCTTCCAGTGCCCCGAGTGCGTCCGCAGCGGCTCCGGTACGGGCCATTCCCCGGCCGCGTCCCGCCCCCGCACGCTCGCGGGCGGCACCGTCGCCGCCGACCCCCGGCTGGTCACCAAGATCCTCATCGGGATCAATCTGGTCCTTTTCCTGCTCCAGCAGGCGCTGGGCGACGCCTTCACCAACCGCTTCGAGCTCGTGGGGCGGGCGGTGTTCTCCTTCGACGGGCCGCTCCAGGGCGTCGCGGAGGGGCAGTGGTACCGGCTGCTGACGGCGATGTTCCTGCACGCCAACGTCGTCCACATCATGTTCAACATGCTCAGCCTGTGGTGGATCGGCGCCCCGCTGGAGGCGGCCCTCGGCCGTGCCCGCTACCTCGCGCTCTACTTCTCCGCCGGGCTGGCCGGAAGCGCCCTCACCTATCTGCTCGCCGCCCCGGTGCAGCCCTCGCTCGGTGCCTCCGGCGCGATCTTCGGCCTGTTCGGAGCCACCGCCGTGCTGATGCGCCGGCTCAGGTACGACATGCGCCCGGTGATCGGTCTGCTGGTGGTCAACCTGATCATCACCTTCTGGTGGGCCGGGATCGCCTGGCAGGCTCACATCGGGGGACTGGTCGGCGGCGTCGTGGTCGGCTACGCCATGGTCCACGCCCCCCGCGAGCGGCGGAATCTCGTCCAGTACGGGGTCTGCGCCCTGGTGCTGGCCGCGGTGGTCGTGATGACACTGACGAGGACCGCGCAGCTCACCTGAGCAGCGGATCCCCACGGGCCGTAGCCCGAGGTTGTACCCAGCGTTGTCCACAGTCCCCGGTGGATCGTGCGCTTCCGGTGGGGAACATGCGTGCCCCCTGTCACCGGTCGGAGTTTCCGCAGGTGGAACAGGGGGCGAACATGCTTACGGAGACCGATGATTCCTTCATACCGGCGTCAACGCCCGATGGGTTATCCACAGATCTTCGTTCTTTTTCCACCGGTCGGGGTCTCTGTGGACAAGGCTGTGGATAACTAGCCTCGGGAACCCCTGGCGGCGCCGGTCGCGGAGCCTGCCGGGACCGCTACTTCCACTGCGTGGAGACGCCGAACCCCGCCGCGATGAAGCCGAAGCCCACGACGATGTTCCAGTTGCGCAGTGCGTGCACGGGCAGCGAGCCGTCGGTCACGTAGAAGACGACGATCCACGCGAGACCGATGAGGAACATCGCCAGCATGACCGGCGCGACCCAGCCCCGGCTGTCCAGCTTGAGACTGGTGGCCTGCTTGGCGGGCGGCGGCGTGTAGTCGGCCTTCTTGCGGATACGTGACTTCGGCACGAGGGTCTCTCCTGTCGATGCGCTGCGTGGCCGCGCAAGGGAACGGGGCGGGCTCCGGGGCAGCGTACAAGGGGACACTGAGCGCTCCCCCGGGCGTCCGTTAGCGTAGTGCTTCCGCGGCGCCGAAGGAGATAAGGGTACGTTGAGCAATCCGGCCGACTCCCCCCAGGCGGGTCCCGGTTCCCCCGGGACGGGGACCGCATCCCGCCCTCCGCGCCGGCTGCGGCCCGTGCGTGTCCTCACCGTGGGCGTCTTCGCCCTCGCCGGGCTCCTCTTCTTCACCAGCTTCAACACGGCCAAGGGCACCGACATCCGCACGGACTCCTCCCTGCTGAAGCTCTCCGACCTGATCCACGACCGCAGTCGCAAGAACGCCCGTCTCGACGAGTCCAACGCCCTGCTCCGCGACGATGTCGAGGGACTCGCCAAGCGCACCGGCGGCGGCAGCAGCAAGGCCGAGGAGGCCCGGCTCGCGGCCCTGGAGAAGGACACGGGCACCCAGAAGCTCGCGGGCAGTGCCGTCACGGTCACGCTCAATGACGCCCCGCCCGGCGCCACCGCCAAGCTCCCCGGCTACCCCGAGCCCCAGCCCGACTATCTGGTCATCCACCAGCAGGATCTGCAAGCCGTGGTGAACGCCCTGTGGCAGGGCGGCGCCCGCGGGATCAAGGTCATGGACCAGCGGCTGATCTCCACCAGCGCCGTGCGCTGCGTCGGCAACACCCTGATCCTCCAGGGCCGCGTCTACTCGCCCCCGTACAAGATCACCGCCGTGGGCGACCCGGACCGGCTCCAGAAGGCGCTCGCCGCCTCGCCCGCGATCCAGAACTACATGGTGTACGTCAATGTCTACGGCCTCGGCTGGAAGGTCACCGAGGACGGAACGGTGACTCTCCCCGGCTACTCGGGCACAGTGGACCTGCACTACGCGAAGCCCGTGGAGTAGGGGACCGGGAACGGCTGCCGCTGGGGGACCTGTGCCGGTGCGAGCGATCGTCAGGACCGTCAGCGAGATCTGTGTGACCGCCGGGGCCCTCGTGGTGCTCTTCGTGGCCTATCTCCTCTTCTGGACCGGGGTGCGCGCGGACGGCGCGATGCAGGACGGTGTCGCCCGGCTGCACCGGCAGTGGTCGCGGGCCGCGGCGGCGCCCGCCGGTTCCGCGGGCCCCCGGCCGCCCGCGCCGTACACCCCCGGTGAACCGTTCGCCGTCATGTACATCCCGCGGTTCGGTTTCACGTGGAACAAGCCCGTGCTGGAGGGCACCGCCACGGGCACCCTGGAGAAGGGGCTCGGCCACTACCCGGGCACCGCCCAGCTCGGCCAGGAGGGCAACTTCGCCGTCGCGGGACACCGGCGCACCTATGGCGACCCCTTCCGGGACGTCCCCCGGCTGCGCCCCGGGGACGCGGTGGTCCTCACCGACGGAACCACCTGGTTCACGTATCGGATCGACAAAGGCCCTTACAAAACCGTGCCCACCGACGTTGAAGTAATCGACCCTGTGCCACGTACGTCGGGGTACACGCGTCCCGGACGCTATCTGACGCTGACCACGTGCGATCCGGAATGGGGGCACAGTCACCGGCTGATCGTCTGGGCGCACCTCGATGCCACACAGCCTGTGGACACAGGGAAACCGGCGGCCCTGCGCCGTTAGTCTGGTGGCGTGCGGCGGGAGTCTGGTGCCGTGGTGAGAGGGAAGGGACGGCATGTACGGCTGGATCTGGCGGCATCTGCCGGGGAACGCTTGGGTGAGGGCGCTGGTCTCGGCGCTCCTGGTCCTGGCCGTGGTCTACGTCCTCTTCCAGTACGTCTTCCCCTGGGCCGAACCGCTGCTGCCCTTCAACGATGTGACGGTGGACAACCAGTGAGCGCGCGCATTCTCGTCGTCGACAACTACGACAGCTTCGTCTTCAACCTGGTCCAGTACCTCTACCAGCTCGGCGCCGAGTGCGAGGTGCTGCGCAACGACGAGGTGTCCACGGCCCACGCCCAGGACGGCTTCGACGGCGTGCTGCTGTCCCCCGGCCCCGGCACCCCCGAGGAGGCCGGGGTCTGCATCGACATGGTGCGGCACTGCGCCGCCACCGGGGTACCCGTCTTCGGCGTCTGCCTGGGCATGCAGTCGATGCAGGTGGCCTACGGCGGTGTCGTCGACCGGGCACCGGAACTCCTGCACGGCAAGACCTCCCTGGTCGAGCACCGGGGCCAGGGCGTCTTCGCCGGACTCCCCACCCCCTTCACCGCGACCCGCTACCACTCCCTGGCCGCCGAGCCCGCGACGGTGTCGGCCGAGCTGGAGGTCACGGCGCGCACCCACGACGGCATCATCATGGGCCTCAGGCACCGCGAACTCCCGGTCGAGGGCGTGCAGTTCCACCCCGAGTCGGTGCTCACGGAGCACGGCCACCGGATGATGGCCAACTGGCTGTCGGAGTGCGGCGACCGCGAGGCCGTGGCGAGGTCGGCGGGGCTCGCCCCGGTGGTGGGCAGGGCCACGGCGTGACCACGCTGCGCCCCGGGCGCGACACCGGCGCCCCCCGGGGCGCCGCGGACCACGGATCCCCGTACGTACCCCGGCCGTACGGGGGCGGCGGTGCGTGGCAGGGCCAGGGCACGGACAGCGAGACGGTCGCGCTGCGCGCCGTGGACGCCGAGGAGGCCCGCCGGGCGGGTGCTTCCGCCGCCGGGACCCCGGCCGCGGACGGCGGCCGTGCGGCGCGGCGCAGGGCGGCCGCGAAGCACGGGCGGCACGGCGGCCGCCCCCCGGCGGCCGGGAGCGCCCCTGGGACGGCCTCGGCGGCTCCCCTGTCCCGAGTGGAGGCCCGGCGGGCCGCACGGGCCCGCAGGCCGGGCGTCGGGGTCGTCATGAGCCGCCTGGTGGGCGAGCTGTTCATCACCGCCGGAGTGGTGATGCTGCTGTTCGTCACCTACCAGCTGTGGTGGTCCAACATCCGGGCGCACCAGGAGGCGGGCAGCGCCGCCCAGCACCTCCAGCAGGACTGGGCCAGCGGCAAGCGGGCCCCGGGCGTGTTCGCACCGGGACAGGGCTTCGCCATCCTGCACATCCCCAAACTGGACGTGGTCGCACCGATCGCGGAAGGCACCAGCAAGACCGGCGTCCTCGACAAGGGCATGGTCGGCCACTACGGCGAGGGCAGCCTCAAGACGGCCATGCCGGACGCCAGGACCGGCAACTTCGGGCTCGCCGCGCACCGGAACACGCACGGCGAACCGTTCCGCTACATCAACCGCCTCCAGCCGGGCGATGCGATCGTGGTGGAGACCCAGGACGACTACTACGTCTACCGGATGACCTCCACCCTCCCGGTGACCTCGCCCGCCAACACCAGTGTCCTCGACCCCATACCCAGGGGCTCGGGCTTCACCGAGCCGGGCCGGTACATCACCCTCACCACCTGCACCCCGGAATTCACCAGCAAATACCGGCTGATCGTCTGGGGCAAGATGGTCGAGGAACGGCCGCGCAGCAAGGGCAAGCCGGACGCGCTCATCTCGTAGGCACGCTGCGTGCCACAGGTCCGCCCGGTGCGCGGACCGCTCATTTCGTACGGCCCGCGGACGCACGGGCACAGGAACAGACGGGGCAGGGGCAGTGGGAGTGACGACCGACCAGGACGAGCAGACCGATGTGCCGCCGCCCGGTCCCGGCTCCCCCGCGGCACCGGGGCGCCGCGGGTCCGGCCGGATCGCGTTCGCGGTGAGTGTCCTCGGGGAACTGCTGATCACCGCGGGCCTGGTCCTCGGGCTGTTCGTCGTCTATTCCCTGTGGTGGACCAATGTCCTCGCCGACCGCAAGGCGGACCGGGAGGGCAACCGGGTGCGCGACCACTGGGCGGCCGAGAAGGACAGTGGACCGGGCGCGCTGGACACCAAGGACGGCATCGGCTTCCTGCATGTGCCGTCCATGCACAACGGCGAGGTGCTGGTCGAGAAGGGCACCTCGACCGACGTCCTCAACGACGGGGTGGCCGGCTACTACGTCGACCCCGTCAAGGCCGCCCTGCCCATGAAGGGCGGCACCGGCAACTTCGCGCTGGCCGCGCACCGCGACGGCCACGGGGCGAAGTTCCACAACATCGACAAGGTGCGGAAGGGCGACCCGGTCGTCTTCGAGACGAAGGACGACTGGTACGTCTACAAGGTCTTCGCGATCCTCCCGGAGACCTCCAAGTACAACGTGACGGTCCTCTCCGCGGTCCCCAAGCAGGCGGGCGTGACCAAGCCGGGCCACTACATCACGCTGACGACCTGCACCCCGGTCTTCACCTCCGAGTACCGCTACATCGTCTGGGGCGAGTTGGAGCGGGTGGAGAAGGTCGACGGCGACCGCACCCCGCCGCCCGAGCTGCGCTAGCCGCAGCCCCCACCGGGGGGCGGACCCGACCGGATACGCCAGGGCCCCGGCACCCTCTCCAGGGTGCCGGGGCCCGGTCGTCGTGCGCGGGGGTCAGTTCCTTCCGCCGCCGCCGAACGGACCGCCGAAGATGCCTCCGCCGCCGTTCCCGCCGCCACCGTTGCCCTGGTCGGCGGTGATCAGGTCCACCGAGGAGCCCCGCTGGACCTGGGTGCCCTGCGGCGGGTTCGAGCCCACCACGGTGGCGTTGTCGTCCTGGGCGCCCACGATGTTGCCGACCTGGAGGCCCGCCTGCTGGAGGGCCTGCTTGACGTTGCCCAGCTTCTGGCCCTGGATGTTCGGGACCGGGACCTGCTGGGGCTGCGCCTTGCCGACCTGGAGGGTGACCGTGGAGCCCTTCTTGACCGTGCTGTTGGCGGCCGGCGAGGTCTGGACGACCTTGCCCGCCTGGTTCGGGTCGCTGACGTCCACCTCGACGCAGTTGGCGTTCAGGTTGTTGGCCTGCATCTGCTGCTTGGCGGCGTCACAGCTCTGGTTCGTCACATCCGGCACGGTCGTCGTCGCCGGGGCCGTGGCGACCGTGAGGGTGATCGTGGAGCCCTTTTCCTTGTCCACCCCGCCGTCCGGGTTCTGCGCGGTGACGACACCAGGAGTCTGGTCGGACTCCTCCGTCTTCTGCTCGACCTTGAAGCCCTTGTCCTCCAGCTGGGACTTGGCCTTGTCGAACTGCACACCCCGGACGTCGGGCACCGTCACCTTCGGGGCGCCCGTGGACACCACCAGGTTGATCGTGGTGCCCTTCTTGACCTGGCTCTTCGGGGCCGGGTCCTGGGAGCAGACATTGCCCTTGGCCTGGTCGTCGCAGGTCTTGCCGGTGAACGACAGTTTCAGATCGGTGTTCTCGGCCAGTTGCCGCGAGGCCACCCTGGACTGCCCCACGAAGTTGGGCACGTCCACGGAGCCGTTGCCCACGCCGCCGCCGCTGAACATCCACTTGCCGATGAGGACGGCGCCGACCAGCACCAGCACAGCCGCGACGACCAGCAGGACCGTCGAGGTGCTGGACTTCCGCTGACGGCGCCGGTCCGGGCGGTCGTCGTAGCCGAAGCCGCCCTCGTCCGGGCCCATCGGGGGCAGCATCGTGGTGGCGCCGCCGCCCGGTTCGGCGCGCAGCGCCGTCGTGGCCTGGCCGTCGTGGTAGCCGCCGTAGCCGACGGAGCCCAGCGCGGCCGTCGCCGCGACCGGCTGGCCGTCGAGGCACGCCTCGATGTCCTGGCGCATCTCGTCGGCGCTCTGGTACCGGTAGTCCGGGTCCTTGACCAGCGCCCGCAGCACGATCGCGTCCATCTCGGGCGTGATCTCGGGGTCGAAGACGCTCGGCGGCTGGGGCTCCTCGCGCACATGCTGGTAGGCCACCGCGACCGGCGAGTCCCCGACGAACGGCGGCCGGACCGTCAGCAGCTCGTACAGCAGACAACCGGTCGAATAGAGGTCGGAACGTGCGTCGACCTGCTCGCCCTTCGCCTGCTCCGGCGAGAGGTACTGGGCCGTGCCGATGACCGCGGCCGTCTGCGTCATCGTCATACCGGAGTCGCCCATGGCCCGGGCGATACCGAAGTCCATTACCTTGACCTGGCCGTTGCGCGTCAGCATGACGTTCGCCGGCTTGATGTCGCGGTGGACGATGCCGTTGCGGTGGGCGTACTCCAGGCCCTGGAGGATGCCGATGGTCATCTCCATGGCCCGCTCCGGCAGCAGCTTGCGGCCGCTGTGAAGAAGCTCACGGAGCGTGGAGCCGTCGACGTACTCCATCACGATGTACGGGATCGAGACCCCGTCGATGTAGTCCTCACCCGTGTCGTACACCGCGACGATCGCGGGGTGGTTGAGCGAGGCGGCCGACTGGGCCTCCCGGCGGAACCGGGCCTGGAAGGAAGGGTCACGCGCCAGGTCGGCGCGCAGCGTCTTCACCGCCACGGTGCGACCGAGGCGCGTGTCATGCGCGAGGTAGACCTCCGCCATGCCGCCACGGCCGAGCACATGGCCCAGTTCGTACCGGCCGCCGAGGCGACGCGGCTCTTCCATAGCTCCTACCAGCCCTCTCCGTCGGTCCTGACCACACCCGCGTATGGTCCGGCGGTGTGCTGTCCGGGCATACGGTACCCGGCTCGTTTTGTGTGACCTGGCCACATCCGCCACCCGATACAGGACCGGTATCGCAACGTGCACCGATGGGAAGGGGACGTGACGGGGGTCACTTCTTGCTGTTGATGACCGCCTCCATGACCTTCTTGGCGATCGGGGCGGCCAGGCCGCCGCCGGAGATGTCGTCACGGTTGGCGTTGTCGTCCTCGACCACCACGGCCACGGCGACCGGCGAGCTGCCGTCCGGGAGCTTGGCGAACGAGATGAACCACGCGTACGGCTTCTCGCTGTTGTTCAGACCGTGCTGGGCGGTACCGGTCTTGCCGCCCACCGTAACGCCGCTGATCTGCGCGTTCTTACCCGTACCGTCCGTGACGACCGTCCCCATCATCGACTGGAGGATCTGGGCGTTCTTCTCGGACAGCGGGCGGCTCAGCTCCTCCGGCTGGGTCTGCGAGAGCACATCCAGGCCGGGCGTCTGGAGCTTGTCCACCATGTACGGCTTCATCAGCTTGCCGTCGTTGGCGACGGCCGAGGCGACCATCGCCATCTGGAGCGGCGTCGCGGCGGTCTCGAACTGGCCGATCGAGCTGAGCGCCGTCTGCGGCCTGTCCATCTTCTTGGGGAAGGTGGAGGCGTTGGACCGCACCGGCGTGAACTGCTCGGAGTCGAAGCCGAACTTCTCCGCCTCGTCCAGCATCTTGTCCTTGCCGAGGTCGGCGCCGATCTTGCCGAAGACCGTGTTGCAGGAGAACTGGAGCGCGACCCGCATGGGCGCGTCCTTGCAGGGGATGTTCCCCTCGTTCTTCAGCTCGGTCCTGGTGTCCGGGAGGATGTAGGGCAGCGGGGAGTTGGTCTTCTGGTCCGCGCTGCTGTACAGCCCGTTCTCCAGCGCGGCGGCCGCGGTGACCACCTTGAAGGTGGAGCCAGGCGGGTAGGTCTCGCGCAGCGCCCGGTTCAGCATCGGGTCGCTCGGGTCGTTGTTCTTCTGGAGCTTGGTCCACGCCTTGGAGTCGACGGACGTGCTGTTGCCCGCGAAGGACGACGGGTCGTACGACGGGTAGGAGGCCAGCGACAGGATCGCGCCCGTCTGCGGGTCGAGCGCCACGGCCGCGCCCTTGCCGCCGACCCGCTTCAGACCCTCGTAGGCGGCCTTCTGCGCGGCCGCGTTCAGCGTGGTGACGACATTGCCGCCCTGCTGCTGCTTGCCGGTCAGCATGTTCAGCGTGTTGCGGAAGAAGAGCCGGTCGTCGTCGCCGGTGAGGATGCCGTCCTCGATGGACTCCAGCTGCGTGGCGCCGAACGCCTGGGACGCGTAGCCGGTGACCGGCGACCACATCGCGCCGTCCTTGTACGTGCGCTTGTACGCGAAGTCGTTGAGGCTGTCGGTGGGCGTCTTCTTCGACCCGGTGATCGGATTGCCGTCGACGATGATGTCGCCGCGGGGCTTGGAGTACCGCGCGATCAGGACCCGGCGGTTGTTCGGGTCCGTACGCAGCTTGTCGGCCTGGAGGTACTGGAGCCAGTTGTCGCGGGCGAGCAGCGCGAGGACGAGGAGCCCACAGAAGATCGCGATCCGGCGCAGGGGCTTGTTCACGGGCGGACCACCTGGGTCATCTCGGCGTCGGGGTTCGGGGCGGGGGACGGGGCCGGGCGGCGCGCGGTGTCGCTGATGCGCAGCAGGATGCCGATCAGCGCCCAGTTCGCGATGACGGAGGAACCGCCGTACGCCAGGAAGGGCATCGTCATACCGGTCAGCGGGATGAGGCCCATCACACCACCGGCGACCACGAACACCTGGAGCCCGAAGGCGCCGGACAGACCCACCGCCAGCAGCTTGCCGAACGGGTCGCGGGCGGCGAGGGCGGTGCGCACACCGCGCTCCACGATCAGGCCGTAGATCAGCAGCAGCGCCATGATCCCGGCCAGGCCCAGCTCCTCGCCGAAGGTGGCGAGGATGAAGTCGGAGTTGGCCGCGAACCGGATGAGGTCGGAGTGGCCCTGGCCGAGGCCCGTGCCGAGGGTGCCGCCGGAGCCGAACGCCCACAGCGCCTGCATGGCCTGCTCGGAGTGGCCGACGACGCCCTGCCGGCTGAGCGTGTACTCCTTCATCGGGTCCAGCCAGGCCTGGACACGCTGCTGCACATGCGGCTCGAAGGACGCCACACCGACCGCGCCGGCCGCGGACATCAGCAGACCGAAGACGATCCAGCTGGTCCGCTCGGTGGCGACGTACAGCATGATGACGAACATTCCGAAGAACAGCAGCGAGGTGCCGAGGTCGGTCTCGAAGACCAGGATCAGGATCGACATCCCCCACACCACGAGGATCGGGCCGAGGTCCCGGCCGCGCGGCAGGTACAGCCCCATGAAGCGGCGGCTGGCCAGGGCGAGCGCGTCCCGCTTCACCATCAGGTAACCGGCGAAGAAGACCGCCAGCACGATCTTCGCGAACTCACCGGGCTGGATGCTGAAGCTGCCGACGTGGATCCAGATCTTCGCGCCGTAGATGTTGGCGCCGAGACCGGGGATCAGCGGCAGGAGCAGCAGCACCAGCGCGCCCACCATGGAGATGTAGGTGTAGCGCTGGAGCACCCGGTGGTCCTTGAGGAAGACCAGCACGACGACGAAGAGGGCGATGCCCAGCGCGGTGTACATCAGCTGGCGGGGAGCCGCGTTGCCCGCCTGCTTGATGGACTGGAGCAGCTTCGACTGGTCCAGCCGCCAGATCACCACCAGGCCGAGGCCGTTCAGCAGCGTCGCCAGCGGCAGCAGCAGCGGATCCGCGTACGGGGCGAACTTCCGTACGACGAGATGGCCCACTCCGGCCAGCAGACCGAGGCCGACGCCGTAGCTCAGCAGGCCGGGCGGCACCTTGTTGTTGATGGCGAGGCCCACATTGGCGTACGCGAACACCGGGATGACAACGGCGAAGACCAGCAGCGCCAGTTCGGTGTTGCGTCGGCTCGGCGCGCCGATCGCGCCGATCGTGGACGTGTGATGCGTCGTCGTGTTCGTACTGCTGCTCATGGTGTGACAGGGCCCCTCACGGCTTGCTTACTGCTTACCGCACAGTGAGACGACCTTCTGCTCTTCCTCCGAGAGGGTGGGGCCGGGTGTGGGTGTGGGTGCGGTTGGGGACTTGCTCGCCGACGCCTTCGGAGCCGGTGAGCCCTTGGACGTGGGACCGGACTTGCCGGTTCCGCCGACGGTCCCGCCGGGCTTCGCGCCGGCCTGGCTCTCGCTCTTCTGGCGCTCGGTCTCCTTGCGGCAGGCCGACGCCTGCACGGACAGCTCGGAGATCTTCGACTGGGCCGCCGTGAGGCCGCCCTCGGCGATGGTCGCCCGGATCTGCTTCTGCTGGTACGGCGGCAGGTACTTGAGTTCGATCTCGGGGTGGTCCTTCTCCACCTTCGACAGCGACACCCAGGCGAGGTCCTGGCTGAGGCCGCGGTAGAGCGCGACGTGCTCCTCGTTGGCGCCGACGTAGTACTGCGTCTGCGTCCACTGGTAGGCGCCGTAGCAGCCGCCGCCGATCACGCCGAGCACCAGCAGGGTGTAGAAGGATCTCTTCAGCCAGCGGCGGCCCCGGCGCGGCTTGACGAAGTCCTCGTCGGTGTAGTCGCCGAAGCTGCCCGCGGGCACATAGCCGGTGGTGTCGCCGTCGCCGGGCGTGCCGAACTCGCCGCCGCCCTGCCCGGGCACCTGCCGGCCGAGGCCGGAGGCGCGGCCCGCGGGCGTCTGCATGATGCCGTTGTCGTGCAGATGGAGCTGGTTCTCGGCGACCGCGCCCACCACGACCGGGGTGTCGGACAGCTGCACGGCGAGGGTGTCGCCGGTGTCCAGGTCGAGCACATCGGCCACGATGACCGTGATGTTGTCGGGGCCGCCCCCGCGCAGCGCGAGCTGGATCAGCTCCTGCACGGTCTCCTGCGGGCCCTGGTAGCTGGCGAGGGTCTCCTCCATCGTCTGGTGGGAGACCACTCCGGACAGCCCGTCGGAGCAGATCAGATAGCGGTCACCGGCGCGCACCTCGCGGACGGAGAGGTCGGGCTCGACGTGGTCGGCGCTGCCGAGGGCCCGCATCAGCAGCGAGCGCTGCGGATGGGTGGTGGCCTCCTCCTCGGTGATGCGGCCCTCGTCGACGAGGCGCTGCACCCAGGTGTGGTCCTGGGTGATCTGGGTGAGGAGGCCGTCCCGCAGCAGATACGCGCGGGAGTCGCCGACGTGCACCAGACCGAGCCGCTGGCCGGTCCACAGCAGGGCGGTGAGGGTGGTCCCCATGCCCTCCAGCTGGGGGTCCTCGTCGACCATGGCCCGCAGCTGGTCGTTGGCGCGCTGCACGGCGGTGCCGAGCGAGGTGAGGATGTCGGAGCCGGGGACGTCGTCGTCGAGCGCGACGATGGTGGAGATCACCTCGGAGGAGGCGACCTCGCCGGCGGCCTGGCCGCCCATCCCGTCGGCGATCGCGAGCAGGCGTGGACCGGCGTAACCGGAGTCCTCGTTGCCCTCGCGGATCATGCCTTTGTGCGATCCGGCGGCGAAGCGCAGTGACAGACTCATGCGCACCTCGCCCGTCGGCTCCGGATACATCCGCACGGTGCCCACCCTCCGGTCGGGAGCGCGCCGGGGCCCCTGGTGGGGACCGCCGCTGCGTGCTCGCTCCGCTCGCGCTCACTCATGATGTAGCACTACTTCCGCAGCTCGATGACGGTTTTGCCGATGCGGATCGGCGCGCCCAGCGGGATCGGTGTGGGAGTCGTCAGCCGGGTCCGGTCCAGGTAGGTGCCGTTGGTGGACCCGAGGTCCTCGACGATCCACTGGCCGTCCCGGTCGGGGTAGATCCGGGCGTGGCGGCTGGAGGCGTAGTCGTCGTCCAGCACGATGGTGCTGTCGTGGGCGCGGCCCAGGGTGATGGTCTGGCCCTGGAGCGCCACCGTGGTCCCGGTCAGGGAGCCCTCGGAGACGACCAGCTTGGTGGGGGCGCCGCGGCGCTGGCGGCCGCCGCCGGACTGCTGCCGCTGCGGCTGCTGGCGCTGCTGCGGCGGCCCCGCGGGACGGGCGGCCTGCTGCTGTCGGCCGGCGTCCCGGCGCGAGCCGCGCTGGGTGACGCGCGTACCGAACAGGTCGCTGCGGATGACCTGCACGGCCACGATCACGAACAGCCACAGTACGGCCAGGAAACCCAGCCGCATGACCGTGAGGGTCAGCTCTGACATTGCCCCCGCTTCACCCTTCGGCTTGCCGGTAAATGATGGTGGTGCTGCCCACGACGATCCGCGAGCCGTCGCGGAGCGTAGCGCGGGTGGTGTGCTGCCCGTCCACCACGATGCCGTTGGTGGACCCGAGATCCTGGATCGTCGAGGGCGTTCCGGTCCGGATCTCGCAGTGCCGGCGGGAGACGCCGGGGTCGTCGATCCGCACGTCCGCCTCGGTGCTGCGTCCCAGCACCAGCGTCGGACGGGAGATCTGGTGGCGGGTGCCGTTGATCTCGATCCAGTGGCGGGTGCGTCCGCCGGATGCCGGGGCGGCACCGGGGCGCTGGTCCGCGGGCTGCGGGTATCCGTAGCCGCCGCCGGGGCGTCCGCCGGAGGGCGGGGCGCTCGGCATGGGCGGGGGTCCCGCCGGTGCGGCGGACGGCGGGTAGCCGTAGCCGCCGGGGGCCTGCCGCCCGGAGGGGGCGGCGGGGGCCTGCTGGCTGCTGGAGGAGGCCAGGGTGCGGCTGCGCACCCGGTACAGACCGGTGTCGAGGTCGTCGGCCTTCTCCAGGTGGACCTTGACGGGTCCCATGAAGGTGTAGCGCTGCTGCTTGGCGTAGTCGCCCACCATGCCGGCCAGCTCGTCGCCGAGCTGGCCCGAGTAGGGGCTGAGGCGCTCGTAGTCCGGCGTGCTCAGCTCCACGATGAAGTCGTTGGGGACCACGGTCCGGTCGCGGTTCCAGATGGTCGCGTTGTTGTCGCACTCGCGCTGGAGCGCGCCGGCGATCTCCACGGGCTGGACCTCGGACTTGAAGACCTTGGCGAAGGTGCCGTTGACCAGACCTTCGAGACGCTGCTCGAACTTCTTCAGGACTCCCATGGGGCACCTCCTTGGTCGTTGCCGTCCTGGGTACTGCTTACCTGGTACTGCTTACTGATCGTATCCACGCGCCGGAAAATCGGCTGGTTCCCCCTGTCGGCTCCTGTCGACCGGTGTCGACGCCTGCGGAGTTCCCTCCGGACGACCTCTTCGAACTCCTCCTGCTCGGACTCCGCGCTCGCACTCCTGGCATGGATCGTAGAGGCGGCCGCAGACCAGTGTCCCGCACCCGGCTGTGGACGCCGCCCCCTCCTGGAGAGATGAGCGGGACCGGTACGAGGTTGATACGTGAACCGATTCGTGTCGAGACGCTACGGGGGCCCGGGGGACGCGGGGGCAGGCGGGGGTGCGTGCGCGGGACGGACGGGGCGGCGCGGGGGTGGTGGGACGTTCTTACGGTGCGGCGTGCCGTCGCCGGGCGGGGCGCGGCGGCCGCGGCGCGAGCCGGTGCGCGGGCGGCCGGGGTCCGGGGCCGGGCGGTGCGGGTGCGGGCACCTTGCCGCTGGTCGGAGGGGTGCCCGGGCGGATCCCCCGTCCCCCGGGGTCCCCGGGGGAAAGGGATGTGAACCCACCCTCTCCACCGTGCTAATGTTCTGGATGTCGGAAGGCGCCGCGCCGAAAGGGGCGGGACCGGAAGACACACCCAATGCGCGGGTGGCGGAATAGGCAGACGCGCTGGATTCAGGTTCCAGTGCCCGAAAGGGCGTGGGGGTTCAACTCCCCCCTCGCGCACACCGTGAGAAACGGGTCTCTCCTCGGACGAAAGTCCGGGAGGGGCCCGTTTTTCGTTGTGCCCGAAAGCTTGTGAGGCATCGCACAGCATTTCCGCGGGGCGGGCGCCATCGGCTCGTGACCTATCTCACGGGCGGGGTCCGCCGGTGTCGGGCGGCGGTCGGCCGACGGCTTCGTTCGCAGCGGATCGGCCGCGCGGGGTGCGCTGTTGCCGGTGGTGCGCCGTCGGCCGTCTCACCACACGGGGCGCAGCGGGGGGATCGAGTCGCCCGTCAGGGTGCGGATGACGGCCGCGAGTTCGGCGCGCGGGACCTGGAGTCCGACCTCGTGCAGCTGCTTGGTCAGCTGCGCCTCCAGCTCGTAGAGGATCCGCCCGGCCACCGTCAGGTGCTCCAGGGCCTCGGCGGTGAGGACGACGAGCTTGCGACGGCCGCCCGCGGGGTGCGGGCGGCGCTCGACATAGCCCCGTTTCTCCAGGTCGTCGATGATCTGCCCGGCGGCCTGCTTGGTGACCCCGAGTTCCTCGGCCAGCTCGCTGCTGGTCGCGCCGGAGCCGTGGAGCACCTGGAAGACCAGGCCGTGCATGGGGCGCAGGTCCGCGTAGCCGGCGGCGTCGAGACGGCTCACGAACTCGGAGAGGACCAGCTGGAAGGACATCCCGAGCAGGAAGGTCAGCTCGGAGTGTTCGAGGGGGTCGTTGGTCTCCATCGTTTCATCTTGACACACCTGTATAAAGCCGCTTTACTCGGTGCGAGTAAAGAAGCTTTATACACAGGAGGCACCATGTACGTGGTCAGCGAGAGCGAGCAGCGGACGACCAAGACGCCCGCCGCCTCGATGTTCGGCCTGGCCGGTCCCAGCCAGGGCAGCGCCGAGATCAGCACCTGGCGCGTGGACCTCCCCGCGGACGCGTCCACGCCTCTGCACATCATCGACCGCGAGCAGGTGTGGATGCCGCTGTCGGGCGCGTTCGAGGTCGAGGTGAACGGCACCGTCGAGCAGGCCAAGGCCGGGCAGGCCGTCATCGTGCCGGCGGGCGCGAAGCGGCAGCTCAAGGCGGTGGGCGGCCCCGCGGAGGCGCTGGTCGCCATGGTCGTCGGCGGCAAGGCCATGATGCCGGGCAGCGAGGACAAGATCCCGCTTCCGTGGGCCGAGTGACCCTTCCCCGTCCAGCAGCCCGACCAGGCCGACTTCCGATCGATCTGGCCGGGCTGTCTGCCGCTCGGGGCCCTGCTCCCGCCGGTCGGGCGTGAAGGCCGGGCCGCACCCCTCAGACATCAGTCACCATCCAACGAAGGACTGGCATGAACCCCGAAGTGAGCAGCGGGCGCCGCCGGGCGATTCTGGCCCTGCTCGCCATCACCGTACTGATCGTGGTCATGGACCTGACGATCATCAATGTGGCGCTCAACCCGATCCAGCAGAGCCTCGACGCCTCCAACGCCGACCTTCAGTGGTCGCTCGACTCGTACCTGATCACCTTCGCGGCCTTCCTCTTCACCGGTGGCGTCTGCGCGGACCGCTTCGGGCGGAAGAAGACCCTGATCACCGGGCTCGCGGTGTTCGGCGCCAGTTCGGTGCTGGGCGCGTACGCCGGAAGCATCGGCCAGCTCATCCTGTGGCGCAGTGTCATGGGTGTGGGGGCCGCGGTCATCCCGACCGTCACACTCGCCATCCTCATGAACGTCTTCCCGCCCATGGAGCGCCCGAAGGCGATCGCGGCCTGGGCCTCGGCGGCCGGTGTGGCCTTCGCGGTGGGCCCGGTGCTCGGTGGTGTGCTGCTCGACCACTTCTGGTGGGGCTCGATCTTCCTCATCAACGCCCCGCTGGTGGTCGTCGGCCTGATCCTCATGGCCTGGCTGGTCCCCGAGTCCAAGAACCCGGCCCCCGCCAAGTTCGACCCCCTGGGCGTGGTGCTGTCCATCGTCGCGGTGGGCCTGCTGGTCTACGGCATCGTCACCGGCGGCGAGGACAACGACTGGCTCAGCGGTGACACGCTCGGAGCGCTCGTCGGGGGCGTGCTGCTGGTCGCGCTGCTCGTGGTGATCGAGTCGCGGATGGCGGCGCCTTCGCTGGACGTCGGCCTGCTGCGCAACGCGCGGTTCTCGGCCGGTTCGGGCGCCATCGCGCTCTGCTTCTTCGCCCTGATCGGCGCGATCTTCATCACCCAGTTCTACTACCAGGCGGTGCTGGGCTTCTCGCCGATGAAGGCCGGTTTCCTGATGCTTCCCATGGGCATCGGCTCGCTGGTGGTGTCGGCCCGCTGCCCCAAGCTGGTGATGCGGTTCGGCCCGCGGGCCGTGGTGGCCACCGGGTCGGCCGTGATGGCGGTCTCCTTCGTGATCTCCAGCCAGTTCACCGCGGACACCCCGACCTGGCTGCTGGTGGTCGCGCAGCTGATCTTCGGTCTGGGCTGGGGCTCCATCATGGCGCCCGCGACCGCCTCGCTGATGTCCGTGGTGCCGCCGGTCAAGGCGGGCGCCGGGCAGGCGGTGTCACAGACGATCCGCCAGGTCGCGGGCGCCCTCGGGGTCGCGATCATCGGCAGCATCCTCGGGGTGGTGTACCGCTCGGACATGCAGGACGCCGTGAAGGTGCTCCCGCCGTCCGCGCGGCACGAGGCGGCCGGGTCGATCGGCGACACCCTGCGGGCGGTGAACTCCGCGCGGCTCGGTGACCGGGCCCCCGCGCTGCTCCACAAGGCCGTCGACAGCTATCTCTCGGGCATGGAGGTCACCATGCTGGTGGCCGCGGGAGTGGCCCTGCTGGCCACCGCGGTGTCCCTGCGGTGGCTGCCGAAGACCGCGCCCAGGCCGCCCATGCCGCCGGCGCCCAAGCCCGCGGCCGAGGAGGCCGCCGGTACGCCGGGGGCGCTTGCCTGAGCCCTTCCGCAGCAACGGTCCGTACGAGGGTGCCCGCCGGTCTGTACACCGGCGGGCACCCTCATGTCTTGTGCGCGCGTGAAATCGCCACACGGACTTTACGATTCCGCATTACGCCCGGTAACAGCCTGGGTGAGCTGCGTGGGATTTCCTTGTTCGGAATGCGGTCGAATCGGGCGGAGTTGAGTGCTCCGAATTTGCCGACCTGACCAGGAGTAAAGGTGCTTGACTTGCGGGAGGCTGAATCCGTAGGGTCATGCCCGTCAAGCGACCGCTTTTGAAAAACAGAGGGTCGCTTCGGCGGCTCATTGTGGACGCTTCTTGATCGTTGATCATTCTGCGGCTGTCTATTTCCTAATGCGGGCACTTGAGGTGCCCTGGATCGTTAGGACGGGGGGTACACGGTGTCATTCGGTGATGCCGGTGAAAAGCCGATCTCCATTGATCTCGAAACGCCCGGAGGGGTCGCCTCATGGCTGCGCTCCCGGGTGGCCGAACTGGTCGGCCGGGAGATCGGCGACCGTGACGACGACGAGCTGTTCTCCGGTCTCGGCATGGACTCCATGCGGGCCACAAGCCTGATGGCGGCCCTGTCCCGGGCCACGGGAAAGCACTGGTCACCCGCCCTTTTATGGGCTCACCCCACCATTGGCGCGCTCGCCGCCCGCATCGTCGCCGGGGACGTCCCCGGTGCCGGGCCCGACGCCGGGGGCGCTCCTGCGGCCCGCCGGACGCCGGCCGCGGGATGCCGGGGGCAGGAGCCCGTCGCCGTGGTCGGCATGGCGTGCCGCTTCCCCGGCGCCGACGGCGTCGACGCCTTCTGGAACCTGCTGGAGGAGGGAAAGGACGCGGTCAGGACCGTACCGGAGGGCCGCTGGCCCGTCGGGGCGCCGCGTTCACCCGCCCCGTTCGAAATGACCACCACCGAAGCGGGATTTCTCGACGGGCCGGTCGACGAGTTCGATCCGCTTTTCTTCGGTATTTCCCCGAGGGAAGCCGTGGAGATGGATCCGCAGCAGCGGCTGTTCCTCGAAGTCGCCTGGGAGGCCCTGGAGGACGCGGGAATTACCGAGAGCGATCTCGCGGGCAGCGCCACCGGAGTGTTCGCCGGAGCGATCTGGCACGACTACGCGGATCTCGCCCCCGGCGGCGCCGGAAACCTGTCGTCGCACTCGGCCACGGGCCGGGCCCTGAACATGATCGCCAACCGGCTGTCGTACGTCCTCGGACTCCGCGGGCCGAGCGTGGTCCTCGACTCCGCCTGCTCCTCCTCCCTGCTCGCGGTGCACCTCGCCTGCCAGAGCATCTGGACCGGCGAGTCGTCCATGGCGCTCGCGGGCGGGGTCAACCTGCTGCTGAGCCCCGGCACCATGGCGTCCCTCAGCAAGTTCGGCGGGCTGTCGCCGGACGGCCGCTGCAAGGCCTTCGACGCCCGCGCCGACGGCTTCGGACGCGGGGAGGGCTGCGGGGTCGTCGTCCTCAAACCGCTGTCCCGGGCCCTGGCCGACGGGGACGGCATCTGGTGCACGATCCGTGCGACCGCCGCCAACAACGACGGCCTCAGCAACGGTCTCACCGCCCCCAACCCGGCGGCCCAGGAGGAGGTGCTGCGGACCGCCTACGGCAGGGCCGGGGTGGCGCCGCACGAGGTGCACTACGTGGAGACCCACGGCACCGGCACCGCCCTGGGCGACCCCATCGAGGCCATGGCCCTGGGCGAGGTCCTCGGCAGGGGACGGCCGCAGGACGCGCCGTTGCGCATCGGCTCGGTGAAGACCAACACCGGGCATCTGGAGGCGGCGGCCGGGATCGCCGGATTCATCAAGACCGCCCTGGCGCTCAAGCACCGGCGGGTGCCGCGGAACCTCCACTTCGAGCAGCCCAACCCGCACATCCCCTTCGGTGAACTGCGGCTCCGGGTGCCGACCGAGGCCGAACCCTGGCCCGAGAGCGGCGCGCCGTACGCCGGGGTGAGCGCCTTCGGCTGGGGCGGCACCAATGTCCACGCGGTGCTGGAGGGCTACCGCGATCCCGCCCCGATGGAACT
The DNA here is from genome assembly GCF_044548405.1 of Streptomyces sp. NPDC052040. Lineage (NCBI taxonomy): Bacteria > Bacillati > Actinomycetota > Actinomycetes > Kitasatosporales > Streptomycetaceae > Streptomyces > Streptomyces sp. NPDC052040. Next base: position 22,136 of record NZ_JBIUBV010000015.1, on the reverse strand, counting down.
GCCCGCCGTCGCGGCCCGCGGTCTGCCGGGACGGCCCCGGATCGCCTTCGTCTGCTCCCCGTACGGGCAGCAGTGGGTCGGCATGGCACGCGGTCTCTACCGCACCGAGCCGGTCTTCCGGTCCGTCCTGGAGGAGTGCGACCGCGAACTCGCCCGCCACGCGGGCTTCTCGCTCGTCGAGGAACTGTTCCTGGACGAACCGCAGGCCCGCACCGGCGACGTCGGTGTCATGCAGCCCGTCGTCTTCGCCGTCCAGGTGGGGCTCGCCGCCTGGCTGGAGTCCTGCGGGGTACGGCCCGGCGCCGTGGTCGGCCACAGCCTCGGCGAGATCGCCGCCTGTGTCATCGCCGGGGTGCTCGACCTGCCCGACGCGGTACGGCTGGTCCACCACTACAGCGACCAGCAGCGCCGGGTGGCCGGGCCGGACCGCGGGATGGCCGTGGTCGAGCTGGACGCCGACGCGCTTCAGGCGCGGCTCGCCGCGCGGAACTCCCCGGCGTGCGTGGCCGCCCGCAACGGGCCGCGCACCACGGCGCTGGCGGGCGGCCGGGCGGAACTGGAGGAGATCGTCGCCGGGCTCAAGGCGGAGGGCGTGCTGTGCGCCATGATCCGCGTCGATCTGGCCGCCCACAGCCCGGCCATCGACCCCGTCATGGCCGATCTGGAACGGGCCCTCGCGGGCATCGCCGGGCGGCCGGGGCGCATCCCCGTCATCTCCTCGGTCACCGGGCGCCCCCTGGACCCGCGGGACGTGACCCCCGGGTACTTCGCGCGCAATCTGCGGGAACAGGTGCGGCTCGCTGACGCGACGGCGCATCTGCTGCGGGAGAAGTTCGACGTCCTGCTGGAGATCAGCGCCAACCCGGTGCTCGTACCCGCGCTCCAGCAGAGCGCGGACGACTTCGGGCGCACCGCGACGGTCCTGCCCACCATGCGCCGCGGCGACGACGACCGCACGGGCCTGGCCGAAACCCTGGAGGCACTCGCCCGCCTCGGCACGGAGATACGGCTGCCGGGCCGGGGGGACGCGTCGGACGCCGAGTTGTTCGTCCTGTCGGCCAAGTCTGCTGATGCGCTGCGGGAGTTGGCGGGGCGGGCCGCGGTGGGGGTGGGGGGTGGCGGTGGCGCCGAGGTTGCCGACTGCGCCGGGGGTGGTGGGGCCGAGGTCGCCAACCGCGTCGGGGGCGGCGGAGTCGCTGGGAGCGGCGGGCGTGTTGTAGGGGACGGTGGGCTGGCCGGGCTGGTGCGGGCGGCTCTGCCGCGGGCGCAGCATCCGTACCGGCTGGCGGTCGTGGCCCGGGACCGGGAGGAGCTGGCGGACGCCCTGGCGGCGCATGCGCGCGGTGAGCGGACCGCCGGGCTGTACACCTCCGGCCGGGCGGCCGGGAAGCGGCCCCGGGTGGCGTTCGTCTTCCCCGGCCAGGGCTCCCAGTGGCCGGGTATGGGCCGGGAGTTGATGCACCGTGAGCCGGTGTTCCACGCGGCGCTGCGGGAGTGCGACGAGGCGGCCCGAGCCTTTGTGGACTGGTCGGTCCTGGAGCGGCTGACCGCCGTCGCACCGGATCCCGCGGCCGACCGCATCGATGTCGTGCAGCCGGTGCTGTTCGCCGTGGAGGTGGCGCTCGCCGCGCTGTGGCGGTCCTGGGGCGTGGAGCCCGACGCGGTGGTCGGACACAGCATGGGCGAGGTCGCCGCCGCCCATGTGGCCGGAGTGCTGAGCCTGGAGGACGCCGCGCGGATCATCTGTCTGCGCAGCCGTCTGCTGCGCCGTACCAGCGGCCGGGGCGCGATGCTCGCGGTCGAACTCACCATGGAGGAGTCCCACCGGGTCCTCGCCGGGCGGGAGGGCGCCGTCTCCGTCGCGGTCAACAACGGCCCCCGCTCCACGGTGCTGTCCGGGGACCGGGAGGTCCTGGCCGAGGTGGCCCGGGAGCTGGAGGCGGATGACGTCTTCTGCCGCTGGGTGAAGGTGGACGTCGCCTCGCACAGCCCGCAGATGGACCCGCTGCGGCCGGAGCTGCTGTCGGCGCTGGAGGGCCTCGCGCCGCGCCCGGCGGCCGTGCCGGTCTACTCGACCGTCACCGGCGACCTCGTCGGCGGCACGGAGATGACGGCCGCCTACTGGGTGGACAACCTCCGCGAGCCGGTGCTCTTCGGGGACCAGATCGCCCGTCTGGTGCGGGAGGGCGTGGACGCCTTCGCCGAGATGAGCCCGCACCCCATTCTGCTGCCCGCCGTGGAGCAGGTGGCCGCCGGACTCGGCGCCGAGACCGCCGTACTGCCGTCGCTGCGCAGGAACGAGGGCGAGCGGGACACCCTGCTGGCCTCGCTGGGGCGGCTGCATGTGCTGGGCGTCCCGGCCCGGCTGGACCGGGTGGCGACCCCCGCGGCCCGCGGCCGGGGCCTGCCGCACTATCCGTGGCAGCGGGAACGCTTCTGGCACGGGTCGCACGGCGCTCCCGCCGAGACCGGGTCCGCCCCGCTCCAGGGGCTGCTGGGCGAGCGGATCGACTCGGCGGTCCAGCCCGGCACCCACTACTGGCAGACGGGTCTGAACGCCGGGACCGCGGCCGTACGGGACCATCTCATCGGCGGGGCGGCCGTGGTGCCCGGGGCGGCGTTCGTGGACATGGCGCTCAGCGCGGCCCGGCAGGTGCTGCCCGGCGACCGGCATGTGCTGTCCGAGGTGCTGTTCCAGCAGCCGCTGGTGCTTCCCGGGACGGGCAGCGCACGGGTGCAGGCGGTCCTGGAGGGCTCCGGCGAACAGCGGGCGCGGATCCGTTTCTTCGTCTCCGAGGAGAACGGGCCCGTCTGTGTGGCCGAGGCGGAGCTGTCGGCGGCGGACGTACCGGAAACGCCGTCGGCCCCGGCCGACGGGGAGCGCCTCGCCGCGCGGACGGCCGAGACGCTCGACGGCCCCGGCTACTACCGGGCGCTGGCCGCCTGCGGTCTCGGCTACGGCCCCGCCTACCAGGGCATCACCCGGATCGCCCGCGGTGACGGCGAGGCGTTGGCGTGGATCGCGCCGCCGTCCCCGGAGGGCTGGCCCGGCACGGGCCACACGGTGCCGCCCGCGTTGCTGGACTGCGCCCTCCAGACGGCCGTGGCGCCGCTGCTCGGCGCGGACTGGACGACCGAGGGCGGCTTCCTGAGCGAGGGGATGAGCCGGGCGGCGGTCCATGGCACAGCGGCCGGTGAGGTGCGGGCGCATGCCGTGTGCCGGGCGGCGGGCGACGGCAGGTGGGAGGTCGACGTCCTGGTCCTCGCACCGGACGGGACCCCGCTCGCCGAGGTCCTCGGCCTGCGCATCGTCCGCCTCGCGTCCGTTCCCGTGCTCGCCGCGGCCCCGCCCGCCCCGCCGGACGGGAACGGTCGGTCCGGGAGCGCCGGTCCGGCCGCCGCCCCGGGCGCCCTGCGGGAGCGTCTGGCGGCGCTGCCCGGGGGAGCGGAGCGGCGTACGGCGCTGGAGGCGGCGGTGCGGGAGAACGTGGCCCAGGTCGTGAAGCTGCCCGCCCGCCGGGTGGACCCCGACCGGCCGCTGCGGTCCCTCGGCATCGACTCCCTGATGTCGCTGGAGCTGCGCAACCGGCTCGAAGGGACCTTCGGCATCCGGCTGTCGGCCACCCTCATCTGGAACCACCCGACCATCCGGGACCTCGCCCTCTTCCTGGCCGGAAAGCTCGGGCTGGTGCTCGACGAGGAGGGCGGCGACCCGGCTGAGGGCCCGGGGCGCCCGGCGGCGGGGGATCCGGTCGCACCGGCTCCGGCCTCGGACGGTGGTGCAGCGGCCGGGGGAGCCGCGGGCCCCGAGGAACTCCTCGAACGTGAACTCGCCGAGCTCAACGAGCGGATGGAGACCATCTAGCATGAGCGGCACATCCGGGGCGTCCGGGGACCGGGATGCGGCCACGGCCGCACCCCCCGCCGACACCCCCATGACCAAGGCCCTCGCGGCCGTCCGCCAACTGCGCGGCAAGGTCGACGCGTTGGAGCTGGCGAAGCGGGAGGGCATCGCCGTGGTCGGCATGGGATGCCGGCTGCCGGGCGGGGTGAGGTCACCCGACGCCTTCTGGAAGGTGGTCTCCGAAGGCGTCGACACCATCGGCGAGGTCCCCGAGGACCGTTTTGAACTCCGCCCGCCGGGGGGTTCCTCGTCGGGCGGTTCCTCGTCGGGCGGCTCTCCGGCCGACGGGGACGACGGGCCGCTCCCGCTCGGTGGTTTCATCGACGGTGTCGACCGCTTCGACCCCTACTTCTTCGGGATATCCCCGCGCGAGGCGGCCCGGATGGACCCCCAGCAGCGCCACTTCCTCGAAGTGGCCTGGGAGGCGCTGGAGGACGCCGGACTGACCCGGGAGAAGCTCCGGTCCAGCCCGACCGGGGTCTTCGTCGGCGCCAACGCCTCCGACTACCTCCAGCTCCAGCTGGCGGACGCCGCCGTCGACACCTACACCGTGACGGGCGGCACCAACTGCATCATCGCCAACCGGCTGTCGTACGTACTGGACCTGCGCGGGCCCAGCATGACCCTGGACACCGCCTGCTCCTCCTCGCTGGTGGCCGTGCACCTGGCGGCCCAGAGCCTGCGCAACCGGGACTGCGACACGGCCGTCGTCGGCGGCCTCAACCTGATCCTGTCGCCCGCCCTGGCCCGGGCCCACGCCCAGGGGCTGCCGCTGGCCCCCGACGGACGCTGCAAGACCTTCGACGCGGAGGCCAACGGCTACGCCCGCGGCGAGGGCATCGGCGTACTCGTGCTGAAACGGCTGACCGACGCGCAGGCCGACGGCGACCGGATCTGGGCGGTCGTCCGCGGCTCCGCCGTCAACCAGGACGGCCTGACCAACGGACTCACCGCACCCAACGGGCTGTCCCAGCAGCAGGTGATCCGGCAGGCCCTGCGCAACGCCCGCCTCGACCCCTCCCAGGTGACCCTGCTGGAGGCGCACGGCACGGGAACCGCCCTCGGCGACCCCATCGAGGTGGAGGCGCTCGGCTCCGTCTACGGCGCTCCCGGCGCCGACGGCGAGGGCTGCGCGCTCGGCTCGGTGAAGACCAACATCGGCCATCTGGAGGCCGGGGCCGGAATGGCCGGGCTGATCCGGGCCGCGCTGAGCATCCACCACCGCGCCATCGCGCCCCATCTGCATCTGACGAACCTCAACCCGCACATCGACCTCGACGGGACCCGGTTCGTCGTACCGACCTCGCTGCGCCCCTGGACCGTGCCCGACGAACGGCGGCACGCGGCCGTCAGCTCCTTCGGCGCGGGCGGCACCAACGCCCATGTCATCCTCGGCCCCGCCCCGGCGGCGGAGTCCGACAAGCGGCCCCCGGCCGGGGAGGGGCCCTGGCTGCTGCCCATCTCCGCGGCCACCGGCGACGCGCTGGCGCCCCTGGCCCGCGCCTACCGGGACCGGCTGCGGTCCGCCGGGGGCCGCGCCCACCGCTTCGACGACATCGTCCACACGGCGACCCTGCGCCGTACCCGCCACGACCACCGGCTCGCCGTCGTCGCCGGATCGCACCAGGAGGCGGCCGACCGGCTCACCCGGTGGCTGGACGGGGAGGAGGAGCCGGGCGTGGTCACCGGCCGGGCGACCGGAGCGGTGGCCGACGGCACCGTCTTCGTCTTCCCGGGACAGGGCTCCCAGCGGCCCGGCATGGGCCGCGAACTGCTGTACTCCTGCCCGGTGTTCCGCGCGGCGGTCGGCGAGTGCGACGACGCCATGCGCCCCTACCTCGGGGGCCGCTCCATCGTGGACGCGGTGATGCGGCTCGACGGCGACGCGGCCCTGGACCGTATCGATCTGATCCAGCCCGGCCTGTTCGCCCTGGCCGTCGGTCTCGCCGCCCGGTGCCGCTCCCACGGCGTCGAACCGGACGCCGTGGTCGGCCACAGCATGGGGGAGGTGGCGGCCGCGCACATCGCCGGGGCGCTCGGCCTGGACGACGCCGCCCGGGTCATCTGCCGCCGCAGCGCCCTGCTGCGCCGCATCAGCTGCCAGGGCGCGATGCTGGTCGTGGCGCTGCCCCTGGACCAGGCGGGGCGGCTGGTCGAGGACTGCCGGGACCGGGTGTCCGTGGCGGTCAGCAACAGCCCCACCTCCACGGTGCTGTCCGGGGACCCGCGCACCCTGGTCGACCTGGCGGAGACGCTGCGGTCCCGCAATGTCTTCTGCCGCCCGGTGAAGGTCGACGTGGCCTCGCACAGCCCCCAGGTGGATCCGCTGCGCGAGGAACTCCTCGCCGACCTCGCGGGACTGGCGCCCGTACCGTCCCGCATCCCGATCCTGTCCACGGTCACCGGCGAGGCGACCGACGGCTCCGGTTTCGACGCCGAGTACTGGATGCGCAATCTGCGCGAGCCGGTGCTGTTCTGGGACGCCGTGCGGTCGCTCATCGCCCGCGACCACGGGGTGTTCGTGGAGATGAGCCCGCATCCGGTGCTGCTGTCGGCCGTCGAGCAGGGTTTTGAGTCCGGCGAACGCGAGGGGCTCGCCCTGCCGGCCATGCGGCGCGAGGGACCCGAGACGCACGGCATGCTCCGCATCCTCGGCGCCCTCCACACCCACGGCCTGCCCGCGCCCGCCCCCGAGACGCTGCTGCCCGACGGCGGGCGCCCCGTCCCGCTGCCCGCCTACACCTGGCAGCACCAGCGCTTCTGGTTCCGCAGCGCGCGCCCCGCCGACCGCGCGCGGATCCCGGAACCCCTCGCCCCGGCCGCCGAGTCCGCCGTGGTGCCGGGCGCGGAGCCGCGGACCGCGCTGTACGAGCGGCTGGCGGCCGCCGCCGAACGCGGGGCGGTGCTCCGGGAGACCGTGCTGCACGCCGTGGCCGAGGTGCTGGAGATGCCCCCGGAGCGCGTCGACCCGGACGCCGGGTTCTTCCAGATGGGCATGGACTCGATGCTCGCCGCCCGGGTGCGGGTGCAGCTGGAGGCGGGGCTCGGGCGCAGGCTGCCCGCTCCGGTGATGTTCGAACACCCCTCGGTCGAGGCGCTCTCCGCGCATCTGCTGGTCCTCGCCGAACGGCTCCTGGACCGGCACTCCGGCGGACCGGGCCCGCGGCCGCCCGCCGCGACGGACGGCGACACCCCACCGACGACCGGCACCCCACCGGTGACCGACACCGCCGCTAGGAACGACAGGGCCCCCGCGCCCGACAGCGCTGGTCCCGCGACCGGACCCACCGCCCCCGCAACGGACCCCACCGCTGCCACCGACCCCGCCCCCGCCCCCGCCGGCGCCCCCGAGGACCTCTCCGAGGACGAACTCCTCGCCCTGCTGGACGAAGAAGTCCGCGCCTCGACCCGTACCGCAGGAGGATCCCGATGACCGAGCACGGTCGTGAGCGTCAGTCAGTCCTTGCCCGGAGCCTTCAGGAGATCCGGCGGCTGCGCGCCGAACTCGAGGCGGCCGAGCAGGCCGGTTCGGAACCCGTCGCCGTCGTCGGCATGGCCTGCCGCATGCCGGGCGGTGCCGACAGCCCCGAGGCGTTCTGGGAGTTCCTCGACCGGGGCGGCGACGGCATCGGCGACATCCCCGCCGGACGCTGGGACGTCGGGCACTTCTACGACCCCGACCCGGACGCCCCCGGCAAGATGTCCACCCGGCGCGGTGGATTCCTCGACGGCGTCGACCGGTTCGACGCCCCCTTCTTCGGTGTCTCCCCCCGGGAGGCCGCCGCCCTCGACCCCCAGCAGCGGCTGCTGCTTGAGGTGGGCTGGGAGGCCCTGGAGCACGCGGGGCGGTCACCGGAGAGCCTGCGGGGCTCCGACACCGGCGTCTACTTCGGCATCACCACCTACGACTACCTCCAGACGCAGATGCAGCAGGCCGACCCGGCCGAGCTGACCGCCTACAGCCTCACCGGGAACGCCTCCACCTTCGCCGCCGGACGGCTGTCGTACTGGCTCGGTCTCAACGGCCCGAGCCTGTCCGTGGACACCGCCTGCTCCTCCTCCCTGGTCGGGGTGCACCTGGCCTGCCAGAGCCTGCGCTCGGGGGAGACGTCGCTGGCGCTGGCGGGCGGGGTGAACGTACTGCTGTCACCGGAGTGGTTCGTGGTGGCGTCCCAGGCGCACATGCTCGCGGCGGACGGCCGGTGCAAGACGTTCGACGCCCGCGCGGACGGCTATGTCCGCAGCGAGGGCTGCGGCATCGTCGTACTGAAAAGGCTGGCCGACGCGCGGGCGGACGGGGACCGGATCCTCGCCGTGATCCGGGGCTCCGCCGTCAACCACGACGGGCGCAGCAGCGGGGTCACCGTCCCCAACTCGGCCGCGCAGCAGGCGGTGATCCGCCGGGCCCTGCGGGCGGCCTCCGTCGAACCGGCCCAGGTCGGCTATGTCGAGGCGCACGGCACCGGCACCCCCCTCGGCGACCCGCTGGAACTGCGCGCCCTGGACGCCGTCCTGGGCGAGCGCGGCGACGCGGGCCCGCTGCTGGTGGGGTCGGTCAAGACCAACGTGGGCCATCTGGAGCCCGCCGCCGGGGTCGCCGGGCTGATCAAGGTCATCCTGTCGCTGCGCCATGAACGCATCCCCCCGCATCTGCACCTCTCCGAGGTCAACCCGGAGATCGGCATCGAGGATCTCGCCCTGGAGATCCCGGCCGGGGGCCGCCCGTGGCCGCGGGGGGCCGCGCCCCGGATCGCCGGTGTCAGCTCCTTCGGCGCCAGCGGCACCAACGCCCATGTCGTCGTCGAGGAGGCGCCCGAGGACACCGCCGCCGCGGCGGCCGCGGCCGGACCGGAGCGCACGGCGCAGCTGCTGACGCTGTCCGCCCGGTCCCCCGAGGCGCTCACCGCCCTGGCCGCCCGCTACCACGAGCGGCTCGCCGCGGCGGCGGACGGCGAACTCGGCGACCTCTGCTTCACCGCCGCCACCGGCCGCTCGCACCTCTCCCACCGGCTGGCCGTGACCGGGTCCTCCGCCGGGGAGACGGCCCGGCGGCTCGCCGAGTACGCCGCCGGAGGGCGGCCCGCGGGCATCCGGCAGGGCCGCGTCCGGGCCGGGAGCCGGCCGCAGGTGGTCTTCCTGTTCACCGGGCAGGGGGCCCAGTACCCGGGCATGGCCCGCACCCTGTACGCCACGGAGCCGGTCTTCCGGCGGGTCCTCGACGAGTGCGACGCGGTGCTGCGCCCGCTGACCGGCCGCCCGCTGCTGTCCGTGCTCGATCCCGCGCCCGAGGACGCCGGGCTGATCCACGACACCTGCTGGACGCAGCCCGCCCTGTTCGCCGTCGAGTACGCGCTCGCCGAGCTGTGGCGGTCCTGGGGCGTCGAGCCCGCAGCCGTCCTGGGCCACAGCATCGGCGAACTGGTCGCGGCCACCGTCGCCGGGGCCATGGACGTCACCGACGGGCTGCGGCTCGCCGCGCGCCGGGGACGGCTCATGCACGACCTCGCCGGGGACGGCGCCATGGCCGCGGTCTTCGCCGCCGAGGAGCGGGTCGCCCCCCTGCTGCGGCAGCGGGCGGAGGGCGTGTCCGTCGCGGCCGTCAACGGTCCGGAGAGCATCGTCCTGTCGGGCCGCGCACCCGCGCTGGACGAGGTCCTCGCCGAACTGTCCGGGCAGGGCGTGCGAGCCAGGCGGATGACCGCGACCCGCGCCTTCCACTCGCCGCTGGTGGAGCCCGCACTCGACGCGTTCGAACAGGAGGCCGCCAAGGTGGCCTTCCGCGCGCCCCGGATCCCGGTGGTCTCCAATGTCACCGGGCGGATCCTCGACGGCGAGCAGGCGTTCACCGCCCGCTATCTGCGGGAGCACGCCCGCGCGGCCGTACGGTTCCACGAGGGCATGACCACCCTCCACGGGGAGGGCCACCGCCTGTTCCTGGAGGTGGGGCCGGCGCCCACGCTCAGCGGCATGGCACGCCGGTTCCTCGGCCCGGGCACGGATCCGGACGAGGCGCCGCTGTTCCTGCCGTCGCTGCGCCCCCGCCATGACGACTGGCAGGTGCTGCTGGACAGTCTGGGCGCCCTGTACACCCGTGGGGTGGCGGTCGACTGGGATCGCTACGACGCCGGACGCGGCCGCCGCCGCACCGAACTGCCCACCTACGCCTTCCAGCGCGACCGCCACTGGTTCCGGACCGGCAGCCGGGCTGCGACCGGCCTTCAGACGGCGTCCGGCCATGGGACGGTGTCCGGCTCCCCGGCTGCGTCGGGCTCCGGGGCGGAGTACGGTTCCCCGGCGGTGTCCGGTTCCGCGGACGGGCTGTCGCGGACGCTGCTCGGTGAGCGGGCCGCCTCCCCGCTGCCGACCGCCCAGTTCGCCGCCACCCTCGCCGCCGAGTCCCATCCGTGCCTGGGCGACTGCGTGATGGACGGACTGCCGGTGGTCAACATCGGGGTCTATCTGGAGACCGCCCTGGAGGCGTCCCGGCTGCTCCACGGCCCGGGCCCGGTGCTGGTCGAGGACTGCCTGGTGCTCCAGAGCATGGTCCTCGAACCCGGGGAGCGCGCCGAGGTGCAGCTCCTGGTGGACGAGACAGCCCCCGGCGGGGCCGCCGTCTACCGCTACTTCGCCGCCCCCTCCGGCGCCGACGGCGACCCCGGCTCCTGGACCCTGCACGCGCAGGGCAGGATCGGCCCGGCCTCCCCGGCCGCGACGCCCGCCGATCTGGACGCCCTGCGCGGGCGGCTCACCCGGGAGATGTCCGGCGACGACTTCCACCGCCGCATGTGGCGGCGGAAGCTGTATCTCGGGCCGTCCGCCCAGTGGATCGAGCACATCCACGGCGGCGACGGGGAGGCGCTGGCCCGGATGCGGCCGCCGCGCCCCGACGAGAAGGACGCCTATCTGCTGCACCCCGGCCTGACCGACGCCCTGTTCCAGACCCTGTTCGCCTGCCTGCCCCCCGACACCCCGGCGGACGCCACCTACCTCCTCGTCGGCATCGACCGCTTCCTCCTGCACCGCGCCCCGGACGACGGCCCCACCCACTGCCGGGTCCGGCTGCTGCCGTCCTCGGACCCGGCCGCGATGCTGCTCGCCGAGGCCGTCCTCTACGACGACGAGGGGCAGCCGCTGGCCGAGGCGGACGGGGTGTGTCTGCGGCGCGCCGACCGCGGGCAGCTGCTGCGCCCGGGCCCCTCCCGGGAGCGGCCCGCTCCCCGCGCCCTTCCGCAGCCTCCCGCCGGGCAGCCGGTCCCGGACGGCCCCGACGCCGTACGGGAGCTGGTGGCGCGGACGGTGGCCCGGGCCCTCGGCAGTGACGCGTCCGGCCTGGATGTCCATGAGCCGTTGCAGAACCTGGGCCTGGACTCGCTGATGGCCCTGGAGGTCAAGGAGGCCCTCGCCGCCCGGCTCGGCGTGTCCCTGCCGCTGGTGATCTTCCTCGACGGGCGCAGTACGCACACCCTCGGCACGGAGATCCTCGGCCTGCTCGGCACCGGCGCCAGCACCGGCGACAGCAGCGGGGACAGCACCGACGGCAGCACCGGCGACGGCATGGGCCACGGCGCCGGCCGGGGCACAGGGGGCGGCACCGGCGACGGCACCGGGGAGTCCGGTACGGCCCGGCCGTCCCGGGCCGGGCGCGGCGCCCTGCCGGTCCTCGTCCCCGACCCCCCCGCCCGGCACGAGCCGTTCCCGCTGACCGACCTCCAGCAGGCCTATCTGGTGGGCCGCTCCAGCGCCTTCGAACTCGGCAACGTCTCCACGTACTTCTTCCTGGAGGTCGACGTCGAGGACACCGACCTCACCCGCCTCACCGACGCACTGCGACTCATGATCGCCCGGCACGACATGCTGCGCGCCGTCATGACCGAGGACGGCCACCAGCGGGTCCTGGCCGACGTACCGCCGTACGAGATACGCACCACCGACCTGCGCGCCCACCACGGCGACGAGCGGGAGCGGCTGCTGCGGGGCATCCACGAGGAGGTCCGCGACCAGGTCTTCGACACCACCCGCTGGCCGCTGTTCGATGTGCGGGCCACCCTGCTCGACGACCGGCGCACCCGGCTGCACATCGGCCTGGACGCCCTGATCATCGACGCCTGGAGCACCTCCCTGCTGTTCCGCGAATGGGCGGCCGCCTACCGCGGCGGGGCGGCCGCACTGCCCGAACTGCCCCTCACCTACCGGGACTACGTGGTCACCGCCCGCTCCCTGGAGGGCACCCCGCCGCACACCGCGTCCCTGGAGTACTGGCGCGCACGCATCGACACCCTGCCGCCCGCACCCGAACTGCCCCTCGCGGGCAACCCGGCCTCCCTCGACCGGCCGGTCTTCACCCACCGCTCCCACCGCATCCCGGCCGAGGACTGGGCCCGCTTCAAGCAGCGGGCGGCCGCTCTCGGCGTCACCCCCTCCGCGGCCCTGTGCACCGCCTACGCCCAAGTGCTCGCCGCCTGGAGCAAATCCAGCCGCTTCACCCTCAACCTGCTGTTCTTCAACCGGCTTCCGCTGCACCCGGACGTCGGCAGCGTCGTCGGCAACTTCAGCGCCACCACCCTGCTGGAGATCGACAGCACCGCCGCCGACGGCTTCGCCGTACGCGCCGACCGCATCCAGAAGCAGCTGTGGAACGACCTGGAACACAGCCATGTCAGCGGTGTGGAGGTGCTGCGCGAACTCCAGCGGGCGCGCGGCGGAGCGGGCCGGGCCGCCATGCCCGTGGTGTTCGCCAGCACCGTCAACTTCGCCGCCAAGGAGGACTCCGCGGCCGCCACCGGCCTCACCCAGCACCTGACCTCCCTCGGCAGCGCCGGGCAGGAGGTGTCCACCTCGATCCGCACCCCCCAGGTGTGGCTGGACCACCAGGTCGTCGAGGACGCCGGGGCCCTCGTGGTGAACTGGGACGCCGTCGAGGAGATCTTCCCCGAGGGCATGATCGACGCGATGTTCGCGGCCCATGTGGACGTCCTGCGCGGGCTGTGCCACGACCCGGACGCCTGGCAGCGGCCCGCCCCGGTCCTGGTCCCCGACACCGACCTCGCGGTGCGCCGGGCCGTCAACGCCACCGACGCACCCCTTCCCACCGGACTGCTGCACCAGCCGTTCACCGAGCAGGCCGCCGCCCACCCCGCCCGCACCGCCGTCATCGCCCCCGGCCGCACCCTCACCTACGGCGAACTCGACGCCCGTACCGACCTGCTGGGCCACTGGCTCCGCGAGCAGGGCGCACGCCCGGGCACCCTGGTCGGCATCGTCATGGAGAAGGGCTGGGAGCAGATCGCCGCCGCCGTCGGCGTACTGAAGTCCGGGGCCGCCTACGTGCCCGTCGACGCCGCCGTACCCGCCGAACGCCTCAGGCTGCTGCTGGAGTCCGCCGGAATCACCCTCGTCCTCACCCAGCAGCGGGTGGAGGAACGCACCGCCTGGCCCGACGGCACCGTACGCCTCAGCGTCGACCGCCCCGGCCCCCGGCCCACGGACACCACACCCCTGACCCCGTCCCCGGCCCGCCCGGACGACCTCGCCTACGTCATCTTCACCTCCGGGTCCACCGGCACCCCCAAGGGCGTGATGATCGAACACACCGGCGCCCTGAACACCTGCCTCGACATCAACGAACGGTTCTCCGTCACCGCCGACGACCGGGTCCTCGCCCTGTCCGCGCTGAACTTCGACCTCTCCGTCTACGACATCTTCGGCGTCCTCGCCGCGGGCGGCGCCGTCGTACTGCCGGAACCCGCCGCCCAGCGGGAGCCCGGCCGCTGGGCGCAGCTCGTCACCGAGCACCGCGTCACCCTGTGGAACAGCGTCCCCACCCTGATGGAGATGTTCACCGAACACGCCCTCGCCGAGGGCCTCGGCCCCGCCCTCCCGCTGCGCACCGTGATGATGAGCGGCGACTGGATCCCCGTCACCCTCCCCGACCGCATCCGCGCCCTGGTGCCCGACGCGGCCGTATGGAGCCTGGGCGGCGCCACCGAGGCCTCCATCTGGTCGATCCTGCACCCCGTCACCGACGTCGACCCGGCCCGCGCGAGCATCCCCTACGGCACACCGATGCGCAGCCAGCAGTTCCACGTCCTCAACGACGCGATGCAGCCCTGCCCCGTCTGGGTGCCCGGCCGGCTCTGCATCGGCGGCGCCGGACTCGCCCGCGGCTACCTCGGCGACGAGGCCAAGACCCGTGCCGCCTTCGTCCGCCACCCGGCCACCGGGGAACGCCTCTACCGCACCGGCGACCTCGGCCGCTATCTGCCCGACGGCACCATCGAGTTCCTCGGCCGCGAGGACTTCCAGGTGAAGGTCCAGGGCTACCGCATCGAACTCGGCGAGATCGAGGCCGCCCTCGCCCAGTGCGCCGGGGTCCGCGCCGCGGTGGTGTCCGCCGTGGGCGAGCGGCAGGGCGCCAAACAACTCGTCGCCCACGCCGTCCTCGACGAGGGCCACGACCCGGCCGCCGCCCCCGACCGGCTGCGCGAAACCCTGGGCAAGACACTGCCCGCCTACATGGTCCCGCAGCACATCCTGATCCTGGACGCGCTGCCGCTCACCGCGAACGGCAAGGTCGACCGCACGGCACTGCCGCAGCCCGGCACCCGCCCCGACGACGACCAGGCCGCCGTCGCCCCCCGCGACGCCATCGAGGCCGAACTCGCCTCCATCTGGACCGAGTTCTTCCCCGACACCCCCTTCGGTGTGCACACCGGGTTCTTCGCCCTCGGCGGGAACTCCCTGCTCGCGGTGCGGCTCATGGCCAGGATCGGCGCCCGCCTGAAGCGCTCACTGCCCCTCTCGGTCCTCTTCGCCCGGCCGACCATCGCCACCCTCGCGGAAGCCGTCCGCGACACCGGCGCCACCACCGCCCGCACCGCACTCGTCCCCATCCGCACCGAGGGAAGCCGCCCCCCGCTCTTCTTCGTCCACCCCGTCGGCGGCGACGTCCTCTGCTACGCCGAACTTGCCCAACTCCTCGACCCGGAGCAGCCGTTCTATGCCCTCCAGGTGCCCGACGGCCCCGAGCTGACCACCGTCGCCGACCTCGCCGCCCACTACGCCGACGCCGTCACCGAGGCGTATCCCGAGGGCCCCTGCCGGCTCGGCGGCTGGTCCATGGGCGGTGTGGTGGCCCTGGAGACCGCCCGGCACCTCACCCGCGCGGGCCGCCACGTCGAATCCGTCACCGTCATCGACCTCATGGAACCGCCGGGTCCCGCCGCGGGGGAGCCCGTCGACGACGCCGTACTGCTGTCCTGGTTCGCCCGCGACCTCGCGGGCCTGGGCGGACACACCTGGGAACCCGACCCGGCCGCCTTCCGCACCGCGGGCGCCCTGCCCGACGCGCTGGCCGCACTCCACACCGAGGCCCGCCACCGCTCCGTCCTCCCGCCCGACCTGGACACCGCCACCCTCGCCGCCATCTACGCACGCTTCGCCCGCAACTTCCGGGCCCTGCTCGCCCACGAGCCCCACCCCTACCCGGGCCCCGTCCGCTTCCTGCGCGCACAGGACGGCGCCCCGGACACCGCGGTGACCGCCTGGAAGGCCCTCTTCCCGCACGACACCCGGATCGTCGACCTGCCCGGCGACCACTACACCGTCATGCAGCAACCCCGGCTGCGCCGCCTCGCGGACGAGCTGACCTCCTGGCTCGACCACGCCCGCACACCGTCACGACACGACAACGAAGGAAGCCAGCGATGACTCTCCGCTTCGGCGCGTTCATCCCGCCTTTCCACTCCCTCGACGAGGATCCCACCACCGCCTTCTGGCGCGACCTGGACCTCATCGAGTGGCTGGACGTGCTCGGCATCGACGAGGCCTGGGTGGGCGAGCACCACTCCGGCGGCTGGTCCACCGTCAGCTCCCCGGAGGTCTTCCTCGCCGCGGCGGCCGAACGGACCCGCCGGATCAAACTCGGCACCGGAGTCGTCAGCCTGCCCTACCACCACCCCCTCACCGCCGCCAACCGCATCGTGCAGCTGGACCACCAGAGCCGGGGCCGCGCCATGTTCGGCATGGGCGCCGGAGTGTCCCCCGCGGACGCCCACATGATGGGCATCGCGGCGGGCGACCAGCGCCGCATGATGGCCGAGTCCCTCGACGCCCTGGTGCAGCTGCTCACCGGCGACGAACCGGTCACCGTCAAGACCGACTGGTTCGAACTCCGCGACGCCCGCCTCCACCTCAAGCCCTACACCAGGCCCTGCTTCGACATGGCCGTCGCCAGCGCGGGCTCCGAACGGGGCATGCGCCTGGCCGGACGGTACGGCCTCGACGCGCTCACCTTCGCCGGACGCCCCGGCATGGAGGAACCGCCCCTGGCCCGGCTGTGGGCGGCCGCGGAGGACGAGGCGGCCCGGTACGGAAAGACCGTCGACCGCGCCAAGTGGCGTGTCGCCATCTGCGTCCACATCGCGGAGACCCGCGAAGAGGCCCTCGGCCAGGTCCGCGACGGCATGACCCGCTGGTTCCGCGAGTACGTCCGGGACACCGTCGGCGCCCAGGCCAGCCTTCCCGTGGGCCGCGAGGCGGAGGTCGCCGTGGAGACCCGGACCGCCATCATCGGCTCCGTCGACGACGCCATCGAGTCCGTCCAGCGCATGCTCGACGACAGCGGAGGCTTCGGCACGCTGCTCGTCAACACCCAGGACTGGGCCACCCGCGAACAGACCAGGCGCAGCTACGAACTCCTCGCCCGCTATGTGGCCCCGCACTTCACCGGCGCCCTGACCAGCCGACGCGCCTCACAGCAGTGGGTGTCGGAACAGAAGGACGACTTCGCCGCCCAGGCACGGGACGCCGCCCGGCAGTCCCCGTCCGGCCGATAGCCCCCAGCGGGAGGTACGCATGGTGAGCACACAGATCGGAGACAGCCCGCCCGCGGTGGGCGGCGCGGAGTTCCGCGAGGCGATGTCCTTCCTCGCGGCACCGCTGACCGTCGTCACGGCCCGGGACACCGACGGACGTCCATGGGGCTTCACCGCCAGCTCGGTGACCTCCGTGTCCCTCGATCCCCCACTCCTCCTCGTCGGGATGTCGCAGACGTCCAGCTGCTTCGGGGCCCTGTCCCGGGCGGCCGAGTTCAGCGTCAACATCCTCGGGGACGATCACCGGGAACTGGCCCGGACCTTCGCCGCCAGGGGAGTCGACCGGTTCTCGGGGGTGCCCCTGGCCGACTGGCCCGGCTCGACCGTGCCGTACCTCGCCGACATCGCGATCGCCCTGCGGTGCGTGGTGGCCCGCCGCATCCCCGTCGGCGACCACACCCTGCTCGTCGGGGAACTGTCCGGGATGCACAACCGGGGCACGGCGGCACCGCCCCTGGTCTGGTACCGGCGCGACTTCCGGACCCCTCGCTGAACCCCGTCCCCTCCCTCCCACCAGGACTTCCGGGCAGGTGCACAGCAGCGCATCCGCCGCCCGGAGGGCGCACCCCGCGCCGAACGGGATCCGTCGGCACGGGGGACCGGCCGCCGCCCACCGCCCGGCGGCCATGACGCCACCGACCCCCGCCCGGACCCCTCCCATCCGAGGGGCCCGGGCGGGGCAGGGGCGACGCACAGGAGGAGGGCGGGAGGCCACGCACAGGAGGGAGGCGGGTCGGGCCGTTCACTCAGGGACGGTCGAGGCGCAGCCGTGCGGCACGCGGCAGACCCGCGACGACCAGGTCGTAGGAATCCTCCACCAGCTCCCGCACCAGCCGGTCCGGCAGCCCGCCGTCCAGCGTCACCGTGTTCCAGTGACGCTTGTTCATGTGCCACCCCGGGACGATCAGCCCCGGATGCTCGCCCCGCAGCCGCAGCGCGTCCTCCGGGTCGCACTTCAGATTCGCCGTCAGCGGCCGGGCGTCCAGGCTCGTCAGGGCGAAGGCCTTGCCCAGCACCTTGAAGACGGACAGCTCCCGGAAGGAGGAGAAGGGGAACTCCTCCACCGCCGCGTTGAAGGACAGACAGAAGGAACGCATCTGCTCGGGAGTCACTCCGGAGCCTCCTCGTCCACGGCGGCAGAAGCCCCATTGGACCACGCCGGGTCCGACGGCCCTTACGGCCCCGCGACTACGGTCCTTAGGGCCCCGCGACTACGGTCCTTAGGGCCCCGAGACCTCACGATCCGACGACCCCACGACCTCCCGACCTCACGCCGGAAGCTCCAGACGGAACCGCAGTCGGCAGATGACCGCACCGGTGTGCCGGCGGATCGCCCGGTCCAGCACCGCACCCCGCTGGTTCTGCAACAACCGCAGCCACGGCCGGGGCAGATGCATCTCCGGAATGACCACCACCAGACGCTCGTACCGGCCCTCGGCACCCACCGCCCGCAGATAGTCCACGAGCGGACGGGTCAACGACCGGGACGGCGTCCGCACCACCGACAGCGGAACCTCCGGCCCCCAGGCACTCCACGCCTCACACAGCTCCTCGGCCCGTGCGTCCGGCCCCTCGGTGTGCACCACGGTCACCGCCCGCACCTCGTCCCCCAGCGACAGCGCCGCACCCAGCGCCTCCCGGGTCAGCACATTCACCGCCCCGACCGGAACCACCACCAGCGTCCGGCACCGCCGCGGCCGCCCCGGCAGCTCCCCCAGATGCAGCGCCGCACCGATCCGCCCGTACGCCCGGCGGACCGACACGAACAGGGCGACCAGCACCGTCACCGCCACCAGCACCAGCCAGCCCCGCTCACGGAACTTCGCCGTCAGCTCGATCACCAGGGCCGCGGCGGTCAGCACCGCCCCCAGACCGTTGAGCGCCGCCCGCCAGCGCCAGCCCGGACCGCCGTCCAGCCACCAGTGCCGCACCATCCCCGCCTGCGACAGCGTGAACCCGATGAAGACCCCGATCGCGAACACCGGCACCAGTGCCTGGGTGTCCCCCTCCACGGCCACCAGCAGCACCAGCGCCACCACGGCCAGAACCACCACGCCGTACCGGTAGACCTGCCGGTCGGCCCGCAGCCAGAAGACATGCGGCAGACAGTTGTCCCGGGCCAGCAGCGACGCCAGCACCGGCAGCCCCCCGAACGACGTGTTCGCCGCCAGCGCCAGCAGCACCATCGTCGCGAACTGCACCACGTAGAAACCCACGCTGTGACCGATCGACGCCTCCGTCAGCTGCGCCAGCACCGTCTTCGCCGGATCGGGCGCCACATGGAACCTGCTGATCAGAAACGACAACCCGAGCAGCATCGCCCCCAGCAGACCGCCCAGCGCCACCTCCGTGCGCTGCGCCCTCCGCACCCGCGGCGAACGGAACGTGGGCACGGCGTTCGCGATCGCCTCTACCCCGGTCAGCGCCGAACAGCCCGAGGCGAAGGCGTGCAGAAGCAGCAGCAGGCCCACACCCTGCACCGCACCGGCCGACGGATGCGTGGGCTGCGCGACCGGCTGGGAGCGCAGCAGCCCCGCCGCGATCACCGTGAACACCGCCGCGATGAACACCCCGGTCGGCACCATCATCAGCCGCGCCGACTCCGCCGCCCCGTACAGATTCACCGCCGTGATCAGCGCCAGCACCAGCACGCACCACAGCACCCGGTCCCTGTACAGCTCCGGATACGCCGAGGTCAGCGCCGCCACACCGGCGGACACCGAGACCGCCACATTCAGCACATAGTCGATGATCAGCGAGGCCGCGGCCACCAGACCGGCCCCCCGCCCCAGATGCCGCCCCGCCACCGCATACGCCCCGCCGCCGTTCGGAAAGGCCGCGATGACCTGCCGGTACGAGAACGTCAGCGCGGTCAGCAGCACCACGATCGCCGCCGTCACCGGCACCGTGTACCCCAGACCCACACTGCCGGCCACCGCCAGCACGATCACAATGGCTTCCGGCCCGTACGCCACGGACGCCAACGCGTCCAGCGACAGCGCCGCCAGCCCCTCCGGCGCGGTCAGCCGGTCCCGCTCGTGCCCGCCCCCCGTCCCGTGCTCGCTCGCAGCCATGGGGCCCCGCTCTCCTCGCACCGTGCGACCCGCCACGCCCGCCCGCGCGGCCCCTGCCGTACAGCCGCATCATGCCCGGCCCCCGCCCCGGCCGCCGTGCGGCACGTCCACTTGGCCCTGCACCGGACACGCCCCGGGCACCACACCGCACACCGACCGGCCCGACCAGGTTGTCCACAACCCCGCACTTGTCCACAGCCCCTGACACTCCCCCGGCCCCCCGCTGTACGGTCATCCGCAGTTGCTGTCCCCACCACCGCAGCACCGCAGCACAGCAGCACACGGCTGCGGTGTTGCGGCGCTACGGCGGACGGGCGGACGGTGCTCCGGCAGACGGCCACGGCACCGGCGGACAAGCAGCAGCGACAAGCGAACAACCAATGAGCGAACACCCGATGAGCGGACGCACGCGCCACAAGCGGACGCGCAGCGAGTGGACGCGCAGCACTCGGACGAACGAACCAACGGGGGAGGCGGTCGACATGGCCGGGACCAGCACGACGACAGAGGCGGCACTGCCGTCACAACGGCGCAGGATCTCCGCGGTGCGCGGCTTCGCACCATGGCCCGCGCCGGAAACACCCAAGGACGAGGGCAAGGCACTGCGCGCCCGGGTCCGACGCGGCGCCCACGCCGACCTCGTGATCGACGCCGACCGCCCCGACGCGGTCGCCGCCGTCGAGGAGTCCAACCACGGCCGCCTCCCCGAACTCACCCCCATCCGCGTCGGAAGGATGGCCGCCACCCCCTTCGCCTTCCTGCGCGGCTCGGCCGGACTCATGGCCCACGACCTCGCCCGCACCCCCACCACCGGGATCCGCGCCCAGATCTGCGGCGACGCCCACGCGGCCAACTTCGGACTCTACGCAGACGCCCGCGGCAGCCTCGTCATCGACCTGAACGACTTCGACGAGACGGTCCACGGCCCCTGGGAATGGGACCTCAAACGCCTCGCCACATCACTGGTCCTGGCCGGCCGCGAAGCCGGAGCCGACGAGGACACCTGCCGCGCGGCAGCCCAGGACGCGGCCGGCGCCTACCGGCGCACCATGCGCCTGCTCGCCAAACTCCCCGTCCTGGACGCATGGAACGCGATAGCCGACGAGGAACTCGTCTCCCACACCGACGCCCACGACCTGCTCGGCACCCTGGAAAGAGTCTCCGAAAAGGCACGCGCCAACACCAGCGGACGCTTCGCGGCCAAATCCACCGAGCCGGTCGAGGACGGCGGCC
Source organism: Streptomyces sp. NPDC052040 (assembly GCF_044548405.1). Classification (NCBI taxonomy): domain Bacteria; kingdom Bacillati; phylum Actinomycetota; class Actinomycetes; order Kitasatosporales; family Streptomycetaceae; genus Streptomyces; species Streptomyces sp. NPDC052040. The sequence continues at coordinate 1,053 of NZ_JBIUBV010000015.1, read as the reverse complement.
GCCGCTTCCTGGACGCACCACCCGTACTGCGCCGCATACCCGACGCGGAGGCCACCGCCGTCGCCGCGTCACTGGAGCACTATCTGACGACCCTCTCCGAAGACCGCCTGCCGCTCCTCGGACGGTACGCCGTGCACGACGTCGCCTTCCGGGTCGTCGGCACCGGCAGCGTCGGCACCCGCTCCTATGTGGTGCTGCTCCTCGACCACCGCGGCGAGCCGCTGGTCCTCCAGGTCAAGGAGGCCCGACCGTCCGCCCTGCTCCCGCACCTGGCAACGGCCGGCCACCCGGTGCCGCAGGCGGAGCACGAGGGCCGCCGCGTCGTACTCGGCCAGAAGCGCATGCAGGTCGTCAGCGACATCCTGCTGGGCTGGACAACGGTCGAAGGCCGCCCCTACCAGGTACGGCAGTTCCGCAACCGCAAGGGCAGCGTCGACCCCGCCGCACTGGCCGCCGACCAGGTCGACGACTACGCCCGCATGACCGGAGCACTGCTGGCCCGCGCCCACAGCCACAGCGCCGACCCGCGCCTGATAGCCGGCTACTGCGGCAAGAACGAGGAACTGGACGAAGCCATCGCGGCCTTCGCCATGGCCTACGCGGACCGCACAGAGGCAGACCACTCGGCACTGGTGGCCGCTGTGCGGAGTGGGCGGGTGGAGGGGGAGATGGGGGTTTGATGCGGGTTTGACCCGGTCTTGATCGGGGTTGGTTCTGGGGGTGGTGGGGGTGGGGGCTGACAGTCGATCGGGGGGAGGGGAGGGGGGCGGGGGAGGGGGGAGCCCCCCCAAGCCCGCGCCGATCGTTCTGGGGCCCCCCCCCCCCCCCCCCCCCCCCCCCCCCCCCCCCCCCCGGCGCCCCCGGGGGGGGGGGCGGCCCCCCCCCCCCCCCGGGGGGGGGGGGGGGGGCGGGGGGGGGGGGGGGCCGGGCCGGGGGGGGGGGGGGCCGGGGGGGGGGGGGGGGGGGGGGGGGGTGTGGAGCGCGGTGGGGGTGTGAGGCGCGGAGGAGATGTGGGACCCAGGGGGCGTGGGAGGCGTGAGAGGCGTGCGGGAG
>NZ_JBIUBV010000014.1:43916-180316 GCF_044548405.1 Streptomyces sp. NPDC052040 | reverse complement strand
GCGGGGTCTGGCACCGCGCCTCGCGGCGTTGTCGTCGGTTGCCATGGCTCCGCCATGACGCCCTCCTCCGCCTTGCGATGCACGGCACCAGACCCGCTCCCTGATCCGGCCCGATCCAAACGAAAGACCCTGGCTCCGCCAGTTCGGCACGGGAGGCGTAGCCGCCGGCCAGCACCTCGCGGACACGTCTCTCCAACTCCTCGCGCTCGGCCTCGCCGAGCCCGAGCGGCGGCACCTCGGCGGCGGGTGCCAAGTCCAGCAGGGACCAGTCCGGTCCGGCGTCCCAGCCGGTGTCCTGGCGGGCCCAGCCGGTCATCGCCGCGATCACGGCCTCGGGTCCGTCGGCCGCCGCCCGGAAGTGCCGGTCGGCGGCACCGTCGCGGTACTCCAGCGTGTAGTCACCACCGACCCTGTGCCGGACCTTGGCGAAGACATCAGGCAGGTCGGACACCCGCTGGAGCACCAGGAACCGGTCGCCGTCATCGCCGATGCGCCGGACCAGCCCGGCCAGCTCCCCGGCGGACACGCGGACGTGCCGCTGCCGGTTCTCCGTCTGCACCACGATCTCGAGCATGCGCCGACTCTGGCACACCCCTCTGACACACCCCCATCGGCCATCCGGCCGGGCCTGCCTCCGGGGGGCGTTGGCCTCGGTGTGACGGTCCTAGGGCGCGTACCGGGCGGCGAAGGCCTCCGGGTCCCAGGTGCCGTTCAGCGCGGGGGCCAGCCATGTGGGCGCGGCGGTGCGGAAGTCGGCGGGGGCGTGGGAACCGGCGCCCTCGGGGAGCGCGCCGAGCAGGGGGGCCTGGGTCACCTCCGGGAGGTCCGCGAGATTGCAGCGGCAGGCGAGGTCCGCGGAGGCGGGCCAGCTGCCGATGACCACACCTGTCAACTCCAGCCCCCGGCGCCGTACTTCCCGCGCCGTCAGCTCGGTGGCGTTGAGGGTGCCGAGACCGGCGGTCGCGACCACCAGCACCGGTGCCGCCAGCAGCCGGGCCGCGTCCGCCAGGGTGCCGCCCTCGTCGTCGAAGCGGACGAGCAGCCCGCCCGCCCCCTCGACGAGCACCAGGTCGTGTTCGACCGCCAGTTTGGCGGCCGCCTCCGCCACCTCGTGCGGCCGTACGGGCGGCAGACCCGCCCGGCGGGCTGCCGTCGCGGGCGCCAACGGGTCGGGATAGCGGGCCAGTTCACGCACCGTGGCGGCGCCGGAGAGCCGGGCCGTCTCGTCGGCGTCCCCGTTCTCGCCGGGCGCCACGCCCGTCTGCGCGGGCTTGAGCACCGCCACCGAACGGCCCGCCGCGACCGCCGTCGCGGCGAGGGCCGCGGTCGTGACCGTCTTGCCGACCTCCGTGCCGGTCCCCGTGACCACCAGTACCGACATCTCAGCCCTCCTGTGCCGCCGCGCACACCGCGCGCGCGATCCGTGCCACGTCCTCGTTCCCCGTCACATACGGCGGCATCGTGTAGACGAGGTCCCGGAACGGCCGCAGCCACACGCCCTCGCGCACCGCGGCCCGGGTGGCCGCCGCCATGTCCACCTCGTGGTCGAGCTGGACCACGCCGATGGCGCCCAGCACCCGCACGTCGCGGACCCCGGGCAGCTCCCGCGCCGGAGCGAGCCCCTCCGCGAGGCCCGCCTCGATCCGCTTCACCTCCGCCTGCCAGTCCTGGCCGAGCAGCAGTTCGATCGAGGCGCAGGCCACGGCCGCCGCCAGCGGATTGCCCATGAAGGTGGGCCCGTGGGCCAGCACCGGCACCTCGCCGCGGGAGATCCCGTCGGCCACCCGCGCGGTGCACAGGGTCGCCGCCATGGTCAGATAGCCGCCGGTCAGCGCCTTGCCGACACACATCACATCCGGTGTCACCGCCGCGTGCCCGGCGGCGAACAGTGCGCCCGTCCGGCCGAAGCCGGTCGCGATCTCGTCGAACACGAGCAGGACGTCATGGGCGTCGCACGCCTCCCGCAGCACCCGCAGATAGGCGGGGGAGTGGAAGCGCATCCCGCCCGCGCCCTGCACCACCGGCTCGACCACGACCGCCGCCAGCTCGTCCGCGTGCCGCGCGATCGCCTGCCGCAGCAGGTCCGCGTACGACTCCTCGTAGGCGGCCGGTGGTGCGTCCACGAACACCTGCCGGGGGAGGACCCCCTGCCACAGCTCGTGCATCCCGCCCTCGGGGTCGCACACGGACATCGGGTGCCAGGTGTCGCCGTGGTAGCCGCCGCGCCAGGTCAGCAGCCGCTGCTTGGCCGGGCGGCCGAGCGAACGCCAGTACTGGAGGCACATCTTGACCGCGACCTCGACCGAGACGGAGCCCGAGTCGGCGAGGAACACATGCTCAAGACCGTCCGGAGACATGTCGACAAGGAGCTTCGCCAGCCGGACGGCGGGCTCATGGGTGAGCCCGCCGAACATCACATGGCTCATCCGCCCCAGCTGCGCGCGGACGGCCTCGTTGAGCACCGGGTGGTTGTAGCCGTGGATCGCCGACCACCAGGACGACATCCCGTCGACGAGTTCCCCGGAGCCGTCCGCCGGGCGCAGCCGCACCCCGCTCGCCGACTCCACGACGAGCGGCTCCTGCCGCCCCGGCATCGGGCCGTACGGATGCCAGACGTGCTGCCGGTCCAGTGCCAGCAGCTCGTCCACGGGCAGATCAGGCATTGGGCGCGAGATCCGTTCCGGCGCCGCGGCGGCGCACCGCCACCAGATCCGTACGGGCCCCGCCCGCCCCCGGCACGGCAGCTTCTCCGGGGGCCTCGGCCTCCGCGTGCGACCCGCACCCGGCGCCCTCGTGGGACCCGCACACACCGCCTCCGTACGACCCGCACCCGCCGTCCTCCGTGGAGCCGGAACCGGAGCCGCAGCCGGTGTCCCCGTGCGACCCGCAGCCCCCCGCGGTCCGGTGGCCGGGCAGCGTCACCTGGTCCGTGCCCTCCACCTCGAAACCGGCGTCGGCGACCATCTCCAGATCGGCCTTGCCCGCCTGGCCCTCGCTGGTCAGGTAGTCGCCGAGGAAGATGGAGTTGGCCAGATGCAGGGCCAGCGGCTGCATCGAGCGCAGATGCACCTCGCGTCCGCCCGCGATCCGCACCTCGACGTCCGGGCACACAAAGCGGACCATGGCCAGGATCCGCAGGCAGCGCTGCGGCGTCAGGTTCCACTCCTTGGCGAGCGGGGTCCCCTCGAAGGGGATCAGGAAGTTCACCGGTACGGAGTCCGGGTCCAGCTCCCGCAGCGAGAAGACGACGTCCACCAGGTCCTCGTCGCTCTCGCCCATGCCCGCGATCAGCCCCGAGCAGGCCGAGAGCCCGGCGGCATGCGCCTTGTTCACCGTGTCCACCCGGTCGGCGTAGGTGTGGGTGGTGGTGATGTCCCCGTAGGTCGCCTCGGAGGTGTTGAGATTGTGGTTGTAGGCGTCGGCGCCCGCGTCGCGCAGCCGCTCGGCCTGGCCGTCGGAGAGCAGACCGAGGCAGGCGCACACCTCGACGTCCTCGTTCTGCTCCTTGATGGCCTTGATGGTGTCGGAGACCCGGTCCACGTCCCTGTCGGTGGGCCCGCGGCCGCTCGCCACCAGGCAGACCCGCTTGGCGCCGCCCGCGACCCCCGCCGCCGCGGCCTCGGAGGCCTGGTCGGGCTTGAGCCAGGTGTACTTGAGGATGCCGGCCGTCGAACCGAGCCGCTGGGAGCAGTAGGAGCAGTCCTCGGGGCACAGGCCGGACTTCAGGTTGACGAGATAGTTGAGTTTCACCCGTCGGCCGAACCAGTGGCGGCGCACCTTGCCGGCCGCGGCCACCACATCGAGCACGTCGTCGTCGGAAGTGGCGAGGACGGCCAGGGCCTCCTCGCGGGTCGGCAGCTCGCGCCGCAACCCCTTGTCCACCAGCGTGTTCAGCAGGTCCATGAGAGCCGATCCTGTCCTACGGGACCGTCCCCGGCCAAGGAGGGAGTGCACAACAGACCCGGCTCGACGTGTGGGTATTGCCACATCCTGGCCCGCTGGCCGTCCCGCTAGTGTCTGTGCACTGCCTACAAATGCCCCGGAGGAGCCATGGCGTTCGGCTGGATCGACGAACAGGCGCGGGCGCGCCGCCGGGCCGGGCTCGTCCGGACGCTGCGCCCCCGTGCCGCCGACTCCCCGCTGCTCGATCTGGCCGGCAACGACTACCTGGGGCTGGCCCGCCATCAGGAGGTCACCGAGGCCGCCGCGGCGGCGGCCCGCCGGTGGGGCGGCGGTGCGACGGGTTCCCGGCTGGTCAGCGGGACGACCGCGCTCCACGCCGAACTGGAACGCGAACTGGCCGACTTCTGCGGCTTCGAGGCGGCGCTCGTCTTCTCCTCCGGATACGCGGCCAACCTGGCGGCGGTCACCGCGCTCGCGCCGCACGGCTCCCTGATCGTCTCGGACGCGGGCAACCACGCCTCGCTCATCGACGGCTGCCGTCTCGCCCGGGGTACCACCGAGGTCGTCGCGCACGCCGACCCCGAGGCCGTCCGCAAGGCGCTGGCCACCCATCGGGGACCCGCCGTGGTCGTCTCCGACACGGTGTTCTCGGTGGACGGCGACGCGGCCCCGCTGGCGGGTCTCGCGCAGGCCGCACGGGAGTACGGCGCCGGACTGGTCGTCGACGACGCCCATGGCCTGGGCCTGCTGGGGAGCGGGGGGCGGGGCGCCGCGCAGGCGGCCGGACTCGCGGGCGCGCCGGACGTGGTGGCGACCGTGACGCTGTCCAAGTCGCTGGGCAGCCAGGGCGGAGCGGTCCTCGGCCCGGCCCGGGTGATCGACCATCTGGTCAACGCGGCCCGTACGTTCATCTTCGACACCGGGCTGGCCCCGGCCGCGGCGGGTGCGGCACTCGCGGCGCTGCGCCTGCTGCGCCGCGAGCCGGAACGAGCGGCGCGGGCCCGCACGGTGGCCACGGCCCTGTACGCCCGCCTCACGGCCGAGGGCCATGAGGCGGTGCGTCCGGACGCCGCCGTGGTCTCCGTACGGGCGCCCGCTCCCGACCTGGCGGTGCGCTGGGCGGCGGACTGCCGGGCGGCGGGGATCGCCGTCGGCTGCTTCCGTCCGCCGTCGGTGCCCGACGGCATCTCACGGCTGCGGCTGACCGCCCGTGCGGATCTCACCGACGAGCAGATCGGGCATGCCGTGCGTGTGATCGGCGAGACGCGACCGTGAGTCGGCGGGACGGCCGTGCGTCGCTGGTCGTACTCGGATGACGGGTGCGAAGGACAGGTGCGGGCGACGTCTGCGGAATTGGCTCAAAAGAGCCGGATTCCCGCGGACATGATCAGATCAGTTCCGTGAGGAACTCCTTCCAGGTATCCGGGCCGAAGAGCAGGGCCGGGCCGTCCACGTTCTTGGAATCGCGCACGGCCACCAGCCCCTGCCAGGGACCGGTGCCCGGACGGGCGGTCTCCACGCAGTTGTTCATGCCCGTACTGCGGCTGCTGCGCAGCCACCGTACGCCGTGCAGAGAAGTGCTGCGGGGGATGTGCCGAGGCGGTGCTGACATGGAGCCTCCTTACGCGTCGCCGGCCAATGCGGCGATGTAATCCAACGAGTCCTCGGGTGAAAGGGCGTGGATCCGAAGGGTGTCGAAGGCCTCGCAGTAGGCCCGGAGGTCTTCTTTCCGTTCGAGGTAGAGGCTACTCGTCAAGTGGTCGAGAACGACGACATCCAGATCGGATCTGCTCGGAAAGGAGAAGACGACGAAAGGCCCGGTGATCCCTATGTGCGCTCCCGCGGTGAACGGCAGCACCTGGAGCCGCACCTGGGGCAGTCCGGCCGCCTCCGCGAGCCTCCGCAGCTGCCGGGTCATGATGTCCGGACCGCCGACCTCCCGGCGCAGCACGGCCTCGTCCAGGACGGCGCTCAGCCGCAGCGGCGGATCCGCGCGCAGCACCTCCTGACGGGCGAGCCGCACCTCCACCAGGGCGTCCAGCTTGGTGTCGTCCAGGGCGGTGCCCACGGCGGCCCGGGTGACCGCCCGGGCGTACTCCGGGGTCTGGAGCAGCCCCGGCACCACCGAGGTCTCCAGCGTGCGGATCGTGCAGGCCTGCGACTCCAGGCTGATGAAGTCGCGGTAGGCCGGGGGCAGCACCCCCCGGTAGGCGTGCCACCAGTTCTGCCGCCCGTCGCCGTCCTCCGAGCCCGCCAGCACCAGCAGCAGTTCGCGCAGCTCGGGGTCGGCCACGGCGTAGGCGTCCAGCAGCAGCCGTACGTCGCCGGGCTTGACCCCGCTGGAACCCGTCTCGATGCGGCTCACCTTCGACTGGTGCCAGCCGACACGCGCGGCAGCCTGTCCGCTCGTGAGACCGGCTCGGGCACGCAGACCACGCAATTCGGCGCCGAGTTTGCGGCGGCGCACCGCTGGTCCGTACTGCATGGCCGACTCCCTGTGCTCCGCGAGCGGCTTTCACGGCGACGGTAGGTGAAGCTCAAGGATGACCCCGGGGGTCGCGGGAATCCGGTCGGTCGTCGGAGAGTTCACCGCTTCGGGCGACAGATATATGCATATCCAGGGGGATGACACCCGGGCGGGCTTCGGTGATGGCAGTCTGACGCGCAGCACCAAGTCCGGGACCGTTCACCGAACCGAACCGCTCCGTGTCGGGCTCCGGTCCCCAGGAAAGGGACGACGTCGCCATGGCAGACCATCAGGAAGCATCCGTCACTCTGCCGAGCGATCCCGCCTCGGTCTCCGCCGCCCGGACATATGTCTCCGACATTCTCATCGAATGGGGGCTGCCGCACGATGCCGAATTCGCCGACGCGATCCGACTGATCGTGTCCGAACTGGCCACCAATGCCGTTCAGCACACGTTCGGGCAGTCGCCGACGTTCACCGTGGACCTCGCGCTGGCGCGGGAGGAGTTACTGCGCATCGGCGTCACGGACAGCCATCCGCGGTTTCCCAAGCGGCTGCCCGCGGCCGTCCAGCAGGACAACGGGCGCGGCATGGCGATCGTGCGGTGTCTGGCCGTCGAGTACGGTGGGTCGCTCAGTGTGCGGCCCACCCGGGAGGGCGGCAAGACGGTCACGATCGAACTGCCGTGGACCGTTCCGGTACGGCCGGCCGCGGCGGCGGGCCAGCCGGATCCCTGAACCGGCCCGGCCGCTGCTACGGCTTCCGGCCGTCCCCCTCGCCCCCGGCCTCCCGCGCCCTGACGAGGGCCCGCAGCACCAGCAGCGGCAGGACGCGCCACAGGCCCAGGCAGACCGCCAGTGTCCCCGCCCCGGCGGCGATGCCCGCGGCGCGGCCCAGCGACACGTCCACCACCAGCAGCACCGAGCCCGTGAAGGCGAGGGCCAGCACCACCATGCCGAGCGCGGCGAGGCGGGAGGAGATCGTGACGATCACGGGCTTGGCGTTCTGCTGGAAGAGCAGCCGGTGCAGCGCGGCCGGGGCCGTGAAGAGGGCCGCCGCCACCACCGACAGCAGCAGGGTGGTGACATAGGTGGCGCGCTGGACGGTGTCCAGGGCCGGAAAGCGCTGGGTGAACGCGAGGGTCAGCAGGAACGCGAAGAGGATCTGCACCCCGGTCTGGGTGACCCGCAGCTCCTGGAGCAGCTCGGCGAAGTTGCGGTCGGCACGCTCCAGCAGCGTCTCGTGGCGTGCCTGCGGGGTGGGTCGGTCGGCCATGGTGAACGAGTAGCCGATCCGGCCCCCTTCACGCCTGTACGGGGTGACGGCCACGCCGGTGCCGTCACCCCGGTCACCGGGTCAGCTCACCCGGCCGTACCAGACGCTCTTGGTCCAGATCCGCTCCAGCCGTACGACGGAACCGCTCTTCGGGGAGTGCCAGATCTTTCCCTTCCCGGCGTAGATGCCGACGTGGTAGACGTTCCGGCCCGAGTGGAAGAACACCAGGTCGCCCGCCTCGCGGTGGGAGGCGGAGACATGGCGGGTCCTGTTGTACTGCCCGGACGCCGTGCGGGGCAGGGTCTTGCCCGCCTGCTTGTAGGCGTAGAGCGTGAGCCCGGAGCAGTCGAAGCGGCGCGGCCCTGCGGCGCCCCACTTGTAGGGCGCCCCCCGCTTGGACGCCGCGATCTGGAGGGCCTTGACCGCCGGGGTGGCGGCCGCCGCCTCGGACGCGGCACCGGGGACCGCGATGCCGCCGCCGACGGCGGCGAGGGTGAGGGCCGAAGCGGTGCCGGCCCGGGTCAGCAGCGACGGGACACGATTGAGCGCAGTCATGCGCAACCCTTCGTCAGCCGCCTGTGAAGGATGACCTGTCGGATTCGGGCTGGCGAAGGTGCCCGGCCGCTCGCGCGGCTTCACCCCAAGGACCGTCCGGATCTCTCCGGGGGCCCGCATTGCTGGGTCCTCCACTCCTGCCGATCCACTCCTGTCGACCGGTCACCCGGGCGGCGGCAGGACTCGGCGTCCGCCCGGATCGCCCCGCCGCGGTGGCGGGGGCTTGTCGTCAGGAAGGGATCTTCACTCAGGGATGTCGGAAAATCACAATGGAATCGGGGATTTGTGGCAATACTCACCACTCACCCATTCGGCTGGACGGCCGTGTGTCCAGGGGCCGTTGGAGGGATCGACGAGTCCCCGGACCTGCGGCGGAGCTCCTCTCCGCGGGGTGCCGTTCCACGCCGGGAGCGTGTCGTCCGGGCTCCCGGACGGAGCAGTGGCTCCGCCGACCGGGGGTACCCCGTTCGGCCCGTTTGTGTCGCGATCCGGGCGGTGGGCCGAGGGCACGGGCCGTCTGCGGCGACCATGACCGTGGCCCGCTCCGTGCGTGACGCCCCGGGCCACCGCCCCTCGGTGACGCCCGTGTCCGCCCGTCTCACCCCCCTTCCGGCGGCACCGCGACCCGGGCCGCGCGGCGTTCGCCGTCCAGGACGCGCAGGGCCCGGGCCAGGGTGGGGCCGTGCATCTGGTGCTCCCCGCGCTGGTGCATGACCGTCAGGGCGTCGCGCAGGGCCGCCGCCTTGGCCGCCAGGGCCTGGGCGGCGCGCAGTCCGCGGTAGGTGTCACCGGAGTGCACCGGGTTGATCCGGCCGAGCAGATCGACGACGTCGAGATAGCGGTCGACCAGCTCGGCCTCGGCCCGGGTGAGCGCGGGCAGCGGGGGCAGTTCGGGAGGCAGCATCGGCGGTTCACCTCGCGCCGGGCGCGATGCGTGACGCCTTGCGGCTCGGAATGATGCCGTCGACCAGTCCGTACGCCACCGCGGCGGGCGCGTCCAGGATCGTGTCCCGTTCGAGGTCGGCGGCGATCCGCTCCGGACTCTGCCCCGTATGGCGGACGAGCAGCTCCTCCAGCCGCCCGCGCATCCGCATCAACTCCTCCGCCTGAAGGGCCAGATCACTGGCCTGCCCGTGCACCGGTTCCGGCAGGGACGGCTGGTGGATCAGCACCCGCGCGCCGGGCAGGGCGAAACGCTTGCCCGGCGCTCCTCCGGCCAGCAGCACCGCGGCCGCGGACGCCGCCTGGCCCAGGCAGACCGTCTCCACCTCGCAGTCGATGTACCGCATCGTGTCGTAGACGGCGGTCATCGCGGTGAGCGAGCCGCCGGGCGAGTTGATGTACAGCGAGATGTCGCGGCCGGGGTCCAGGTACTCCAGATGCATGAACTGCGCGATCACGTCGTTGGCCGCCGTGTCGTCCACCGGGGTCCCCAGGAACACGATCCGCTCGTCGAGCAGCTTGGCGTAGGGGTCGAGGGTCCGGTGCCCGAAGCCGGTGCGCTCGGTGAACTCGGGAAGGACATGGCGGGCGGACGGTCGTTCCATGACGGGCCTCCTCGGATGCGGTTCTACAAAAAATGTACAGGACGTACGTTCTCGGAGGTACGGAAGACGCTGAGAGCGAAGTCGGGCATGCCGAGAGCGAAATCCGGGGCCCGGTCCGGGCGGTCCTCGGCCCGGGGCTCCGCCGGGGGCCTCGGTCTAAGCTGGACCACATGGCCTACGAGATTCCGGTGACGCAAGCCAGGGCTGAGCTCGCCGATCTGATCAACCGCGTGGTGTACGGCAGCGAGCGTGTCGTCGTGACGCGGCACGGAAAGCCTCTCGTCGCCCTGGTCTCCGCCGCCGACCTGGAGCGGCTCGAAGCGCTGGACGCCGCGGACGAGCAGATGATCAGCTCCGTCTCCCGCGTCCGCGAGACCTCCTCGGCCCCGCGTGAGCGCCGCCGCTTCGGCATCGCCGCGGAGCACCGGGGGCCCAACGCCTCCTGACATCGGGGTCCCCGTGCCCCTGCCGAACGGGCGGCCGCCCGCTGTCGAGAGGGCACCCGCCTCCTGCCGTACGGGCGCCGCCTTCCGTGGAACGGGCGGACCCCTCCCCGTTGAACAGGCGCGCCCCTGACGGTCCACCCACCGGTTAACGCGCGTGAAACGCCGCCCCACTAGCCTGCCCCTCCATGCCACCAGGCACGTTGCCCCGTGGCCGCGGCAACCGGACCCCGCACGGTCCGGATCGAGGACGGTGAAGCGTGCATCTGACCCCGCACGAGCAGGAGAGGCTGCTGATCCATGTGGCCGCCGATGTCGCCGAGCGGCGCCGGGCCCGCGGACTCCGGCTGAACCATCCCGAGGCGGTCGCCCTCATCACCTCGCACATCCTCGAAGGCGCCCGCGACGGTCGTACGGTCGCCGAACTCATGGCCTCCGGACGCAAACTGCTCGGCCGGGACGACGTCATGGAGGGCATCCCGGAGATGATCCACGACGTCCAGGTCGAGGCCACCTTCCCGGACGGCACCAAGCTGGTCACCGTCCACGCCCCGATCGTCTGACGGGAAAGAGGCCGCCATGACTCCCGGAGAGATCCTTTTCGCGGACGGGCCCGTCCTCTTCAACGAGGGCCGTCCGGTCACCCGGCTGACCGTGCTCAACACCGCCGACCGGCCCGTACAGGTCGGCTCCCACTACCACTTCGCCGAGGCCAACCCGGGCCTGGACTTCGACCGCCCCGCCGCGCACGGCCTGCGGCTGAACATCGCCGCAGGCACCGCGGTCCGCTTCGAACCCGGCATCCCCATGGACGTGGAACTCGTCCCGCTCACCGGAGCCCGCGTCGTGCCCGGACTGCGCGGGGAGACCGGAGGCGCCCTCGATGCCTGAGATCTCACGTGCCGCCTACGCCGACCTGTTCGGCCCGACCACCGGCGACCGGATCCGGCTGGCCGACACCGATCTGCTGGTGGAGATCGAGGAGGACCGGTCCGGCGGCCCCGGACGCGCCGGGGACGAGGCCGTGTTCGGCGGCGGCAAGGTCATCCGCGAGTCCATGGGGCAGTCGCGCGCCACCCGCGCCGAGGGCACCCCCGACACCGTCATCACCGGAGCCGTCGTCATCGACCACTGGGGCGTCGTCAAGGCCGACGTGGGTCTGCGCGACGGCCGGATCTCCGCCCTCGGCAAGGCCGGAAACCCGGACACCATGGACGGTGTCCATCCGGACCTGGTGATCGGCCCGGAGACCGAGATCATCGCGGGCAACGGCCGCATCCTGACCGCCGGGGCCATCGACGCGCACGTCCACTTCATCTGCCCCCAAATCGCCGACGAGGCGCTCGCCGCGGGCATCACCACCCTGGTCGGCGGCGGCACCGGACCGGCCGAGGGCTCGAAGGCGACCACCGTCACCCCAGGGCCCTGGCATCTGGCCCGGATGCTGGCGGCGATGGAGGGGTACCCGCTGAACATCGGGCTGCTCGGCAAGGGCAACACCGTCTCGCACGACGCGATGCTCTCGCAGATCCGCGGCGGCGCCCTCGGCCTCAAACTTCACGAGGACTGGGGCTCCACACCCGCCGTCATCGACGCCGCGCTGACCGTCGCCGACCGCACCGGCATCCAGGTCGCCATCCACACGGACACCCTCAACGAGGCCGGGTTCGTGGGCGACACCCTCGCCGCCATCGGCGGCCGCGGCATCCACGCCTATCACACGGAGGGCGCGGGCGGCGGGCACGCGCCGGACATCATCACCGTGGTGTCCGAGCCGCATGTGCTGCCCAGCTCCACCAACCCGACCCGGCCCTTCACCGTCAACACCACCGAGGAACACCTCGACATGCTGATGGTGTGCCACCACCTCAACCCGGCGGTGCCCGAGGACCTCGCCTTCGCGGAGTCACGGATCAGGCCCTCCACCATCGGCGCCGAGGACATCCTCCACGACCTGGGCGCGATCTCGATCATCTCCTCCGACTCCCAGGCCATGGGCCGCGTCGGCGAGGTCGTCCTGCGGACCTGGCAGACCGCCCATGTGATGAAACGCCGCCGCGGACCCCTGCCGGGCGACGGCCGCGCGGACAACCACCGCGTCCGCCGCTATGTCGCCAAGTACACGATCAACCCGGCTCTCGCCCAGGGCCTCGCCCACGAGATCGGCTCCGTCGAGCCCGGCAAACTCGCCGACCTGGTGTTGTGGGAGCCCGCGTTCTTCGGCGTCAAGCCGCATCTGGTCATCAAGGGAGGCCAGATCGCCTACGCGCAGATGGGCGACGCCAACGCCTCCATCCCGACCCCCCAGCCGATCCTGCCGCGTCCGATGTACGGGGCGACCGGAGCGGCACCGGCCGCCAACTCGGTCAACTTCGTGGCCCCGCTGGCGATCGAGGACGGGCTGCCGGAGCGGCTCCCGCTCGGCAAGAGGTTCGTGCCCATCGAGTCCACCCGCGCCGTCACCAAGGCGCAGATGCGCGAGAACGACGCCCGGCCCCGGGTGCGGGTCGACCCCGACAGCTTCGCCGTGCACATCGACGGGGAGCTGGTGGAGGCGGTCCCGGCTGCCGAACTGCCCATGACCCAGCGGTACTTCCTCTTCTGATGCCCAGGGCAGCACTCCTCCTCCTGGCCGACGGCCGCTTCCCCGCCGGAGGACACGCACACTCCGGCGGGGCCGAGGCGGCCGTCCGCGCCGGACGGATCACCGGAGCCGCGAGCCTGGAGGACTTCTGCCGGGGACGGCTGCACACGGCCGGACTGGTGTCCGCCTCCCTCGCCGCGGCCGCCGCCCTCGGCGCGGACCCGGCCGCCCTGGACGCCGCCGCCGACGCCCGGACGCCCTCGGCCGCGCTGCGAGCCGCCGCGCGCCGACTGGGACGGCAGCTGATACGGGCGGCGCGGGCCACCTGGCCCTCGGCCGAACTGGACGCCGTGGCACGCCTGTTCCCCAGGGGCACGCATCAGCCGGTCGTCCTCGGACTCGCGGCCCGGTCCGCGGGCCTGGACGCCCACGACGCCGCGCACTGCTCCGCGTACGAGAGTGTGAGCGGGCCCGCAACCGCGGCCGTACGGCTGCTGAGCCTGGACCCCTTCGACGCGACGGGCGTGCTCGCACGGCTGGCACCCGAGCTGGACCGGGTGGCCGATCGCGCCCGGGAGGCGGCCGCGCGGGTGCTCACCGACGGTGTCGACGCGCTGCCCGCGGCCTCGGCACCCCTGCTGGAGATCGGCGCGGAGGCGCACGCCGCCTGGCCCCTCCGGCTGTTCGCGTCGTAGCGGAGGTCACCGGTCCGCCACCCCCTCGCCCGAGTCCCGCGGTCCGGAGCCGTCCGGAACCGCACCGCATCACCACCTCAGGAGGCACCCATGCATCCCGGCCACACCCACGACGGCCCCGCCGCGGTCGGCGCCGACGCCCACCGGCCCGACGGTTCCCGGCGCGCCCTGCGGATCGGGCTCGGCGGTCCCGTCGGATCCGGCAAGACCGCCACCGTCGCCGCGCTCTGCCGCTCCCTGCGCCAGGAGCTGTCCCTCGCCGTCGTCACCAACGACATCTACACCCGTGAGGACGCCGAGTTCCTGCTGCGGGAGGCCGTGCTGCCGCCCGAGCGGATCACCGCCGTGGAGACCGGAGCCTGCCCGCACACCGCCATCCGGGACGACATCTCCGCCAACCTCGAAGCCGTGGAGGACCTGGAGGACGAGGTGGGACCGCTCGATCTGATCCTCGTCGAGTCCGGCGGGGACAACCTCACCGCCACCTTCTCCAAGGGCCTGGTCGACGCGCAGATCTTCGTCATCGACGTCGCGGGCGGGGACGACATCCCCCGCAAGGGCGGCCCGGGTGTCACCACCGCCGATCTGCTCGTCGTCAACAAGACCGACCTCGCCCCCTACGTCGGCTCCGACCTCGCCCGGATGGCCGCCGACGCCAAGGCGCAGCGGTCCGGACTGCCCGTGGTGTTCCAGTCCCTGCGCTCCGAGGAGGGCGTCGGCGAGGTCGCCGGATGGGTGCGGGAGCGGCACGCCGAGTGGACGGCGTGACCACCGGCGTACGAGCCCTCGCCCGGATCGTCGCCCGGGACGACGGCCGGGGCGGCACCGCCCTGCCGGTGCTGGCGGGCGAGGGGCCGCTCGCGCCGCGCCGGACGCGCGCGAGCGGTGACGAGGCACGCGTCATGCTCGTCGGCGCGATGAGCGGGCCGCTCGGCGGGGACCGCTTCCGGGTGGAGGTGTCCGTCGGCAGCGCCGCCCTGCTCCATGTGCGCTCGGCCGCCGCCACCATCGCCCTGCCCGGGCAGACCAAGAGCGAGGCCCGCTACGACCTCCGGCTCGATGTGGCCGCAGACGGCGAACTGCACTGGCTGCCAGAGCAGTTGATCTCGGCGCGGGGCAGCGATCTGCGTGTCTCCTGCCGGATCGACCTCGCTCCCGGAGCCCGCCTCGTCCACCGGGAGGAGCAGGTCCTCGGTCGCTTCGGGGAGGAACCCGGCAGGCTCACCAGCCGGCTCGGCGTACGGCTGGCCGGACGCCCGCTGCTCGACCAGGAGGTGGCCTGCGGACCCGGCGCCCCCGGCGGCTGGGACGGCCCCGCCGTCCTGGCGGGACATCGCGCCTACGGTCAACTCATCGTCGTCAGACCGGAGTTCGAACGGCACCCGGTCCAGGCCCGGATGCTCGGGGAGAGTGCGGCGCTGACCCCGCTCGCGGGGCCCGCCGCGCTGGTCACCGCGGTCGCGCCGGACGCGCTCCGACTGCGACAACTGCTCAACAGGGCGATTTCCGGCCTGACTTGATACGCACTGCCCGCTGGGCGGAGTGCTCTGCACCGGTTATCGGATTGGTAAAGAAGCCACGTCACCTCTGTTCTCAGAGAACGCACAGCAGACAGGATCCCCGTACCCAATAGCAACCTTGTACGGGGAGGTCCCACTTGAGGGGAATGAGACCTACGGGACGAGTGACCGCACTCGCCTCCGCGGGGGCGCTCGTCACGGCGACGCTGATAGCCGGAACCGTGGCGGCACCGGCGGCCACCGCCGACTCGCGTCACGGCCAGGACCGGGAGGCCCGGGGCGAGGCGATCGCCGCCGCACGTGCCGCCCGGGCCGGAATCGACTGGACGGACTGCCCGGCCGACTGGGGGATCGCCAAGCCCGTCCAGTGCGGCTGGGTCACCGTCCCGGTCGACTACGCCCACCCGAACGGCAAGCAGATCAAGCTCGCCGTCGACCGCATCGGGAACACCGGCACCAAGGAAGAGCGCCAGGGCGCCCTGGTCTACAACCCGGGTGGCCCCGGCGGCTCCGGGATGCGCTTCCCGCTCCGGGTCACCACCAAGAACCCGCTCTGGGCCAATGTCTCGAAGGCCTACGACTTCGTCGGCTTCGACCCGCGCGGTGTCGGCCACTCCGCGCCCATCTCCTGTGTCGACCCGCAGGAGTTCGTGAAGGCGCCCAAGGCGGACCCGGTCCCCGGCACCGAGGCGGACAAGCGCGCCCAGCGCAAGCTCGCCCGGGAGTACGCGCAGGGCTGCCTCGACCGCACCGGCCGCGCGATGCTCCAGCAGATGACCACGCCCAACACCGCGCGCGACCTGGACGTCATCCGTGCCGCCCTGGGCGAGAAGAAGCTCAACTACCTGGGCGTCTCCTACGGCACCTACCTCGGCGCCGTCTACGGCACCCTCTTCCCGGGCCACCTCCGCCGCATGATCGTCGACAGTGTGGTGAACCCGGCGCGCGAGAACATCTGGTACCAGGCCAACCTGGGCCAGGACATCGCCTTCGAGGGACGCTGGAAGGACTGGGAGGACTGGGTCGCGGCGAACGACGCCGCCTTCCACCTGGGCACCACCCGGGATGCGGTCCAGGCGAAGTGGCTCCAGCTGCGCGCCACGGCGAAGAAGAGCCCGATCGGCGGGGTCGTCGGCCCGGCCGAGCTGATCTCCTTCTTCCAGAGCGCCCCGTACTACGACTCCTCCTGGGTGCCGGTCGCCACCGTCTTCAGCAAGTACATGGCCGGTGACACCAAGGCGCTCGTCGACGCGGCCGCGCCCGACCTCTCGAACACGGCGGGCAACATCGCCTCCGAGAACAGCAACGCCGTCTACACGGCCGTCGAGTGCACCGACGCCAAGTGGCCCACCAGCTGGCGGAAGTGGGACCGGGACAACACCCGGCTCAACAAGCAGTACCCGTTCATGACCTGGGCCAACGCCTGGATGAACCTGCCGTGCGCCACCTGGCCGGTGCAGCAGCGGACCCCGGTGAACGTCACGACCGGCAAGGGGCTGCCCACGGTCCTGATCGTGCAGTCCACGCGGGACGCCGCCACGCCGTTCGAGGGCGCGGTCGAACTGCACAAGCGCTTCAAGGGCTCCCGCCTGATCATCGAGAAGGACGCGGGCTCCCACGGCGTGACCGGCCTGGTCAACCCGTGCATCAACAGCCGGGTGGACACCTATCTGCTCACCGGCAGGACGGACGCGGCCGATGTGACGTGCACCCCGCACGCCACCCCGAAGCCGTAACCACCGGAGCACACCGGGAGGGGGCGGCCGGACACCGGCCGCCCCCTCCTTCCGTGCCCGGCCTCACCCCAGCGGCATCCGCGGGAGGTGATGGGCCCGCTCGCCCGCGTCACCGGCCTCCTCGGCCTTGACGACCGCCGCGTACCGGTCGACGTACTCCTGCTCGGAGAGGGTCAGGATGGCGTACATGATCTCGTCGGTGACCGCGCGCAGCACGGCCTTCTCCTCCTCCAGCCCTTCGTAGCGAGAGAAGTCCAGGGGCTCGCCGAAGCGGATCGTCACACGGCGGACGCGGGGGATCCTCCGGCCGGGCGGCTGCGCCTCGAAGGTGCCGATCATCGCGCAGGGCACCACCGGGCACCGGGCCCGCAGCGCCATCACGGCGACACCGACCTTGCCCTTGTACAACCGGCCGTCGTGGGACCGGGTGCCCTCCGGGTAGATCCCCAGCAACTCGCCCTTGCGCAGCACCCCGAGCCCCTCCCGGATCGCCGCCTGCCCGGCCTCCTTCCCGGAGCGGTCCACCGGGATCTGCCCCGCGCTGCGGAAGAACGCGGCGGTGAGACGCCCCTTGAGCCCTGGCCCGGTGAAGTACTCCGCCTTGGCAAGGAAGGTGATACGGCGTCTGAGGATCGCGGGCATCAGAAAGTGGTCGGAGAAGGAGAGATGGTTCCCGGCGACAATGGCCGGGCCGTCCGCGGGCACCCGGTCGAGGCCCTCGATATGCGGCCGGAAGACCAGTCTCAGCAGCGGGCCGAGAAGAACGTACTTGAGCAGGTAGTAGAACACGGCTCGCCCCTCACTCCACGAGGTCTGCTGCTGACCAGGGTCTGACCCATGTGCACCTGTAGTCCTCTGGTATCCGGCTTCGGCCCCGCTCATGCCACCGGTGCACCGATTCACCTGACCAACAGTCAGCCGACGTCGGCGCCCCTGTCCACAGGCAGTACCCGGCTACAGGTAGTAGTCGTCCTCCTGTCGAGGGTAGGCGGACGGCGGCTCGGTGTCCTTGCGGCGGTCCGGCCGCCGCTCCTCCAGGCGGTGCTGGCGTTCCTGGCGCTCCTGCTCCTGGGCGCCGAGGGTCTCCTCCGTCATGTCCCTGAGGTGGCCCGAGTCGTCCTCGAACGGGTGGCGTCCCCGGTTCTGGTCGTTCATGACGCTCACTCCTCGACGAGGTGTGACACAGAGGTGATGGGCGGCCCCGCCCCCGATCAGCGTGGCACGGGCCGGTGGGCCCTGCATCCGGCCGGTCTCCCGTCGTACGCCCCCGCATACCGGAAGGCTCTTTCACCATTTGGTATTCATGTCCCGGCGCTCTACCCTCGGCCTTATGGGCGGAGTTCCCGAGCCGCACATCGGGTGGACGTTCCTCACGAACCACGCACGCGTCCTGGCCGCGATCGCCGACGACCGGACCAGCCGGATCCGTGACATCGCGGCCCGCTGCCGTCTGACCGAGCGCGCCGTCCAGAAGATCATTTCGGATCTGGAACACGAGGGCTACCTCACCCACACCCGTGCGGGCCGCTCCAACACCTACCGCATCCAGCCCGGCACCCTCCTCAGGCACCCGGCGGAGGCGAGCCTGAGCGTCTCCGACCTGCTCTCGCTGCTCGCCCGGCACGACGCCCGGCGCACCCGGCGCCACGAGCACCAGCACCAGTGACGGCACCCGGAGTGTGCGGCTCCCGCGCGGACCGGGTACTCGCTCCTCCCGGCCACGAGAGGAGCAGCACGTGAGCACCACCCGAGGCAAGAAGATCGTGGTCACCGGCGCCACCGGCAATGCGGGCTCCAGCCTCGTACGCCTGCTGGCCGAGGACCCGGACGTGGACACGGTACGGGGCCTCGCGCGCCGTATCCCCGATCTCGGCCCGTCCCGGGTGCGGTGGGCCGAGGCCGACATCAGGCCCGACCGGACCGACCTGGTGAAGGAGTTCGAGGGCGCGGACGCGGTCGTGCACCTGGCCTGGGCATTTCAGCCCACCCACGATCCGGTCGCGACCTGGGAGACCAATGTGCTCGGCGGCATCCGCGTCTTCGAGGCCGTCGCCACCGCCGGTGTGCCCGTGCTGGTGCACGCCTCCTCCGTCGGCGCGTACTCCCCGGGCCCCAAGGACCACGCCGTGGACGAGTCCTGGCCCACCCACGGCTGGCCGGACGCCGCCTACACCCGGGAGAAGGCCTACCTCGAACGGATCCTGGACGCCTACGAGTACGAGCACCCCGGGGTCCGGGTCGTCAGGATGCGGCCCGCCTTCCTGTTCAAGCGGGAGTCGGCGAGCGAACAGCGGCGGATCTTCGGCGGACGCTTCCTGCCCGGCCCGCTGGTCCGGCCGGAACTGCTGCCCTTCCTGCCGGACGTCTCCGGGCTGCGGGTCCAGGCCCTGCACACCGACGACGCGGCCCACGCATACCGGCTCGCGATCCACCGCGAAGTGCGCGGCGCCTTCAACCTGGCCGCCGATCCGCCCCTCGACGCGGCCGTCCTCGGGGAGGTCCTGGGAGCCCGCCCGGTACGGCTGCCCCGCTCCGCCGCCCGGTCGGCGATCGCCGCCGCCTGGGGACTGCGGCTGCTGCCCGCCTCACCGCATCTCTTCGACGCCGTGCTGCGCCTGCCGATCATGGACTGCACCCGTGCGCACACCGAGCTGGGCTGGCAGCCGGGGCTGACCGCGACGGAGGTCCTGGAGGAGTTCCTCACCGGGCTCCAGGAGGGCGCGGGCGCGCCGAGCGCACCCCTGTGGGGGCGCAGGATCGGCTGAGGGGGCGCGCCCCCGTCCCCCCAACCGGCGCACCGCCCGTCCCGCGGTGGCCCACGGGACGGGCGGCTGTCAGGTCAGGCCGTCAGGACCCGTTCCAGGGCCTCCAGGGCCGATCCCAGTTCCTCGGCCGTGATCGTCAGGGGCGGGGCCAGCCGGATGGTCGAGCCATGGGTGTCCTTGGCCAGGATCCCCTCCCGCATCAGGCGCTCGCTGATCTCCCGGCCGGTGCCGATCGCGGGGTCGACGTCGACGCCCGCCCACAGCCCGCGCGAGCGGAAGCCCACCACGCCCCGGCCGAGCAGCGCGGTGAGACCGTCCCGCAGGACCACGCCCAGCTCGGCCGCCCGGCGCTGGAACTCGCCCGTCTCCAGGATGCCCACCACCGCCGAGCCGACCGCCGCGGCCAGCGGATTGCCGCCGAACGTCGAGCCGTGCTCGCCCGGCCGCAGCACCCCGAGGACCTCACGGCGCGCGACCACCGCCGACACCGGGACGATGCCGCCGCCCAGCGCCTTGCCGAGCAGCACCGCGTCCGGGACCACCCCCTCGTGGTCCACGGCCAGGGTGCTACCCGTACGGCCCAGGCCCGACTGGATCTCGTCGGCGATGAACAGGCACCCGGCGCGCCGGGTGATCTCGCGGACCCCGGCGAGATAGCCGTCGTCGGGGATGATCACGCCCGCCTCGCCCTGGATGGGTTCGAGCAGCACCGCCGCGGTCGTCTCGTCGACGGCGGCCTCCAGCGCGGCCAGGTCGTTGTACGGGACGATCCGGAAGCCCGGGGTGAAGGGGCCGAAGCCCGCCCGCGCCGTCTCGTCCGTGGAGAAGCTGACGATCGTCGTGGTACGGCCGTGGAAGTTGCCCCCGGCCACCACGATCGTCGCCCGGTCGGCGGCCACGCCCTTGACCTCGTACGCCCACTTGCGGGCCACCTTCACGGCGCTCTCCACCGCCTCGGCGCCCGTGTTCATCGGCAGGACCATGTCCAGGCCGGTCAGCGCGGCCAGGGACTCCGCGAACTCGGCGAGCTGGTCGTTGTGGAAGGCGCGGGAGGTCAGCGTCAGGCGGTCCAGCTGGCGGTGGGCCGCCTCGATCAGCACCGGATGGCGATGCCCGAAGTTGAGGGCCGAGTACCCGGCGAGCATGTCGAGATAGCGGCGGCCCTCGACGTCCTCCACCCAGGCGCCCTCGGCGCGCGCCACCACCACGGGCAGCGGGTGGTAGTTGTGCGCGAGGACGGGCTGCTCGGCGCCGATCAGCTCGTCGGACGTACGCGTGCGGGCGGGTGCGGTCATGAACGGATCTCCTGAGTGCAGCACTTGATGCCGCCGCCGGCCTTGTGGAACTCGGAGAGGTCGACGGGGACGGGGTCGTAGCCGTGGTCGGCGAGCCGGGCGGCGAGCACCTCGGCCCGGGGAGCGATGAAGACATGGCGCCCGTCGGAGACGGAATTCAGGCCGAAGGACATGGCGTCCTCGCGGGTCGCGAGCACCGCGTCCGGGAAGAGCCGGGCGAGGACCTCGCGGCTGCCGGGGGAGAAGGCCTCCGGGTAGTAGACGATGTTGCCCTCGTCGAGGACGAACAGCGCCGTGTCCAGGTGGTAGAAGTACGGGTCCACCAGGGTCAGGCTGACGACCGGGTGACCGAAGAACTCCTGCACCTCGCGGTGCGCCTCCCGCGTGGTGCGGAAACCGGTGCCGGCGAGGAGGTACCGGCCCGTCCAGACGAGGTCGCCCTCGCCCTCGCAGATGAATTCGGAGCGGTGCACGGCATAGCCGGCCGACTTGAACCACGTCTCGTAGTGGTCCGACTCGGGACGGCGCTCGGGGGCGTGGAAGAGGGAGCCGAAGACGCGTCCGTCGACGACGACGGCCGAGTTCGCGGCGAACACCATGTCCGGGAGTCCCGGGACCGGGTCCACCGCCTCGACGGCGTGCCCGTGGTGGCGGTAGGCGCTGATCAGCCCCTGCCACTGCTCCTGGGCCAGATCGATGTCGACCTGCATGTCGGGATGCATCCACGGGTTTATCGCGTACTGCACGGCGAAGTGTCTGGGTTCGCAGACGAGGAAGCGCCGCCGGCGCGGCACACGGGTGTCGGTCACAGAGGGGTTCCTCCGCTTCCTGCGTGTCGAGTGAGGGTGACACAAAGGTAGGAAGCCGCGGGGACGGTCGACAAGAAACGATGGCTGCGCGTTCGCGCAGCAACAGTGCGTCTTCGGGCCGCTCAGCGCACGTCTGCTGCGTCGTCGGGAGGCGCCTGGCTGGCACCGGCCTCCGGGCTCTCCGGCAGGAGGTGGGACAGCACCATCACGCTGATCGTCTTGCGGATGAAGGGTTCCGCCCGGATGCGTTCGAGTACCTCCTCGAAGTGTTCGACATCCCGCGCCCGGACGTGCAGCAACGCGTCCGCCCCGCCGGTCACCGTCATGGCGGCGGTGATCTCCGGATGGTTGCGCACGACCTCCGCGAGCCGCCGGGGCGGGGCGGCGCCCTCGCAGTACACCTCCACATAGGCCTCGGTGCGCCAGCCCATCGCGGACGGCTTCACCGTAGCCGTGAACCCGGTGATCACCCCCGACTCGCGCAGCCGGTCCACCCGGCGCTTGACCGCCGTGGACGACAGGCCGACGGCCGCGCCGATCTCGGCGAAACTGGTCCTGGCGTTCGCCATCAGAGCCGTGACGATCTTCCGGTCGAGCTCGTCGAACGGCGCGGGCCTGCTGTTCATGCGGGCACTGTATCCAGCGGGGCGTCCGCTTCAGTGGAGTGCGCCCCGGCCGCGGCCGTGCCGGGGGCGGGCCTCAGGTGTCGCCGGTGAGGACCATGGCGACCGTGAGCAGTCCCAGCACCACCCAGCCGAACCACAGCCAGCCGCTGCTGCCGAGCGCCACCGTGTAGGCCGTCACCACGACGAGCCCCCCGACGGTGAGCACTCCCATCGCTTTCGTGGAACCGGGCATCGCGACACCCTCCTCATGGTCCGTCCCCCCATGGTGCCGCGGTTCCGGGTGTGAGCGGTGTACACAACGGGGCGAGTTCCGGACGTCCCGGGCCCGTGGGGGGGCGGACCTCAGTGGCCGCGGGCGTTGAGCGAGGCCAGATAGGCGTTGTACGCCTCCAGCTCCTTGTCCCCGTCGCGGTCCGCGGCGCGGTCCTTGCGCTTGGCCTGCCGCTGCTCGGAGCCGTACCACTGGAACAGCAGCGCCAGCAGCACCAGCACCGACGGGACCTCGCTGAAGGCCCAGGCGATACCGCCCGCCGACGTCTGGTCCGCCAGGGCGTCGATGCCGAGCGAGGCGGGCGGATTGCGGTAGGTGTCGACCATCGGCGTGGACGCCATCATCAGCGCGATGCCGAAGAACGCGTGGAACGGCATGCCCGCGAACAGCTCCAGCATCCGCATCAGATGGCCGGGGCGGTGCGGACCGGGGTCGATGCCCATGATCGGCCAGAAGAACACCACACCGACGGCGAGGAAGTGCACCATCATCGCGATGTGCCCGGCCCTGGACCCCATCAGGAAGTCGAACAGGGGGCTGAAGTACAGCCCGTACAGGCTCGCGATGAACAGCGGGATGGTGAAGGCCGGATGGGTGATGATCCGCACATAGCGGCTGTGCAGCAGCATCAGCAGCAGTTCGCGCGGCCCCTTGCGGTTGCGGCCCGCGGTGGGCAGCGCGCGCAGCGCCAGCGTGATCGGCGCGCCGAGCAGCAGCAGGATCGGGGAGAGCATGCTGATCACCATGTGCTGCACCATGTGCACGCTGAACATGACCATGCCGTAGTCGTTCAGCTTGGTGCACATGACCAGCAGCACGGTCAGCACGCCGATGGCGAACGAAATGGTCCGGCCCACCGGCCACTTGTCACCGCGCCGCACCAGCCGGGCCACACCCCAGCCGTACAGCCCCAGTCCGGCCAGGCAGGCGACGAGGAAGAACGGGTCGGCGGACCACTCAAGGCCCCTGCTCAGGGTGAACGGCGGCAGATCCATCATCATCATGCCGTGCCCGCCGTGATCCATCCGCCGGCTCCTGATTCGTGGGGGTTGTGCGCTGTCTGTCCGCACCAGGGTAGAACCGCCCCCGGCCGCGGCTGCGACCGGGGGCGGACTGGCTGGACTCCGTACGCGATCAACCCCGCACCGGGCGGGAGCGGTCCCGTGCTACAGCACGCACTCGGCCTCGGCGTACCGCTCCCCGGGCACCGTCTTCAGCGTCTCCACGGCCTCGGCCAGCGGCACCATCACGATGTCGGTGCCGCGCAGCGCGGTCATCCTGCCGAATTCGCCGCGGTGCGCCGCCTCCACCGCGTGCCAGCCGAAGCGGGTGGCCAGGACGCGGTCGTACGCCGTCGGGGTGCCGCCCCGCTGGACGTGCCCGAGGATCACCGGACGGGCCTCCTTGCCGAGCCGCTGCTCCAGCTCGACCGAGAGCTGACGGGCGATGCCCGCGAAGCGCTCGTGACCGTAGATGTCCTTGCCGCCCTCGTCGAACTCCATGGAGCCCGCCCTCGGCTTGGCGCCCTCGGCGGCCACCACGATCGCGAACCGCTTCCCGGCGTCGAACCGGGCCCCGACCCGGGCCGTCAACTCCTCGATGTCGAAGGGGCGTTCCGGCACCACGATGGCGTGGGCCCCGGCGGCCATGCCGGAGTGCAGCGCGATCCAGCCGGTGTGGCGGCCCATGACCTCCACGATCAGCACTCGCTGATGGGACTCGGCGGTGGTCTTCAGCCGGTCCAGGGCCTCGGTCGCCACGCCCACCGCGGTGTCGAAGCCGAAGGTGACGTCCGTGACGGCGATGTCGTTGTCGATGGTCTTGGGTACGCCGACGATCGGCAGCCCGTTGTCGGACAGCAGCCGGGCCGCCTTGAGCGTGCCCTCACCGCCGATCGGGATGATCGCGTCGATGCCCAGCTCCTCGACATGGCCCCGGGCCCGCTCCACGCCGTCCCGCAGATGCTCCGGACGGACCCGGGAGGAGCCGAGGATCGTGCCGCCGCGGGCCAGGATGCCGCCCACCGCGTCCAGGTCGAGCTTGAGGTAGTCGCACTCCAGGAGGCCCTTCCAGCCGTCCCGGAAGCCGATGACCTCGTCGCCGTGGTCGGCGACGGCGCGGTGCACGACGGACCGGATGACGGCGTTCAGGCCGGGGCAGTCGCCGCCGGACGTGAGGACACCAATGCGCATAGCCCGAAACAACCTTCTCCACGTGAGCCGGGTCCGGACCACGTTGTCCGGCTCGATCCCCGCCAGCCTACCGGCGGCGGGGCCCGGGCAGCACGATGCGTCCGCCTGCTGGATGCGCCCGCTCACCTGTGCGGATGCCCTGTCAGACGGGCCGGTGACCCCCGGCGGACCGCGAGGTGTACGGGCCCGCCGGGCGGTCTGCGCGCGGCCGTTCCGGGAGCGCTCGGCCGAGGGCCTAGGCGGGCTGCTCCGCGGCCGCGATCCGCTCGTTGCGCAGCGCCTCGTACCAGCGGTCGTCCGTCGGCGGAAGGGCGTTGACATCGAGCGCCAGCTTCAGCAGCAGGTCCGCGATCAGCGGGTTGCGCGCGAGGACGGGCCCGTGCATGTAGGTGCCGAACACCGTCCCGTTGTACGCGCCCTCCGTACCGTCACCGGTGCCGTTGCCCTTGCCGAGCCGCACCTGCGCCAGAGGGCGGGCGTTGGGGCCCACGTGCGTGACGCCCTGGTGGTTCTCGAAGCCGGTGAGCGGGGGCAGGCCCAGCCGCGGGTCGATGTCCCCGAGGACGTCGCCGACGCAGCGCTCGCCCTCCCCGCGCACCGACACCACGTCCAGCAGACCGAGGCCCGGCTCGCGCTGCCCGAGGTCGTTGATGAACTCGTGGCCGAGGATCTGGTACCCGGCGCAGACGGAGAAGACGATCGCGCCGTTCTCCACGGCCCGGTACAGGCCGCCGTCGCGGCGCAGCCGCTCGGCCGCGAGCCGCTGCGGACGGTCCTCGCCGCCGCCGATCAGATAGATGTCGCCGGAGGTGGGGATCGGCTGGTCGCTGCGCACGTCCAGGCGGGCCACGTCCAGGCCGCGCTGGCGGGCCCGGCGCTCCACCACGAGCGCGTTGCCCTGGTCGCCGTAGGTGCTCAGCAGGTCCGGGTAGATCCACACCAGACGCAGGCTGTTGTCACTCATCGATGATCGTCCTTCGTGGTCAGTTGCCGACACGGCGGCGCAGGTCCTGGAACGCGGTGTAGTTCGCGATGACCTCGATCCGGCCCGGCGGGGCGAGCTGGACAGCCTGGTCGAGGTCGTCGCAGACCTGGAAGGACTGGTTCGCGACCTCCAGACGCACGGCGAGGTCCAGCTTGCGGTCGCCGACGACGAAGATCGGGTGCCCGGTCAGCCGCGTGTAGTCGACGTCCCACAGCCAGGAGGTGTCGGTGCCGTCCGCGCCGCGTGCGTTCACCGACAGGATCACCGGGGTCGGCGGCGGGTCGATCAACGAGAAGGTCTCCAGCCACCCGGCCGGGTTCTTCGCGAGCAGCAGCCGCAGGTCGCGGCCCTGGAACTGGACCACGTCATAGCGTCCGGCCACCGCCTGCACCTGGTACATGCGCTCCAGCGCGACCTGCGGCGGCACCCCGAAGACGGCGGCGACGGCTGCCGAGCTGGTGGCGTTGGCCTTGTTGGCGCGGCCCGGCAGCTGGAGGTGGATCGGCCAGGCGGAGCCGTGCGGGTCGAGGACGTGGTCGCCCGACAGCACCCAGGACGGGGTCGGGCGGCGGAAACCGCACTCGCCGCAGAACCAGTCGTCGCCGGGGCGCTGCATCACACCGCCGCAGGACGGGCAGGACCAGGCGTCGTCCTTCCACATCTGCCCGGCCGCGACCCAGATCACATTCGGTGAGGACGACGCGGCCCACACCACCAGCGGGTCGTCGGCGTTGGCGACCACCACGGCCTTGGATCCGGCCAGGCCCTCACGCCAGTTCTCGGCGAGCATCCGGGTCTCGGCGGCGCGGTCGAGCTGGTCGCGCGAGAGGTTGAGCAGCGCGATGCACTTGGGGTCGGTGTCCCGGGCGACCCCGGCGAGGTACTTCTCGTCCACCTCGATGACGGCGAACTTCGCCTCCGAGCCACCGGCCAGCGCCGAGGTGATGCCCGCGGGCATGTTCGCGCCGAGCGCGTTGGAGACGACCGGGCCCGCGGCGCGCAGCGCCTCCGCGATCAGCCGGGTGGTGGTCGTCTTGCCGTTGGTCGCCGAGACCAGGACGACGTCCAGGTGCTGGGCGAGCCGGGCCAGCAGATCGGGGTCGAGTTTGAGTGCCACTCGGCCGCCGATCACCGATCCGCTGCCGCGCCCCGCGGCGCGCGATGCCGCAGCGACCGCCTTGCCCGCGGTCACGGCCAGCTTGGCCCGCGGCGTCAGCGGGTCCGAGTTGCCTGCCATCAGTTCTCGATCCTCCTTGCGTACGGCGCCGCGCCCAGTCCCGGCAACGCGCGGACCTCAGCCTATCGAGATCCGCTCATGCGCCCGAACCGCGGCACCACCCCGGCGCCCGCGCGACCCTGACGACCGTACCCTTGCCGCCATGCGACACCGTTCCCTCCCGGGCGCCAAAGGCCGCGTCCGGTCCCTCACCCTGCTCGGCGACCCGGTGCTGCGCGCCCCGGGCGCGGAGGTCACCGACTTCGGCCCCGAACTGTCCCGGCTCGTCGAGGACATGTTCGCCACCATGTACGCCGAGCGGGGCGTGGGACTGGCGGCGAACCAGATCGGCGAGGGGCTGCGGGTGTTCGTCTACGACTGCCCGGACGACGAGGACGTGCGCCATCTCGGGCATGTGGTGAACCCGCGGCTGGTCGAGGCGGACGGTGTGGTGCTCCGCGGGCCGGAGGGCTGCCTGTCCCTGCCGGGCGTGGAGGCGGGCACGGAGCGCTACGACCGCGCGGTCGTCGAGGGGTTCACCGCGGACGGCGAGCCGGTCCGGGTGGAGGGGACCGGGTGGTTCGCGCGGTGCCTGCAACACGAGTGCGACCACCTCGACGGCGGCCTGTACGTGGACCGGCTCGGCGGCTGGCGGCAGCGCAGGGCGATGCGGCAGTGGCGCCGCAGGGCGCCCCGTTAGGGCACGCCCCGGCACGCCCCGGGGAGCGCCCGGCCGGTCGTACGTCGTGCGACCGGCCGCCGCGGCCCCGGGGAACCTCAGAACCCGGGGCCTCCCACCCGGTCCCCGGCGGCGGCCAGCCGCCCCCAGAGCAGGTCCGCCAGGATGCGCACCAACTCCGCCCGGGAACACGGCCGTTCGCCCAGCCACCAGTCTCCCGCGGCGTGCATCATGCCGACGATGCCATGGCCCCACACCCGGGCGAGCTGGTGGGTGCCCGGCCCGAGGTCCAGCCGCTCCTCGATGACCTGGGCGAGTTCCTCGCCCATCCGGCGCAGCACCGGGATGGAGTGCCGCCCGGTGTCGAAGCCGTGGTCGCTCGGCGAGCCGCCCTCCGCCGGATGCATCAGGAAGCGGTAGACCTGCGGCCGGGCCTCGATGGCCGCGAGATAGGTGTCGAGGGTGGCCTCCACCCGCTCCCGCCGCTCCGCCGGGGCGTCCAGTGCCGCCCGCAGCGAGGCGAGCAGCGCGTCCGTGTGGCGCTTGGCGAGCGCGGCGTAGAGGCCGCCCTTGTCGCCGAAGTGGCGGTAGAGGATCGGCTTGGTGATGCCGGCCTCGGCGGCGATGGCGTTCATCGAGGCGCCGGGGCCGTCGCGCAGCACCACCCGGTCGGCGGCCTCCAGCAGCTCGCGCCGTCGGCGGTCGGCGGACCGCTGCTGCTCGGCCCGCTGCGTGGTGTCCATGATCTCTCCCCACCCGTGCTGTATCGGTGACGCCTGCGCAAACTAACACCGAAAGGCGGGTCGGTATCGAACGAGCTGCCGACCGTCGGCTGCCGACGGGCGCCCGGGTGGGGGAGTTGACTTCTCCTACTGGCGAGTAACACACTGAAGTTACCGAAAGTAACAGAACGGCGCAGTGCTGGAGGGGACATGGCCGAGTTCACCATGGAGCTCAACGACGAACAGCGGGAGGTCCGGGACTGGCTGCACGGCTTCGCCGCCGATGTGATCCGTCCCGCTGCCGCCGAATGGGACGAGCGTGAGGAGACTCCCTGGCCGGTCATCCAGGAGGCCGCCAAGGTCGGCATCTACTCCCTGGACTTCTACGCCCAGCAGTACTTCGACGCCACCGGCCTCGGCATCCCCATGGCCCTGGAGGAGCTGTTCTGGGGCGACGCGGGCATCGCGCTGTCGATCGTCGGCACCGGCCTCGCGGCCGTCGGCGTCATGGCCAACGGCACCGAGGAGCAGATCGGCACCTGGATCCCCCAGATGTACGGCGACGCCAACGACGTCAAGGTGGCCGCCTTCTGCTCCTCGGAGCCCGACGCCGGCTCCGACGTCGCCTCCCTGCGCACCCGCGCCGTCTACGACGAGGCGAAGGACGAGTGGGTGATCAACGGCACCAAGACCTGGGCCACCAACGGCGGCATAGCCAACGTCCATGTCGTGGTCGCGGCCGTCGACCCGGAGCTGGGCTCCAAGGGCCACGCCTCCTTCATCGTCCCGCCGAACACCCCGGGGCTCTCCCAGGGCCAGAAGTTCAAGAAGCACGGCATCCGCGCCTCGCACACCGCCGAGGTGGTCCTGGACCAGGTGCGCGTTCCCGGCTCCTGTCTGCTCGGCGGCAAGGAGAAGCTGGACGAGCGGCTCGCCCGGGCCCGCGAGAAGGCGAAGTCGCAGGGCGGCGAGCGGGTGAAGAACGCGGCCATGGCCACCTTCGAGGCCTCCCGCCCGGCCGTCGGCGCGATGGCCGTGGGCACCGCCCGGGCCGCGTACGAGGTGGCCCTCGACTACGCGCGCACCCGAGAGCAGTTCGGGCGCCCGATCATCGACAACCAGGGCGTCGCCTTCCAGCTCGCCGACATGCGGACCCAGATCGACGCCGCCCGGCTGCTGGTCTGGCGGGCCTCCTGGATGGCGGTCAACGGCAAGCCGTTCACGGCGGCCGAGGGCTCCATGTCGAAGCTGTTCGCCAGCGAGACGGCGAAGAAGGTCACCGCCCAGGCCATCCAGATCCTCGGCGGCAACGGCTACACCCGGGAGTACCCGGTGGAGCGGATGCACCGCGACGCGGCCATCTACACGATTTTCGAAGGGACGAGCGAGATCCAGCGGCTGGTGATCGCGCGCACCCTCTCGGGCATGCCCATCCGCTAGCGTCCGGCCGACCGGGAGGCCCCCGGCCGCCGCCGGGGGCCTCCCGGTCGGGTGTCCAGGGAGCCTCCCGGTCCGGTGTCCCGGGGGGTCTGCCGGTCCGTGTCCCGGGGTCTGCCGGTCCGGTGTCCCGGGGGGTCTGCCGGTCCGTGTCCCGGGGTCTGCCGGTCCGGTGTCCCGGGGTCCGCCGGGCAGCCGCCTCACCTCTTGCCGTTGCTGCCGTTCCTGGAGACGTGCCAGCGGCCCAGCGCCATCTCCGCCGTGATGCCCGGCCCGAAACCGGCCAGCAGCCCGCGCGCGGTGTGCTCGGGGCCGCCCGCCTCGAAGAGCCGCCGCAGCGCGTCCAGGACGACGGCGCTCGCGATGTTGCCGTACTCGGTCAGCGTGGCCCGGCTGAACCGGAAGGCCTCCGACGGCACCTGGAGGAACTTGCTCAGGTCGTCCAGGATCCGCGGACCGCCCGCGTGCACGATGTAGAAGTCCAGGTCGGAGGCGTCCCAGCCATGCCGGCGGGCCAGCTCCTGAAGGGCCGGGGCGAGCGGCTCCATGGTGGCGGGTACCCGCTTGTCCAGCAGGAAGTGGAAACCGGTCGCCCGGACGTCGTAGGCGATCCACTCCTCGGTCTTGGGGATCAGATACGAGCCGTTGCGCTCCAGCTTGACGCCGGTGCCGCCCTTGCCGCGGACGACGGCGGCCGCGATGCCGTCGCCGAACAGGCCGTTCGAAAGCAGTGAGCCGACCCCCAGATCGGTGGGCTGGTAGCACAGCGAACAGAACTCGCAGGCCACGATCAGCGCATTGCCGTCCGGATACGCCCGGCAGAAGTCGTGGGCCCGGTTGATGGCGGCACCGCCCGCGGCGCAGCCCAGCTGCGCGATGGGTATCTGCCGGGTGTCGCTGTCGAAGTCCATCTCGTTGATCAGCCATGCGGTCAGCGACGGCATCATGAACCCCGTGCACGACACATAGATGATCACGTCGATGTCGGTGGTGAGCAGCTCGGCGTCGTCCAGGGCCCGCTGGACCACCGCGGGGACCCGCGCCTTCGCCTCGGCCTCGTAGAGCTTGTTGCGGTCCTCGAAGCCGGGGTGTTTCAGGGTCTCCTCGATGGGCTGCACGATGTGCCGGGTGTGGACCCCCGTGTTCTCGATCAGCCGCAGCGCCAGCGGGAGTTGCGGGTGATCCGCGTGGCGGGAGCGCGCCAGCTCCAGCGTCTCCTCCATCGTGATCACATACTCCGGAACGGAAACCGCGGGTCTGCACAGAGTGGCCATGGAGCGCGCCTTCTTTCGCCTTGGCGGGGAACTCGTCCGTCCCCCGGCGGAAGGGGTTCACCCGTATGAGGGCTTCACCCACGATCACCCGGCGGGGCGGTGATATCTCGTCGGGTTACTCCGCTTCAGTGACGTACAGACAGTGACATTCCGGGCACGCCCGGGGAGCGGCCCGGTCGGAGGAGGACATCGATGGCGCGCACGGCCAGGGAACTGCTGGAGGAGGCCGCCCGCAGGCTCGCCCCCGATCCGCACGCCAACCGGCTGCTTCCGCTGATCGCCCGGGGCGCGGCCCGGCCCACCACCCTCGCGGCCCTCGCCCTCGAACAGCGGGAGATCATCGCCTCGGACCACCGCGCCTTCCGGCATCTGGCCGAACGCTCACGGAACGCGCCCGCCTGCGCGGCCTTCTTCACCGCACTCGCGGACGGCGAGGCCGAGGCCCAGGACCGGCTGGGCGGCTACGCCACGGCCTGCCGCGCCGAGGAGACCGCGCGGACCTACGAGCGCCCCGCGGACTGCGAGGGCTACCCCGCCTATGTGGCCTGGCTCGCCCTCAACGGCGAGCCGTCCGACGTCACCCTGGCCCTCGGCGCCAACTTCGCCGCCTGGGGCGACTACTGCGCGTCGATCGCCACGGCGCTGCGCCATCACTACGGCTTCGACGACGCGGCCTGCGGTTTCTTCGACTTCTTCGCCGAGCCGTCGCCGGACCTGGCGGGCCGGGCCGAGGAGGCCGTCCGGGAGGGGCTGGAGAGCGGCCGTCTGGACGAGGAGCGCGCACACCGCCACGGCCGACTGCTCCAGGGCTACGAGACCCGGTTCTGGCACGCGCTGTGGGAGCTGGACGCGCGGGGTTGACCGCCCCGCGGGACGGCCGGCCCCGCGGCAGCGGCAAGAGCCGGAAAAACGGCCCTTAGTGCAGCGAGCCGCTGCTGTGGGCGATGCAGGCCACGTCGATGCGGTCCGCCAGCTTGGCCAGCTCGATGGTCAGCGCGGCCACGGTGTCCTCGTCGAGCCCGTCCTCGCCGTCCTCGACCAGCCGCAGCCAGCGGCCGCCGACCGTACGCAGCAGCTTGCTGACGTCCGCGGCCGCCACCTGCAACGTGCCGTGGTCGTCGACGATCAGAGGCAGGGTCACTTCGCGGTTCACAGCAGGGATCGTAGCCGCGGAAACCTCACGCCCCGTGCCATACGGTGGTGATGTTGCAGAACTCGCGGATTCCGTGGCCGGACAGCTCGCGGCCGTAGCCGGACCGCTTGACCCCGCCGAACGGGAACGCCGGATGGGACGCCGTCATCCCGTTGACGTACACCCCGCCTGCCTCGAGGTCCCGGACGAACCGGTCCACCTCGGTGCCGTTGTGTGTCCACACGTTCGAACTCAGCCCGAAGGGTGAGTCGTTCGCGATCGCCACCGCCTCGTCGATGTCCGACGCCCGGTAGAGCGTGGCGACCGGGCCGAACGCCTCCTCGTGGTGGATACGCATCCGGGGGGTGACCTCCGCGAGCACGGTCGGCAGGTAGTACCAGCCGCGGCCGTCCGGGCGGGCGCCGCCGCAGAGCACCGCCGCACCGTGGCCGACCGCGTCCTTGACCAGCTCCTCCACGTCGTAGCGGCCCTGCTCGGTGGCGAGCGGCCCGACCTCGGTCTCCTCCTCGATCGGGTCGCCGACCCGCAGCGCCTTCATCCGGGCGGTGAACCGCTCGGCGAACGCGTCGAACACCTCGGTGTGCACGATGAACCGCTTGGCGGCGATGCACGACTGCCCGTTGTTCTGCACCCGGGCCGTCACCGCCACCTCGGCGGCCCGCTCCACATCCGCGGACGGCATCACGACGAACGGGTCGCTGCCGCCCAGCTCCAGGACCGTCTTCTTGATCTCGTCCCCGGCGACCGCGGCGACGGCCCGGCCCGCGGGCTCGCTGCCGGTGAGCGTCGCCGCCCTGATCCGCGGGTCGCGCAGGATGCCCTCCACCGCGCCGGAACCGACCAGCAGGGTCTGGAAGCAGCCCTCGGCGAAGCCCGCCCGCAGGAAGAGGTCCTCCAGGTAGAGCGCGGTCCCCGGCACGTTCGAGGCGTGCTTGAGCAGTCCCACGTTGCCCGCCATCAGGGCAGGCGCCGCGAAGCGCACGACCTGCCACAGCGGGAAGTTCCACGGCATCACGGCGAGGACCGGGCCGAGCGGCCGGTAGCGCACCACCACCCGGGAGGCGCCCGAGTCCTTGACGTCGGCCTCGGCGGGCTGCTCGTCGGCGAGCAGTTCCTCGGCGTGCTCCGCGTACCAGCGCATCGCCTTGGCGCACTTGGCGGCCTCCGCCCGGGCCTGCTTGACGGGCTTGCCCATCTCCCCGGTCATCAGCCGGGCGATGTCCTGCTGGTCCTCCTCCAGCAGGGCGGCCGCGCGGTTCATCCGCAGGGCCCGTTCGGCGAACGTGGTCGTGCGATGCGTACGGAACGCGGCGTCGGCGGTGGCGAGCCTGCGCTCGATCTCCGCCGCGTCCAGGGCGTCGTACGTCTCCAGTGTCTCGCCGGTCGCCGGATTGACGGTGGCGATGGGCATGGCTGACCTCCCGGGAGCAGACTTTGTGTCGACCTTCCCGCGCCACGGCGGCCGCCGCAACGCGGATCCTGTCAGCCCGAGTGCTCCGCGAGCCGGTCGAGAAACGCGGCCTGCGCGGCCACGACCACCTCCCGGGCCGCCTCCAGGCCGAACCACCGGACCCGGTCCAGTTCGGGGAACTCCGCCAGGCGCCCGGAGCGCGGGGGCCACTCCATCGTGAACGTTCCGGGGACGGCCGCCGCCGGGTCGAGGTCCCCCTCCACGGCCCAGGCCGTGACCACCTTGCCGCCCGACTGCCGCACCTCGCCGAGCGCCAGGGCGTCCCCCTCGGGCGGCGGCAGCCCCAGCTCCTCCCGGAACTCCCGCCGGGCGGCCTCCCAAGGGGCCTCGTCGGGCCCGTACTCGCCCTTGGGCACGGTCCATGCCCCGGCGTCGCGGCGGGCGAAGAACGGGCCGCCCATATGGCCGAGCAGCACCTCAAGACCGGCGTCGGTGCGCCGGAACAGCAGCAGACCGGCGCTGCGCCGCGGCCGACTGCTCACGGCCGGACCCCCGGGTGGGCCGCCAGCAGCGTGTCCACCGTGTCGGCCTCCTCGGGCCGTTTGTCCTCCCGGTAGCGCACGACCCGCGCGAAGCGGAGCGTGACACCGGCCGGGTAGCGGCTGGACCGCTGGAGTCCGTCGTAGGCGATCTCGACCACGAGTTCGGGCCGCACGGTCACCACCCACCCGTCGTCCTCGACCGCCAGCTCCGTCAGGCGCTCGGTCTGCCAGGCCAGCATCGCGTCCGTCAGGCCCTTGAACGTCTTGCCGAGCATCACGAAGGAGCCGTCCGCGGTGCGGGCGCCCAGATGCAGATTGGACAGCTTGCCGGTGCGGCGGCCGTGGCCGCGCTCGGCCGCCAGCACCACCAGATCCAGGGTGTGCACCGGCTTGACCTTGAGCCAGGAGGCCCCGCGCCGCCCCGCGCTGTAGGGGGCGTCGAGCGCCTTCACCACCACACCCTCGTGCCCCCGGTCGAGGGTCTCGCGCAGGAAGTCCTCCGCGGCGGCCGTGTCCCCGGGCCCCTCCACCAGGGTGCGCCGCACCCGCATCGGCTCCGGTACCAGCCGGGCCAGCTCCCGGTGGCGCTCGGTGAAGGGCAGGTCCAGCAGGTCCCGGCCGTCCACCGACAGCGCGTCGAAGAAGACGGGGGACACCGGGACCGCCGCGGCGGCGGTCGCCACGTCCAGCCGGGAACCGACCCGTCCGGCGGTCTCCTGGAAGGACCGCGGCCGCCCGTTCTCGTCGAGCGCGATGACCTCGCCGTCCAGGATGAAGCGCTCGCCCGCCAGCCCCCGCGCGGCGGCGGAGATCTCCGGGAGCCGGTCGGTGATGTCGTCGAGGGTGCGGGTGTGGATGCGGATGCCGTCGCCGTCCCGGTGCACCTGGACGCGGATGCCGTCGAGCTTCTCCTCCACGGCGCAGGCGCCCAGTTTCCCGACGGCCTCGGCGACGGAGGACGCGGGATGCGCGAGCATCGGCAGGACGGGCCGCCCGACCGTCAGCCGGAAGTCCGCCAGGGCCGCAGGTCCTTGGGCGAGCAGGGCCCGTGCCACCGTCTGGAGCGAGCCCGCGAGCATGACCGCCCGCCGGACCTGGGCCGGTGCGGCCCCCGTCGCCTCCGCCAGGCCCTCCACGGCCAGCGCGTCCAGGGCGCCCTGGCGCAGCTCACCGGTCAACAGCCCGGTCAGGAACCGCTGTTCGTCCTCGGTGGCCGCCGCCAGCAGCTCACCGACCAGCCGGGTGCGCCCGGCCTGGGAGCCCGTGCCGGTGAGCGCCCCGATCGCGCTCAGCCGGGCGTCCACCTCCCGCACGGTGAGGGTGGGTTCCGCGGCGGGCGGGATCCGCTGCCCGAGGAGCTTCCAGCCGATGCCGATCCGCCCCTGGGGCAGCCGTCCGGCCAGCTGGGGGATGACGACCGGGACGTCGTCCGCGTCGGCGTCCCGGAACAGCTCCCCGAGCAGCGCGATCTTCCGGGACCGCGCCGATGCGGCGGCGACCTCCCGGGACACCTGGGCCAGCCGGGCGAAGAGCATGCAGTCATGGTGCACCGCGGGTGGCCGGTCCACACCCCTGCGTTCGGCGGGGCCTCCCAGGGCCTTCCGGCATTGACAAACGCGTTTGCCGGAAATGCAATGGGTCCATGGGTAATGGCTCCATGGGTACGGACGAGGTTCTCGCGGAAGTGGGCCCGAGGCTGCGGCGGCTGCGCAAGGAGCGGGAGGTGACCCTCGCGGGGCTCTCCGAGGCGACCGGGATCTCCGTCAGCACGCTGTCCCGGCTGGAGTCGGGGCTGCGCAGGCCCAGCCTCGAACTGCTGCTGCCGATCGCCCAGGCCCATGAGGTGCCGCTGGACGAACTGGTGGGCGCCCCGCCGGTGCGGGATCCGCGGGTGCGCGCGGAGCCGGTCGTCCGCGAGGGCCGCACCCACTGGCCGCTCACCCGGCAGCCCGGAGGGCTCCAGGCCTTCAAGGTGCTGGAGCCGCAGCGCCGGCTCGACCCGGATCTGCGGACGCACGAGGGCTACGAATGGCTCTATGTGCTCTCGGGCAGACTCCGGCTGGTGCTGGGCGAGCACGATGTGGTGCTGGGGCCGGGGGAGGCCGCCGAGTTCGACACCCGGGTGCCGCACTGGTTCGGATCGACGGGGGAGGGGCCGGTCGAGTTCCTCAGTCTGTTCGGACCGCAGGGCGAGCGGATGCATGTGAGGGCGCGCCCCCGCCGAACGTGACGCATCCGGCTGTTCCCCGATCGGCAAGCGACCGCTTAGTATGCGACCGACCCGGACAGGCGAACACGACCGGCACCGCCCTGGAGGCCCCGCATGCAGGCATGGCAAGTGCACGAGAACGGCGAGCCGAGCAAGGTGATGCGGCTGGCAGAGGTGGAGCAGCCCGTACCCGGCGAGGGCCAGGTGCTGCTGAAGGTGCGGGCCGCCAACATCAACTTCCCGGACGCCCTGCTGTGCCGCGGGCAGTACCAGGTCAAGCCGCCCCTGCCCTTCACCCCCGGCCTGGAGATCTGCGCCGAGACCGAGGACGGACGGCGGGTGATCGCCACCCCGGCGCTGCCGCACGGAGGACTCGCCGAGTACGCCGTCGCCGACGCCGCGGCCGTGCTGCCCGCCCCCGAGGCCCTCGACGACGCCGAGGCCGCGGCGCTGCACATCGGCTACCAGACGGGCTGGTTCGGCCTGCATCGCCGGGCCGCGCTCCAGGCCGGGGAGACACTGCTCGTCCACGCCGCCGCCGGAGGGGTCGGCACCGCGGCCGTCCAGCTCGGCAAGGCCGCGGGCGCCACCGTCATCGGCGTCGTCGGCGGCGCCGACAAGGCCGCCGTGGCCCGCGAGCAGGGCTGCGACCTGGTGATCGACCGCCGTTCCGAGGACGTCGTCGCCGCCGTCAAGGAGGCCACCGGCGGCCGGGGCGTGGATGTGGTCTACGACCCGGTCGGCGGCCAGGCCTATACGCAGTCCACCAAGGTGGTGGCCTTCGAGGGGCGGATCGTCGTCGTCGGCTTCGCCAGCGGAACCATCCCCAGCCCCGCCCTCAACCACGCCCTCGTCAAGAACTACTCCATCCTCGGTCTGCACTGGGGCCTGTACAACACCAAGAACCCGCAGCTGATCCGGCACTGCCACGAGCAGCTCACCGAACTGGCCGCACGGGGTGCCGTCAAGCCGCTGGTGAGCGAGCGAGTGGCGCCGCCCGCGGCCGCGGACGCCGTACAGCGCGTCGCCGACGGTGTCACCATCGGCCGGATCGCCGTACTGGCCGGGGCCGGGGCCGCCGTATGACCGACCTGGCCGAACTGCACGACCGCGTCCGCGCGTTGCTGGCCGCGCACCCGCCCGCGGACACCGACCGCCTCGACTTCCTGCGGGCCCGCTTCGACGCCGGACTGGCCTGGGTGCACTACCCGGAGGGCCTCGGCGGGCTCGGCGCGCCGCGCTCGCTCCAGACCGTCGTCGACACCGAACTCGACGCCGCGGGCGCACCCGGCAACGACCCCCGGCGCATCGGCATCGGCCTCGGCATGGCCGCGCCGACCATCCTGCGTTACGGCACCGAGGAGCAGAAGCGGCGCTGGCTCAGGCCCCTGTGGACCGGCGAGGAGGTGTGGTGCCAGCTCTTCAGCGAGCCGGGCGCGGGCTCCGACCTCGCGGCGCTCGGCACCCGGGCCGTCCGCGACGGCGCGGGGGACTGGGTGGTCAACGGGCAGAAGGTGTGGACCTCCAGCGCCCATCTCGCCCGCTGGGCCATCCTCATCGCCCGCACCGACCCGGAGGTGCCCAAGCATCAGGGCATCACCTACTTCGTCTGCGACATGACCGACCCCGGCGTCGAGGTCCGCCCACTGCGGCAGCTCACCGGGGAGGCCGAGTTCAACGAGGTGTTCCTCAGTGACGTCCGGATCCCCGACAGCCACCGCCTCGGCGCGGTCGGGGACGGCTGGCGCGTCGCCCAGACCACCCTGATGAACGAACGCGTGTCCATCGGCGGGATGCGGATCCCCCGCGAGGGCGGAATGATCGGCCCCGTCGCCGCGACCTGGCGCGAGCGCCCCGAACTGCGCACCCACGACCTGCACCAGCGGCTGCTGACCCTCTGGGTCGAGGCCGAGGTCGTCCGGCTCACTGGGGAACGGCTGCGCCAGCAGCTCTCCGTGGGCCAGCCCGGCCCCGAGGGCTCCGGCATGAAGCTCGCCTTCGCCCGCCTCAACCAGGAGATCAGCGGCCTGGAGGTGGAACTCCTCGGCGAGGAGGGCCTGTTGTACGACGACTGGACCCTGCGCCGCCCCGAACTCGTCGACTTCACCGGCCGCGACTCGGGCTACCGCTATCTGCGGGCCAAGGGCAACAGCATCGAGGGCGGGACCAGCGAGGTCCTGCTGAACATCGTCGCCGAACGCGTCCTGGGCCTGCCCCCCGAGCCGCGCACCGACAAGGACGTCGCGTGGAAGGACCTCGCCCGATGAGCCCGCAGCCCCCGCAGCCCGATCTGCTGTACTCGGAGGAGGAAGAGGCGCTGCGCTCCGCCCTCCGCGACCTCCTCGCGGACCACTGCGGTGCCGCGGCCGTCCTCGCCCGTACCGAGTCGGACGCCCCGCACGACCGCGCCCTGTGGACGTCGCTCGCCGAAGGGATGGGCCTCGCCGGGCTGCTGGTGCCGGAGTCCCTGGGCGGACAGGGCGCCTCCCACCGCGAAGCCGCCGTCGTGCTTGAGGAGTTGGGGCGCGCGGTGGCC
The DNA here is from genome assembly GCF_044548405.1 of Streptomyces sp. NPDC052040. NCBI lineage: Bacteria > Bacillati > Actinomycetota > Actinomycetes > Kitasatosporales > Streptomycetaceae > Streptomyces > Streptomyces sp. NPDC052040. Next base: position 141,469 of record NZ_JBIUBV010000014.1, on the reverse strand, counting down.
CCGGTGCCGTATCTGACGAGCGCCGTGGTGGCCACCGAAGCCCTGCTGGCCTGTGCGGGCGACGAGGCCACCGGGCTGCTGGCGGAGCTGGCGACCGGGCGCACGGTGGCCGTGCTGGTGCACGGACCGGCCTCCGGCCCCGCGGGCGCCCCCGGTGCCGTACGGCAGGAAGGCGGGCTGCTGTACGGGGAGACCGGCGTGGTCGCGGACGCTGCCGCCGCCGACGTCCTGCTGGTGCCGACCCGTGACGGCGCTCTCTACGCGGTGGACGCGGCCGACGCGACCGTCACCCCGAGGGTGTCCCTGGACCTCACCCGGCCCCTTGCCGCGGTCGTCCTCGACGGAACGCCCGGGCGCCTGCTCGGCCAGGACGCCGGGGCGGCCGTCACGCGGGCCCTGCGGGCCGGGGCCGGACTGCTCGCCTCCGAGCAGCTCGGGGTCGCCGACTGGTGCCTGACCGAGACGGTGCGTCACCTCAAGGAGCGCACCCAGTTCAACCGTCCCGTCGGCGGTTTCCAGGCCCTCAAGCACCGGCTGGCCCAGCTGTGGCTGGAGACCGTGGGGGTGCGCGCCGCCGCCCGCAACGCCGCCGACGCACTTGCCACTAACAGCCCGGACACCGATGTCGCGGTCGCGGTCGCGGCGGCGTACGCGTCCCCCGTCGCCGTGCATGCCGCCGAGGAGGCCGTCCAGTTGCACGGCGGTATCGGAATGACCTGGGAGCACCCGGTCCATCTGTATCTCAAGCGGGCCAAGGCGGACGCCATCGCCTACGGGAGCGCCGGGCGCCATCGCGCGGCCCTGGCCGAACTGGTGGATCTGCGGCCCCCGTTGTAGGCGCCGCAGGCGCACGGGCCCGCCGTCCGCGAGGGGGCGGGCCCGGCCGCGGGAGTCGCGCGGGAGGGGGCGGGGCCGTCGCTCGGACGCGGCCCGGCCGGGCCGGTCGCCCGCACCCGGCCCGGGAACCACACGATCGGGGGACATGTCAGCCGCCCGGACCAACCCTTCACTACGCCACACTTGCGGCCGAAAGCCACGAAGTGGGCGTGGCGAAGGAGGCTGACGATGGCCGTTTCCATCTCTGTGGTGCTGCTTCTCCTGATCATCGCGGTGATCTTCATGCGCAATGGCGCGCTGAAGGTCTCACACGCCCTGATCTGCATGCTGCTCGGCTTCTGCCTGGCCAGTTCCAGCATGGCCCCGGCGCTCCACCAGGGCCTGGCGGGGACGGCGGAGATCGTCGGGGGCCTGCGCCCCTGACCCGTCAGGAGCCCGGGAAGACCCCGACCCCGTTGGGCACCAGGCGCTCGGCGCCCCCGCTGGGATGGTTGCGCACGGTCACCGCGCTCGCGCCCTGCGCCCGGGTGACCAGGGTCGTGGAACCGCCGCCGTCCAGATTGAAGCCGTCGGTGGCGCCCAACGAGCGCAGTACGGCGGCGAGTTCGGCGACGGTGAGACCGCTGCGGTAGGCGGACGCGCCGTCGAGCGCGAGGAGCAGCAGGCGCCGCCCGCCGTCCCCGACGCCCACCGCGGTCCGCACGGCGGACGTCCGGTTGTCGAGTCCGGACACCGGAACACCGCCCCGCAGCACGGGGAAGCCGCCGATGGCGAAGCGGTACGGCACTCCGGACGAGGCCGCCACCAGCCGCTCGCGCACCTGCACCGTCTCGCCCCTGTACAGCGCCCGCAGCTCCCGGGCTCCCTGCTCACGGCCGACCAGAACCGTGGTGCCCGCGGTGATCCGGCCGCCGCCGGGCCGGTCGGCGGTGGCGACCACCCGGCCCCGCCGGACCGTGACTTCGTAGGTGTCCGTGCTGCACGGCGCGCCCCGGTCGGTGTCGCTGCCGCAGACCGCACGCATCCGCGAGACACCGCCCCAGTCCGGGGTGAACGCCCCGATCGAACCCTCGGGCAGCGCGTACTGGTTGAGACCGCGCAGTGTCAGCAGCCCCCGGGGCGTGCGCACGGAACCGCCGAGGGACAGCCGGTCCAGCCGGGCTCTGCGGTCGGTGCCCACCCCGAGCACATCCTCGGTGCCGGCACCCGGCGGCAGCGCGGGCCCGAAGCGCTGCCCGTCCGGCACGGCGGCCTTGAGCACATGGCCGCCCGCGATCTCCGGGCCGTCGCTGGAGCCGGTCGCCGCCACGCCCGGATGCTGGGTCTCGGAGATGTCGAAGAAGTCGCCGTTGATCCCCGCGACGGCCCGGCGCGGGGCGGCCATGCGCGAGACGGTGTCCCGGGCGGCGACCGCCCCCGGATGCAACAGGTCGATCCGCACCCGGGGATTGCGCAGATCGACGGTCACCAGATGGGCGCGGGCCGTCCCGTGGGCCGCGCGGATGTCGAACTGCCCGTACTGCACACCGGGAGCGAGGGTCCGGGCGCGCTGCACACCACTGGCCGGTGCCGCCCCCGCAAGGGCCGCTCCGGCCAGTGCGCTCCATGTCACGAGAACCGTCAGAACCGTTCTCAGCCGTCTGTCACGAGGCGTCATGCCTCCCCCTGATGTCTCGTCAACTTGCGTGGGAATCAGGGGAAGTGCAGCAGATCGCGGTGTCCTGCGGGGTGTTCAGCCGTCCACAACGCGGGAACGGATGAGAAAACGCACTCCTTCGGGTGCTTCCAGGGAGAAGCCGCTGCCCCGGCCGGGCACCACGTCGACGATCAGACGGGTATGACTCCATGCCTCGTACTGGTTGCGCGACATCCAGAAGCCCACGGGCTCCTCGACCCCGTCGACCTCCAGCTCGGCGAGCAGCACATCCGCACCGCCGGTGCGGAACTCGCCCTTCGGGTAGCACATCGGGGCGCTGCCGTCGCAACAGCCGCCGGACTGGTGGAACATCAGCGGTCCGTGGTCCGCACACAGCCGCCGCACCAGCTCGGCGGCCGCGGGGGTCAGCTCCACGCGCGGGATCATGTCCATGGTCACGCTCCCCAGTGCAGCGCAGGGCACGTTGCAACGACGTTGCGCACGCGGCGGGCACGGTCGCACCCGCAGGACATTCCTTCCCCCGCCCCGTTCACCCGATCAGCCCCTTTCATCCGATCAGCCCCTTTCCCCCGAGCGGTCGCTCTCACCCGAACGGTCGCCGGTGGCGCGAGCGTGTCCCGGCGCGGCCCCGCGCGGCAGGAGCACCGCGCGCGGGCCCGGACGGGGCGCTTCCCGATGGCGGCCCCCGCGGCGCGGCGCGAGGATCCTGGCGGGAACTGTCCGGCTGCACGAGGTGAGGGCTATGGGTGGACCTGCCATGCCGCTTCCCCCGTCCGGCGGATTCCGGGAGCCGCCCCCGGTGCCGTCCGCCCCGAACGGCGACCCCCTGCTGGCGGCGCGGTTCACCGTGCCCGCCCCACCGGAGGCGTATCTGCGCAGGCCCCGTCTGACCGAGCGGCTCGACGAGGGCGCCCGGGGGCCCCTGACCCTGGTCAACGGCCCTGCCGGAGCGGGCAAGACCCTGCTCGTCGCCGACTGGATCACCACCGGGGGCGCCCCGGGCCGCGCGGCATGGCTGACGGTGGAACCCGGCGACGAGGCTCCCGGAGTGTTCTGGACCTACATCCTGGAAGCCCTGCGCCGCCGGGGTCTTCAGACCCCCGAGGCCATCGGCGGCCCGGCCCGCCCCGGCGCGGTGGACCACTCCCTGCTGACCGGACTCGCCGCCCGGCTGAACCGGCGGACCGAGCCCCTGATCCTGGTCCTGGACGCCTTCGACCGCGTCGTCACCTCGGCCGAGCTCGCCGAACAGCTGCACTTCGTCCTCGGCCACGCGGGCGGCGGACTGCGCCTGGTGATCATCAGCCGTACGGAGCCGCTGCTGCCGCTGCACCGGTACCGGGCCGCCGGCCAGGTCACCGAGATCCGCGGAGCCGACCTCGCCCTGAGCCCCGAGGAGACCGCCCGGCTGCTCGACCGCCACCACATGGACCTGTCCCCGGACGGCACCCGCGCCCTGACCGGGCGGACCGGGGGATGGGCGGCCGGACTCAGACTGTGCATCCTCGCCGCCGAGGGTGCCGACGACCCGGAGACCTTTCTGAAGGACTTCGAGACGAGCCGCAGCACCCTCGCCGACTTCCTGCTCGCCGAGGTGCTGGCGACCCAGCCCGCCGAGACCCAGGACCTGCTGCTGCGCACCAGCGTCCTCGACCGGATCCATCCCGGGCTCGCGGACGCCCTCACGGGCCGTCAGGACGCCGAACCGCTCCTGGACGCGCTGCGGCGCGCCAACGCCTTCGTCGAGAGCATCGGGCAGGGCTGGTACCGGCTGCACCCGCTGTTCGCCGAGATCCTGCGGGTCCATCTGCGGGCCAGGCACCCCGGTCTGGAACCCGAACTCCACCGCCGGGCCGGGCAGTGGCTGGCCGACGCGGGACTGCTCACCGAGGCCCTGCCGCACTCCGCCGACGCCGGTGACTGGGAAGCGGCCGCCACCCGGCTGGTCACGGCACCGGCGATCGGACGGCTGCTCACCGGACTCGACGCCGAACGCCTCGGCGCGCTCTTCTCCCGGATGCCCCCCGACACCCGCGGACCCGCCGCGGACCTGGTGCGCGCCGCCCGGGAACTGGCCTGCCACGACCTCGACCGGGCCCTTGGCCGACTGCGCCGCGCCGAGGAGACGCTGCCCGCCGACGCCCACCCCGACTCCGCCGCCCTCCGGCTGAGCTGCGCCCTGCTGAGGGTCCGCGCCGCCCGGGCGACCGGCTCCGCCGACCGTGCGGAGGCCGCCGCCCGGGACGCCGAGGAGGCCCGCCGGGTCCTGCCCGCCGAACGGCTCGCCCGCTACCCGGAACTGTCCGCGCTGCTGCTCGCCGACCTGGGAGCGGCCCGGCTGTGGGCGGGGCGCCTGGCGGCCGCGCGGTCCGCCCTGAGCGCCGCCGCCCGAGCGGACGCCGGACCGGGGACCGCGTCGCTGCGGCAGGAGTGCCTCGCCGGACTGGCCCTGACCGACTTTCTCCACGGATGGCCGGGCCGGGCCGAGACCCACGCCCGGGAGGCGGTCGCCGAGGCCGAGCGGGCCGGGCTGCCGCCCGCCGACCGTACCGGCGTGGCCCGGCTGGTCCTGGCCGCCGTAGCGATCGAACGCGACGAGCCGGCCGCGGCCCGCACCCATCTCGACGCCGCCGCGGCGGCCCCCCGCGAACCGCTGGTCACGGCCGGGCTGGTGCTGCTGCGGTCCCGTCTGCTGCTCGCCCGGGGAAAGCCGCGGGCGGCACTGCGGGTGGCGGCCGCGCTCGAACCGCCGCCCCCGCCCGTCGAACCCTCGCCCTGGCTGCACGAGCGCGTCGCCCTGGCGACGGCCGCCGCCCAGCTCGCCGAGGGCCGCGCCCAGGCCGCGATCCGGACGCTGGAGGGGGTGGACGGGGGAGCGGAGACGGCGGTGACGGCGGCCCGCGCCCGACTCGCCGCGGGGGACCGCGAAACGGCCCGCGCCCTGCTCGAACGGCTCCCCGCCGGTCAGGGCGAGGGGCCGGGCACGACCGTACGCGTGCTGCTCGCGCGGGCGCAGACCGCCGACGCGGACGGCGACGAAGCGGGCGCCCGGCGCCTGACCGCCCGGGCCCTCGCCCTGGCCCGGCCCGAGCAAGTGCGGCGGCCCTTCCTGGAGTCGGGACCCTGGCTACGGCGCCTGGCCCGCCGCCGCCCGGCCCTGACCCGTGGCCACGACTGGCTGGGGGCCGCACTGACCGGACACACCGCCGCGCCGGGCGGACCCGCGGGCGCCGCGCCCGCGCCGGTCACCGAGCCGCTGAGCGAGCGCGAACACGAGGTGGTCGAACGGCTGGCGCAGCTGATGTCGACCGAGGAGATCGCCGCCGACCTGTATCTGTCGGTGAACACCGTCAAGACCCACCTCAAGAGCCTCTACCGCAAGCTCGGGGCGACCCGGCGGGCCGAGGCGGTACGCCGGGCCAGGGACCTGCACCTGCTGTGAGGCGTGTACTCAACCGGGCAGGCGGCACAACTCATCACCGGGGAGCGGGCTACTCACCTGGCAGCGGGCTGCTCACCGGGCGGGCGGCTACTCACCGGGCAGCGGGCTACTCACCGGACAGGCGGTGCGTCTCCGTCACCCGCATCTCCACCACCCGCAGCCCCAGCGACCGGCAGCGCGCCAGCAGCCCGTACACCTGCGCCTCGTCGGCCACCGGCCCGAACAACAGGGTCTGCTCGCCCACGACGCACCTGGCCAGCCGAGGGAACGCCTCGGTCAGCGCCCTCGGCGGCCGGCCGTCGATCCGGATCTCGCAGCGCATGACCGCACCGGCCTCACCGGCGGACGGGGTCCCCGGCCCGCGCCACGGCGCAGCCGCGCCCGCTGGCCCGGATCACCCGGTACGGGTGGTTTGCCGGGCCACGGCGGGGCGACGGCCCGGTCACCGCCCGTCCCACAGTCCCGCGAAGGCGGCGCGGTCGGACACGCACAGCGCCCAGATGACCAGCCCGTACAGCGCGATCAGCAGGAACGACCACTCCGGGAAGTACGGCGCGGTCAGCAGATGCACCACGATCAGCAGGACCATCATCGCCACCCCCAGCACCCTCGCCCACAGGGCCGCCGTCAGCAGCCCGGCGCCCACGGCCGTGGCGACCACCCCGAGGCACAGATGGACCCAGCCGCCCCCCAGCAGATGGAAACGGGAGACATAGTCGCGCGTGGCCACGAAGACGCCGTCCCGGGCGATCCCCATGAATCCCCGGTAGACCGCGAGGACACCGGTGAAGAGCAGCATCACGGAGGCGAACAGCGTGAGGCCGATGGCCGCCGCGGCCTTCAGCGCGCCGAGCGAGCGACGGGGGAACGGGCTGAGGACGGCCATGAGGAACTCCCTTCCGTGCCGGGGCCACCGCGCACGGCAGCCCATGAGCGAGGGTGCGCCCGCCGCACCCCGCGGTCCTCACCCGCCGGGGGTGACACGGGGAACGCCGGGCGCCGCCGCCCCGGGGCGGAACGGCTCCACGCCCACTTCACGACATGCGCGTTCCACCATTCGGCCCCATCCTGAAACCGCCCACCACACCAGGCCGCACAGGCCGACCACCCACGGGAGGTCCTGTGATCCTGATTGCCCTGTTCGCGCCGGTCCTCATGATGGCCTTCCTCTTCGGGATGGCCGCCTTCGAGGAATTCCTCTTCCTGCGCCCCACCTCCACCGACGAAACCGACCCACCGGCCGACGAGGCGGAAACCCCCTCCCCCTGACGCCCCGGGGACCCCGCCCGACCGGGCGTCCACCGCGGGACGGCCCCCGCCCCGCGGCCCGGTCGGGTCCGACGAAAGTGTGCGGTAGGGTTTACCTGCGTGATCACGCGGAAAACCGCGGGAAACGCATCGGGACGTGGCGCAGCTTGGTAGCGCACTTGACTGGGGGTCAAGGGGTCGCAGGTTCAAATCCTGTCGTCCCGACTTTACGAAGTCGCAGATCAGGGCCGAGTTCGGAGACATCCGAACCCGGCCCTCGGTCATTCCCGGGGACCGGTCGGGGACCGGCGCGCCTGACCCGGGTCGGCGGAGCGCGGGCCCCGCGGCCGGGTCACTTCCCCAGGAAGGCGAGGAGCGCGGTGTTGACCTCGTCCGCGTGGGTCCACAGCAGCCCGTGCGGGGCGCCCTCGATCTCCACGTAGTCGGCGGACGGCAGCGCCTTGTGGAAGGGCCGCGCGGTCCCCTCGACGGGGAGGATCCGGTCGCCCGTGCCGTGCAGGATCAGGGCCGGTACGTCGATGGCCGGGATGTCGGCCCGGAAGTCGGTGTACCAGGTCGAGGGCGCGGCGGCCGCGGCGAAGAAGCCCCCGCCCGCCGCGACGTTCCAGCTGTTGCGTACGGCCTCCTCGCTGATCCTGGTACCGAGGTTCTCGTCGAGGTTGTAGAAGTCCTTGTAGAAGGCCGTGTAGTACGCGTAGCGGTCCGCCTTGACCGCCGCGACGACGCCGTCGAAGAACTCCTTGGGGGCGACCCCGTCGGGGTTGTCGTCCGTCTTGAGCAGGCAGGGCTCCAGCGAGGCCAGGAAAGCGACCCTGGAGACACGCGCGGTGCCGTGGGCGGACGCATAGCGGGCGACCTCACCGGTGCCCATCGAGAAGCCGACCAGGACGGCGTCCCGCAGGTCGAGGGTCTCCATGACCGTGTTCAGGTCCGCCGCGAAGGTGTCGTAGTCGTAGCCGGTCGTCGGTCGGCTCGACTGCCCGAAGCCGCGGCGGTCATAGGTGATCACGCGGTAGCCCGCGTCCAGCAGCGCGGCGCTCTGCCGCTCCCAGGAGTGGCCGTCGAGCGGGAATCCGTGGATGAGGACGACCGGCTGCCCGGTGCCGTGGTCCTCGTAGTAGAGGTCGATGGTGGTGGAGTTCTCCTGGCCCACGGTGATGTACGGCAAGGTCTCGTTCCTTCGTTCGGGAGTGACTGGCGCGCGAGCGCAGGCCCACACCCCCTCTCGACGACGGGGGTGCCGCACGGACGGCGGCTGCTCATCGGCTGCCGACGCCCGGGCGTTCGCGGCACGGGATGTCAGGACACTAGGGCGGACGTTCCGCCCCCTGTTGTCCGCGAGCGCACCGCTCATGGCCCGGAAGCGCCAGGGCGAAGACGAACCGGCAGGTCGCGCGCCGCCTCGCGATCCCACCGCACGCCGTAAGCTCGCACCTGTCGCACGCGCTCACCAAGCTCCATACCCACTGCCGAACGGTGCGGTCACTGGGCCTGGCTCCGGCAGGCGAGTGCGGGCCGGAAGGGGCGCACGTGGTGGGGTCAGGCGGATCGCTCACCCGTAGCGGTCTGCGCGGCCGAGAGGCCGAACTCGAACAACTTCAAGCACTGATCGCCTCGGTGGCCCGCACCGGAAGCGGCGGGTTGGCCCTGATCCAGGGGGAACCGGGCATCGGCAAGACCACGTTGCTCGCCGAGACCGTCAGCCGGGCCAAGGCGGCGGGTTTCTCCGTCGGCCTCGGCAAGGCCGACGAACTGCACCACATCGTGCCCCTCTCGTCGTTGGCCGCCTGCGTCCTGCACGGCGACCAACCGCTGCTGTCCGACACCGCCTTCGCCGATCTCGCGCGGAACCAGGATCAGCGGATCTGGCTGGTGGAGCGCCTCGCGGAGGCGATCGAAGACAGGGCCTGCCGTGCGCCGGTGCTGATCGGCCTGGACGACGCGCAGTGGGCCGACCCGCTGAGCCGGTTCGCCCTGAAGCAGCTCCCGGCACGCCTGAGGACCTCGCCGGTCCTGTGGATGCTGGCCGGGCGGCTGGATCCCGCAGGACCGGCGGAGGAGATCGTCGCGGCCGCGGCCGACGCACTTCCGGCGGTCACCGTGCCCCTGGGGCCGCTGTCCGGCGCGGCCATCCGCCAACTGGCCGCCGACAACCTGGGGGAGGCCGTTGACGAGCGGATACGGCAGGTGCTCGACGGGGCCGGAGGGAACCCGTTTCTCGCGGTCGAGATGCTCGCCGGACTGGGCGACGAGGCCTCGGGGGATCTCGTGCCCTCGACGCTCGTGCTGGGCGTGCGCGGCAGACTCAAGTCCCTCCACCCCGGCACCCTGCGCTTCCTCCAGATGGGAGCCGTGCTGGGCCGCAGGTTCGGCTTCTACGACGCCGCCACGCTGTACGGCCGCCCGCCCGCCATGCTGATCTCGGCGCTGGAGGAGGCGATGCGCTCCGGACTACTGGATGACGACGGGGACCAGTTGGTCTTCCGGCACGATTTGCTGCGCCAGGCCGTCTACGTAGACGTTCCGCCGTCGGCACGGAAGGCGCTGCACCGGGAGGCCGCCGGTCACCTGGTGGCCGCGGGCCACCAGCCGATCGACGCGGTGCCGCACATCCTCAGGGGCGCGCTGCCCGGGGACGAGGAGGCCGTGGCGCTGCTGCGGCGGGCCGCCGAGGATGTGCTGCCGGTCACTCCGGGGCTCGCGGCCGACCTGATGACGCGTGCGCTGGAACTGGTGCCGTCCGCACGGCCGTTGAGGTTCGAGGTCGGTGAACAGGCGATCCTCTGCCTCACCCGGGCAGGCAGGAGCCGAGAGGCGCTGGCGACCGGTGACCGGCTGCTGGCCTGCCGACCGCCGCTGGAGGTGTTCGGCCGACTTCAGGCCGCCCTCGGCGGGACGCTGTGGAACCTGGATCTCGCCGATGAGCTGCGCCGCCGGACCGAATCGGCCCTCGCCGTCGGAGGCGCCGCTCCGGAGGCCGGGGCGCGGCTGGCCGCGCTGCGGGCGCTGGCGCTGTCCCGGGGACCGGATCTTGCCGCGGCCCGTGAGGCCGGTGAGACCGCGCTGCGCGCCGCCACCGCGACCGGTGACCGGGAGGCGCACGTCCTGGCCCTGTCCGGGCTCGGCGAGATCGCGCAGAACGCGGGGGAGAACGCCGTCGCTCGGGAGCACTTTGCCGCGCTCAGCACCATCGATTCCGCCTTCCTGCCCGAAGAGATCGTCGCCCACCTGCACATGGACGACTTCGTGTCCGGCGGACGGCTGCTCCAGCACGCGGCGGACAACGTCGGAACGGTGCGTCAGGCGATGGTGCTGTGGGCACAGGGACAGCACGATCTGGGGCTCGGCCGACTCGACGACGCCGAGGCCGACTTCGCGACCATGGAGCGCCTGGAGGACGACGTACAGGTCCCCGTCCAGCAGGTGAACGCCCGGGTGATCCGCTCCCGGATCGCGCTGCTGCGCGGCGACCGGGAAGCGGCGCGGGAACACCTGGCCGCGGCGCGGGAAAGACTGGCCGTCAAACCGAACCCGGGCAATACGGCCGCGGTGCGCTTCCTGGAGGCCGTCCACGCCGGGGCCGACGGGGACTTCGGAGGTGCCGTCGACACGATCCGGCAGGTGCAGCGGGAGGGTCACTTCATGCGCTGGCGGCTGTTGCGCGACTGGGTCGACTCCGCGATACGCATGGCCCTGCGCGCTGCGGATCGGGAACTCGCCGAGGACCTGGCCGCACAGGCCGAGGCGCACGCCGAACGCAACCCCGCCGTGCCCACCGCCAGGGGCATCGCGGCCCAGGCCCTCGGGCTCGCCAAGAACGATCCCGCCCTCCTCGAACACGCTGCGGCAACGCTTGAGGCAAGCCCGCGCCCGCTGGTCCGCGCCGCTGCCTACGCCGACCTCGGACAGGCACTCCTCGCGGCGGGCCGGAAACCTCAGGCCGTGGCGGCCCTGACCCGGGCCCATGCCCTGTTCACCGAGTCGGGCGCCCACGCGGCAGCGGCCCGGCTGCGGGCCGACCTGGACGGTGCGGGGGCCGCCGGCGGCAGGGCAGTGACCAAGCAGCGCCCCATGCAGGGATGGGACGCCCTCACGGCCTCGGAGAAGAAGGTCGCCCGCCTGATCGCCGAGGGCCATACCAACCGGTCGGCCGCCGATCTGCTCGTCGTCTCCCCGCACACGGTCAACACACACCTGACCTCCGCCTTCCGCAAACTGGCGGTGAACTCCCGGGTCCAGCTCGCCCATCTGGTCATGGCCGTGCCCGACGCCGACCGGTCCTGAGGACGATTTGGTACTTTCACGCGATGCCCCTCCGCGCCTGAACCCACTTGGCTGGACGGCGAACTCGATCGGAGGGCACCGCCATGCCACCTGTCTCCCCACCGCCGACCATCGTGCTTGTGCACGGGGCGTTCACCGATGCCTCGTCCTGGTCGGGGGTCATCAGCCTCCTTCACTCTGCCGGTTCGACCGTGCGCGCCCCGGCGAACCCACTGCGCGGCCTGATGCAGGACGCCGCCCACATCAGGAACGTGGTACGCGACATCGACGTCCCCGTCGTACTGGTCGGCCACGGCTACGGCGGCGCGGTCATCACACACGCCGCCACCGACGCCGACAACGTCGTGGCGCTGTGCTACGTCGCGGCGTTCGGCCTCGACGCGGGCGAGTGCGTCCTGGACATCACGAGCCGGTTTCCCCCCATGCCTGCGGCCGACGCGATCTCCGCCGCCGACCTTCCTGCGCAGTTTCCCGGCGGTCCGGGCAGCGAACTCTCCCTCAGAGAGGAACGGTTCCCCGAGGTGTACGCCGCCGACCTGCCGCCCCAGCTGACGCACCTGATGTCCGTGACGCAACGCCCGATCGCCCACAGCGCGCTGACCAGCAGATCGGGCGCGCCTGCCTGGGCCTTAAAGCCGTCCTGGTATGCCATCGCGACCGCCGACCGGATGCTCAACCCCACCGCTCAGCGCTTCATGGCACAGCGCATGGCGGCCACCGAATACCTCCTGGACGGCTCGCACGCCGTAGTGCTGTCGCAGCCCGACGCCGTGGCGGCGATGATCCGGGAAGCCGCCGGACAGGGCACCGGCCGCGGCGACGGCAGCGAGCCTCGACACCTCGTCTGAGCAGGGGAAAGAGGTGGTCATCCGCCGTCGTGCGGAGCCCTATAGCATGCGTCGGAAAGGGAGATCCCGGTATGGACCGTCGTGACGGCACTCCCGGAATCCGCATCGCCCATCCCCGGGACACCGGTCCCGGCCCTAGACGTCCCTCGGCAAGGCACCACATGATCTCACCGGCCAGACCGCCGGCGCGGCGGATCGCCGCCCTCTTGACCGGAACCATCGCCCTGGTCCTGGCCGCCACCGGGTGTGATGGCACAACCGGCACCGGGTCCGCCACACGCACGGTCACGTCCATCACGGCGCTCGACTACTACACCGACGCATCCGAACACAGCCAGTGGGGCGAGATGCTCACCGCCTGCGGCAAGACCGTCGGCGTCAAGGTCGAGCAGACGAGCGTTCCCACGGCGTCGCTCATCCCCAAGGTTCTGCAACAGGTGTCGTCGCGGACCCTTCCCGACCTGTTGATGCTGGACAACCCCGACGTGCAGCAGATCGCGCAGACCGGCGCGCTGACCCCGCTGGACCAGTACGGCGTCGACTCAGGGGGTTTCGCCAAGGGCATCCTGTCGGCGGGCACTTACCAGGGCAAGGTGTACGGTCTCGCGCCCGACGTCAGCACACTCGCCCTCTTCTACAACAAGGACATGCTCGCCAAGGCCGGTGTCGCCGTGCCGAGGAACTGGGACGAGCTGAAGACCGCTGCGGCCAGGCTGACCCGTCCCGGGCGCTATGGCATGGCGGTCGACGCGAACGCCACATTCGAGGGCACCTGGCAGTTCCTGCCCTTCCTGTGGTCCAACGGCGGGGACGAGAAGCGACTGGACACCCCGCAGGCCGCGCAGGCACTCCAGTTGTGGGTCGACCTGGTGAAGAGCGGATCCATGTCGAAGTCGGTGCTGAACTGGACGCAGGCCGACGTCCACGACCAGTTCGCCGCCGGAAGGACCGCCATGATGCTCAACGGCCCCTGGCGGATCCCGGCCTTGAACAAGGACAAGAACCTGCACTGGGGAGTGGCCCCCGTCCCCGTTCCCCGGACCGGGCAGACCCCGGTCACACCGCTCGGCGGTGAGGTGTGGACGGTCCCGCAGAGCCCTTCCCGGGCCCGGCAGGAGAAGGCCGCCCGGGTCCTGGCCTGCCTGAACGACTCCGCCAGCATGCTCGCCCTGGCCAAGGAGCACTTCACCGTGCCCTCCCGCCCCGCCGTGGCCTCCCGGTATGTCCAGCAGGTCCCGTCGATGGCTGCCTTCGCCCGGAGCGTGGCAGCGTCGCGGTCCCGTACCGGCGAACTCGGCGTCAAGTGGCCCAAGGCGGCAACCGGGATACACATCGCGATCCAGTCCGCGCTGGCGGGCGAGCAGACACCGGAGGAAGCCCTCAGGCATGCCCAGCAGTTCGCGACCAGCAACTGACGCGGCCCGGGCACGTTTCTGGGAGCGGTCGGCCCAGTGGATGTACATCGTGCCCGCCACGGCGTACCTGCTGCTGTTCTTCGGCTACCCGATCGTGAAGAACATCGTGATGAGCTTCCAGCAGTACACGATCACGACCTTCTCCACAGGTGCCGCGCCGTTCGTAGGACTTCAGAACTACTCGAAGGTTTTTGCGTCGGACCTGTTCTCCACGGCGCTGCTGACCACGGTCCTGTTCACCGTCGGCTCGATCGTGGGTCAGTTCGCACTCGGTCTGGCCTTCGCCCTGTTCTTCCAGCGTCGTTTCCCGCTCGGCGGCGTGCTGCGCTCGCTTCTGTTGCTGCCGTGGCTGCTGCCGCTGGTCGTCTCCGGAACGACATGGAAGTGGATGCTCGACCCCGACACCGGAGTCGTCAACGCGGCACTGCGCGGCCTCCATCTCTCGTCGTCCGGCATCCCCTGGCTCACCGGCACCTCACAGGCACTGGTGTCGGTGATCCTGGTCAACGTCTGGGTCGGCATCCCCTTCAACACCGCGATCCTGTACGGCGGTCTGCACGACATCCCCACGCCCCTGTACGAGGCGGCGAAGCTGGACGGCGCCGGTCCGCTGGCGTCGTTCCGCCATGTGACCTGGCCACTGCTGCGGCCCGTGGTGAGCGTGGTGCTGGTGCTGGGCGTCGTCTACACGGTCAAGGTGCTGGACATCATCCTCGTGGTGACGGGCGGTGGTCCGGCGGACGCCACGGAGACCCTCGCCACCCAGTCCTACGAACTGTCCTTCCAGCAGTTCGAGTTCGGCCGTGGCGCCGCACTGAGCAATGTGCTCATCGTCCTCTCTCTCGCCTTCGCCGTCGTCCATCTGCGCGTCAACCGCCGTGCCCGGAATCTCTGGTGACCCCGTGAAGCGCGCACCGGGCCGCGGCTGGCCGTCCACCGTGGTCGGGACCGTCCTGCTCGCGCTGATGCTGTTCCCCGTCTACTGGATGGTGAACGCGTCCCTCCAGCCGACGGGCACCACACTTCAAGGAGGCCGGTGGTTCCCCGTCCACCCGGACCTCAGCGGATACGCCACCGCACTGCGCGATCAGGGACGCAACCTCCTCACCAGCCTCGCCGTGGCCCTCGGCAGCGTCGCCCTCAGCCTCGGGCTCGCCGCACCGGCGGCCTACGCGCTGGCGCAGTTCCGCCTCCGCGGGACCGATGCCGTGCTCTTCGGCATCCTGATCACACAGATGGTGCCGGGCATCGTGGTGGCCAACGCGCTCTACGGCGCCTACGACCACCTGGGGCTGCTGAACTCCTGCCTCGGGCTGATCCTCGCCGACTCCACCGCCGGGGTCCCCTTCGCGATCATCGTCATGCGTTCCTTCATGCAGAGCATTCCCAGGGAGATCATCGAGGCCGCGCGCGTGGACGGGGCCGGGGGCGTGCGCGTCTTCCGCTCGGTGGTGCTCCCGTTGAGCACGAACGCAGTGATCACTGCCGCCGTCTTCACCTTCCTCTTCACCTGGAGCGACTTCCTCTTCGCCGTCACACTGACCACGACCCAGTCCGTTCGGCCGATCACCCTGGGCATCTACCAGTACCTCGGTGCCCACACGAACCAGTGGAACGCCATCATGGCCACCACCGTCATGGCGTCCGTCCCCGCCGCCGTACTGCTCGTCGTCGCTCAGCGCCAGGTCGCCGCCGGTGCCACCGGCGGCGCCGTCACGTGAGGGGCATCTCGGTCCGGCACCCCTGATCTAGCGGATTCACGCGATGTGCCGGCCCGGACCGGCTGGCACGGTGTTCCGGAAGGAACGCCGGGTCTTCGGTGGCCGGGCTGTCCGGTGACCGGAGCCGAACCGCGTGTCGATGACGTTTTCAAGGGGCCAGATGTCCGTCGTCCTGTCCACCGCGGAGCTGTCCGCAGCCGACCGCAGCGAGCGCTGGCATCAAGCGGTGTCCCAGACGTTCGTACCGCTCGACGTCAATATCCTGGAGGAAGATCCGTCGCCGGGAAGAATCGTCACCCATCAACTGGGTGCCACACAGATATCGGACGTCCAGGCCGGATCCCAAGAGGTGACGCGCAGCAAGCGCCTGATAGCCCGGGACGGGAAGGAATACCTCATCCTCACGCTTCAGTGCCGAGGAAGCGCCATCAAGGAGCTGGACGGGACGGAGTGCCTGATAGAGCCGGGCAGCTTCTCCCTTTCTGATTCATCTCGCGTGTTCAGAAAGAAAGTTGAGGGCGGATTCCGCTTCACCTCATTTCAGTTCCCTCGAAAGGAGCTTCGCGTGCGGGACGATGACCTGCACGCGGTGACCGCGAAAGCGTTCTCGGGTCGTGACGGCAGTGCCGCACTGGTGGCGGCCTATTTCGCGCGCATGGCCCGCGAAGCGGCGGGCTTCGACGAATGCGTCGGCCGCCAGTTCGTCGCCACCGGACTCGACCTGCTGGCCCTGGTCATCAACGAGCGGCGCGGCCGCTTCAGACCTCAGGCTCCGGAAGCCGCCACGGCCATGATGGTGCGGCTGAAGGACCACATCGTGCAGAACCTCTCCGACCCGGACCTGTCACCCACCGCGATCGCCGCCGCTCACTTCATTTCGGTGCGCTACCTGCACAAGCTGTTCCAGCTGGAGGGGACCACCGTCGGGGAGTGGATCCGGGCGGAGCGGCTGGAGCGGTGCCGCCGGGACCTTCTGCGGTCCCCGGCCCTGGGACTCGGGGTGGCGACCATCGCGCGACGCTGGGGGTTTGTGAGCCCCAGCCATTTCAGCCGTGTCTTCCGTGCCGCGTACGGCATGTCGCCCCGCGACTGGCAGCTCCACGGCCTGTCCGGCGAACCGCACACGGCCGAGTGACGTTTCGGTCCTGAGCCGGGCGCATGGCGCTGCGAGGAAACAGGCGATGCGCTCAGAGGCAAGAGCAGACCACGGGCTGTCCCTACGGTGTGCGCAGGAGCAGGGGGATACAAGAAAGATGAGAGACCGTGGCGTCGCCCGCAGTGGTGGAGATCTCACGATGGCAGTTCGCCATCACCGCGATCTTCCATATGAGCTTTCCCGCGCTGACCGTCGGACTCTCCGTCTTCCTGGCCGTGATGTACACGGTCCACCTCAGAACCGGTAATCCGCTGTACCTCCAGATCTTCCGATTCTGGAAGAAGATATTCGCGGTCGGCTTCGGTCTCGGCGTGGTCGCCGGTACCGTGATGACATTCGAGTTCGGCCTCAACTGGGGAAGATACGCCCACGCGGTCGGCCCGATCCTCGGTGTCACGATCGGGATGGAGGTCATCACGGCCTTCTTCCTGGAGGCCGGGTTCATAGGAATCATGCTGTACGGCGACGGCCGTGTGCGTCCCCGGACCATGGCGTTCGCCTGCTGGATGCTCGTCGTCGGCACCCTGCTGTCCACGACGTGGATCCTGTCCGCCAACAGCTGGATGCAGGACCCCGCCGGGTTCACCGAGGTCGACGGCCAGTTCCGGGCCAGTAATTGGTGGCACGTGCTGTTCAACCCGGCGTTCTCCTATCGGTATCCGCACATCCTGCTCGCGGTGCTCATCAGCGCCAGCTGGTTCATCGGCGGGATCGCCGCCTGGTACCTGGTCAAGCAGCGGGCGCTGCCCTTCGCACGACGCACCCTGTCCATCGCCCTGGGAGTGCTGGCGGTCCTGATGCCCGTCCAGCTGTATGTGGGCGACGCGACCGCCGCGTTCATGGGTGCACACCAGCCCGCCAAGCTGGAGGCCTTCGAGGGCAACTGGAAGACCGACAACAACGGCTACAACCTGCTCGTCGTGCCCGACACGGATAAGGGCAAGAACACGTTCCCTGTCGAGATACCGCACCTGGGTGCCGTCATCGGCAAGGACCTGTCCGGAACGGCGCACGTTCCCGGACTGCTCCAGACACCGAAGGACGAGCGCCCCAACCGGACGCGCCGCCGCCCCGGGCACGGAATGCGACGTCCTTGCCCGGGGCGGGGCCCTTGCCCGCACGGAATGGTGCCGTGGGCCCGGTCACCGGCGGGGCACCGTGACCACCGCGCCCAGGACCGCCATCAGCACACCGGCGACCACCGCGGGTGCCGGTGACCAGGCGGCCAGCAGGACGCCTACCGCGGCGACGGGGAACGGAATCCGCTCGGCCGGGCTTCTCTGGTGCGGCCGTAGATGCACGACCCAGACCGTGAGTACGAAGACGGCCGCCGGAACGGTGACCGCGGCACCGGCGGCGGTCGGTGAGGCCCCGGTGTGCCGCGTGACATGGTCGGCGTACGCGGCCAGCCCGGCGCCCTCCGCGGTCGCCGAGGCGAAGATGAGGTAGTGGCCGTAGGCCCAGGGGAATCTCCTCCGGTGGGCCCGGTGCGTCGTGGCGAGCAGGGTGTGGGCGGGGCGGGCGCAGTACAGCCACCACATGGCGTAGGCGACCAGCACTCCGCCCGCCGCCAGCGCGTACAGCGAACCGGTGCCGTGATGCTGGTCGAAGGCACCGCGGACGGCGACGGTGGTGGCCGCGACGGACTCCCCGACGACGATGAGGGTGAACTGCTCGTAGCGCTCGGCGATATGGCGCGGATGCCAGGGCGTCATCCCCGCGGACTGCGCCCACACGGGAACAGACACCTCGGCCACGATCAGCACCACGATGCCGGGCAACCGCACCGGTTCCGGCACCAACAGCAGTCCCACCCACCCGAGTTGGCACAGCACCACACCGGCGGCGAAGCGCAGCGCGGTCCTGCGTCGGACGGAGTCGGACAGGGCGGCGCGCAGCCACAGGGTGGCCAACGCCGTACGCAGCACGACGTATCCGAGCGTGATGACACGCAGATCCCCGTCCTCGAACGCGCGGCGCACACCGGCGGCGAGGACGAGCGACCCCGTGATCTGCACCAGCACCGCCAGCCGGTACGTGACGTCGTCCGGGTCGTAGGCGGACGCGAACCAGGTGAAGTTCATCCACGCCCACCAGATGGTGAAGAAGACCAGGGCGAAACGCAGCACCCCGCCTGTGAAGTCCCCCCGTGTCAGCGTCCCGTGCAGGCTCGCGGACGCCTGCGACACCGCCACGACGAAGCACAGGTCGAAGAAGAGCTCCAGGGCAGTGGCGGACCGGTGCGGCTCGTCGGGGCTTCGGCCCACCATGGAGCGCCACTGCCTGGCGACCGGGTTCGCCCGCATGGCCGCGGCGCGGCTCAGCGGAGGGCTCCCAAGGCCGCCTCGACCGTGCGGTGGAAGGTGGGATAGGTATAGATCATGTGCCGAAGCCGGTCGACGGGCACCTCGGCATGGACGGCCACATTCAGTCCGTACAGCACCTCACCGCCCGTCGGCCCCGCCGACGTCGCACCGATCAGCACACCCCGGTCGGCGTCCTCGACGAGCTTGATGAACCCCTCGTTGCCCGGCCCGTGGATCCAGCCGCGGGTGGAGGAGGCGACGGCCACCACGCTGGTGCGCACGCGCAGCCCCCGCTCACGCGCCTGTCGCTCCGTCAGGCCGACGGCCCCGATCTCCGGATCGGTGAACGTGACGCGAGGCAGCGCCCGGTAGTCGGCGGCGGGTCCTGGCCGCCCGAGGATGTCCCGGACGGCGATCTCGGCCTGGTACATCGACACATGGGTGAAGGCTCCCCGGCCGGTGATGTCGCCGACCGCCCACAGTCCCTCCCCGGCGCGCATCTGCCCGTTCGTCGGAACGGCTGCTGCTGCCGGGTCGAGCCCCACCGTGTCCACCGCCAGCGGAGTCAGGTCGGCCTCGCGTCCGGTGGCGACCAGGAGCCGTTCAGCGCACAGCAGTTGCTCCTCGCCCTCAAGGCGGACGGTGAACTTCGAGCCGTCGTGGCTGATCTGCCGCGCCCGGGTCCCGGTGAGGACCGTGACACCGTCCGCGCGCAGCACCTGAGCGGCCAGCTCTCCTGATTCCGGTTCCTCCTGGGACAGCAGCCGGTCCTGCCCCTCGACCACGGTGACCGCACACATGAAGCGGGCGAAGACCTGGGCGAGTTCGACGCCGATGGCGCCCCCGCCGAGCACCACCAGGGACACCGGCAGTTCCTTGGCGGCCATGGCGTCCCGGTTGGTCCAGTACGGCGTTCCCTCCAGACCCGGCACCGGGGGGATCCGGGGCCGGGTGCCGGTGGCCAGCACGACACCGCGCCGGGCCTCGAAGGTGCGGTCGCCGACCGTCACACGGCGCGGCCCGGCGAGGCGCCCCGACCCCCGGACGAGCCGACCGCCCTTCGCCGTGAAACGGTCCGCGGCCACCTGGTCGTTCCAGTCGTCGGTGGCCTCGCCACGGATCCGTCCGGCGACCCTGGCCCAGTCCGGGGTCACGACCGCTTCCCCGGCGAGGGCGGGCGCCCGCCCCACCTCGGCGAGCAGGTTCTGCGCCCGGATCATCATCTTGCTGGGCACACACCCCCAGTACGGACACTCGCCTCCGACGAGTTCCGACTCCACCCCCACCACGTCCAGCCCCGCTTCGGCCAGTGTGCCGGCGATGTACTCGCCGCCCGGCCCCAGCCCGACGACCACCACATCGGTCAGCTCGTTCGCGCTCATGCCTCTCCTCGTTCCGCCGGATCTCCGGGCACGGACTGTTTCCGTCGGCCCTTCGGGCACGGACTGTTCCGCTGACGCTAGAGCGGTGGTCGGGGCCCCCGAGTCCGTCGACGCACGGATGCTTGCCCGAGAGCGAACACCGAGGCCAGGGCAGGTGTAGAGAACGCTGTGGGACCACTTCCCCTGCACGCACAGTCATTCCGCCCCCGCTGGGGACTCCTACCGTTCGAGAACCACTCGATCACCCGACAACCGGAGGAACCTTGCAGTTCGGGATCTTCACGGTCGGTGACGTCACGCCGGACCCCACCACCGGGCGTACACCGACCGAGCACGAGCGGATCAAGGCCATGGTCGCCATCGCGCTGAAGGCGGAGGAGGTCGGTCTCGACGTCTTCGCGACCGGTGAGCACCACAACCCGCCGTTCGTGCCGTCCTCGCCGACCACGATGCTCGGATACATCGCCGCGAGGACGGAGAAGCTGATCCTCTCCACCTCGACCACCCTGATCACCACCAATGACCCGGTGAAGATCGCCGAGGACTATGCGATGCTCCAGCACCTCGCGGACGGCCGGATGGACCTGATGATGGGGCGCGGCAACACCGGCCCGGTCTACCCCTGGTTCGGCAAGGACATCCGCGAGGGCATCAACCTCGCTGTGGAGAACTACGCCCTGCTGCACCGCCTGTGGCGCGAGGACGTGGTGGACTGGGAGGGCACGTTCCGCACCCCGCTCCAGGGCTTCACCTCCACCCCGCGTCCGCTGGACGGGGTCCCGCCGTTCGTCTGGCACGGCTCGATCCGTTCGCCCGAGATAGCCGAGCAGGCCGCCCACTTCGGCGACGGCTTCTTCCACAACAACATCTTCTGGCCGGCCGACCACACCAAGCGGATGGTCGAGCTGTACCGGGAACGCTATGCCCACTACGGACACGGCACGTCCGAGCAGGCGATCGTCGGCCTGGGCGGCCAGGCGTTCATGCGGAAGAACTCGCAGGACGCGGTGCGGGAGTTCCGGCCGTACTTCGACAACGCGCCGGTGTACGGCCACGGGCCGTCCCTGGAGGACTTCACCGAGCAGACCCCGCTGACGGTCGGCTCCCCGCAGCAGGTCATCGAGAAGACGTTGGGCTTCCGCGAGTACGCCGGTGACTACCAGCGCCAGTTGTTCCTGATGGACCACGCGGGGCTGCCGCTGAAGACCGTGCTCGAACAGCTCGATCTGCTGGGCGAGGAGGTCGTACCCGTGCTGCGCAAGGAGTTCGCCGTCGGCCGCCCGGCGGACGTACCGGAGGCGCCGACCCATGAAACGCTCCTCGCCTCCGCACAGGACATCTCTTCGGAAGGGGTGACCGCCGCATGAAGCTCGTTGCTGTGTCCGCAGGTCTGAGCACCCCCTCGTCCACCCGCCTGCTGGCGGACCGCCTCACCGACACCGTCCGCGACGAACTCGCCGCCGGGGGCCACACGGCGGAGACGGAAGTCATCGAGTTGCGTGCCCTGGCGGTCGCCGTCGCCAACAACCTCGTCACCGGTTTCCCCCCACCCCAACTGGCCGACGCGATCGAGGCGGTGACGCGCGCCGACGGCCTGGTCCCCGTGACATCGGTGTTCAGCGCCTCGTACAGCGGGCTGTTCAAGTCCTTCTTCGATCTGCTCGACCCGGGCGCGCTCGCGGGCAAGCCGGTTCTGATCGGCGCGACGGGCGGCACGGCCCGCCACACGGGTGGTGGAGGTCTGGCCTGCCGCGGTCCCGTTCGCCGTCCTGTCCGGTGCGCTGCTGTCGGTGCAGCTGGTCCTGGTGGTGCGGCGCTGGTCTCGGCACCGCTCGCTGCTCAGGCGTGCTTGGCTGGCGGCGGAGGAGGGCACGGGGGACGGGGATGTGCTGGTGGTCCCGGGAAGCGACGTGGACGCCTTCGCGCTTCCCCGGTACCGGGGGCGCAGCGGCAGAGTGGTCGTGACGTCCGGGATGCTGCGGTCGCTGAGGGAGGGCGAGCGCACGGTTCTCCTGGAGCACGAGCGGGCGCATCTGGCCGGGCGCCACCATCTGCTGTCGGCGTTGGCCGACCTCGCCGCTGTCGTGCACCCCTCCCTTCGGAGCCTTCGGGAGGCGCTGGACTTCCAGCTGGAACGGTGGGCGGACGAGGATGCGGCCAGAGCCGTGGGGAACCGGCGGGTGGCGGCCGCGGCCATCGCCCGGGCGGCGCTGGCCGGGACGTCCCGTCCGCGCGTCACGGGATATCCCCGGCTGTCGGCGACGAGCGGCCCGGTGCGAAAGCGCGTCGAGGCCCTGCTCCTGCCCGAGCCGACGGCTCCGCGCGGGGGTGTCCGGCGGGCAGGCGTCACGGCGTTGGCGGGGACGGTGGTCGTTGCGGCGGTGGCGGCACTCGCCCTGGCCTACGGGCTGCACGAGTACGTGGAGTACGCGGCGCGGCAGCTGATCGCAGCGCCGGGGGGCTGCTCGAGTCCCTGCGGCGTCCGGCACACGTTGCCCGGTGCAGGCGCGGCCCAGTGAGCACTGCCCCTCCTTCTGCCGGGTTGAGCGGGCCGAAGGAGGGGCCCGGAACCGACGGCCACGCTCACGAGCTTGGCCGCAGCCGACAGCGCCAGGTGATGCCGCTCATTCGGTGCTCGGGCGGCCGGCGGCCCGCTGGGACAGGGCAGCGGGGCGCGTGCGCTCCGGGGCCAGGAAGAGGGCCATGACGGGGGTGAGGTACAGCAGCCAGACGATGACCTGGAGGACGGTGGGATCGGGCTGGAAGTTGAAGATGCCCTTGAGCAGGGTGCCGTACCAGGAGTCGGCCGGGATGGTGTCGCCGATGTCGAAGGCGAGGTTGCGCAGGCCCGGCAGGATGCCGCCTTCCTGGAGGTCATGGATGCCGTACGCGAGGACGCCGGCGGCGACGAGGACGAGCATGGCGCCCGTCCAGCGGAAGAACTTGGCCAGGTTGATACGCAGCGTCCCCTTGTAGACAGCCAGCCCAGCACCACGGAGGTGGCCAGACCGAGCAGGGCGCCGACGAGGGGGCGCACCCCGTCGCCGCTGGCCTGCACGGCGGTCCAGATGAACAGCGACGTCTCCAGTCCTTCGCGGCCGACGGCGAAGAAGGAGGTGATCACGAGGGCGCCGGTGCCGAGCGCGAGAGCGGCGTCGAGCTTGCCGTGGAGTTCGCTTCTGAGGTGGCGGGCGGTGCGCCGCATCCAGAACACCATCCAGGTGACCAGCCCGACGGAGAGGATGGACAGGGTGCCGCCCAGGATCTCCTGCGCCTGGAAGGTGAGGGTGGACGAACCGAATTGCAGCAGGGCACCGAAGGCGAGCGAGAGCGCGACGGCGAGGGCGACGCCTGTCCACACGGGCGTCAGCCGGTTCTTGTTGCCGGTCTTGACGAGATAGGCGATGAGGATGCAGACGACGAGGCTCGCCTCCAGACCCTCGCGCAGTCCGATCAGATAGTTGCCGAACACGCCGGTTGCTTTCTCCGGTTGAAGCAGTGGGGTGCCGTGGTGACGGCGAACAGGGCCGGACTCACCTGCTGGGTCTGCTCGTGGCCGCGTCGTGCCGTCGGGTTCACTTCGCCACAGCGGCGGCGAGCTTCGACAGCGGCTCGGCCAGGGCGTTGACCCCGTCGGAGAGTTCCTTGCGCTCGGCCTCGGAGACCTTGTCGTAGGACTCGTAGGACCCGTAGGCGGAGGAGTTCCGGTTTGCGGCGTCGCGGGTGCGGTAGGCGGCCAACTGCCCGCTCAGGGAGGCGAACTGCTTGTCGAGTTCCTTGGCCAGCGCGGGGTCGTTCTTCCGGGCGATCGGCTTGAGCAGGTCGTACGACGTCTGCGCACCTTCGAGGTTGGCCTTGAAGTCGACCAGGTCGGTGTGCGAGCAGCGTTCCTCCTCGCCGGTGACCTTGTTGCGGGCGACCTCGTCGAGCAGGCTCTTCGCGCCATTGGCCATGGACGTCGAGGTGATCTCGGCGGTGCCCGCCTTCTTCACCCAGGCGTTCAGGTCCGTCATCAACTGGTCGGCGAGCGCCTTCGCCCTGGGCAGGGCCTGCTCGGCCTGCGCCAGGACGTAGGAGCGGTGGGCGGCGACCGCGGCATCGGCTTCCGGACTGCGCCCGGCGGCCGTGTTCGTCTACAGTGGTGTAGACCGACTACTGAACTGTAGACGCGGGGGACTTTCCGTGTGCGCGTCGTAGCAGCGGTCGACGCCCGTGTCGGGTACACCCGACAGCCGATCACCGAAGGGGCCCAGAGCCGATGACGCTTGCAGACCAAGCCGCACTCCCGCTTCAGCTCGCCGTGAACGTCCTCGACGCGCAGTCGCTGCTCGCCGCCTTCGGCACCATCGGCATCGCCGTGGTGATGTTCGCCGAGACCGGCCTGCTCATCGGCTTCTTCCTCCCCGGCGACTCGCTGCTGTTCACCGCCGGTCTGCTGTGCGCCGGAGGCTCGGCGGCCACGCCGGGGCATCTGTCCCTCGGCTGGGTGCTCATCGCCGCCGCGGCGGGTGCACTGGCCGGGGCCCAGACCGGATACCTGCTCGGGCGACGTGCCGGACCGGCACTGCTCGCCCGCACGAAGTCCCGCAAGATCACCGATGGTGCCGCCCGGGCGTCGGACATCCTCGAACGCTACGGACACGCCAAAGCGATCGTGCTGGCCCGCTTTCTGCCCGTGGTGCGCACGGTGCTGAACCCGCTCGCCGGCGCGCTGGACGTCCCGGTGCGGACCTTCACGTTCTGGCAGGCGCTCGGCGGACTCCTGTGGACCGTGGGTCTGGTGCTGGCCGGATACGGGCTGGGCGCCTCGGTCCCCAACGTCGACCGCTACCTCCTGCCGATCATCGCCGTCATCGTCGTCGTCTCCCTCGTCCCCGTCGCCCTGGAGCTGATGCGCTCCCGGCGTGCCCACAGCGCCGGGGGAGGCGAAGCCTGATGCATGGGGCCACGCCGCTGGCTGCCGCACAGGCGTACGGCGGTTCCGGGCTCGACCGGAGCGTGTACGAGGACGCCGTCGATGCCGCGCACAGCGCCCCGTCCTGGCTGGACGGCGTCGTCTCGGCGTACTCCACCTACGGGCTGGCCCTGTTCGCCGTCCTGATGCTCGTCGGCTGGTGGCAGGCGCGGAACGAGGATGGGGGACAGGCCGTGAAGGCCCTGGCCGCCCCGGTGCTGACCGTGATCGCCTTCGCCGTCAGCACCGCGCTGAAGCAGGCGGTCCACGAGAACAGGCCCTGCCGGTCCCTGCATGTGATCACGCTGGAGGCGTGTCCCGCGCCCGGCGACTGGTCCTTCCCCAGCAACCACGCCACCGCGGCCGCCGCGGCAGCCGTCGCCCTGTGCTTCGTCTCCACCCGCCTCGGCGCGATCGCGACCGTCCTCGCGCTGGCGATGGCGGTCTCCCGGGTGTGGGTCGGGGCCCACTATCCGCACGACATCCTCGCCGGTCTCGCCGTCGGTGCCCTCGTCGCCCTGTCCCTGGGGCTCCTTGTGTCCCGGCACGCCCGGGCGACGGCAGGGCTCTTCGGCCGGACCCGGCTGCGCTTGCTGATCGCCTCATGAACCCCTGTACCGGGTGAGCCGTCCCGGATCGCCCGCGCCCGACGGTCACGCGGAAGGGCCGCGGGGGGGGGGGGGGGGAGAGAGGCAGCCGCAGCGGGCACCGCGACACGCCGACTGAGCAGCCACCCGGCGGACGGTCGGGACACATCGGGCCGACACTGCCAAGGTCGACTCCGGCGGCCGTCCTCGCGGTCGCCTCTCCTCACAGGGTGCGCCCCCCGTCGCGGGGCGGGCGCACCGGCGTACTCCCGGACAGGAGCCCCCACCTTGGAGCAACCGGAAGGCTTCACCGATCTCGGCGTGACGAGCAGGGGCACGTCGGTGATGAAGAAACTCCCGGAGGTGACACTGGCGTTCTGGATCATGAAGATCGCCGCGACCACCCTCGGTGAGACGGCCGGCGACCTCTTCGCACAGACCTTGAAGGTCGGCTACTTCCTCACCACGGTCGCACTGTTCCTCGTCTTCGTGGTGACACTCGTCGTCCAGCTCAGGTCCAGCCGCTACAACCCGTTCTTCTACTGGACCGTGATCCTGTCGACCAGCATGGCCGGGACCACCATGTCCGACTTCATGAACCGTGATGCCAGCGCCGTGTATCTCTCCAACGGCGCCACTTCACTCGGGTGGGGACCGCAGGGCCTCGGCCTCGGCTACCCGACCGGCGCCGCGATCCTGATCTCGATCCTGCTGGTCATCTTCGCCGTGTGGCGGCTGACCGGGATGACCTTCCAGATCCGGGAGATCGTCACCTTCCGGGGCGAGGCGCTGTTCTGGTCGGCGATCCTCGTCTCCAACACGCTCGGCACGTCCATGGGCGACTTCCTCTCCGACAGCTCCGGTCTCGGCTACGCCGGCGGCGCGCTGCTCGTCACCGGGGCGCTGGCCGTCCTTGTTGCCCTGATGAAGGTGCCGGCGGTGCCGAACGTGCTGCTGTTCTGGATCGCGTTCGTCCTCACCCGCCCCCTGGGCGCCACCGCGGGCGACCTCCTGACCAAGCCGACGGCCAAGGGCGGTCTGAACCTCGGCACGGTCGGCTCCTCGGCCGTGTTGGTGATCATCCTGTTCGGCCTGATGGCCCATGCACAGGTCCGGGAGCGCCGGACCACTGCTCCGCGGCCGCACCGGCGCGAGTCGGTCGCCCAGCGCGCCGACTGACCCCGGTCGCCGGTGCGGCAGGCCCTCACCACAGCCGCACCGGTGGCAGCTCCCGGGCGCCCCGGCTCTCCCCCTCCGCCGGTGGCCATCCGTGGTCGCGCAGCCGGCCCACCGTCAGGCCCCGCTGGGTGCAGGTGTCGAGGATGCGGGGGAGGGCGCCCAGGGCCGAGCGCCAGGCGCCGGGGGCGGAGGTGCAGTCGGAGTCGTGCAGCAGGACGGTGCCGCCTCCGTCCAGATCGGCGGTCACCGTGCGGTGGACGGACTCGGGCGTGGCCCGGGACGTCCAGTCCTCACCCCAGCAGGTCCACAGCACCGGGGTGAGCCCGAGGCGGCGGGCCGCCACCTGGGCGGCGGCGGACATGACACCGTACGGCGGCCGGAAGAGCGTGGGCCGGTCACCGGTGATCGCGGCGACCGTGTCACGGGCGCGGGCGATGTCGTCGTGGGTGGCGCGCGGGCCGCGCAGCGGCAGGGGGCGGTGGAGCCAGCCGTGGACGCCGATCTCGTGCCCTGCCGCGGCGATCTCGCGGACCAGGCCGGGACTGCGGCGCGCCTGGCTGCCGAGCAGGAAGAAGGTGGCGCGCACCCCGCGCGCGTCGAGCAGGCGCAGGAAGAACGGGGTGGACAGCGGGTCGGGTCCGTCGTCGAAGGTGAGGGCGACGTGGTCGGCACGGCCCCGGCCGGACAGACGGGGCATGAAGCGGTTGCGCAGCGGGCCGAAGGCCGAGACGGCGGGAGCGCAGTGCCCGGCGGCCGCGAGGGCGGCGGTCAGGGCGGCCGTGCGAAGGAGCGGGGACGCATTCACGAGTGGTGTCCTTCCGGGGCGGTGCCCTGGCCGGGCTCGGGGCGGTCGGGGTCGAGGGAGTGGCCCAGGGTGCGCAGCAGGACCGGTCCCTCCTCCGTCGCCGCGATGCCGGTGCCGACGGCGCAGGCCCACACGGCGCACGCCGCCGCGGTGGTGACGCCGAGGCGGCGCGGGCGGGTGCGGCGGAGCCGGGCGGCCGGCCGGTGGCGGCGGGGCGCCGGTCCCGTGCGGTGGACCCGGGCCGCCTCGGCCGCCGGGCCGTCGTCCGGGGTGGGCGCGAAGAGGCCCAGCGCCGCCGTGCGTTGCCGCTGTCCCAGCGGACCGTCGACCAGATCGCACAGCACGCTCTTGAGGTCGGCCGGGTCCCGGATCCAGACGGCCACCCCGGCCTCGTCGAGTGCGGCGGCGTTGGTCAGGCCGTGGCCCGGTATGCAGCGGTAGCTCGCCACGGGCAGGCCCGTGGCGAACGCCTCCAGGGAGGTGAGCCCGCCCGCGTTCTGCACCAGGACGTCCGCCGCGTGCATCAGGCCGGGCATGTCGTCGACCCAGCCGTGCACGTGCTCGACGCCGTCCGCGCGCAGATGCCGGGCGAGCGCCTCGTTGCGGCCGCAGACGACGACCGGGACGGCGGCGCCGCACGCGCGCAGTTCCCGGGCGACCCGCCGGACCGGACCGACCCCCCAGGACCCGGCGACCAGCAGTGCGAGCGGGGTGTCGTGCGGCAGTCCGAACCTGGCTCGTGCCCGGTCGCGCTCCGGCCCGTCGCAGGGGCGGAACCGGGGGTCGGCGACCGGACCGCACACCCGGACGTCCCGGGCTCCGGCCGCCCGGGCCTGGGCCGCGGGCACGGCATGGGCCGCGAGATGGACGTCCACGCCGTCCGCCACCCACAGCGGGTGCACCGAGAAGTCGGTCAGATAGGTGAGGACGGGGACGCCCAGGCGCCCCGCGAGGCGCAGATTGCCGAGCACACGGCTGGCGCCGGGGTAGGTGGAGACGACGGCTCCCGTACCGGGGCGCAGGGCGTTCAGGACGCGGTCCTCGGCGGCCCGGAGCAGGGCGCGCGCCACGGGACCGCCGCCTCCGGCGCGTTCGGTGCCCGCGTAGATCCTCTGGTAGGCCCAGGGGGCGCGGACCAGCATCCGGCGGTAGCCGTCCCGCACGGCCCGCCCGAGCCCGGCGGGCAGCAGATCCAGCAGGTCGTAGCGGTCGACGGCGCAGCCGTCCGCCAGCAGCCGGCGCTCCAGCTCGGCGGCGGCGCCGTCGTGGCCCGCGCCGACGCCCGCCGAGACGATCCCGATCCGCCGTGACGGGGTGGCCGAACCGCGGGGTGCCGGCGGGAGAGCCGCGGTCGCGCGTCTCGCAGGCGAATGTCCGGGGTTGGTCATGGGCTGTCCTCTGCGCTTCGGGGAGAGAGTGTTGACTACGACATGTAGTAGCTCGCGGTTCGAAGCACGGAGCTTACCTCCTACAACTAGTAGGAGGACGTCGGGTAGCCTGATCGTTGCAGGACGGGAGAAAGGCCGACGGTGAACGACCCCAGGGACGACGAGGCTCACGGCGCACCGGGCAGGCGGGCGCGCGGTGAGCTGGAGAGCGACGTGCTCGCCGCTCTCTGGTCCGCCGACGAACCGCTCACTGCCCGGCGGGTCTTGGAGCGGCTTCCGGGGGGCCTGGCATACACCACGGTCCTGACGATCCTGTCCCGGCTGTTCGACAAGGGCATGCTGACCCGGCACCGCGAGGGCCGGGGATACGCCTACGCGCCGGCCCGCGACGAGGCGTCGCACACCGCGCAGCGCATGAAGTCGCTGCTGGAGGGCGGCTCGGACCGCGAGGCGGTGCTGACCCGCTTCGTCTCCGAACTCTCCGAGCGGGACGAGCAGTTGCTGCACCAGCTGCTGTCCGGGCGCGACGGGGACGACGACACCGGGCGCACCGGCCACGGGACGTGAGCCGGTGCTGATCAGCGTCTACATACCGCTCGCCGTCACGGCCCTGCTGGCCGCGCTCGCACCCCGCCTGTCCCGTCGGCTCGCCCCGCGCACCGCGGCGTGGGCGCTCGTCTGCGTCGCCCTGGTGACGACGGTCGGCTGGGCGGGGTCATTGGCCCTGCTGGCGTTCACCAGGATCGCCCAGATCCCGGAGGTCGCCGAGGAGGGCCGGTGGTCGGTGCCTGCGCTGCGGGCCGAGGACCCGGTCCACCTCGTCGTCGCGGGAGGCAGCGCCCTGGTCCTGCTGGGCGGATCCGCCTGCCTGGTGTGCGTCGCCGTACGGCAGGTACGTCACCTCCTGTGGGCGCGGCGCGAGTGCGCGCGGATGCCCGGCGGGAGCGAACTGGTCGTCCTCGACGAGGACGCCCCGCAGGCGTTCGCCCTGGCCGGTGCGCCCGGCCGCATCGTGGTGTCGCGGGGCATGCTGCGCTGCCTCGGCGACGGGGAACGAGAGGCCCTGCTGGCACACGAACGGGCCCATCTGCGCGGCCGGCACCACCGGTTCCAGATCCTGTGGCGGCTTGCGGCGGCCGTCAATCCGCTGCTGCGGCCCCTTGCCGAGGCGGGCGGCTTCGCCCTGGAACGCTGGGCCGACGAGGAGGCCGCGGCACGGGTCGGCAGCCGCCGGGTCGTCGCCCGTGCGGTCGGCCGTGCCGCCCTCGCCACCGCGTCCCACCAGCCCAGAGCGTTGGGGCTGGCCGCCACCGGGGGCGCCGTACCCCAACGGGTCCGGGCCCTGCTCGAACCCCCTCCGCCCCGCCGCAGGCTCCCCATCGCCGCAGGCGCCCTGCTGCTCACCCTGTGCTGCGCCGGGCTGGCCAACGCGGCGTCGGACAGCGACCAGATGCTCGACGACGCCCACTGGGCGCACTGCGCGACGACGGCCGGGCACCCGGGCGCACCGGCGCCGGACGGCTTCCACGGCGGCCTCGACGTCCACTGCGGACACCGACTGCGGGGTGAGCGGGGAGAGCACCACGCTTCGGGCGCGGACGCGGGTCGTCCGGACCACTGAGCCGCGCAGACGGCGGAGGGCGGCTCACTCCGGCGGCCCGTACCGTCCCGGAACCGGCCCGGCGCGCCCTGCCGTACGGAGGAGCGTACGCACACGGGCTGCCGGCCCAGGGCCGGTTCGGCCAACCGAAAGGTTCCTTCACCGGAAGTCGCCGACCCGGCTCCGAGCGGCGGTCTACCGTACGAACATGCCGCGCGGTACGCCGCGGTCGTGTGAGGAGGAGTTCCGTGACATCACCCTGTGATCCCCAGTACGCACCCGTCGGCGATGTGGGCGCAGCGCTCATGGTGATCGATTCCAGGCTCAAGGCCATCTACGACGGCAAGACCGGGAGCGATCCCGAACAGCAGGAGTTAGTGGACCAGTTCGTCGCCTCCCTGGGCCCCGGGGGAGTCGATGCGCTGCTGGACGGCGTCTGCACGCTCATCTATGTGTTCATGAAGTGGCTCCGGATGACCTGCGAGAGCCACGGCAAGGACGTCATCGAGTACTCGGTGCCCGCCCTCGTGGCCACCATGCGCGCGATGACCAAGTCCTTTCGTCCCGAGGTCATTCCCACCATGGCCGGTCTGCTCGTCGCCGCCGGCACCGGACTGAGCCCCAACCTCTGGCGTGCCCAGTACGGCAGTTGGACCGCGGCCGAGATGAATCCGCTGGAAGCCACGGCCGTGCTGCTCGCCGAGCACATCAACCGGATCGGCGGCGACCACGACTTCGCCACCCGCCTGATCACCGAGGCTCTGTCCAACGCGGAGTAGACCTTTGTCCCCCTGTCACTCAACGATCCTGGGGCCGGTGCGGCAGAGGCGGCGGCGGGGGCAGGGTCGCTGTGCCGGGAGCCGGTTCCGGCCAGACGAGCAGGACGGGGCAGGGGGCGTGGTCGACGACGAAGCGGCCCGCGGGTCCCAGGCTGTGCGGGCCGAGACGGGTGCGGTCGCCGTCACGGGCCAGGACCAGCAGATCGGCTCCTTCGGCGGCGGCCACCACCTCCCGTTCGGCGCGGCCGCTGCGCTCCCGGCGGGTGCACGGACGCCCCAGGCGTTCCGCGGCCGCGGTCAGGAGGCGTTCGCCCGCGGCTGTGGCCTGGTGCTCCATCGCGGTTCCGGGGTCACGCCCGGGGTGGGCCCGGCCGAGCAGTCCGGCGAAGGCACCATGGGCGGCGCCGGGGGCGCCGGGGTCGGCGACATGCAGCAGCGTGATGTCCGCGTTCTCCGGGGCGTGGGCCGCGACCGCGTCGACACAGGCGGGCCAGGTGCCTTCGACGATCCAGGCGATGACGGTCATGGTGATCGGCCTCCGCTCACATGGGGCGACGCCCACAGTGCCACTCGCGTGCCCCGGCGTGTATCCGCGCCGCGCCCAGGTGCACATCCGCGCCGGGGCGCGGTGTGGATGCACGACGGGATGCGGCGCGGATGCGGCTCAGTGTCCCGCGTCGTGGTGGGTACCGCCGTCATGGGCCGCCCACAGGCCCCGCACATGGCCCAGATGCCGGGTCATCACCGCCCGGACGGCCTCCTCGTCCCCGTCCAGCAGGGCGTCCAGGAGTTCGAGGTGCTCCTGTGCCGAGGCCAGCAGCCGGCCGGCCTTCACCAGGGCGGTCAGGCCGTACAGCCGGGACCGCTTGCGCAGATCGCCGACGACCTCCACCAGATGGGCGTTGCCCGCCAGCGCGAGCAGACCGAGGTGGAAGCGGGTGTCGGCCTCGACATAGGCGATGAGGTCCCCCGCGACCGCGGCGGAGACGATCTCCCGTGCGGCGGGCCGCAGCGCCTCCAGTGACACCCGGTCCGCGGTCCGGGCCAGCCCGACCGTGGTCGGGATCTCGATGAGGGAGCGGATCTCGGTGTACTCGTCGAGCTGCTTCTCGGAGACGGCGGTGACCCGGAAACCCTTGTTGGGGACGGTGTCGACCAGGCCCTCCTTGGCCAGATCGAGCATCGCCTCGCGCACCGGGGTCGCCGAGACACCGAACCGCCCGGCGAGCGCGGGCGCGGAGTAGACCTCGCCCGGGAGCAACTCGCCCGCGACCAGGGCGGCCCGCAGGGCGTCGGCGACCCGCTCGCGGTAGCTGCTCCTCTTGCCGCCGAGCGTGGGCAGGGCGGGAGCGGCGGACGGCGAACCGGTGCGCTGGGCGGTCATGGGGGTGTCTCCTTGTACGGGTTGTACGGCACCTGGGGAGTACGGGAGTCGGCAGGGCACAGCCCTGTTCGCCGGGCTGTGCCATGTCACGCACCACGAGTATTCCAGGCGTGGGAGCGGTCGCGGAGGGGGCGGGAGGGGGCGATGAGAAGGGGGCGACGGGAAGGGGCGGCTAGAGCTCGAAGCCTTCGGGGAACTAGAGCACGAAGCCTTCGGGGAAAGGGTCTTCAGGGTCCAGCAGGTACTGGGCGGTGCCGGTCACCCAGGCGCGGCCGGTGAAACTGGGCAGGACCGCGGGCAGTCCGGCCACCTCCGTCGTGCCCAGCAGCCGTCCGGTGAACCGGGTTCCGATGAAGGACTCGTTCACGAAGTCGGTGTGCAGGGGGAGTTCACCGCGCGCTTGCAGCTGTGCCATGCGTGCGCTGGTGCCCGTACCGCAGGGGGAGCGGTCGAACCAGCCCGGGTGGATGACCATCGCGTGCCGGGACAGCCGGGCGGTGGCGTCCGGCGCGTAGAGGTGCACATGGTGGCAGCCGCGGATCGTCGGATCCTCGGGATGGACCGGCTCCTGCTCCGCGTTGATCGCGTCCATCAGGGACAGTCCCGCCGCGAGGATGTCGTTCTTGCGGGCGCGGTCGAAGGGCAGTCCGAACTCCGCCAGCGGCAGGATCGCGTAGAAGTTGCCGCCGTAGGCCAGGTCGTAGGTCACCGTCCGCCCGTCCGGCAGCATGGCCCTGCGGCCGAGAGCCACGGCGAAGGACGGCACGTTTCTGAGGGTCACGGAGGTGGCGGTGCCGTCCCGGACGGCCACCTCGGCGACGACGGGACCCGCCGGGGTGTCCAGGCGGAGGGTGGTGAGCGGTTCGGTGACCGCGACCATCCCCGTCTCCACCAGTACCGTGGCCACACCGATCGTGCCGTGCCCGCACATCGGCAGAAGGCCCGAGACCTCGATGAACAGCACGCCCCAGTCGCAGTCCGGACGGGTCGGCGGCTGGAGGACGGCGCCGCTCATCGCCGGGTGCCCGCGCGGCTCGTTCATCAGCAACCGCCGTACCCCGTCCCGGTGTTCACGGAACCACAGGCGCCGTTCGTTCATGGTGGCCCCGGGAAGGGTGCCGATACCGCCGGTGACCACCCGGGTCGGCATCCCCTCGGTGTGGGAGTCCACGGCGTGCAGGACGAGTCTGCTGCGCATGTCCGCTCTCCTTCCGCTCGGTGCGGCCCGCTCAGACCGACCCCGCGGCCACGGCCTTCTCGGTGAGGGCCCGCACGGCACTCGCCTCGTCGGGCGTCAGCGGGACCCGCGGCGGGCGTACGGGACCGCCGTACCGCCCCACGACATCCATCGACAGCTTGATCGCCTGGACGAACTCCACCCGGGAGTCCCAGCGCAGCAGCGGATGGAGCAGTCGGTACAGCGCCCGGGCCGTGTCCAGGTCACCCGTGACCGCCGCCCGGTACAACCGCACCGACAGACGGGGCAGCGCGTTGGGATAACCGGCAACCCAGCCCTTGGCGCCCGCCACCGCCAGCTCCAGCATGACATCGTCGGCGCCGATCAACAGGTCGAGTTCCGGAGCCAGTTCGGCGAGGCGGTAGGCGCGTCGGGGGTCGCCCGAGAACTCCTTGACCGCCTGGACGTACCCCTCGGCGTGCAGCTTCGCGAGCAGTTCGGGAGCCAGGTCCACCTTGGTGTCGACCGGGTTGTTGTACGCCACGACCGGCAGGCCCGCCTTCGCGACCTCCGCGAAGTGGGCGAGTACGGACCGCTCGTCGGCGCGGTAGGCGTTCGGCGGCAGCAGCATCACCGCGCCGCAGCCCGCGTCGCGGGCCTGCTCGGCCCAGCGGCGGGCCTCGGCCGATCCGTATGCCGAGACCCCGGGCATCACGCGCGCGCCGCCGACCGCGGACACCGCGGTCTCCACGGTCCTGGCGCGTTCCTCGGGGGTCAGGACCTGGTACTCGCCCAGCGAGCCGTTCGGCACGACTCCGTCGCAGCCGTTCTCCCTCAGCCAGGCGCAGTGCTCGGCGAACCTGCCCTGATCTACGGCGAGTTGCTCGGTGAAGGGCAGCGCGGTGGCCACGAGGACCCCGCGCCAGGGGCGGTGCTGCGGGACGGTCATGGAGATCCCCTTCGAGTGAGGTGAAGCGCGGTGCGGTGTGTGAGGTGTGACATTGCACTGTTGGCTGTCGATTGCCGCGTCCCTACTCCGGCTGCTCCCCGGCGAGTACTCCGAGCGGCACCGGTCGGGCGAAGGGCCTGCGCGTCACCTCCTCGGGACACCCGGCGACCCCGGCGACCGCGGAGCCGCACATCCGGCCCTGGCACCACCCCATCCCGGCCCGGGTGAGGAGTTTGACGGTCCGCAGGTCACCGGCACCGAGGTCCCGCACCGCTTCCCGTACGGTCCCGGCCCGCACCTCCTCGCAGCGGCACAGCACCGTGTCGTCGGTGACCAGTTCGGGCCAGCGCGCGCACGGGGCGTAGGCCAGGTCGAGTGCGGCGGCGAAGCGCCTCAGCGCGGCCCGTCGTGCGGCGGCATGCCGGGCTCCGCCCGGATCGGGCGCGGCACCGGCGAGCCGCGCGGCGATCGACCGTCCGGCGATGTGCCCCTCGGCGAGGGCCAGTTCGACCCCGCCCACGCCGGTGGCCTCACCCGCCGCCCACACCCCCGGGATATCGGTGCGCTGTTCGCCGTCGACGTGCACCCGCCCGCCGTCGACGCGGCAGCCCAGGGTCTCGGCGAGGTCGGTGTGCGGCAGCAGACCGTGCCCGACGGCGAGGCAGTCGCAGGGGATGCGGCGCCGGGTCCCGGCCCGCACCCGGCCGTCGGCGTCGAGCGCGGCCACCGTGACCGCCGTGACGCGGTCGGTGCCATGGGCCTCGACCACGGTGTGGTGCGCCAGGACCCGGACCCGGTGGCGCAGCAGCCGCGCCCCGTACCCGGCCGCCTCCATGGCCTTGCCCGGCTCTGCGGCCAGGGCTCGGGCCTGCCGGGCGAAGCTCCCCGGGGCGGCGGACTCCACCAGCGCCGCGACCCTCGTCCCGGCCGCGGCGAGCCCGCTCGCCACCGGCAGCAGCAGCGGTCCGGTGCCGGCCACGACCGCCAGCCGCCCCGGCACCACGCGTCCGCCCTTCAGCAGCGCCTGGGCGCCCCCTGCGGTGACCACGCCGGGCAGCGTCCAGCCGGGAAAGGGCAGCACCTTCTCGTGGCCGCCGGTGGCCAGCAGTACGGCAGCGGCGCGCACCACGAAGGGCTCCTCCTGCTCCGGACCGCGCAGCGCATGCACGGCGAAGCCGTCGGGCTCCCGTGCCAGGCACCACACATGATGATCCGTCAGCTGCGTGATGCGATCCGCCGCGATCTGCCCCTCAAGTGCTTCCCGCAAGCGCCGCCAGGTGCGCTGGCCGTGCCGCGAGGCGCGGGGGGTCCATGGGCTCCGCCGGTCACGCGGGTGCCGGTCCGCGAGTGCGGCGGCGGGCTGCCGGTAGAACTGGCCGCCCGGTCGGGGTGCGGCATCCACCAGGGTGATACGGACGCCCCGCGCCGCCGCCGCGAGGGACGCGGCCAGCCCGGCCGGTCCCGCTCCGATCACCACCAGGTCAGTCCTCATGCCCCGTGCCCTCCTGGGTGCGGATCGCGTCGCCGGGGCGCACCGGTACCAGGCAGGCGCGCTGATTCGGCCGGTCGTTGACGGTCACCAGACAGTCGAAGCAGACACCGATCCCGCAGAGGACCCCGCGCGGGCGGCCCTCGTGCCGGGTCGTGCGCCAGGAGCTGATGCCCGCGGCCCACAGCGCGGCGGCGACCGTCCAGCCGGGCAGTGCCTCGATCTCGCGACCGTCGAAGGTGACGGTGAAGGCGGCGCTCCGCCGTGGCGGCTTCCAGGGCGGCGGGTTCATCCGGGCCCCACCTCCTCTTCGAAGCGGGCCGGGCGGAAGGGCGCGAGGTCCATGTCCGGTGCTGTGCCACTGAGCAGACGGGCGATCAGCAGCCCGGTGCCGGTGGCGAGTCCGATCCCGGCACCCTCGTGGCCGCAGGCGTGGAACAGGCCCGGCGCCCGGGGATCCGCGCCGATCGCGGGCAGATGGTCGGGGAGATACGGCCGGAATCCCGCGTAGGCGCGCATCGCCCGCACCGCCCTGAGGAAGGGGAAGAGCCGGATCGCCCCCGCCGCCAGTGCCCGAACCGCGGGGAGGGAGAGCGACCGGTCGAAGCCGACGCGTTCGCGGCTCGCTCCGATCAGTACCGGCCCCGCGGCCGTGCCTTCGACGACCGGCGAGGTCGCCAGGGCCGCGGAGTCGCTCGCCACGTCCGCGACATAGTCGGCCGCGTAGACCTTGTGCCGGATCCTGGGCGGCAGCGGTTCGGTGACGAGGACGAATCCGCGGCGCGGCAGCACCGGCAGCGGCGCCCCCGTCAGGGCGGCCACCTCGCCGCTCCAGGTGCCCGCGGCATTGACGACCGCCGGGGCATGGATCGGCCCCCGGTCCGTCCGTACCCCGCGCACGGCGCCGTGCGGGGTGCGCAGGATGCCGGTCACCGTTCGGCCGGTGAGCAGCCGGGCACCCGAGGCCCGTACCAGATGGGCGGCGGCGAGGGCGGGCATGACCTGGCAGTCCTGCGGGTAGAGCACACCGCCCGCCAGGCCCGGGGCCAGCTGGGGTTCCAGTTCGCGGAGCCCGTCGGGGTCGACCCGGACGGCCGTCACCCCGGCCGCCCGCTGCCCGGCGGCGAAGTCCGTGAGGGCGGTGAGTCCTTCGGGGGAGGGGGAGACGATTACCCCGCCCTTGGCCTCGTACTCGATGGCCGGGCCCAGCTCCTCGGCGATGTCGGCCCATAAGCCCGCCGACAGCAGGGCGAGTTCCAGTTCGGGTCCGGGTGCCTTGTCCGAGACGAGCAGATTCCCCTCGCCCGCGCCGGTGGTGCCGCCCGCCACGGGGCCACGGTCCACGAGCACGACGTCCAGCCCGGTCCGGGTGGCATACCAGGCACAGGAGGCGCCCACCATTCCGGCGCCGACGACCACGACATCGCAGGTCAGTCGCTGGCTCACGTCAGTACTATGTCACATGGCTCCCTGAGGGAGGCAACCCCTCGGACGATGGATTGCCCTGCAACTGCCGTGACGGGCAGGGAATTTGACCCGGGAGTCCCCGCGCCCCGCCCCCGGCCCCCTGCTGTCTGTTATCTGCCGTCCGCCCTTGGACCTGTCCCCGGTCCGCCTGTCCCCGGTCCGCCTGTCCCCGGTTGGCCGGTCCCTCCCGTCGAGGCCGTACCCGAAGGGCCGGACGGGAGGGGTGGTCGTGCGCCGCGGTGCCGGGGCGGGTCGCTCAGGACAGGCAGCCGACATGGGCCAGGGCCTGCTTGAGCAGCAGGCCCTGGCCGCCCGGCATGTCGTTCTGGACCATGTCCGAGGACGCCTCCTGGGGGCTGAACCACTCCAGATCGAGCGCGTCCTGGCGGGGGCGGCAATCCCCGGCCACCGGCACGATGTAGGCGAGGGACACCGCGTGCTGCCGGGGATCGTGGAACGGAGTGATGCCCAGCGTCGGGAAGTACTCGGCGACGGTGAAGGGCTGGAGGGAGGAGGGGACACGGGGGAGGGCCACCGGGCCGAGGTCCTTCTCCAGGTGGCGCAGGAGCGCGTCCCTCACCCGTTCGTGGTGCAGGACGCGCCCGGAGACGAGCGTGCGGCTGACGGTCCCGTCGGGCCCGATCCGCAACAGCAGTCCGACGCTGGTGACTTCGCCGCTGTCGTCGACGCGTACGGGCACGGCTTCCACGTAGAGGATCGGCATGCGGGCACGGGCCGACTCCAGATCGTCGGGAGTCAGCCAGCCGGGCGTGGTTTCGGTCGTGTCAGGCATTGGCTGATCGTACGGTCAACGGCCCGCGTTGCGCGCGTGTCGCTCCAGGTCAGGTGCAAGTCACACGGACGGGTACCGGCACGCTGCCCGACGGACGGGTGTTGGTACGACGGATGGGCGCCGGTGTGGTGTATAGCGGAGGGGCGCCGGTGCGGTGTGCGGCGGACGGACGACGGCACGGCGTACGGCGGATGGGCGTCGCCACGGCGTACCGCGCTACGGCGTCGGTGGGGTATCGGCGGGCCAGGGGGCCAGGGGGCCAGGGGGTCAGGTGATGTGGCGCAGCAGGGCCGCCACGGCCGCGGGCGGTTCGCCGGGCGGGCGGGCCACCATCACCTGCCAGCTCGGCGCGTGCCGTTCGAACCGGTAGCGGTCCAGATCCGGGAAGCGCAGCGCGATGGACGGGGGCATGACGCACACGCCCAGGTCGTGCCGGACCAGCTCGGCGGCGGCCACGATGTCGTTGACCTCGAAGGTCGTACCGCGGTCCGCTCCGGCGGCGCGCGCGGCCCGGTCCACCGCGTGGCGGATGGCCCAGCCGGGGGTGAAGTCCACCAGTGGCAGCTGTGCGACCTGTGCCCAGGAGACCGTGGGCTCGCCCGTCTCCGGGTCCAGTCGGCGCCGGGGCGAGGCCACCAGGACCATCGCCTCGCGGGACAGCAGCCGGGTCACCAGTCCCCGCTGCTGCTGGCGGTCCAGCGCCACCACGGCCAGGTCCACCGTGCCCTCGCGCAGCGCCTGCCGGATGTCGGCCACCGCCGCCTGCCGCAGCCGGAGGACCACCCCGGGGTGCTCCTCGCGCAGCGCGGCCAGCGCCTGGTGCAGTCCGGCCCAGACTCCCTGCATGATGCCCACGGTGACCTGGCCGCGCAGCTCGCCCTTGGCCGCGTCGACCGCCTCCCGGGCGAGTTCCGCGGACCGCAGGGTCGCCCGGGCGGCGGGCAGGAACGCCTCCCCGGCGGGGGTGAGGGACACCCGGTGCGTGGTGCGGGTGAACAGGGGGGTGCCCAGCTCACGTTCGAGGGCCCGTACGGTGCCGGACACGGCGGACTGGACCACATGCAACTGCCTGGCCGCCGCGGTGAAACCGCCCGCGTCCGCCACCGCGACGACGACTTCCATCTGCCGCAGGTCCATCGTGCGCTCCCGTTGACGCGGCGGCCGCCCGATCCGGCGACGGTCTCCGCCGCATCGTACGTGGACGGGCGGCGGCCGAGTTGGCCTGCCGGGCCGGCTCGGGCCGGGCCGAGCCGGGGCACGGGGCGGCAGGGATCCGCCGTGTGCCCCGGCGCGCGGCGGCGGTCTTCCGGACCGGGCGGTCGACGGGCCGTCGCTCAGGCG
Organism: Streptomyces sp. NPDC052040; assembly: GCF_044548405.1. Lineage (NCBI taxonomy): Bacteria > Bacillati > Actinomycetota > Actinomycetes > Kitasatosporales > Streptomycetaceae > Streptomyces > Streptomyces sp. NPDC052040. Next base: position 101,260 of record NZ_JBIUBV010000014.1, on the reverse strand, counting down.
CGGACCAGGGGGGTGTCGACGAGATGCTCGGCCAGGAACCAGGCCTGGAGTTCGCCGGTGCGGATCACCTGGGAGACCAGCAGGTCGTTGGAGCCGTCGTCACCGAGCTCGGCGACTCGGGCGGCGGCGTCATGGGCGTCCACCAGGATCGTCTCGTGGGCCTCCAGCAGCCGTGAGAGCATCGCCGGGACCTCCTCGACGCCGTCCGGCGGGCGGGGGATCGAGGTGATCTCGGCAACGTGCCGCGAGTCGCCGACCGCGACGCCGCCCAGCGTCTGGATCCGTTCGGCGAGCGTGTCGACGATGGCCAACTGCTCCCCGGCGTGCTTGTCCAGCAGCAGATGCAGTTGGTAGAAGGTCGCGCCGCGCAGAAGCCAGTGGTGCTTCTTGTACAGGCCGTGGAGGATCTGCGTGTCCGCCAGGACCTGGTTCAGGCGCTGGCAGGCGTACATCCGGGCGTCGTAGGACAGTCCGAGGGGGAACTGCTTGACGGTCCCGAATTCCTGGATGACCTCGCCCTTCTGATGCAGCCACGGCTGGCTGCTCTTGGGGTGGGAGCCGGTGGACATGAGGGGCCTCCTGCGGTGCCGTGCGGTGGATACTCGGGCGACGTTAGGCGCCGCAACGGGCCCTGCCTTGCCCTCCAGCGCACGCGGGGCTGCCCGTCAGCGCACGTCGAGCCGGGGCTGGGCGCTGCCGGGCGGGAGTGCGGGGCCCCGTTCCGCCGGGCCGGGCTGTGCGGCGTCCCCGGTCGACGGCGGGGCGGGGGTGCGGTGTTCGGTGAGCCAGTAGAGGAGGCCCAGGAGGGGGAGGGCTGTGCCGAGGACGCCGACTGCGGCCCAGCCGCCGGAGCGGTAGGCGAGGGAGGCGAGCTGGGAGCCGAGGGCGCCGCCGAGGAAGAAAGTGGCGATGAAGGCGCTGTTCAGCCGGGCCCGGGCGGTGGCGTCGAGCTGGTAGACGGTGTGCTGGCCGAGGATCAGTGTGGTCTGCACGGCCATGTCGAGCAGGACGGCGGCCAGGGCGATCAGCGCGATGCTGTGTCCGCCGAGACCCGCGAGGGCGAAGGCCAGGGCGGCGACGGCGAACGCGATGCCGGTCACGGGGCGGGCGTGTCCCCGGTCGGCCCAGCGCCCGGCGAGGGGCGCCACCGCGGCCCCGGCCGCCCCGACGAGGGCGAACACGCCGACGCCGATGGGGGAGTAGTGGAAGCGGGGGCCGGTGAGGACATAGGAGACGGTGGTCCAGAAGGCGCTGAACGCGCCGAACATCGCCGCCTGGTACAGGCCCCGGCGCACCAGGGCGGGGTGGGTGCGGAGCAGCCTGGCGGTGGAGCGCAGCACCTCGGCGTACGGCACGGAGGTGGTGGGCGCGTGCCGGGGGAGTGCGGTGCGCAGGGCCACCGCGAGCAGGGCCATCAGGGCCGCCGAGCCGAGGTAGACGTCGCGCCAGCCCGCGACGTCGGAGACCAGGCTGCTCACGGTCCGGGAGAGCAGGATGCCGGTGAGCAGACCGCTCATCACGCGGCCCACGATCCGACCGCGGGCGTGGTCCGGAGCGAGGCTCGCGGCGAACGGCACCAGGATCTGGGCGACGACCGAGGTGGCGCCGCTGATCATCGAGGCGGCCAGCAGCATCGGGAAGCCGGTCGCGAGCCCGGCCGCCACCAGGGCCAGTGTGGTGACCGCCAGCAGCGCGGTGATCAGGCTCCGCTTCTCCAGCCGGTCGCCGAGCGGGACCAGGAAGAGCATTCCGAGCACATAGCCGACCTGGGTCAGCGTGATCAGGACCCCCACGGTGGCCGTGCCGAGGTGGAAGGCATCGCGCAGCGACGACAGCAGGGGCTGGGCGTAGTACAGGTTGGCGACCGTCATTCCGGAGGCGACGGCCAGCAGGGCGACCAGTCGGCCCGGGAGGCCCTCGCCGCCCTCGGCGGTGGCGGCGGTGCGGCCGGGGGTGCGCAGAACGGACGAGGGGGACACGGGACCTTCTTCGGGGAGGGGAGCCGAGCCGCTGCCGGTGCCCGGGAGCGGTCCGGCCTGCGGCCGTGCGACGGTCGAGCAGCTTCCTCGGTGCTCTCACTGGGCTCAGCGCCCGGCGGGTCCCCTTCGCTTCCCCCGCTCCGGCGATGGTTCGGGATGTCAGTCATCTCGATCGGAGATGACCACTCGCTGTCTTCCGTCGACCGGACGTACCGGGTGCTTGCTCATGATCGAGACCCGGTTGAACGCGTTGATGGTGATCGCGACCCAGATCACCGCGGCGACCTGGTCGTCCGTGAGTATCTGCCGGGCCTGCGCGTAGACGGTCTCCTGGGCGGTGTCCCTCGGGTCGGTGGTGACCTCCGCCAGGGCCAGGGCCGCGCGTTCCTCGGGGGTGAACAGCTCGGTGTCGCGCCATGCGGCCAGCACCCCGAGCCGCTGGGTCGTGTCGCCCGCCCGCAGGGCGGCCCTGGTGTGCAGGTCGAGGCAGTAGGCGCACTGGTTGATCTGGGACACCCGGAGATTGACCAGCTCGACGAGGGTACGGTCGAGTCCCGCGTCGGCGGCTACGGCATGGACCGCCTCCGATGTTCCGACCAGCGCGTGGTAGGCCGCGGGGCTCTGCTTGTCGAGAAAGATCCGCCGGTGGGCGGGGCGTGTCGCGGGGCTGGTCAACTCGGGACTCCTCGGGTGGCCGTTTCCGGCCCGTCGTTCCGTCGTGTACGTGACACCATCATCGCCGTATGATCATGACGATTGTTGTTTAATATAAAACTATGAGTGAAGCCCGGGAGGCGGTCGCGGTGAGCAACGTCGAAACAGAGCCGGTCGAGGTCCGCTGCCGGAGCGCCGCAGCGGGCGGTCGGTCCGGGGAGGCCCCGCGCGTGGAGGTGATCACCCCGCGTGATGTACCGCTCGGCGGCCCGCGGGCGATGACCGTGCGGCGCACACTGCCGCAGCGGGCCCGGACCCTGATCGGTGCCTGGTGCTTCGCCGACCACTACGGCCCCGACGATGTCGCCGCGACCGGCGGCATGGATGTGGCCCCGCATCCGCACACCGGACTCCAGACGGTGAGCTGGCTGTTCAGCGGGGAGATCGAACACCGCGACAGCCTGGGCACCCACGCCTTCGTCAGGCCCGGCGAACTGAACCTCATGACGGGCGGGCACGGCATCTGCCACTCGGAGGTCTCCACCCCGCGGACCACGGTCCTGCACGGCGTCCAGCTGTGGGTGGCGCTGCCCGGGGAACACCGGGACACCGAAAGGGACTTCCAGCACCATGTGCCCGAGCCCCTGCATGCCGAGGGCGCCGAGATCAGGGTCTTCCTCGGCACCCTGGCCGGAACGACCTCCCCGGTCCGGACCTTCACCCCCCTGCTCGGCGCCGAGATCGTCCTCGGGCCCGGCGCGCGGGTCACACTCGCCGTCGACCCCGCCTTCGAGCACGGGCTCCTCGTCGACCAGGGGGGCGTCCGGCTGGCCGATGTCTCCCTGAAACCGGCGGAGTTGGGCTACGTCCACCCCGGCGCCGACAGCCTGACCCTGGTCAACGAGTCGGCGGAGCTGCCCGCCCGGACGGTACTGCTCGGCGGAACCCCCTTCGACGAGGAGATCGTCATGTGGTGGAACTTCATCGGCCGGACCAGTGAGGAGGTTCTCCAGGCGCGCAAGGACTGGATGGAGACCTCCCGCTTCGGCGAGGTCCACGGCTACGACGGTCCCGCACTGCCCGCCCCCGAATTCCCGTCGGTGCCCCTCAAACCACGGGGCCGCACCCGCTGAACCGACTCCCGGGACTCGCGGGTGCGCACGGCTGCGGTCGGGCATGACCGCGGTGTGGTCGCTCTCCAGGAAGCCGGTGCTGCCGTCGAAGGAGGTGGCGCTCGCCGGTGCGTTGACCGCGTCCGCTCCGGTCGCGCCGAAGGTCGCTCCGCCGACCGTGGTGAGCGGGTTGTCGCCCCGCTGGTCGGTGCCGTCGGCGGACAGCTCCCACTCGTCGTCGGGAGTGTCGCCACCGGTGGCGAGCGGGACGATCAGGTTCGGCGCGATGCTGACGACCTGGGTGTTGGTGTCGCCGAGGTACCGGGCGGCGAGGTCGGCGTAGTACGCGTTGGACGGGTTGCCGCCCGAGAGGTCGGCCGCCTTCACCGTCGACGAGGTGGCCGTGCCGTCTGTCGAGACCGCTGCCGCGAAGTCGATGGTCTGGGAGGACAAGTTGCTGAGCAGATAGTTGTTGACCAGCTCGCGAGCGGACTCCTGTGTCGCGGTGCCCGGGTGGGCCGCGGTGAACGGCGGGATGGTGCCGAGGTAGACGGTGAGGTCGGTGCAGACGGACGCCGAAGGCAACGACGTCACCGTGCGCTGGAGTACCGGCCTGCTCGACGAGCACAGCTACGTCTACCACCCGCCCCGCTTCGTTCCCGGAACAGCCGAGGCCGACCAGGAATTTCGGACGACCGTGACCCGGGCAGCGGGCCCCGCCGCCCGGGCGGTGCGGTTTCAGGAGTTCGACGCCACCTACGGTTCTGGAGGCTTGGCTCTGCTGCTCCCCGTCACCCACGTCCTGCTCACTCCGTGGGCGTGGCTCAGGTTCACGGCACTGTTCGCCGGGGTCGTCATCCTGGCCCGGATGCTTACCGCGCGTCGGCACCGCTCGGCCGAAGGTGTGTCCTGGGCGGTGGCCGCACTTGTCACCGGCGCGGGGTTCGCGGCGTACCTGTGGGCCGAGCCCGGGCGGGACGCCCCGGCAGGCAGGGCTCCGCGCTGGTGGCGTGCCTGGCTGGCCTCACTGGCCACCGGGGCGGGAGTGAGCGCTCTCGGAGCCCTCGTCCTCCTCGCGGCCGGGCGACTCTGACGCTGGTGGCGTGCGACGTCGTACACGCGTTCCGCAAGGCCCGCTCACGGAAGCGTGCACGCCTGGGCCCGCCGCCCCGCGAGCAGAAGCGGCTTCCGCAGCCCGCGGCTGTTCATGAGGTCGATAAACAGCTTCCCGCCGGTGCCCCTCAAACCGCGCGGCCGGGTGCGCTGAGGTTTCGGTCAGTGGGAGTGCCGGGCGGTGATGGCGCGCCCGTCGGCGCCGTAGACGGTGACTAAGGTGTCGCCCGTGCCGGTCTGCCAGGCCTGGTAGGCGGAGATGACCAGTGCGGCCTGGGGGGTGTATCTGTCGGCCGGGCGGCTGTTCCACTCGGTGTGTATGTCGACCCGGCCGTGTCGGGTGTGGGCGCTCAGTCCGGTGACGTGTCCGACGGCGGCTCTCTCGGGCGGGGTGCCTTCCTGGGCGACCCATCGCTTGAAGATGTCCGACTCGGTGGTGGGTCCCGGGTTCGTCCTCGTCGGCTTGGTGCCGAAGGCGTCGTCCGGGCTCACGGCAGGTGCGGTCCTCGGTGCAGGCGAACCGTGGCTTTCGCTCGCGCCGATGGCCACAGCGGTGACGGCCGCCGCAACGATGCCCGCCGTGATCAGATTCGCCCTGCGCATGGTGAAAGACCTCGTGTCCATGGCGGCCCCCCGTAGGCCCGCACCACTGTGCATTCTGAACGCAGGGGGTCGCGGGATCCATCGATCAACGATCGTGAAGGGGCCACAAGAGGAACGTTTTTGGGGGATAGTGCTTGAATTGTGTTTCGCTATCGATGGTTCCTTTACGGTCCCTGTGGGATTTCTTTGCGGATCGCATCGGGTCCGGCACATAGCGTCAACAATGCCGGGGGCTTGAGTGGTGCGCGTGGCTGTGTTGACCGGCCTCAACGTGACTGGTGCGCACGGTGTTTGTGCGGACGGCCGGACGGGCGTGCATACGATGACTCCCCATCGAGAAAGCAGGGCACCCCATGAGCGAGTCCTCCGCCGCTCCGGTCGTCGAGCGGGCAGAGGCCAGGAACCGCTACGAGATCCTGGTCGACGGCGAGCGCGCTGGTCTGACCGCCTACCGTGACCGGGGCGAGCAGCGCGTCTTCTTCCACACCGAGGTCGACGAGGCCTACGCCGGGCAGGGGCTGGCCTCCCGGCTGGTCCAGGAGGCGTTGACCGATGTGCGGGCTCGGGGCAAGCGCATCGTGCCCGTCTGCCCCTATGTGGCGAAGTTCCTGAAGCGGCACGAGGAGTTCGCGGACATCACCGACCCGGTGACACCCGAGGTCCTCGCCTGGCTGGACGCGGAACTCGGCTGACGGGCGCCCGCCGTGGCCCGGGGCCCACGAGCCTCAGGGCACCGGCGGGCCGGCCGCCGCGTCGAAGGCGTGCGTCACCTCCGGGCGGGTGCCGGGCACCAAGAGTCGCCGCGCCTGCTCCTCGTGGCGGCGGTCGGTGGCTGTGAGGCGGCTGTGGTGCTGGGCGAGATGCTCCGCCCAGGAGGCGACCAGATAGTTCTCGACGAAGCGTTCGGGGTCGCCGCCGTCCTGGTAGAGGCCCCAGCTGAGGGCCCCGGTACGGCGTCGTGAGCGGGCGACCCGGTCCATGCACGCGGTGAACTCGGCGCGGTCGTCCGGGGCGACCTGGTAGGAGACGGAGACCAGCACCGGCCCGTCGGCGGCCCCGGGTTCGAAGACCAGTGGCGGAACGGGCCAGTGGTCGGACGGGGAGGGATCGATGTCCGCCGCGTCGTGCAGGGGCCAGCGGCGCACACTGACCGCCCCCGCCAGCATCAGCGCGGAGGCCGCCAACAAGACTGCTCCAAGGCCCAGTCGGTCCGCGAGGCCGCCCCACAGCGGGGCCGCCACCGCCTGCGCGCCCTGGAAGACCAGAAGATAGACGGCCAGCCCCCGGGCCCTGACCCAGCCCGGAAGCCGGGTCTGCACGGCCGCGTTGAGCGTGGACAGCACACTGATCCAGGCAAGCCCAGCGGGCAGCAGCGCCAGTGCCACCGGCCAGGGGGAGCGCACCACCGCCAGCAGGGCCAGGACGGCGGCAAAGACCACCGCGCCCGTCGCCAGGGTGCCATTGGCGCCCAGAGCGCCCCGGATCCGCGGCAGTACGACGGCCCCCGCCACGGCACCCAGCCCGACCGCCCCCAGCAGCAGCCCGTAACCGCTCGGGCCGAGTCCGAGGGAGCGGCTCGCGCTGACCGGCAGCAGCGACCACAGGGCGGCACCGCCCGGCACGAACAGCAGCGCGCGCAGCAGGACCCGGCGCACCCCGGGCGCGTTCCACACATAGCGGCGCCCCGCGTGCAGCGCCGCCAGCAGCCCCTCGGGCCCGGCGGCCGGGGCCTGCGCCGCGGGGCGCCGCCAGAGCAGGAGCACCGCGGCGATCCCGAGGTAGGAGGCCGCGTTGAAGGCGAACACCCAGCCCGCGCCCATGGCCGCGACCACCACTCCGCCCAGCGCCGGTCCGACCGCCCGGGCCAGATTCATGTTCACCGCGCCGAGCGCCGCCGCCTCGGCGAGCCGGGGCCGCTCCACCAGCTCCGGCTGGATCGCCTGCCAGGCCGGGCCCATCAGCGCGGTGCCGCACCCCAGCAGAAAGGTCAGCACCAGCAGCAGCACCGGGGTGAGCGTGCCCAGGAACTGCATCACGGTCAGCACGCACGACACCGCGAGCATGGCGAACTGGGCCGCCACCAGCACCGCCCGGCGGTCGAAGCGGTCGGCGACCACGCCCGAGGGCAGGGCCAGCAGCACGACCGGGAGACTGGAGGCGGTCTGCACCAGGGTCACCAGAGCCGCGCCGTGCCCGAGCAGCAGCCACTGCGCGCCCACCGCCTGCATCCAGCTGCCTGTATTGGAGACCAACTGGGCGATCCACAGGGCCCGGAAGACCGGAGCGGCGAGAACGGCCCAGGGTGATTCGGGCCTGGTGGGCCCTGGTTGGTGCGATGTGACGCTCATACGGGTCCATGCCGGTGGGGGAGGGTACGGGACCGGACCGACGCTAAGGAGCCCCGGCCCGGAGGCCTTGACCGAGCGCGCACCGGGGGTGTTCCCTCAGCGCCCTGCCCCGGGATGGTGCCGGTCCCGGGAGCTGTGACCAGGGAAACGCCGAAGTCCCCCTCGGCGAGGGGGACTTCGGCGTCTCAGTCGTGGGTTCAGGCCTGTGCCCGGACCCAGTCCGGGTCGTCGGACGAGAGGCGGTGGGTGGCGGCGGAGGTGACCGCGAGCAGCAGCAGGGCAAGGCCCAGGGTGAGGACGAGCCGTGTGTGCAGCAGCAGTTGGGCCCCGCCCAGGGCACCGGCGAACATCGCGAGCACCGACAGGATCCGTCGGCCCGGCCGGGGCGCCGCACCGCCCGCGGGTGAGGAGTCCGCGGCCAGGCCGGTCAGGGTCAGAGTGAGGACGGTCGTGGTGAGGTCCGGGACACCGAGGCGCCGGACCACCGCGTTCTGCACCCCCATGGCCAGCCCGAGGAGGACGACCAGGGTGTACTGGACGCCGGTGGTGACCCTGCCGTGGGTGAGCGCGGCGACGGCCACGGTGACGGCGACCAGCACCGTCTGCGCGGCCGTGGCCGTCTTCAGCAGATTGCCCCGGTGCTCCGCGAACCGTGTGCCGAGCCGTCCGCCCGCGAGCGCGCCCGTGAGGAAGGACGCCAGCGAGACCAGCGAGGCCGAGGCGGACAGCCCGGGCGCACCCGCCAGCGCGAACCCCAGGAAGACCACATTGCCCGTCATATTGGCCACGAAGACATGCCCGAGGGCCAGATAGCTCACCGCGTCCACCAGGCCGGTCACGACGGTCAGGGTCAGCATCAGCGGGGGCAGCGGGCCATGGCGCTCGCCCCGCGGCGGGACGAGTGTGCGGTAGGCGTCAGTCAGCAGTCCGCGCACGCGGCGTCCCTTCCAGGGCGGGAGCGGGCCGGTGCAGCACCACCCGGGTGAGCAGTCCGCTCACCGGGCCGGCCACGATCACGGCGAGGGAGATCCACAGTGGCCAGGACGATATACCCAGGGCGTGGTCGGCGGACCACCGACCCGGCCCGGTGAGGGCCAGGGCCGCGGAGACGACGACCAGGACGAGGGGATACTCGTAGCCGTCGTTCTGCACCCAGAGCCCCTTGGACAGCTTGACGGTGCCCGCCACGGTCATCACACCCATCGCGGCCATGGCGGCCAGCGGTGTGAGCAGCCCCGCGGTCAGGAACAGACCGGCCCCGATCTGACTGGCTCCCGCGACAAGAGCGGTCAGCCGCCCGCCGCGGAATCCGTCGTGGCGGAACTCCTCGGTCCCGCCCGCCAAGCCGTTGCCGCCGAGGTGGAAGCTCACCTTCTGCACTCCGTGTCCGGCGATGAGAAGACCCACCGCCAGCCGGAGAAGGAGCAGTCCAGTGTTCATCGTGTTCCTGCCTGTTCCTGACTCGGTCCTTGCTGTGCCGGGTGGTGGGTCAGCCCGCTGCGTGCGGGTCGATGAAGGTGTGCGCGTAGACCAGGCCGAGGCCGTAGGCGCCGCCGTGCTCCTTCACCACGTCCGTCACGGCGCCGTAGGTCTCGGTGCGGGCCCAGTCGCGCTGGAGTTCGAGGAGTACCTGCACCCAGGTGACCGGCACGGCACCGGCCTGGACGATGCGCTGGACGGCGTGCTCGTGCGCCTGCGGGCTGACACCGCCGGACGCGTCCGTGACCACGTAGACCTCGTACCCCTGGGCGAGCGCGGAGAGCGTGGGCAGTACCACGCACACCTCGGTCCACAGACCCGCGAGCACCAGCTTCTTGCGGCCGGTCGCCTTGACCGCCTCGACGAAGGCGACGTCCTCCCAGGCGTTCATCGTGGTGCGGTCGATGATCTTGTGGTCGGGGTGGACGGCCGCCAGCTGCGGCATGATCGGGCCCGAGAAGGACTCGGCGGCCACGGTGCTCAGCACGACCGGGACGTCGAACACCTTGGCGGCCTTGGCCAGGCCCACGGTGGCGTTCATGATCGCGGTGCGGTCGCCGCTGCCGGTCCCGAAGAACATCTGCGGCTGGTGGTCCACGAAGAGCACCGCACAGTTGTCGGGGGTCAGCAGGTCCGGTCCGGGGGCCGCGGTGACCTCGGAGATGTCGACCATGGGAATACCTTTCCATGAGGAGCGCGCGGAGCGTCGTCCGCGTCGGGGGGCGTCCGTCCGGCGGACGGAAGCGGGCAGGGTGCCCCGGGAGGGGCGGCTCGGGGCCTGGCCCCTCCCGGGGAGAACAGGGGATTCCGGGACCTCGCGACACCCGCGGGATCCAAACGAGAGGCCCTAGAGGTCGAAGCAGGGGTCGAAGGGGGTGGTCGCGGCCTCGGTGGCGAGGCCGCGGCGGACGCGCCACTGCCGGTGCTGCTCCGACTCGGCGGCGGCCTGTCCGAGCAACTCGGCCTGGCGCGCGCCCCCGAGGCCCGTACGGGGCCGGGCCTGGTAGCCGCCGACGTGCGCCACCGGGCTCCAGGCGGGCCCGACCGGGGGCAGTTCCTCGTCGAGGCCCTCGAACTCCGCGGCGGCGTAGACGATCCGGCCCCCGGCGACGGTCAGCACCGACTCGATGTGCGGGATGTCCGCCTCCGGCACGGTGAAGTAGTCGTCCGAGAGGACCGCGAGGTCCGCGTAACAGCCCGGCCGCAGCACGCCCTTGACGTCCTCCTCGCCGGTCAGCGCGGCACCCGCGCGGGTGTACATCGCCAGAGCGGTCCCCCGGTCGACGCGGTTCGACGGCGGCCGCAGCACCAGGTCCCCGACGGTGCGCCCGCTGACCAGCCAGTGCAGGGCGACCCACGGGTTGTAGGTGGAGACCCGGGTGGCGTCCGTGCCCGCGGCGACCGTCAGCCCGCGGTCCAGCATGGCCCCGATCGGCGGGGCGACCGCGGCGGCTCCGGGGCCGTAGCGGCGCAGGAACGCCTCGCCCTGGAAGGAGAGTCGGTTCTGTACGGACAGGGCGCCGCCGAGGGCCGCGACCCGGTCGAGGCTCTCCGCGGTCACCGTCTCCGCATGGTCGAACAGCCAGCGGTTCCCGGCCGGGAAGAGCCCCTCCGCGGCGAGTTTCTCGAATACCGCGAGATCGCGCCGGATGGTCTCGTCATACGTGGCGTGGAGCCGGAATCCCCAGCCGTTCTCCATCAGCAGACGCACCGCCTTCTCGAACTCCGTCTCGTAGTCCGGGGCGAGTTCGGGGCGCGGCTGGGTGAAGTTCTCGAAATCCGCGGCGGCCCAGGTGAGATTCTCACCCGCGCCGTTGAGCCGCAGCCATTCGTCTCCGTCCGCGGGATGGGCCATGGCGATCCAGCGGGTGAGATCGTCTATCTCCTGACCCGCCGTCTGCGGGAAGAGGTGATAGGCGATACGCAGGGAAAGGCTGCCCTCGGCGGCCAGTTCCATGACGGTGCCGTAGTTGTCGGGGAAGTTCTGGAATCCGCCCGCCGCGTCGATCGCGGACGTCAGGCCGAACCGGTTCAGCTCCCGCAGGAAATGACGGGTCGAGGTCTTCTTGTCCTCGCCCTCCAGCACCGGCGCCTTGGCCAGGGTCGAGTAGAGGATGAGTGCGCTGGGCGCGGCCAGCAGCATGCCCGTCGGCTCCCCGTCCCGGCCGCGGACGATCTGGCCGCCCTTGGGGTCGGGGGTGTCCTTGGCGTACCCGACGGCCTTGAGCGCCGCCCGGTTGAGCACCGCCGACTGGTACAGGTGCAGCACGAACACGGGGGTGTCCGGGGCCGCTTCGTTCAGCTCCGCGACGGTCGGCAGCCGCCGTTCGGCGAACTGCTCCGCCGACCAGCCGCCCACCACCCGCACCCACTGGCCGCTGGGCGTGCGCGCCGCCTGTTCGCGCAGCATCGCCAGACCCTGGCGCAGCGTGGGCACCCCGTCCCAGCGCAGCTCCAGTACGTAGTTGAGGCCTCCGCGGATCACATGGAGGTGGGCGTCGTTGAGGCCGGGCACCGCCCGGCGGCCGAGGGCGTCCACCACCCTGGTGTGCGGGCCGATGTGGGGAGCCACGTCCCGGTCGTCCCCGACCACGGTGATGACACCGTCGCGGACGGCCAGCGCCTCCGCCTGGGGGCGGCGCGGATCCCCGGTGTGGATCTTCGCGTTGCGGACGACCAGCTGCGCGGCGTCGTCGGTGGCGCGGGGCACCAGCCCTCCGACCGGCATGGGTGACACCTTGTGACCCTCCTGGAATCGAACCCGAATGAACGGACCGCGGTTGTTTCGCCCTCAACGCTAGAACCGGCCCAGGCGGCCGCGTGGCCGTCGAGTGCACGGAAAGCGTCCTGACAGTGCACAGCAATTCCCGGCCAATTCCGGGGACCGTAGGCGCGGATGTTCCGTGCGCTGTGGGTACAGCGGCCGTGCGCTCGGGGTCAAAAACCGGCCATCCTTGTGCCTTAGCGTTCCCCTGCCGAGCAACACACCTTGGAAAGCACAGGAGTTACACATGTCCGATGGCGTCGAACTGGTCAAGCCCGTCACGCCGGTGCTGGAGCCCGCGGCGGCCGCATTTGCGGAGGCCACGGCCAACCCGCCGTATCTGTTCGACCTGGCCCCGGCGGAGGGGCGCAAGGCGGTCGACGAGGTGCAGTCCGGTGAGATCGAGAAGCCCGCGGTGGACGAGGAGTGGATCACCGTCTCCGGCGGCCCCACGGGCAGTGTCCGCGCCCGTGTCGTCAAGCCGGCCGGCGCCGAGGGCACCCTGCCGGTCATCATCTACATCCATGGTGCGGGCTGGGTGTTCGGCAACGCCCACACCCATGACCGCCTGGTGCGGGAACTGGCCGTCGGGGCCGGTGCCGCGGTGGTCTTCCCGGAGTACGACCTCTCCCCGGAGGCGCGTTACCCGGTCGCCATCGAGCAGAACTACACGGTGGCCCGCTGGGTCGTGGAGGAGGGCGCGGCCAAGGGCCTGGACGCCTCCCGGATCGCGGTCGCGGGCGACTCCGTCGGCGGCAACATGTCCGCGGCGCTGACCCTGATGGCCAAGGAGCGCGGCGATGTCCCGCTGGTCCAGCAGGTGCTGTTCTACCCGGTGACCGACGCGAGCTTCGACACCGGTTCCTACCACCAGTTCGCCACCGGCTACTTCCTGCGCCGCGACGGCATGCAGTGGTTCTGGGACCAGTACACGACCGACGAGGGTGAGCGGGCGCAGATCACCGCGTCCCCGCTGCGTGCCACCACCGAGCAGCTCACCGGCCTGCCCCCGGCCCTGGTCATCACGGCCGAGGCCGACGTGCTGCGCGACGAGGGCGAGGCCTACGCCAACAAGCTGCGGGAGGCGGGCGTAGCGGTCACCGCCGTGCGCTTCCAGGGCGTCATCCACGACTTCGTGATGCTCAACGCCCTGCGGGGCACGCACGGCGCCGAGGCCGCCATCACCATGGCCGCGCGCACCCTGCACTCCGCGCTGCACGCGGGCTGAGCCGGGGTACGCGACCGGTCACCACGGGGGCCGCGCGGACGGACACATCGGTGTCCCGTCCGCACGGCCCCCGTGTGTGTATGCGGGCAACCACTCACTCCCGCCGGGGTGTTCGGTCGGTCAGTAGTGCGTGATCCCGGCCGCCAGGGTGCGCGTCCAGGGCGCCTCCACCTCGTCGGCGCCCATCGACACGATCAGATGGCAGAGCGTGCCCATGGCGAAGAAGTCCTGGATCTGCCGCTCGCTGCCGCCGGACGCGCCGCGCACATACTCCACCAGCCGGGCGTACCCGCCCCGGACGGCCTCGCGCACTGCGGGCTCCGAGACGGCCGCCGCCTGCGCGTGCAACTGGATCAGCATCAGGTCGTGGTCGCTGATCAGCTTGGCGTAGGAGTCGCCCATGGCGGTGAGGACCACCTCGGGGGAGCTGCCCCGGGCCTCGGCCGCCGCCCGTTCCAGGCTCGCCCGCACCTGTACGAAGCAGTGCTCCACCACGGCGACGAAGAGCAGCTCCTTGTTGGGGAAGAGCCGGTAGACATACGCCTGGGAGATCCCGGCCGCCTTGGCGACCTCGGCCGTGGTGGTGCCGAAGTACCCACGCGCGGCGAAGGCCCCGATCGCCGTGCGCAGCACGGTCTCGCGGCGTTCCTCGGCGGTGGACAGCTGACGCGGGCGATCACTCATGTGAGTACTCAATCAGTCACACTTTGGGGCTGTCAACGTCGTATACGAGGACACCGTGGTCCCGCTGCTCCGGGAGCGCGGGGTGTACCGCAGGGAGTGCACACACCACCGCCCCGGCCGGATCGGATCCGGCCGGGGCGGTGGCCACTCCCGCGGGGGTGCCGCGCGGACGACGCCTACGCGAGCGAGGTCAGCAGCTGGTTCCAGGTGTCCGAGGGGCGCATGACCTGGGAGGCCTTCGCCGGGTCGGGCTGGAAGTAGCCGCCGATGTCGGCCGGCTTGCCCTGGACGGCGATCAGCTCCGCGACGATCTTCTCCTCGTTGGCGGCGAGACCCTCGGCGAGCGGGGCGAACGCCTTCGCCAGCTCGGCGTCGTCGGTCTGCCGGGCCAGCTCCTGCGCCCAGTACAGGGACAGGTAGAAGTGACTGCCGCGGTTGTCGATGCCGCCGACCCGACGGGTCGGGGACTTGTCCTCGTTGAGGAAGGTCGCCGTGGCACGGTCCAGGGTGTCGGCGAGGACCTGGGCGCGGCCGTTGCCGGTGTTCTTGGCGAACTGCTCCAGGGACGGCACCAGGGCGAAGAACTCACCGAGCGAGTCCCAGCGCAGGTAGTCCTCCTTGACCAGCTGCTGGACGTGCTTCGGGGCGGAGCCGCCCGCGCCCGTCTCGAACAGGCCGCCGCCCGCCATCAGCGGGACGACCGACAGCATCTTGGCGCTGGTGCCCAGCTCCAGGATCGGGAACAGGTCGGTCAGGTAGTCGCGCAGCACATTGCCGGTGACGGAGATGGTGTTCTCACCGCGGCGGATGCGCTCCACGGACAGCTTGGCGGCGTCGACCGGGGCCAGGATCCGGATGTCCAGGCCCTCGGTGTCGTGCTGCGCCAGGTACTGCCGGACCTTGGCGATCAGGTTGGCGTCGTGCGCGCGGGTCTCGTCCAGCCAGAACACGGCCGGATCGCCGGTGGCGCGGGCGCGGGTGACGGCGAGCTTCACCCAGTCCTTGATCGGGGCGTCCTTGGTCTGGCACGCGCGGAAGATGTCACCGGCGGAGACCGCCAGCTCCAGGACGGCGTTCCCGGCCTGGTCGACGAGGCGGACGGTACCCGTGGTGGGGATCTCGAAGGTCTTGTCGTGGCTGCCGTACTCCTCGGCCTTCTGCGCCATCAGACCGACGTTCGGGACCGAGCCCATGGTGGCGGGGTCGTAGGCGCCGTTCGCCCGGCAGTCGTCGATCACGGCCTGGTAGACACCGGCGTAGCTGGAGTCCGGCAGCACCGCGAGGGCGTCGTGCTCCTGGCCGTCCGCGCCCCACATGTGGCCGGAGGTGCGGATCATGGCGGGCATGGAGGCGTCGACGATCACGTCGGACGGCACATGGAGGTTGGTGATGCCCTTGTCGGAGTCGACCATGGCCAGCTCCGGGCCCTCGGCCAGCTCGGCGTCGAAGGACGCCTTGATCTCGGCGCCGTTCGGCAGGGACTCAAGGCCCTTGAAGATGCCGCCCAGACCGTCGTTCGGGGTCAGACCCGCGGCGGCGAAGGTCTCGCCGTACTGCGCGAAGGTCTTCGGGAAGAAGGCGCGCACCACATGCCCGAAGATGATCGGGTCGGAGACCTTCATCATCGTGGCCTTCAGGTGCACCGAGAACAGGACACCCTCCTCCTTGGCGCGGGCGACCTGCGCGGTCAGGAACTCGCGCAGCGCGGCGACCCGCATCACGGAGGCGTCGACGACCTCGCCCGCGAGGACGGGGACCGACTCGCGCAGCACGGTGGTGGAGCCGTCGTCGCCCTTCAGCTCGATGCGCAGCGCACCCGCCTCGGAGATCACCGCGGACTTCTCCGTCGAGCGGAAGTCGTCCGCGCCCATGGTCGAGACATTCGTCTTCGAGTCGGCGGACCAGGCGCCCATGCGGTGCGGGTGGGTCTTGGCGTAGTTCTTCACCGAGGCCGGGGCGCGGCGGTCGGAGTTGCCCTCGCGCAGCACCGGGTTCACGGCGGAGCCCTTGACCTTGTCGTAACGGGCGCGGATCTCCCGCTCCTCGTCGGTCTTCGGCTCGTCCGGGTAGTCCGGAAGCGCATAGCCCTTGCCCTGAAGCTCGGCCACGGCCGCCTTCAGCTGGGGTACGGAAGCCGAGATGTTCGGCAGCTTGATGATGTTGGCCTCGGGGGTCTTGGCCAGCTCACCCAGCTCGGCGAGGTCGTCGTTGATCCGCTGGTCCTCGTTCAGGTACTCGGGGAAGACCGCGAGGATGCGCCCGGCCAGCGAGATGTCACGGGTCTCCACAGCGACATCCGCCTGCGAGGCGTACGCCCGGACCACCGGCAGGAAGGAATACGTCGCCAGGGCCGGGGCCTCGTCAGTGTGCGTATAGATGATGGTCGAGTCAGTCACCGGGTGCTCCGCTCCACGTCTGCAACATTGCTCGACATCAAGATATCTCGTGCGGGGACCCCGTTCGACAGTGGCCCGTGCCCCGGCCCCCGCCCCCGGCGGTCCGCGCGGCCCCGGTCCGCACCGCGGCCGGCCCCACCGGGGTGAGGCGCGTCACAGGCCGTGCGCGCCGGTGCCCGCGCCCGGCACGGCCGCCGTCTCGCGTGCGATCCAACGGCAGATCACATCCACCACGTAGACATGTTCCGCACGACTCAGCTCCCGTCCCTTCGGGATCCCGTGCCAGCGTTCCAGGCAGGTACGGCAGCAGGTCGCGGTCGCGTGCTGGGCCACGAAGACCGGGTGGCCCCGGTAGGGGGTCTGCTTGCCGTCCTTGTACGGCTCGGCCGGGGCCAGCCGCCGGGCGACGAGGTCATAGGCGTGCCACCGGATCGTGGCGGCACCCTTCAGCTCGGCGGTGGCCCGGTCGCGCCCGCGCAGGTGGAACCGGGCACGGAAGGGGTGGCGCGCGATCCGGTCCAGCCGGCTGTCGAGCGAGCCGGCCGGCCGGTCGGGCCTGGGGGGTTCGGGAGAGGGGTTCATGCTCCTTCGAGCATAGGACCGCCGGGGTGTGTCCTTCCTGGGCTGCGGTTCGGTGGGCCGGTGGTGCGGCGGCCCGCGGTGCGGCGGCTCGGCGGCGCAGTGGGCCCGGCGGTGCCGCGTGCCCGGTGGTCCTGGACTCAGCGGGTGTCCGGGCCGCCGTGCTCGACCACCAGGTCGGCTCCGCTCCGCTGCTGCGGTATGGCCGCCGTGCCCGGGTGCAGCGCCACCGTCCGCGTCGGCGCCGGAATGCGGATCCCCTCGGCCCGGTACCGCCGGTGCAGCCGCTTGATGAACTCGTGCTTGATCCGGTACTGGTCGCTGAACTCGCCCACGCCCAGGATCACCGTGAAGCCGATGCGGGAGTCGCCGAAGGTGTGGAAGCGGACCGCCGGTTCATGGTCCGGGAGCGCGCCCGTGATCTCCGTCATCACTTCGGCGGCCACCTCGGTGGTGATCTTCTCGACGTGCTCCAGATCACTGTCGTAGCCCACGCCCACCTGCACCAGCACGGTCAACTGCTGCTCGGGACGGGTGTAGTTGATCATGTTCGTCTTGGCGAGCTCCCCGTTGGGGATCACCACCAGGTTGTTGGAGAGCTGGCGCACGGTGGTCTGCCGCCAGTTGATGTCCACGACATAGCCCTCCTCGCCGCTGCTCAGCCGGATGTAGTCACCGGGCTGCACGGTCTTGGAGGCGAGGATGTGGATGCCCGCGAACAGATTGGCCAGGGTGTCCTGGAGGGCCAGCGCGACGGCGAGACCTCCCACGCCCAGGGCCGTGAGCAGGGGCGCTATGGAGATCCCGAGGGTCTGGAGCATCACCAGGAAGCCCATGGCCAGCACCACGACCCGGGTGATGTTGACGAAGATGGTGGCCGAACCCGCGACCCCGGACCGGGACTGGGTCACCGCACGCACCAGGCCCGCGACGACCCGGGCGGCGGTCACCGTCACCACGAAGATCAGCAGCACGCTCAGGGTCTGGTTCACATGGTGCTGCACGGTCCGGGTCAGGGGCAGTACCGCCGCCGCGGAGGCGGCGCCGCCCGCGATCGCCGCCCAGGGCACCACGGTGCGCAGCGTGTCTACGATCACATCGTCGCCGCTCCATCGGGTGCGGCTCGCGTGCCGCCCCAGCCAGCGCAGCACCATCCGCAGCAGAAAGGCCGCCAACAGGCCTGCGGCCAGGGCGATTCCGGCGAGGACCAGATCGTCGAGAGTGACCCCGCGGTTCACCGGCCGCCTCCCGCGCCGAAGAGAGGGCCCCAGGGCCGGACATAAGGACTCGTCACCTTGCCACCTTGCTCACATCACGGCATGCACGATCGGCTCCGGACGGCTCTGCGCCGCCCGGAGCGGGGGATTCATCCTGCCGTATGGCGGTGACCTGCGGTGAACGGGGCGACGGTGACCGGTCGTTGAGGCCGCCGGACCGCGCCCGCGACATGGCGCGTCGTCACATGTCGGTGAACGAGCCGTGTCGCCCCGCCCCGGCCGCGAAACGGGCCGCTCCCTGAAGCCCCTCGGCCAGTACGCCCATGCCGTACCGGACTTCGCCGCGCAGCGCCGCCTCCTCGTCCAGCCCCTCCTGGTCGAGCACCGAGGCGCGGTCGCTGCGCAGGCACGCCTGGGGGAACCGGGCGATGTCGGCGGCCAGTTCCTCCGCCTCGGCGCGCGCCCGCCCGGTCGGTACGACGCGGTTGGCGAGCCCCATGTCCAGAGCCTCCCGGGCCGGTACCGGTCGGCCGGTGAGGATCATGTCCAGGGCCCGGCCGGTGCCGATCAGCCGTGGCAGGCGTACGGTGCCGCCGTCGATCAGCGGCACGCCCCAGCGGCGGCAGTAGACCCCGAACACCGCGTCCTCCTCGGCGATGCGCAGATCGCACCAGAGGGCCAGCTCCAGACCACCCGCCACCGCGTGCCCGGCGACAGCCGCGATCACCGGCTTGGTCAGCCTGAGCCGGGTCGGGCCCATCGGGCCGTCGCCGTCCTCGGCCACCCGGTTGCCCCGCCCGGTCCCGGCCGCCTTCAGGTCGGCGCCCGCGCAGAAGGTCCCGCCCTCGCCCCACAGCACCGCCACCCGCGCCGCCGGATCCTCTTCGAACGCCCGGAAGGCATCGGCGAGCGCGGCGGCCGTCGGCCCGTCCACCGCGTTGCGGGCCTCGGGACGGGCGAGGACGACGGTGGTGACACACCCCTGACGTTCGGTCCGGACCGGCATCGGGCTGCCTCTTTCACGGGCGGGAAGGGCTGGCCCCGCAGAGGTTACTCCCCAGTACGACGGTTGTCCGGTGGACGGCGGAAGCGACGGGCGGACGGCAGCGACCCGGAGACCGGGGCTGGCGGATGCCTGCGACTGGGGGACCGGGGCAGGCGGGCGGCGGCGCACGGCCGTATGGCCGCCCCGGTATGGCCCCGCCCCGGTCAGATCACCTTCAGCCGGACCAGTGCCCCCAGCGTCAGCGCGCCCGGCAGCAGCGGCAGCCACACCGTGATGATCCGGTACGCCAGTACCACCGCCGTCGCCACCGCCACCGGCCCGCCCGCCGCGACCAGGGCGACGATCAGCGCCGCCTCCACCGAACCGATCCCGCCCGGGGTGGGCACGGCGGCCACCGCGAGGGTCGCCGCCAGATACGCGACCGCCATGTGCACGGGCGGCACCGGAAGCGCGAGCGCCCGGCCCACCGCGGCCAGACCGGCCGCCTGGAGCGCGGGGAACGCCAGCGAACCGCCCCACAGGGCGAGCGCGCGGGCAGGCCGGGTGTGCACCGAGCGGGCCTCCCCGAGTGCCGTGCGCACGAACGAGAACACGGGCGTGCGCACCCGCCGGACCAGCAGCAGGACCGTCACCGCGACACCCACCGCCCCGGCGGCGACCAGGGCGAGCGGGCCCGTCGCCGCGGCGGGCACGAGGGAGCCGAGGCGCAGTGCGTCCGGGAAGGCGACCAGCAGGACCAGCAGCAGGCCGATCCTGGTGATCCCCTCCGCCAGCATGTACAGCGCCAGCGCGGCCGAGGATCGGGCGAGCGGCACCCCGCACACGGTCATGAAGCGCAGATTGACCGCGCTCGCACCGAGCCCGGTGGGCAGCAGATGGTTGGCCGCACCCGCCGCGAACTGCGTGGCCAGCAGCCGCCGCAGGGGCAGCCGCTGCACCACCGCGCCCTGCCGGGTGAGGGCGGCCGCCACCCACGTCAGACAGGTCGCACCGGCGGCGGCCATCAGCCAGGGCCATTCGGCCGATCGCAGATGGCCGAAACCATCCGTGAGCACGGCCCGGTGCCGGGCGGCGACCACGAGCACCAGGGCGAGCGGGATCAGACACAGTGCCTGGCGGACCGGAAGACGTCTGGGGAGTCCCAGGGGGAGACGTACGGCAGTCACATCTCCAGAGGTTTTCCGCGCCGCACCAACGTGAGGTTGCGGAGGCGGAGACGGCGGCTGACGCGCGGGGCAAGGCGCGGGAGCGGGGCCGCGCCGGTCCGCTCCGGCGTGCGCGGTGCCGCCGGTCCGGAGCGGGCGGCCGAGTTCGATCATGAGCGGTGCCTGCCGGTCGCGTTCTTCACAGGCACACGTACGCATGCACCCCCCGGGTCGTCTCACCACCGGCCGGTCTTCGGCGGGCGGTCTTCGAAGGGCGGCGCGGATGCGCGGATCGTAGCGTGAAGGGGCGGTCGGGCGGCGGGGGAGAGGCGGGAAGGGAGCCGGTGGCAATGCAGGGCACGGAGATGGACTACGCGGCGCTGTTCGCCGCCACGCCGAGCCCCTACCTCGTCGTGACGCCCCAGCTGGTGATCGCGGAGGTCAACCAGGCGTATCTGGCCGCGACCCGCAGGACCCGGGAGGACCTGATCGGGCAGCAGCTCTTCCTCGCCTTCCCGGACAACCCCGCCGACCCCGAAGCCGACGGCGTGCGCAATCTGATGGCCTCGCTGCGCCGTGTCCTGACGTCCGGGCAGCCCGACACCATGGCGCTCCAGAAGTACGACATCCCGATCGTCGGACGTCCCGGCGCGTTCGAGGAGCGCTGGTGGTCCCCGGTCAATACGCCGATCCCAGGCCCGGACGGAAACGTGGCCTGGATCATCCACCGGGTGGAGGACGTCACCGAGTACGTCCGCTCCCACGCCCCGGGCGCCCGCCGTTCGTCCAAACAGCTGACCGAACGCGAGGCCCTGGAGGCCGAGCTGTACGCACGGGCGCGTGAGCTCCAGGTGCTGAACGAGGAGCTGAGACAGGCCCACAACCGTGAGCGCCAGGTGGCCGTGACCCTCCAGGAGGCCATGCTCCAGTCGCCCGACCTGGCCCGCCACGAGAACGTGGCCGTGCGTTACCTTCCGGCCACCGGTTCGCTGAATGTGTGCGGCGACTGGTACGACGTGGTGGACCTGCCCGACGGCCGGTTCGCGGTGGCGGTCGGCGATGTCGTCGGCCATGGTCTGGAGGCCGCCGCCGTCATGGGGATGCTGCGCAGCGCGCTGAGCGCCGCCATCCGCGCCCTGGAGCGGCCTGCGCAGGCCATGGAGGTGGTGGGCCTCTACGCCCGCTCGGTCGACGGCGCGCTGAACACCACGGCCGTCATGGCCATGGTGGACCCCCGCAGCCGCCTGATCATCTACAGCAATGCCGGGCACCCGCCGCCGGTGCTGGTGCATCCGGACGGCGTGTGCGAGTTCCTGGACCAGGCCACCGATCCGCCGCTCGGCGCCCGCCCCCAGCATGTGCCCCGCCCCCAGGCCGGACTGACCTACACGCCCGGAGATCTGCTCGTGCTCTACACCGATGGTCTGATCGAACGCCGTGACGAGCACATCGAGGCGGGCCTGGGCCGTCTCGCCGATGCCCTCGGCCGGTACAGCACCCTCAGCCCCGAACGCCTGGCCGACGCGCTCCTCGCCGAACTCGGGGTGGCCGGGGGAGCCCGCGACGACATCGGGCTGGTCATCGTCCGGCTGTGAGGCGAGCGGACCAACTGGGCCGCAGGGCCGCAGGGCCGCAGGCACAGTCTGGGCTCCGTCGGGGGAGCGGCGGCCGCCGGGCGCGGGGCTCCGGGGCGGTACGGGATCGTCACGTAGTCTCGGGGGTGGTTCACGGGGAACAACGGGAGGCACGGTGACTTCGCCCGCGTCACAGGACGGCGAGAAGGCGTCGCCCGGCGCGCCGCGCAGGCTGCGCGCGGACGCCGAGCGCAACCGCGCCCAGGTGCTGGCCGCGGCCCGCCAGGTGTTCCTGGAGTCTGGTACGGCCGCTCCGCTGGACGAGATCGCCCGCCGCGCCGGGGTGAACATCGCCACCCTGTACCGCCGCTTCCCGGACCGGGGAGCGCTGATCCGCCAGGTCCTGCTCGACGGCTTCCAACTGGTCCTGGACACCGCGCGCGAGGCGGGCCGCACCGCACGCACGGACCCGCTGGGGGCGATCGAGCGCTTTCTCCTGGACCTCATCGCCCGGCGGGACATGCTGGTCCTGCCGCTGGTCGGCGGCCCGGTGGCCGACGATCCGGAGATCGCCGCGGCCCAGCGCGAGATCGACGCCAGCCTGGAGGACCTGCTCGCGGCGGGCCGGGCGGCCGGTGTGGTCGGCCCCGGCATCACGGTCATGGACCTGGTCATCACCTCGACCCTGGTCTGCCGTCCGCTGCCCCATCTGCCGCGCGACCAGGCCACCGCCCTGGCCACCCGGCAGGTGCGCATCTTCCTCGGCGGACTCGCGACCGCCACGGCGCTGCCCGCGATCCCGACCTACGAAGAGCTGACGTCCCGGATCCGGACGGCGGGAGAGGCGGCGAACTCCTCGACCGCGTGACCGCCGGTCAGAGGGACACCCAGTCGGCGAGTGCCGCCCCGGCCCGGCCGACGTCCGCCACGGTCCAGGCGCGGGCGACATGGCCGTCGGGCCGTACCAGCGCGGCGGCCAGTCCGTGCCGGGGCTTCGCCCCCGCCACCTCGACCGCGGGCGACTCCAGCGCGGCGAACTCCCCGGACGGGGTGAAGTCCAGCAGCAGGAAGCGGTCGATGCGCAGCCGCCGCAGCAGGGTGCCGCCGTCCCGCAGGGGCAGGTCCGGCATCCGATGGCCGTCCAGGGGGTGCGCCGCGTCGGGGGTGCCGTAGGACACGCTCAGTCCCGACAGCAGGGCGGCCAGCCGCCCGTTGGCCTCCGCCCCGGTGAGCTGTGTGCTCATCAGGTCGCGCTGAGCCGCGCCCTCGGGGGTGAAGGTGGTCATCAGCGCGGTCTGGGCCTGGGTGTTGGACGCCAGCAGCTCGGCGACCGGCCGCCGCTCGGCGTCGTAGGAGGCCGGGCCGTCGGTGATCAGCGGGGTGGCCCGGCCCTTGATCTCGGCGGCGAGCTTCCAGGCGAGGTTGACGGCGTCCTGGATGCCGACATTGACTCCCTGGCCGCCCGCCGGGAAGTGCACATGGGCGGCGTCGCCCGCCAGGAACACACGGTTCACCCGGTACCGGTCGGCGTGCCGGGTGGTGTTGCCCGTCGTGGAGATCCACACCGCGTTCCGCAGCCCGTAGTCGGTGCCCGCGATCCGCTTCAGGATGGCGCGCAGATCCTCCAGGGTGAGGGGGGTGCTCCGCCGGGCGGCGACCTCTTCGGGGGTCAGCCCGGTGTCCTCGGGCAGCACACCGAACATCCGGTGGATGCCGTCGAACAGGGGCAGCACGGTGACCCAGCCGGTCCGGTGGTCCCAGAGGTGGGTCGGGCCGGGCGGCGGGTCGTCCAGTTCGACGTCGCCGAGATAGCCCTTGACGGTGCCGGCCACTCCGGGGAAGGAGATCCCGGCCCGCTCCCGCACCAGGCTCCACGCGCCGTCGGCCCCCACCAGATGCCCCGCTCGCACGACGGTCTCGCCGATGTGCACCCGCACGCCCTCGGCGTCCTGCTCGAATCCGGTGACCTCCCGGCCGCGGTGCACCCGGATGCCGCGCGCCTCGACGAGCGCGGCGAGCACCCGCTCGGTGGTGGCCTGGGTGATCTGGAGGATGTAGGGGTGGGGGGTGTCCAGCCCGCTGTAGTCAAGCAGTTGGGGCAGGGCGGCGAAGTGGGTCCTGGGCAGGGTCCGGCCATGGGCCAGCAGAACGTCGGTGAGCCTGCGGCCGTCGTCGTACCGGATCGTGGTCAGGGCCTCCAGGGTGCGGGGGTGCAGGACGGTGGCCCGGGAGTGGGGGTCGCCCTCGGTGAGGCGTTCCACCAGTTCCACCGTGATCCCGGCCGAGTCCAGCAGCAGGGCCGTCACCATGCCGACCGGGCCCGCGCCCGCGACGACGACATCGGGGTGTACGGCGTCGGTGCTCATCGGTGTCCTCCATTCCTCCGCCCGCTTCCGCGGACGGGGGTCGTGGCGGCGGTCCGGGTGTGGTTCCGCCGGTCCGGTGGTGCTCCTGACGTGCTCGGCCGGTGCTGCCGTGGGGCGTATCGCTGCCGAGTGCGCCGGGAACGCCGATCGCGGACACTCTCCAGCGTAACGCAAACGCAGGATTTTTTGCACTTATGGAGGTGGGGGCATGCGCTGCGGGGCTTCCGAGAGCCCACCCGGAATGAGCCGGGGTGCGCCGAGGTGCAGGGTGCGTGGGAACTTCCGGCCCCGGCCGTACGACTCCCTGTGTGTGAGAGAGATCCAAGGGTGCAGGGCGATCCGAGAGCGGGGGCCTGGGGTCCGGGCCCGCCCAACTCGTGGGAGAACCCGGGAACTCATCGCTCGGCCGGTCCGACTCCTAGGGGGACGGCTCGATCCCAGACCTGCCGCAGCAGCCGTTCGGACGCGACGGCGGATCCGTTCCGCCGCCCCTCTTCCCCGGAGGCTCGAATGACACCCGAGACAGACGCCGCTTTCGACGCGATACGCGCGGAGTTCGGACCCGATTCGCTCGCCCGCGTCGAGGCGATGCTGAAGCCGGGGCGCGAGGGCGACCGGCATCCGCTCCAGAAAGGCGCGAAATGGATCCTGCCCGGGCTCTCGCAGATTCCCTGGCACGACCCGTACGGCCATCCCGAACTCGCCCCGCTCGTCAAGGAACTGGAAGCACATCACCGGGCGATCAAGAGCGAACTCACCGAGGCCTGGACCCGGCGCCGCGACGCCTTCTCCGACTACGAGCACTACTTGACACGCCAGCACAACTGGCAGGCGCTCTACCTCTATCGCGACGGAGGAATCGTTCCGGAATCGGCTGTCACCGCACCCACCGCCCACCGGGTGCTCAAGGAGTTCGCCGTCGACACCCGGACCATCTGTCCGCTGCTCGAAAGCCATTTCTCCACGCTGCTGCCCGGAGCGGCCGTCCCACCCCACTGCGACCTGTGGAACTTCAGTATCAACCTGCATCTCGCGGTCGACATCCCGGAGGGGTGCAGCCTCACCGTCGCAGGTGAGACCCGCAGTTGGGAGGAGGGGCGGTGTCTGCTGTTCGACTATTCGTTCCAACATGAGGCGCGCAATGACGGAGACCGCCCCCGCACTTGTCTGCTCGTGGACCTCTGGCACCCGGAAACCACGCCGCCCGAACGGCTCGCCCTGGTCGCGCTGATCACCGAAGTCCGCCGGCTCATGGGGGAGATGTGACCGGCAATACCTGATGCGGGCAAATTCCGCCTCTTTTTCTCTCGACCCGGCAGTCCATGACTGCCGGGAATTCGTGCTGTATTTTTCGCGGTTTCTCCAGTGCCGTTCTCCGCTCAATTCAGGCTGTTCCAAGCCCGGTTGAGGGATGCTATGGTGACTGAAAAAGATCGAACTCCTGATCTGTTGATCGCCCGCATGGGTACATATTCTTCGTGTTCGGTTCGCATGTCCGACGCTCTGTCGGCGACATCGAGCCGGATGGCACGCGCATGGACCGTTCCGTGCTGACCCGTTCCGTTTCCCGACCCCGAGGGGTGGCCGATGATGTCCGTGACCGAACAGGCCCGGGCACCGCATCGTCAACGGCTCGGACTTCCGCTGCTCGTACTGGCGGCGGCGCAGCTGGTGATCTCGCTCGACTACAGCATCGTGTATGTGGCACTGCCCGGAATAGGACAGCGGCTGGGCTTCTCCGACCCCGATCTGCAATGGGTGGTCAGTGCCTATGTCGTGACCACCGGCGGCTTTCTGCTGCTGGGCGGGCGGGCCGCCGATCTGCTCGGCAGGCGCCGTGTGTTCGTCGCCGCCGCCCTGCTCTACTCCGCGTCCTCACTCGTCGGCGGCCTGGCCCGGGAGCCCTGGCTGCTGATAGCCGTCCGGGCCCTCCAGGGCATCGGCGGGTCCCTGCTCTTCCCCGCCACCCTGGCCCTGCTCACCACTCTGTACGAGGAAGGCCCGGTCCGTAACCGGGCATTGGCCGTGTGGGGTGCCGCCGGGGCGGGGGGACTGTGCTTCGGATCGCTGCTCGGCGGAGTCCTGGTGGACGCGTTCGGCTGGCCCTCGGTGTTCTTGGTCAACGTCCCGGTGGCCGCGGCCATCGCCCTGGCGGGCCGGGCCCTCTTCCCGGCCGACGCCGTCCGCTCCGGTGCCCGGCGCTTCGACGCCGCGGGCGCGCTCACCGCGACGGGCGGTCTGACCCTGCTGGTCTTCGTGCTGGTGCATGCCCCTGCCGCGGGCCTGCTCAGCCCCGGCACCCTCGCCGCCGCCACCGCGTCCGCCGTCCTGCTCGCCCTGTTCGCGGTGGTCGAGAGGCGCTCCCGTGACCCCCTGGTGCCGGGGCGGCTGCTGGCCCACCGCGGACTGATCGCCGCCATGGGAGTGACCGCCCTGTTCAGCGCGACCTTCAGCTCCCTGCCGTACTTCCTCACGCTCTACTTCCAGCGCGTGCACGGCTACAGCGCCCTCGCCACCGGCTTCGCCTTCCTCGTCCCCGCCGTGGTGGTGGCGGTCGGCACCCAGGCGGGGGAGCGGTCCGTGGGCGCCTTCGGCATGCGGCGGATGCTGGCCGGGGGACTGGGCCTCGGAACCGCCGGAGCGGTGGCCCTGGCGCTCGCCCTCGGCAGCGACCGCGGCTACCCGGTCCTGCTGCCCGGCATCGTGCTCCTCGGCATCGGCCAGGGCGCCGCCTGGACCGGTATGTGGATCGCCGCCTCCTCCGGAGTGGCCCCCGGCGACCAGGGCGTGGCCTCGGGCCTCGCGTCCACCACCCTCCAGATCGGCGGGGCCGTCGGTCTTGCCCTGCTGGTCGCCGTGTCCGGCGGGGTCGGCCAGGCGTCCCCGGGCGGCGCGCTCCTGGACGGCATCCGGACGGCGTTCCTGGTGTCGGCGGCCGCGCTGGCCTGCGGGGCGCTCGCCACCCTGACCGTGCGCCGGAGCGCCCGCATCTGAAACCCCAGCCCCAAGTCCCGTATCGCAGCAACCCGTTGCCGTCACCCGCCCCCGCCTGGAGCACCCCCATGTCCTCTGCCGTTGCCGGACGACCGCCCGTGCCGTCCGCGCCGCCCGCCGCCGTCCTGTGCGGTCTCGGCGGCTGGCTGCCGCCCCGCCTGGTCACCAATGACGACCTCGCCGAGCGGCTCGACACCGACGACACCTGGATCCGCACCCGTACCGGGATCGGCAGCCGCCATACGATCGAGCCGGGACAGGCGACCTCCGACCTCGCCGTCGAGGCGGGCCGCCGCGCGCTCGACTCGTCCGGCGACTCGTCCGTGGACGCCGTGGTCGTCGCCACCACCACCCCCGACCGCACCTGCCCGGCCACCGCGCCCCTGGTCGCCGCCCGGCTGGGCCTGGCCGGGGCCGCCGCCTTCGATGTCGCCGCCGTGTGCACGGGGTTCGTCTACGGCCTCGCCACCGCCGCCGGGCTCATCGCGGCCGGGACCGCCCGCCGAGTGCTGGTCACCGGCGCGGACACCTACTCGACCATCGTGGACCCCGCCGACCGCGCCAACGCGATCATCTTCGGGGACGGCGCCGGAGCGGTCGTCCTGCGCGCGGGCCACCCGGACGAGCCGGGCGCGCTCGGCCCGTTCGACCTCGGCAGCGACGGTGCCCACGAGGACATGATCATGGTGGCCGCGGGCGGCTCCCGCAGCCGCCCGGAACCCGGCCGGACCTCCCGCGCCGACCTGCACTTCGCGATGCGGGGCAAGGAGGTCTACCGGAACGCGGTGACACGTATGGCCGAGTCGGCGCGCACCGTCCTCGACCGGGCCGGCTGGAAGCCCGCCGATGTCGACCTCTTCGCCCCGCACCAGGCCAATCTGCGCATCCTGCACTCCGTCGCCGACGACCTCGAACTGCCCCGGGAACGCTGTCTGACGCACCTTCGGTCCGTGGGTAACACGGGCGCCGCGTCCATCCCGCTCGCCCTCGCCGACACCGCGGCCCGGACGCCGGTCGAGCCCGGCTCCCGGCTGCTGCTCACCGCGTTCGGCGGCGGCCTCACCTGGGGCTCCTGCGTTCTGACCTGGCCCGCGCTGTCCGCGCCGGTCCCACCCCCGTACCAAGGAGAGGACACCACCCCGTGAGCACCACCTATGAGCGGCTCGTCGAGATCCTCGGCAGGCTGCACGACACCCCCGCCGACCTGGTCCGGCCGGAGGCCACCTTCGCCGAACTCGACGTCGACTCGCTGACGATGGTCGAGATCGGCATCCGTATCGAACGCGATCTCGGGGTCGTCGTCGCCGACAGCGAACTCCGGACGGGCCTCACGCTCGCCGCGACCGCGGAACTCATCGATGCCAAGCAGACGGCCGACCCCGCAGTTCCCTGACGGCCCGTACCCCCGGGGTCTCCCACGGCCCGACCCCGCCAGCACCGCACCACTTCACCAACTCACCAACCCACCAAGGAGGTTGCAGCCATGCGCATCACCGACCAGCCCGGCGCCACCCTCGGCGCCACCGTCGAGGACTTCGACCACACCACCGCCTCCGACGCCGACATCCAGACCCTCAAGCAGACCATCTACACCAAGAAGATCGCCGTCCTGAAGAACCAGGACCTCACTCCGGAGGCCTTCCTCGAACTCGGCAGGCGCCTCGGCCGCCCGGAGACCTACTACGAGCCGATGTACCAGCACCCCGAGGTGCCCGAGGTCTTCGTCTCCTCCAACGTCCCGGAGAACGGCAAGCAGATCGGCGTACCCAAGACCGGCAAGTTCTGGCACGCCGACTACCAGTTCATGCCCGACCCCTTCGGCATCACCCTGATCCACCCCCAGGTCATCCCGCAGAAGAACCGCGGCACCTACTTCATCGACATGGGCACCGCCTACGAGCGGCTGCCCGAGGAACTGAAGAAGGAGATCGAGGGCACGTACTGCACCCACTCTGTGCGCAAGTACTTCAAGATCCGCCCGCACGACGTCTACCGGCCGATATCGGAGATCATCGAGGAGGTCGAGCAGAAGACCCCCGCCGTGCGCCAGCCGACCGCCTTCCCCCACCCGATGACCGGCGAGACCGTCCTCTACCTCAGCGAGGGCTTTACCGTCGGCATCGAGGACGCCGACGGCAAGCCCCTCGACGACGAACTGCTCAAGCGCCTCTTCGAGGCGACCGGCCAGCTCGACGACACCTTCGAGCACCCCGACATCCACCTCCAGAGCTTCGAGCAGGGCGATCTGCTGGTGTGGGACAACCGCAGCCTCATCCACCGCGCACGGCACACCACCACGCCGGAACCGACGGTCTCCTACCGCGTGACCGTGCACGACGAGCGCAAGCTCCACGACGGGATCCAGGCCGTATGACCACGCTCACCTCCACCGGCGCGGACGCGGCACCGCAGCCGTCCTTCGACACCGACGAGGAACTCCTCGAACGGGTCCTGGTGCCCTACAAGGCACACTGCTCGTATCTGCGTTCCGCCGTGGTCACCGCACAGGACGGACTGTCCGCCGCCCGCTGCACCTTCGCCATCCCCGAGTCCTGCTACATCGACGACACCGGCCATCTGAACTCGGTCGAGGTCAACATCGCCTACAACCAGATGATGTACTACCTGGTCGCCAAGTCGGTCCAGGAGCGGCTGCTCACCGGCTTCGAGGACTGGACGCTGGACGACTTCTGGCGCCACCAGCTCCCGGACATCCTCATCGCCCGCTTCGCCTCCCAGTTCCGCCGCCCGGTCGACCCGCGCGACTTCTCGGGGGAGTTGGAGTTCCGCTCCGTCACCCGGCGCGCCCCGGGCGGCGCCGCCCCGTTCCTGCACGCTCAGACCGTCCACCGGTACTGGGACGCGGACGGTGGCCGGTGCGACGGCGAGGCCACGCTCGCCTTCGTCAACCTCGGCTGAACCCCGCGCCGTACCCCCACCCCCGACACGAACAGGACGGAGCCCCAGCATGGACGTGTCCCCGGCACCGCGGGAAACCGGTCCCGCCCCGGCCGCCGCCCGGCCGCGCACCCTGGTCGAGACGGCACGCCTGCACGC
The DNA here is from genome assembly GCF_044548405.1 of Streptomyces sp. NPDC052040. Lineage (NCBI taxonomy): Bacteria > Bacillati > Actinomycetota > Actinomycetes > Kitasatosporales > Streptomycetaceae > Streptomyces > Streptomyces sp. NPDC052040. The sequence goes on along the minus strand of NZ_JBIUBV010000014.1, from coordinate 70,962 downwards.
CGAACGGCAGCCGGACACCCCGGCCGTGCTCTGCGAAGGGCGCACCCTCACCTACGCGGGACTGCACCGCGAGAGCAACCGCATCGCGCACGCCCTCACCGCCGCGGGCCTCCGCCCCGGCGACCGGATCGCCTACCTCGGAAAGGAGTCGGAGCACTACTACGAGGTCCTCTTCGGCTGCGCCAAGACCGGTACCGTCCTGGTCCCGGTGAACTGGCGGCTCACCGCCCCCGAGGCCGGGCACATCCTCCAGGACTCCGCCACCCGGCTGCTGTTCGTGGAGGAGGAGTTCCGGCACATCGTCGACGCCATGCCGACCGAGCCGCCGGAGACCGTTGTCGCGCTCGGCACCGACGACGGCTTCCCCGCCTGGAAGGCGGCCCACGGCGACCACGACGCCGCCGTTGTCGAGCCCACCCCCGACACCCCGATCGCCCAGCTCTACACCAGCGGCACCACCGGACTCCCCAAGGGAGTGGTCCTCGCCCACCGCAGCTTCTTCGCCATCGCCACCGCCATGGCCGAGGCGCGCGTGGACTGGATCGACTGGCGCCCGGGCGACAAGGCCCTGATCGGCATCCCCGGCTTCCATGTCGGCGGACTGTGGTGGGCCACCCAGAACTTCAACGCCGGCACCACCGTCGTCGCGCTGCGCACCTTCGCCGCCCGCCAGGCCGTCGACCTGATCCGGGACCTCGGCATCACCACCGCCTGCGTGGTCCCCGCCATGCTCCGGATGATGCTCGCCGAACCCGGCGTCACCGCCGAGGACTTCCGCTCCCTGCGCAAGACCGTCTACGGCGGCTCCCCCATCTCCGAGGCCCTCCTCACCGAGAGCCTCGCCGTCCTGGACTGCGCCTTCGCCCAGATCTACGGCCTGACCGAGACCGGCAACACCGCCATCTGCCTGCCGCCCGCCGCCCACGCCCCCGGCACCCTGCTGATGCAGGCGGCCGGCCGTCCCTACCCCGGCGTACGCGTCAAGGTGATCGACGACAACGGCCGCGAACTCCCGCCCGGCGCGGTGGGGGAGGTGTGCCTCGCCACGCCCGCCCGGATGGTCGAGTACTGGGGGCTGCCCGACAAGACCGCCGAAACCCTCGTCGACGGCTGGATCCATACCGGCGACGCCGGATACGTCGACCCCGACGGCTATCTCTTCATCCGCGACCGCATCAAGGACGCCATCCTCGTCGCGGGCGAGAACGTCTACCCCGCGGAGATCGAGAACGCCCTGGAACACCACCCCGGCATCGCCGAAGCGGTGATCGTCGGCGCCCCCGACCCGCGCTGGGGCGAGTATGTGCACGCCTTCGTCGTCCCCGCCGAGGGAGACCGCCCCAGCCCGCGCGACCTGCACACCTTCCTCGTCGCCCGGCTGGCCGCCTTCAAGCTGCCCGCCCGCTACGAGTTCATCGACCGGGTGCCGCGCAACCCCAGCGGAAAGATCCTGCGCCGGGAACTGCGCGACCGCTTCTGGGGCGATGCCGAGCGCAAGGTCAACTGACCGCCGCCGACGAGCTATCGAAAGAGACCGACACCCATGGCTTCTCCCCTCACCCTGGAGACCTTCCGCGCCGACCTGGCGGAGTACCTCTACCAGCAGCCCGACGAAGTCGACCTGACGTGCGGTGTGCTGGACGCGGGCCTCGACTCGCTGCGCATCGTGACCCTGATCGAACGCTGGCGGGAGGCGGGCGTGGACGTCACCTTCGTCGAACTCGCCGAACGTGCCACCTTCGCCGACTGGTGGCTGCTGCTCTCCGAGCGGACAGGGGCGGTCCGTGCCGACGACTGACCTCACCGAGCACCCCGGCCACCCGCTGCTCGCCGCCCAGGAAGGCATCTGGACCGGCCAGTTGCTGGACCCGGACAGCCCCGCCTACAACACCGCCGAATACGTCCTCATCGAAGGACCCGTCGACCCGGACGCCTTCGACACCGCACTGCATCAAGTCGTCGCCGAGACCGAGGCGTTGAACACCGTCTTCGCCGTCGACGACCGGGGCCGCCCGCGGGAGGTCCACGCCCCCGCGGACGGCTGGCGGCTGCACCGGGCCGACCTCGGCGCCGCCCCCGAACCCCTCGCCGCAGCCCTGGACTGGATCGCCCGGGACATGGACCGCCCGGCCGACCTCGCGCACGGCCCCCTCTTCGGCCACGCCCTGCTGCGCCTCGCGGAGGACCACTACCTCTGGTACCACCGCGTCCACCACATCGCCCTGGACGGCTTCGGCCTCTCCCTGGTCGCCCGCCGCGTGGCCCAGGTCTACACCTCGCTGATGAACGGCGAGCCCCCGGGCGACAGCGGCTTCGGGACCCTGGCCTCGGTGCGCGCGGAGGAGAGCGCCTACCGCGCCTCTGCACACCGCACCCGGGACCGCTCCTACTGGACCGGGCGCCACGCGGACCGGCCGGAGGTGGCGAGCCCCGCCGGACGCACCGCCCTGCCCGCCCGCACCTTCCACCGGCACACGGCCGACCTGGACCCCGACCGCACCCGGGAACTGCGCACCGTGGCACGGGAGCTGTCGGTCACCTGGTCCGAGATCCTGCTCGCGGTGACCGCGGCCCAGCTGCACCGCGCCACCGGCGCCCCGGAGACCGTCCTCAGCGTCCCGGCGATGGGCCGACTCGGCTCCGTCTCGCTGCGCGTGCCCTGCATGATCCGCAACATCCTGCCCCTGCGCATCCGGGTCTGCGCCGACGACACCCTGCGCGACCTCGCCGGACGCGTCTCCGCGGAACTGCGCGCCGCACTGCCCCACCAGCGCTACCGCTATGAGCAGGCGCGCCGCGACCTCAAACTGGTCGGCGGCGGCCGCAGGCTGTCCGGACCCGGCGTCAACATCATGCCGTTCGCCTACGATCTGCGCTTCGCGGGCCACCGCAGCACGGTCCACAACATCTCCGCCGGACCCGTCGACGACCTCGCCTTCAATGTCTACGACCGGGCCGAGGGCGGCGGACTGCGGTTCGCGGTCGACGGCAACCCGGAGCTGTACTCCGCCGCGGAGGTCAAGGCCCACCAGCAGAGCCTGTTCGCACTGCTGGAGGCGGCGCTCGCCGCGCCCGACCGCCCGCTCGGCTTCCTGCTCCCGGACGGCGCGGACGCCGCGCCGTTGCTGCTGGACGGCGGCCCACTGCCCGCCCCGGAACGCCCGGTGCTCTCCCTGATCGCCGACCACGCGGCCCGCCGCGGCGAGTCGACCGCCGTCGAACAGGACGGCCGGCGGATCGGCTACGCGCACCTCTACGGCTCGGCTCGCGACCTCGCCCGCCGCCTCGCCGACCGGGGGGTGGGCAAGGGCGACCTGGTCGCCGTCGCCCTGCCCCGCGGTATCGACGCCGTCACGGCACTGCTGGGCGTGCTGCTGTCGGGAGCGGCGTACTGCCCGCTCGACCCCACCGCCCCCGCGAGCCGCACCGCCGAACTGCTCGACTCCGTCCGGCCCGCCCTCGTCCTCACCAACGGCGAGACGGACGGCGCACGGTACGGACACCACCCCGTCCTACGGCTCGGCACACCCGCCCCGCCCCCGGTGACCGCCGCACCCCCGGCACCGCATCCGGACGACCTCGCGTACGTCCTGCACACCTCCGGCTCCACCGGGCGGCCCAAGGGCGTGCAGACCGGCCACCGGGCGCTGGCCCGCTTTGTCGCCGGGGCCGGGCACCGCTACGGGCTGCACCGCGGTGACCGGGTCCTCCAGTTCGCGCCGCTGCACTTCGACGCGAGCATCGAGGAGATCTTCCTGACGCTGTGCACGGGCGCCACCCTGGTGATCCGCCCCGACGACCTCACCGACTCGATCGCGGGGTTCCTCGGCGAGTGCGCACGGCTGCGGGTCAGTTTCCTGGACCTGCCCACGGCCTACTGGCACGAGATCGCCTACGCGCTCTCCACCGGCACGGCCGAACTGCCCGCCACCGTACGGGCCGTCGTCATCGGCGGCGAGGCGGCCCTCGCGGACCGCGTCGAGCGGTGGCGCAAGGCCGTCGGCACCTCGGTCCGCCTCTACAACACCTATGGGCCGACCGAGGCGACCGTGGTGGCCACCGTCGCCGACCTCCACGACCCCGAACTGGCCCCCGGCGACGTCCCGATCGGGGTGCCGCTGCCCGGCACCCGGGCGGCCGTGGTCGACGGCGAACTGTATCTGCTGGGCGGCAATCTGGCCGACGGCTACCGCGACGCCTCCGCGGCGGACGCCGCCCGGTTCGCGCCCCTGTCCCGGCTGCCCGGCTCGCCCCGCGCCTATCGCACCGGCGATCTGGTGGAGGCGGGCGCGGACGGGCAGCTCCGCTTCCGGGGCAGAGCCGACGACGAGTTCAAGATCAGCGGGCATCGGGTGCACCCGGCCGAGGTGGAGAACGCGCTGCTGGCCCACCCAGGTGTCGGGGAGGCGGCCGTGGTGGGCCAGGTCCTTGGCGACGGCACCCGGCGGCTGGTCGCGTATCTCGTCCCGGGCACCGGGACCCCGACGGCCGCCGGAGTCCGCGACCATCTGCGGGCCCGGCTGCCCGCGCCCGTCATCCCCTCCGCCATCGAGTTCCGCGACCGGCTGCCCCGTACCTCCTCCGGAAAGACGGACCGCGCCGCCCTGGCAGCCGCCCCCGCGACCTCCGCCGACCCGGCCGGGACGTCCGGCACACCGCTGGAGCGCACGGTCACCGCGGTCTGGTCCCAGGTGCTCGGCGGGGCCGAAGTGCGCCCGCGGGACGATGTGTTCGACCTCGGCGCCCAGTCCCTTCAGGCCATCCAGGCCGCCAACCGGCTCGCTGCCGAACTCGGCCGGGACATCAAGGTGGCCTGGCTCTTCCAGTACTCCACTCCGGCCGGACTGGCCCTCTTCCTGGGGCAGAAGGACGCCGACAGCGCACAACAGGGCGCCGCTGCCCCGCAGTTGCCGCCCGCGATGCTCGCCGACGCCGTACTCGATCCCGGGCTGCGGCCGGGCGGCGGCACCCGTCCGTCCGGTGAGCCGGGGCGGATCCTGCTGACCGGTGCCACCGGATTCGTCGGCACGCATCTGCTCGCCCGCCTTCTCGACCGGACCACCGCCAAGATCGTCTGCACCGTCCGGGCCGCGGACGGGACGGAGGCGGCCGAACGCATCCGTACCGCGCTGCGCAGCCGGGGCATCCTGCCCTCCGAGGAGGCACTCGGCCGGATCGCCGCGCTGCCCGCCGACCTCGCCCTGCCCCGACTCGGCCTCGACCGGGCCCGGTTCGACGATCTCGCCGCCACCTGCGACGCGATCTTCCACAACGGGGCCACGGTCAGCATCATGCGCGAGTACTCCACCCTGCGCGGCGCCAACACCGCGTCGACCCGGCAGTTGCTGCACCTTGCGGCGGAACGCGCGATCCCGCTGCACTTCGTCTCCACCCTGTCGGTGGCGCCCCCGCGTTCCCTCGCCCCCGAGGTGCCGGAGGAGTTCCTGCCCCCGCACCCCGGACTGCGCTACGGCTACCAGCAGTCCAAGTGGGCCTCCGAACGGCTCCTGGAGCAGGCCGCGGAGCGAGGCTTCCCGGTCACCGTGCACCGGCTCGGCCGGATCGTCGGCCCGGCCGCCACCGGCTACGTCAACGAGCGGGACTTCCTCTGGACCGTCCTCCGGGCGGGCATACCGACGGGCACCCTCCCCGAGCTGTTCGAGGCCGAGACCTGGACCCCGGTCGACCGGGCCGCCGCGGCCGTCGTCCATCTGAGCCTCGCCCAACCCGCGGTCGGCACATGGTTGAGCCGCGCCCAACCCGCATTCGGCACAGGGGTGTTCAACCACGCCACCGGCACCCCCGTCCGGCTCACCGACCTCCACGGCTGGCTGGCCGAGTACGGCTACCCCTGCCGGACGCTGCCGCTGCCCGAGTGGTGCGCCCGGCTGCCGCGCACCTCACCGGACGCGGCCGCCCTGCTGGCGTTCTTCGACTCCGCCGCACCGGACCGGGGCCCGGCCCCGGACCTCGGTCTGGGCACCGTCCGCGCGGACCGCGTCTCGGCCGCCCTGCACGGCAGTGGCATCGACACCTCACCGGTGGACCGGGTCCAGTTCTTCCGCCACCTCGACCACTGCGTCACCACCGGCGCCCTGCCCGCCCCCGCCGAAGCGCGCCTCCGGGCCATCCCCTGACGCGAACTCACTTCGGGTCACGGGGAACTCGGCCCCCGGTCCGTCCGACTACTGCAACAGAACCTCCTCGCCCCACCACGACTCCGCACCACAAGGAGCCCCGCATGTCCAAGCAACGCCCGGCCGCCATCGCCCTGGCCGTATCCCTCTGTCTGCTCACGGCGGCCTGCGGCGGCTCCTCGGACGACTCGTCCGCCAAGAAGTCCGACCAGGCGTCCGCCGACGGCGCGAAGAGCGGCTACCCGGTCACCCTCGACAACTGCGGAACGACCGAGAAGTTCACCAAGGCCCCGAGCAGAGTGGTCGTCATGAACGGCGCCTCCGTCGCCGAGGTCTCCACCCTGCTCGCCCTCGGCCTCGGCGACAGGATCGTGGCGAACCAGCAGACGTACGGCAGGTCCGAGGTCCCGGGCCGCGCCGACGCCATCAAGAAGCTCCCCACCGGCAACATCAAGCTCAACGACGCCTACGACGTCCCCCGCGAGGCCATGCTCGGCCTGCGCCCCGACCTGGTGCTGTCCACCACGTCCTACGGCTTCGACGAGAAGAACGGCTTCGCCACCCGCGACCAGCTCAAGCAGGCGGGCGCCAACTCCTATGTCTCCCCGCAGGGCTGCGACCAGAACACCTCGAAGATGACCATCGCCGACAGCTACCGGCTGATGCGCGACATGGGCAAGATCTTCAACGTCGGCGACCGCGCGGAGAAGCTGATCGCCGCCTCGGAGAAGAACATCGCTGCGGTCTCCGACAAGGTGAAGAACAAGAAGAAGCCCAAGGTCATGGTGCTCTTCTCCCATATGGCCATGGGCGGCAACGACTTCAGCTCGGTCGTCGCCAAGGGCATCTACAACGACATCCTCGCCAAGGCGGGCGCCACCAACGCCTTCGAGTCCGCGTCCAAGACCTCCTTCGCCGACCTGAGCAAGGAGAAGGTCGCCGCCACCGACGTGGACGCCCTGGTCGTCATCGGCTACAACGACCCGAACCCGGCGGCGTACGCCAAGAAACTGCTCAAGGAGTTCCCCCAGTGGTCCGCGGCCAAGAAGAACACGTACGTGGTGCTGTCGGACTCGATGTACCTCGGCCCGAGCAACGACCTGGCCGTCCAGAAGATCGCCCGGACACTGCACCCGGACGCGTTCTGAGCCGCCTGAAGCCGGTCGCCGCCTTCCTTGGCCTGCTCGCCGTGCTGATCGCCGCCATGGTGGTGGCGATCAGCATCGGAGCAGTGAACATCCCCGTCGGTGATGTGTGGGGCATCGTCGTCCACCATGTCACCGGGCAGGGCACCACCACGGACATGGCCACCGACCAGATCGTGTGGAACTTCCGCACCCCCCGGGTCGCACTGGCCGCCCTGGTCGGCGCGGGCCTGGCGGTGGCGGGCGCGGTGCTCCAGACGCTGGTCTCCAACCCGCTGGCCGACCCCACCGTCCTCGGCTTCTCCTACGGCGCCTCCCTCGGCGCCGTGCTCGTCATCACCCTGGGCGGTGCGGCGCTGGGCGGGATCGGAGTGTCCGGTGCCGCCTTCGTCGGCGCGCTCGCCGCCGGGGCGCTGGTCTTCGCCCTGGGACAGCGCAGAGGACGGCTCGCCCCGACCCGCCTGGTCCTGGCCGGAGTCGCGGTCGGCTACGTGCTGCTGTCGGCGACCAGCTTCGTCCAGCTGGAGGCCACCCCCACCGAGCTGCGCACCGTGATGTTCTGGATGCTGGGCAGCGTCGCCGGGGCCCAGTGGAGCCAGCTGCCCACGGTGGCCGTCGTCGTGATCGCTGGGACCGCCCTGCTGTCCCTGTTCGGGCGGCGGCTCAACGCCCTGCTCGCCGGGGACGAGTCCGCGACCGCGCTCGGCGTCGACGTCAACCGGCTGCGCGCGCTGCTGCTGGTCCTCAGCGCGCTGCTCACCGGCACCGTCATCGCTGTGGCGGGCGGTATCGGCTTCGTCGGACTGATGATCCCGCATCTCGTCCGTCTCACCCTCGGCGCCGACCACCGCAGACTGCTGCCGCTGACCGCGCTCCTGGGCGCCGTCTACCTGGTCCTGGTGGACCTGCTGTCCCGTACCGTCAACCGCCCCAACGAACTCCCGCTGGGCATCCTCACCGCACTGCTCGGCGCCCCCTTCTTCCTGTGGCTGCTGCGCCGCAACAAGGGCATGGACTCCGGATGAAACCGAGCACCGCATGAAAACGGGCACCGCATGAAACTCACCGTGGAACAGCTTCACATCACCCTGGACCGGGTCCCGGTCCTGCGCGATGTGCACCTGGAGGTCTCTCCCGGCGACATCGTCGGTCTGGTGGGGCCCAACGGCAGCGGGAAGTCGACGCTGCTGCGGGCGGTCTACCGCTCTCTGCGCCCCGCCGACGGCGTCGTCCGGGTCGGCGGGGACGATGTCTGGGCGCTGTCCTCCCGCGCCGCCGCCCGCCGTACCGCCGCCGTCCTCCAGGACGGCCAGGCCACCTGTGGTCTCTCCGTCACCGAGATCGTCGCGCTGGGCCGCACCCCCCACCACGGCCTGCTCGGCCGGGAGGGCGAGGAAGACAGCCGTGCCGTGGCGGAGGCCGTCGACCGCTGCGGGGTCCGGCCCTTCGCGGACCGGGACCACACGACACTCTCCGGCGGCGAGCGCCAGCGGGTCCTGCTGGCGCGCGCCCTCGCCCAGCGCCCCCAGCTGCTGGTCCTGGACGAACTCACCAACCATCTCGACATCCGGGCCCGCTTCGAACTGCTGGACCTGATCCGGGACACCGGGATCACCACGCTCGCCGTGCTGCACGACCTCGATCTCGCGGTCCGGCTCTGCGACCGGCTCGTCGTGCTGCACGGCGGACGGGCGGTGGCCGCCGGACCGGTCCTCGAGGTGCTGACCCCGGCGCTGCTCCGCGACGTCTTCGGCGTCCGGGCGAGCACCGACCGCCATGCCGACGGCGTGGTACGCATCACTTACGACGCCCGGCCGCTGGCTGGAGACGAGGAGCGGGCGGCGGTGACGGCCACCGTCCCCGGCGCCCCGGACCGACGGGCCGGCGCCCCGGACCGACGGGCCCAGCCGGTCGCGGACCACTGACACGCCCTCACCGGACGACCGGCGCCAACCCGGTCCCCGGGGCCCGGCGGCCGGATGCCAAGATGGGGCGTCATGTCTGTCGGTGGGCTGTTCCGAGCGATGCGGGCCGCGGTATTCGCGGCCGTCTGTGTCGTACTCGCGGCCATCGGCCATGTGCTGATGTCGGGCTCTCCCCTGCCCTGGTGGGTCCTGCTCGCCTCCGTGCTCGGGGTGGGAGCGGTGGCCTGGGCACTCGGCGGCGCCGAACGCGGGCGCCCCGCCGTGGTCGCTCTGACCGTCGGCGTCCAGGCCTGTCTGCACGGGTGCTTCACCCTCGCGCAGGCGAGCAGACAGGCGGTCCCGGCCGCACCGGACGACGCGAGCGCGGTCCGCCAGTGGGCCCGCTTCCTGCTGTGCGGCGGCGATGCCGATCCCCAGTCAGCGGCCCGGGCCCACCACGTGGCCGTACGCGCCGGACTGACCCACGCCATGCGCCTGCCGCCGTCCGACACCGGCGGCGCCCTCTCCCACACCGGCCACACCGTGTCCGGCATGGGTGACATGGCGAGCATGCCGGGGATGAGCGGCATGGACGGCATGAACGGTATGGCGGGCATGGCAGGTATGCCGGGCATGCATCACATGGGTGGTATGACGGGAACGGCGTCCTGGGGGATGCTGTTCGCCCACATCCTGGCCGCCGTGCTGTGCGGACTCTGGCTCGCCCAGGGCGAACGCGCGGCCTTCCGTCTGCTGCGCGCCCTGGCGGACCGGGCGTTCGTCCCACTCCGTCTGGTCCTCGCCGTACTCCTGCCCGTCCCGGCGCGCCCGCGTCCGCGGCCCCGCCACTCCCAGGAGCGCCGCCCCCGGCGCCTGTTCCCGGCCCATACCCTCACCACCCGAGGTCCTCCCGGGGAGATCGCTGTCCTCTGACAGCCGGAACCCCGCCCCGCGGCATACGCGGCGCGGGTCCCGTTCGCGTGTCCGCGCGAGCGGATCTCCCCCACCCGTGCACGGCCGACGGCACCCCTCTGCCCGCCGGTCGGCTCCGTCGTACGGGTTCAGCGAAAGGACCACGGGCAATGAGCCCAGCCCTGCCCGCCGTGACCGACGAGACGGTCACCGCTTGGGCCCTCGCCGCCGCGGGCGGCGACCGCGAGGCGGTCGACCGCTTCGTCCGCGCCCTCCAGCGCGATGTCCGCCGCTATGTGGCCCACCTGGCCGGTGACCCGCAGAAGGCCGACGACCTCACCCAGGACACCTTTCTGCGCGCCCTGGGCAGCCTGCACCGGTTCGAGGGACGCTCCTCGGCCCGCACCTGGCTGCTCTCCATCGCCCGCCGCGCGGTGGTGGACAGCATGCGCTACGCCTCCTCCCGGCCCCGGCTCACGGATGCCGCCGACTGGCAGAGCGCCGCGGAACGCAGCCAGACGGCCGGCCTGCCCGGCTTCGAGGAGGGCGTCGTCCTCATGGACCTCGTCGACTCCCTGCCGGACGACCGGAAGGAGGCGTTCGTCCTGACCCAACTGCTCGGACTGCCCTACGCCGAAGTGGCCGCCGCGAGCAGGTGCCCGGTCGGCACCGTGCGCTCCCGGGTCGCCCGGGCGCGGCTGAGCCTGGCCGGGGCGCTGAACGCCGACACTGTCCACGCCCCCGAACCGGCGGTCGCCTGACGGCGTACGCACGCTCCTGGGAGGTGGCCGCCGGTCACCTCCCAAGGGCGGCGGCCCCGGCCTCCGTCGGCGCGCGAACGTGCGGGGCACCCGCCCCGCCGTCAGGGCGCGGCGATCCCGTCGAGCCTGCCGCTCTTCGCGTCGTCGACCAGCGACGAGAACTGGTCGGCGCTCATCTGCACCCGCTGCCCGAAGTCGTCGGTCAGTACGACCCGCTGCTCGGCAGGCGCCGACGGGTCGACAAAGAGCTGGGGACAGCCGCAGTTGCAGTTGCCGCAGAACGTCGCCACCGGTTCGAGTCCGTGGATGTCGGTCATGGCCCATCGCCTCCGTGGGAAAGGGCAGGGGGCGGTGCACGCACCGGTGTGCGCACCGCGGGGGATGGCTGAGACATACCCGGGTGGTACTGGGCGACACGCCCGCGCACCGCGGGCGGAGGCGCACACAGACCCCCGGGTGACACCGAGCGCCCCCGGGTGCCCCCAGCACCCGGCCCGGCCCGGGAACCGAACGGGACTCGCCCACGACTCCTTGAGGGAGGGCAGGCCCCGCACCGGCCCCCCGGATGCCCCATCCGTCCCACCGCTCTCATCCTGTGACCCCTGCCACACTGTTGCCGGGGAACTCGGCCGCCGATGCTTCCGACATCTGGAGTGGCACGGTCCCACAGGACGGTTGCCGTACGACGCGACCTGGAGACTCGGTGATGGACCAGATCCCGCAACGCGCCGCCGCCCCCGCGGCCGAGGCGCCCCCCAAGGCGCTGCCACCGCCCGCACTCTGCGGCTTCCTTCTGCTGCTGGCCCTGATGTTCGCCGTCTCCTACGCCGTCGGATCCTCGGTCGGGCCCGTGGCCCCCGGAATGCACGGCACCCGCACCACCCAGGACGGCACCGGCGGCCACGACGGCGGCGGCATGGACATGGGCGGCATGGACACCGATCACGGAAGCGGGGGCTGATGACGACCCAACCGGCGTCCCTCGACGTCGTCACCGATCTGTCGGTCGGCGGCATGACCTGCGCGGCCTGTGTGAAACGGGTCGAGAAGAAACTCGGCAAGCTGGACGGTGTCACCGCCACCGTCAACCTGGCCACCGGTCGCGCCCGGGTCAGCCATCCGCCGGAGGTCGGCCCGGAGGCGCTCATCGCCGCCGTCGAACAGGCGGGCTACACGGCCGCACTCCCCGAACCGCCCCGGGTCCGGCGCGAGGACCCGGACACGGAACAGGCCGGGCACGAGTCGACGGAAGCCCGGCAGGAACGCGACCGGCTGATCGTCACCGCGCTGCTCGCCGTGCCCGTACTGGTCCTGTCGATGGTGCCCGCCCTCCAGTTCCGCAACTGGCAGTGGCTGTGCTTCGTCCTCTCCGCGCCGGTCGCCGTCTGGGGTTCCTGGCCCTTCCATCTTCGCGCGGTACGCGGACTGCGGCACGCGGCGGCGACCATGGACACCCTGGTGTCGCTGGGCGTGGCCGCGTCGTTCTCCTGGTCGACGTATGCGCTCTTCCTCGGTGGCGCGGGCGACCCCGGGATGCGGATGCCGTTCAGCCTGGTGCCCGCCGCCTCCGACGGTGTGGCGCACATCTATCTCGAAGCGGCCGTGGGCGTCCCCCTGTTCGTGCTCGGGGGCCGGTTCCTGGAGGCGCGGGCCCGCCGGGGGACCGGCGCCGCGCTGCGCTCGCTGGCCGAGATCGCGGCCAAGGACGTGTCCGTCCGGGACGGCGACGGCGAACGCCGCATTCCCATCGAGGAACTGCGGGTCGGACAAACCTTCCTGGTCCGGCCGGGGGAGCGGGTCGCCACCGACGGCACCGTGGCCGAGGGCAGCTCCGCCGTCGATCTCGCGCTGGTCACCGGGGAGAGCGAGCCGGTCGAGGTCGGTCCGGGCGCCCCCGTCGTCGGCGGCGCCGTGAACGCGGGCGGACTGCTGCTCGTCCGGGCCACCGCGGTCGGCGCCGACACCCGGCTGGCCCGCATCACCCGGCTGGTGACCGAGGCCCAGGCGGGCAAGGCGCGGGCCCAGCGGCTGGCGGACGCGGTCGCGGGCGTCTTCGTTCCGGTGGTGCTGGCCCTGGCCGCGACCACCCTCGGATTCTGGCTCGGCGCGGGCGCCGAGCCGCAGTCCGCGATCACCGCCTGTGTCGCCGTGCTCGTGGTCGCCTGCCCCTGCGCCCTGGGGCTTGCGACGCCCACCGCGCTGATGGCCGCCACCGGCCGCGGCGCCCAACTGGGCGTCCTCGTCAACGGCCCCCAGGCCCTGGAGGGCTTGCAGCACATCGACGCAGTGATCCTCGACAAGACCGGCACCCTCACCTCGGGCCATATGAGCGTCGCCAAGGTCACCGCCGTACCCGACGGGCTCGGGACGGAGGAGGTGCTGCGGCTCGCGGGCGCGGTCGAGCGGGGCTCCGAGCATCCGCTCGGCCGGGCCGTCACCGCCTACGCCGAACGGACCCTGACCGGGCGTCAGCTGCCCGCCGTACGGGACTTCGAGGCCCATCCGGGGGTGGGAGTACGCGGCCGGGTGGAGGACCACCTCGTCGAACTCCGCGTACCGGACGACGAGTTGCCCCCCGCCCTCGCTAACGCCCTGCCCGCCGCGGAGGCCGCCGCGCACACCGTGGTCATGGTCCGGGTCGACGGCAGGACCGAGGCCCTGATCGAGATCGGGGACGTGCTGCGGCCGGGCAGCTACCGAGCCGTGGACCGGCTGCGGAGGCTCGGCATCCGTCCCGTCCTCGCCACCGGCGACCGCGAGTCCGCCGCCCGGGCCGTCGCCGCGGACCTGGGCATCGAGGAGGTGTACGCCCGGTGCGCACCCGAGGAAAAGGCCGCCCTGGTCCGCCAGTTGCAGAGTGAGGGCTACCGGGTCGCCGTCGTCGGCGACGGAGTCAACGACGCGGCGGCCCTGGCAGGCGCCGACCTGGGCATCGCCATGGGCAGTGGCACGGACGTGGCGATGGGTGCCGCCGACGTGACCCTGGTCCGCGGTGACATCGAGGCCCTCGCGGACGCGGTACGGCTCGCCCGCAGCGCGCTCGGCACCATCCGCGCCAACCTGGTGTGGGCCTTCGGCTACAACGTGGTCACCGTGCCGCTCGCCATGGTCGGCCTCCTCAACCCCATGCTCGCGGCGGCGGCCATGTCCGTCAGCTCCCTCCTCGTGGTCGGCAACAGCCTCCGGCTCCGGGCCTGGCAGCCCTCACCCGCCCGCCGTCCCCGCCCCTCGACGTCGAACGGAAGCCGCCTTCGATGACCGCGCACCCCTGGATCCCCACCCGCCGCCGTCTCCGGGACACCCTGGTCGCGGCGATCGCCCCGGTGTGCGCCTGTGTTCTGGCGCTCGGCGGCCTGGCGGCGTGGGCGGCCTCCGGAAACGCGGGCAGCCCCCCGCGCATCGGCGTCACCCACGCGCGGCTCTATCTGCCCTACCCGGGCACGCCCGAGACCGCCGCGTTCTTCCGGATCAGCAACACGGGCGGATCCCCGGACCGGCTGGTCGGGGTGACCTCGACGGCCGTCGGGGGCGGCATCTCGCTGAGCCGTCACCGGATGACCGCGGGCGAGTCGGCCTACCGCGAGGTCGCGGACACCCTGCCGGTGCCGGCCGGCGCCACGCTGGACATGTCCCCGTTCAGCAGCGATGTGACCGTGCCCGTCACTCGACGCTGGAAGACCGGGGATCTGGTGCCGTTCACCCTGCACTTCGAACACGGCGGACGCGTCCAGGCCCTCGCGGTGGTGGTTCGCCCCGGCGAGAACGGTTCCTGACTCCGCCGGATTCCGAAGCCGAAGCGGACGTCGACCGGGCTTCCGGTCCCGAGCTCAGCCCCAGCCCTGGACCGGCGGGCCCGAGCCCGGGCCGAGCCTCAGCCCTGGACCGGCGGGCCCGAGTCCGGGTCCGGCCCACGCTCTGGACGGACGGACGGGCCCGACCCCGGGCCGAGCCCCAGCCCTGGAGGGACGGGCCCGAGCCCGGGTCCTGCCCACGCCCCGGACCGACAGGCCCGAGCCCGGGTCCGGAACGACCCTGGTCGCCGGGCCGCCGGGCCCGAGCCCAGCCGGGCAATCACGAGCGCCGCGGGCACTCCCCGGCCCCCGCCGCACCACGGGCCCGCAGTGTTGCAGCGCCCACGGCACCCACCGCACCCACACGAACGGCCGACTCGGGGAACTACACGACCGTGTCGTTCCCCGAGTCGGCCGTTCCTCCCGGCTCTCCCGTCTCTCCCGGCTCTCCCGGCCCGCTCAGGCCCCGCGGACCTCGCGAACCAGGCCGGGCACGGAGTCGAGTCTCCGGGACAGCTCCTCCTGGGGCAGGCCGCCGCCCTGGGCCAGTTCGGGGGACCCGCCGCCACGGCCGTTCAGCAGCCGCTTCACCAGGGCCGCCGCGTCCTGACCGGCCGCGCGGGCCGCGGAGTTGACCGCGGCGACGACCGCCGCCTTGCCGCCGCCGGTACCGGCGCCGACCGCCACCACACCCGGCCGGTCGGCGGGCAGCGCATCCCGTACGGCGACCGCGAGGGACCGGGCCGCGTCGGCGCCGCCGTCCGCCGTCGCGGTGGCGACCAGCACCCCGTCCGCCTCCACGGCCCCGGCCGCGAGACCGGCCGCACGCGCCTGGGTGGCCTGCTGCCGAAGCCGCTGGTTCTCCCGGTCGGTGCTCTTGAGCCGGTCCAGCAACGCGGCGATACGGTCCGGGAGTTCGGCACGCGGCGCCTGGAGCTGCTCCGCGATGCGAGCCACCAGGTCGCGCTCCCGGGCGAGATAGCCGAAGCCCTCGACACCGACCGCGGCCTCCAGTCGGCGCATGCCCGCACCGACCGACGACTCCGAGGTGAGCGCCACCACGCCGATCTGCGCCGCACGTTCGACATGGGTGCCGCCGCACAGCTCCCGCGACCAGGGGCCGCCGATCTCGACGACCCGGACCTTCTCGCCGTAGGTCTCGTCGAACAGCGCGAGCGCGCCCAGCTCCTTGGCCTCCGGAAGGGTCATCCAGCGTACCCCGACCGGCAGATCGCGGCGCAGCGCCTGGTTGGCCGCCTCCTCGATCTCGCTGCGGGCGGTGGTGGAGAGGGAGCCGCGCCAGGGGAAGTCCAGGCGGAGATGGCCGGGCCGGTTGTAGGAACCGGACTGGAGGGCCGTGGGGCCGAGGATCTGGCGCAGGGCGGCGTGCAGGACATGGGTGCCGGAGTGGGCCTGGCGGGCGCCGAGCCGCCACTCCGGGTCGACGGCCGCGCACACCTCGTCCCCGACGGCCAGCTCACCGGCCGTGACCCGGACCTGATGGACCACCAGCCCCGGCAACGCCCGCTGCACATCAATGACTTCGGACTCCGACGAGGCTCCGGACAGGGTGCCCGCGTCGCTGTCCTGGCCGCCGGACTCGGCGTAGAAGGGGGTGCGGTCCAGGACGACCGTGACGATCTCCCCTTCCCGGGCCACCGGAACGGGACCGGAGGAGCCCAGCAGGGCCAGAACACGGGAGTCGGTGGTCAGGGTGTCCCATGCGCGCCAGTCGGTCGGGCCGTTCTCGTCGAGCACCCCGCGCAGTGCGGTGGTGTCGGTGCCGCCCGACTTGCGGGCGCGGGCGTCGGCGCGGGCGCGTTCGCGCTGCTCCCGCATCAGGGCGGTGAAACCGTCGCGGTCGACCTCGACACCCTGTTCGGCGGCCATCTCCAGGGTGAGGTCGATGGGGAAGCCATAGGTGTCGTGCAGCAGGAAGGCCTGGGAGCCCGGCAGTTGACCGCCGCCCTCGCTCTTGACCCGGGCCACCGCGGTGTCGAGGACGGTCGTGCCCTGCCGCAGGGTGGCGCGGAAGGCTTCCTCCTCACCGGCCGCCTGGTCGGCGATCCTGGCGAACGACTCCGCGACCTCCGGGTAGCTGGGGGCCATGCAGTCCCGGGCGACGGCCAGCAGGTCGGCCAGCGCCGGATCGCCGTATCCGAGCTGGCGCATCGAACGGACCGTACGGCGCAGGATGCGGCGCAGGACATAGCCGCGGCCCTCGTTGCCGGGGGCGGTGTTGTCACCGAGCAGCATCAGCGCGGTGCGGACGTGGTCGGCGACCACCCGCAGCCGTACGTCCGCCTCGGCGTCCGCGCCGTAGCGGACCCCGGCGAGCGCCGCCGCGCGGTCCAGGACCGGACGCGTCTCGTCGATCTCGTAGAGGTTGTCGACGCCCTGGAGCAGGGTGGCCATGCGCTCCAGGCCCATGCCGGTGTCGATATTGCGGCGGGGCAGC
This sequence comes from Streptomyces sp. NPDC052040, assembly GCF_044548405.1. Lineage (NCBI taxonomy): Bacteria > Bacillati > Actinomycetota > Actinomycetes > Kitasatosporales > Streptomycetaceae > Streptomyces > Streptomyces sp. NPDC052040. The sequence goes on along the minus strand of NZ_JBIUBV010000014.1, from coordinate 53,854 downwards.
TCGCCGAGGATGGGGTAGCCGGACTTGCCGGACCCCTCCCCGCGCTCGTACTGCATGAAGACGAGGTTCCAGAACTCCATGTAGCGGTCCTCGTCCACCGCCGGGCCGCCCGCCCGACCGAGGGCGGGGCCCCGGTCGTAGTACAGCTCGGAGCAGGGGCCGCACGGTCCGGGAACGCCCATGGACCAGAAGTTGTCCTCGTCGCCGCGCGCCACGATCCGCTCGTCCGGCAGTTCGGCGATCCGCCGCCACAGGGCGCGGGACTCGTCGTCGGTGTGGTGGACCGTGACCCAGATCCGCTCAGGATCCAGGCCGTACCCGCCGTCCGCCGCCGGCCTGGTGGACAGCTCCCAGGCGAAGGCGATCGCCTCCTCCTTGAAGTAGTCCCCGAAGGAGAAGTTGCCGTTCATCTGGAAGAACGAGCCATGGCGGGTGGTGCGGCCCACCTCCTCGATGTCCAGGGTGCGCACGCACTTCTGCACGCTCGTCGCCCGCGGCCACGGGGCGGCCGTCTCACCCGTGAGATACGGCTTGAAGGGGACCATGCCCGCGTTGACGAACAGCAGCGTCGGGTCGGGCGTCGGCAGCGGGGCGCTGGGGACGACGGTGTGGCCGCGCTCGGCGAAGAAGTCGAGGAAGCGGCGGCGGATCTCAGCGGTGCGCACGGAAGGCTCCGGATGATGACAGGGGCGGGACGGCGAGGGCGCGGGCGGTGCGGCGGGGGCCTGGGACGAGTTCGGTGCTCGTGAGGGCCCGGACGTTCATCAGGCCGCCCCCGCCACGGCGGCCACGGGGTGCAGGGCCGCGTACGCCAGCGGAGCCGACGGGTCGATCGAGACATCGAGCGGGGCGGGCTCGGCCCCGGCGCGGACCAGGAGGTCGCCCACGGCAGCGATCATCGCGCCGTTGTCCGTGCACAGCTTCAGAGGCGGTACGCGCAGCTCGATACCGGCGGCCTTGCAGCGCTCCTCGGCCAGCGAACGCACGCGCGAGTTCGCGGCGACACCGCCGACCACGACCAGCGTGCCGACCTCGTACTCGGCGCAGGCCGCGACCGCCTTGCGGGTCAGGACGTCGGCGACCGCCTCCTGGAGCGAGGCGGCGCCGTCGGCCACGGGCAGCTCACGGCCCGCGTGGCCCTCGGCCCAGCGGGCGGCGGCGGTCTTCAGCCCCGAGAAGGAGAAGTCGTAGGTGCCGGGAAGCGGGCGCGGGAAGACGACCGCGCGCGGGTCCCCCTCGCGCGCGGTCCGGTCGATGGCAGGACCGCCGGGGTAGGGCAGCCCGAAGACCCGCGCGACCTTGTCGAAGCACTCCCCGGCCGCGTCGTCGAGCGTGTCGCCCAGATGGACGATGGGGTCGCGGGCCAGGTCGCGGACCAGGAGCAGCGAGGTGTGGCCGCCGGAGACGATCAGCACCATGCACGGGTTCGGCAGCGGGCCGTGCTCCAGGGTGTCGGCGGCGACATGCCCGGCCAGGTGGTGTACGCCGTACAGCGGCACCCCCAGCGCATAGGCGATGCCCTTGGCCCCGGCCAGCCCCACCTGAAGGGCACCGGACAGCCCCGGGCCCGTGGTCACGGCCACCGCCCCGATGTCGGAGAGGGTGAGCCCGGCCTGCTCCAGCGCCTGCCGGACGACCGGGCGCAGGGAGTGCAGATGGGCGCGGGAGGCGATCTCCGGCACCACACCGCCGTAACGGGCATGTTCATCCATGCTCGACGCCACCGCATGGCCGAGCAGCTGCCCGTCCCGGACCAGCCCGGCGCCGGTCTCGTCGCACGACGACTCGATCCCGAGCACGATCGGTGAGCCCATGCCCACCCCTTCCTACATGCACAAAGTTATTGCAAGTAGTGTGCAACAGGACGCACCCGGATGGGAAACAGCAGCATATGGGGGCACTGGTTTCCTACACTCATGCGGTGAACAATTACACGTGCACCTGGTGCGGCACCGTCGGTCTGGTGGAGGGATTCATCGAGGACGCGGGTGAGAGCTCACGCGGGTACGCGCGCTGGATCGAGGGCGCGCTGGAGCGGGGGATCTTCGGGGGCGCCAAGCGCATGGGCCGGCCCCGGCGCCAGATAGAGGCGTTCCGCTGCCCCAAGTGCGGACACCTCGAGCTGTTCGCCACCGGCGCGGTGTAGCCGACTCGCGCCGTCATGACGCCTCCGTGGTCGGTCAGGATCAATGAACGCCCTCCGTGAGCCCCCCTTTTAATCGATCTGTGCCAAATTGCGTACCAGCCCAGGTGATCTCTTTGTGATTCTTCTGAAGAGACTTTGCCAAGACTGTGGAACCCAAGCCCTACGTTGATCACCGGCGGGGGCCTGAACTACGTGCGTGCTCCGTCTTCTTGATGCGCACTCAGGCAGGCCCCTCACGCGGACCGGCCTGTGTGCTCCAGATCTGCGGAGGGGATCGCACACATGGTGCGGGAAACGGGGCGGGGACGACGCCCGGGAGCACTGCGCTCCCGAAATGCGCGCCGCACGGCCGCGGTGACGGCGGGTGCCCTGCTGATGAGCCTGCTGCCCGCGGGAGCGGTTGCGGCGGCATCGGTGGACCACCGGCATGTCTCGGCTCCCGCCGCCCCGCACGACAAACGGATCCCCTTCACCCGTGCCACACCCCGGCACAATGGCGGGCACACATCCTTCGCACACTTCGATCCCGGCGTGCAGGGTCGGCTTCCCTCGTCGGGCAGTGCCGTGGTGACGCTGCCGGTCGCCACCCCCGCCGCAGGTCTGAGCGCCGGGGCGACGCAGAAGAGGGCAGGGAAGACGCCGGTTCTGCTCGGTGCCGGTACGGCGTCACGGGTTGGCGCGGTCTCCGGATCGCAGCAGGTGCGGGTGACCGTGCTGGACCAGAAGGCGGCGCGCGCGGCCGGTGTGCACGGTGTCCTCTTCACCCTGCGGCGTACCGGTCCGGGAGCAGGGAAGGTCGCTCTGCGGGTGGACGACTCGTCGTTCCGTTACGCCTTCGGGGGTGACTTCGCCGCGCGTCTGCACCTGGTGCAACTGCCGCAGTGCGCGCTGACCTCGCCTGCGTCGACGAAGTGCCAGCGGCAGACACCTCTGCACACCGCTCCCGGTACGCCGCTGTCCGCGCAGGTCTCCGTGCCGCCGGTGGCGTCCGCCGGTTCGGGAACCGGTGTCCTAGCCCGCCGGGCGACGGCTTCCACCGGCGCCCTGCTTGTCATGGCCGCGACCTCCGACGCCTCCGGCTCGTCCGGCGACTACTCGGCGACCAGCCTGTCGCCGGGCGGCTCCTGGTCGACCTCCGGGAACACCGGTTCCTTCACCTACAGCTACCCGGTCTCCGTACCCCCTGCGATCGGCGGAGCGGCTCCGAGGGTCGATCTGTCATACGACTCCTCCCTCCAGGACGCCCGGACGGAAGGAACGAACAACCAGTCCTCGTGGCTGGGTGACGGCTGGTCCTCGGCGGAGGACTACGTCGAACGCACCTACAAGTCGTGCGACGACGACTCGTCGTCCGGCGCCCCTAAGGGCGACGGCGACGAGTGCTGGGCGGGCCAGGTCCTGACCCTGTCGCTGAACGGCAAGTCGACCGAGATCGTCTACGACGACGCCACCAAGACCTTCCACCCTGTCGGTGACGACGCCACCACCAAGGTCGAAGACCTGACGGGGGCCACGAACGGTACGGACAACAAGGAGTACTTCAAGGTCACCCAGGGCGGTGTCCAGTACTTCTTCGGCCTCGACCGGTTGCCGGGCTGGTCCAGCGGCAAGGACGAGACCAAGTCCGTGTGGACGCAGCCCGTTTATCACGCACACAGCGGGGTGTCGGCGTGCCCGGACAGCACGACGTTCGCCGACACGTCCTGCACACTGGGCTACCGGTTCAACCTGGACTACGCCGTGGACCCGCACGGCAACGCCACGGCCTGGTACTACGCGCCGGAGACCGGCTACTACGGCGCGGACATGAAGAACACCGCGGTCGCCTACACCCGTGGCGGCACTCTCTCCCGCATCGACTACGGCATGACGTCCTCGACGGTCTACTCGGGCACCGCGCCGGAGCAGATCCTGTTCGACACCGCCGAGCGCTGCATCCCCGGCACCCCGTCCGGAAACACCTGTGACGACAGCCAGTTCACCCCGACGCATGCGGCCTCCTGGCCCGATGTTCCGCTGGACCTGAACTGCACCTCCGGCTCCGACTGCACCAACCACGCACCGAGTTTCTGGTCCCGTAAGCGACTGACCGCCATCACCACGCAGATCCGGACCGGCGGCGCGACGAAGCAGGTCGACAAGTACACCTTCACCCAGTCCTTCCCCGACGGCGGAGACCACGCCCCCACACTGTGGCTGGACGCGATCCAGCGCACCGGCCTGGACACACTGGGCGGGGCGTCCGGCAGCACGTCGACGCCGGCGGTGAGCTTCGATCCGCCGCTGCAACTGCCCAACCGTGTGGGCACGATCCCGCAGATGCCGCTGATGTACCACGACCGCATCCAGACGGTCACCAGCGAGACCGGGGCGCAGACGACGGTCACCTACGACCGGCCCGACTGCTCCAGCGCGCCGTCCAGTGACCCCAACGACCCCGCGGACGCGGCTGCCCGGTCCTTCGCGTCGGCCAACACCCTGTCCTGCTTCCCGGTGTACTGGACACCGACGGGGCAGCCTGCGCCGTGGATGGACTGGTTCTACAAGTACAAGGTGTCCTCGGTCGTCACGACGGACCCGCACAACTCCTACCAGGACGGCACCCAGCCGGAGCTGGAGACGGACTACGCCTACAAGGGCAACCCCGGCTGGCACTACGACGACAACGAGGTCGTCAAGGCCAAGAACCGCACCTGGGGCCAGTTCCGCGGGTATCCGGAGGTGGACGTCACCACCGGTGACCCGAATGTCTTCCACTACACCGACGGCGCCAAGGTCCACGACCAGAAGACGCTGACGAAGACCTACTACTTCCTGGGCATGAACGGCGACACCCTGCCCGGCGGCAAGACCCGTTCGGTACCGGACCTGACCAGCCAGGACGGTGCCACCTCGGTCACGGACGACGATGCCCTGGCGGGGCAGGTCTTCGAGACCGACACCTACGCCGGCGCCACGGGCGGCCTGGACAAGGCCGTTGTGACGGTACCCAAGGCCATCGGCCCGACGGCCACCCGCAAGCGCAGCGGACTGCCGGACCTCACCGCGCAGATGGTCCGCTCCGCCAAGACTCTGACCCGTCAGGCCGTGTCGTACGGCTGGCGCAGGACCGAGACGGACACCTTCTACAACACGACCCTCGGCAAGCCGACCACGGGCATGCCCGTTCAGATCGACGACCGGGGCGAGGCCGCCGACAGCAACAACGTCGCCAAGTGCACCTACACCCGCTACCTCACCGGCAGTGTGGACACCCTGGTGATGCCGGCGGAGGTCATCACCACTGCCCAGGACTGCTCCGGCGCCGGATCCGCCCCCGGCGGCACCCTGGTCTCCGACGTCCGTACCTCCTACGACAACAAGGCCTTCGGTTACGACGGCGACGGCCGGTCGAGTCCGGACCTGCCCGCCACCGGTGACGCGACCGTGGTCCAGAAGGCGTCCGCCGCCTCTGGCGCCACCGCGACCTCCTTCCTCGACGCGGCCGCCACCAAGTACGACGCCTACGGCCGCATCACCCAGGTCACCCGCACGCCCCACTCCACGGCCCCGAACGGCAGCAGCCTGTCCCAGAGCGTGGCCACCGGCTTCACTCCCGCGAGCGGAGAACTCCCGGCCCAGGTGGTCACCGCCACTCAGGTCACACCCGGGGCCGCCTGCACCGTCAGCTCCACAAGCTCCAAGGACTGCCAGGTCGCCGACAACGTGCTGGATCCGGCGCGAGGGGTTCCGACCGCCAAGACGGATGCGGCGGGCCTCCTGACCTCTCTCACGTACGACGCGCTGGGCCGCCTGACCGGGGTGTGGCTGCCCAATGAGGCGAAGGCGAGCAGCGCGCCGGCCAATATGACCTACACCTACAGCCTCTCCCAGTCGGCCCCGTCGGCCGTCGCGTCCAACACGCTCCTGGAGAAGGGCGGTTACAAGACCAGCGAGACGCTGTACGACGCCATGCTGCGGCCGCTACAGGCGCAGACGACCGCCGAGAACGGCACGACCGCGGTCACGGACACGCAGTACGACTCGCACGGCTGGACCGTCGCGACCAACAACGCCTACACCGTCTCGGGCAACCCCGGCAGCAAGCTGATCTCCGTCTCCCAGGTCTCCATCCCCGACACCACGGTCACCGACCACGACGGGCAGGGCAGGGCCGACCTGGTCACCGAGGAGCACGACGGCGGCAAAACCTGGACCACGACCACCGCCTACACCGGGGACAGGACCACCGTCCTGCCCCCCAGGGGCGGAGTGGCCACCACCACGGTCGTCGACGCCCGGGGCCAGAACACCGAACTCGACCAGTACACGGACGCGCCCACTCTGACGGGCAGCGCCGCGAACGGGTTCTCCGCCACCGGCGGCAGCACCTCTGCCACCACCTACGGATACGACGCCGCGGGGCAGCAGATCCGCGTCACCGGACCCGACAAGACCAACTGGACCTTCGACTACGACCTGCTGGGGCACAAGCACACCCAGAACGACCCGGACACGGGCGGGATCGTCTACGGGTACGACGACGCGGGCAACCTGACCTCCACCACGGACGCCAAGAAGACCGAACTCGACTACACCTATGATCTGCTGGGCCGCAAGCTCACCGCCACGGACAAGACCAAGTCCGGTTTCGAGTTCGCCTCCTGGGCCTACGACACCGTGCGGATCGGCCTGCCGGCCTCCTCCACCCGCTATGTGCCGGGGGTGACCGGCGGCTACACGGTGGCCACCACCGGCTACACCACCCTCGGCAAGCCCACCGGCACCAAGATCACCCTGCCGACGTCGGAGGCGCCGCTGCCGTCGACGTACGCCACCACCTACACCTACACCCCGAACACCCAGCTGCTCGCCACGCAGAGCGACCCGCGTACCCAAGGACTGAACAGCGAGGTCATCACCTACGGCCACGACACCCTCGGCAGCCCGACGACAACCGGCAGCAGCATCAACCTGTACGTCGGCGCCTCCGTCTACACCAACTACGGTGAGCCGTCGAAGCTGACGTTCGGCACCTCCACCAACCCGGCCTGGGCGACGTACGGCTACGACGACCAGACCCGTCGGCTGACCGACCGTCTCGTGCAGCGCACCCAGGCTCCCGGTCCGACGGTCGATGACACCAAGTACGCCTACGATCCCTCCGGAAACCCCACCTCCATCACGGACCAGCAGTCGGAGAGCGGCAACACCGTCACCGATCAGCAGTGTTACGCCTATGACGCGCTGGCCCGGCTCACCGATGCCTGGACCGGCAACGACAACTGCGCCGCCAACCCGCCCACGAGCGGGACCGTGTCCAGCACGGCGGGGTCCTACTGGCAGTCTTTCAGCTACGACGCGGTCGGCAACCGGAAGCAGAGCGTCGACCACGCCGTCGGCGGCTCCGGCACGACGTCGACCACCGTCTACGCCGACGGCTGCACCAGCGGCTGCAACTCCACCGGCGCCCAGCCGCACACCCTGACTGCCACCACGGGAGGCGCCAGCCCGACCAGGTTCGGCTACGACGAGGACGGCAACCTGCACACCCGGACTCCGGTCAGTGGCCCGGGCCAGACGCTGACCTGGGACGACGAGGGCCACCTGGCGCAGGTGGACACGACCGGCCCCAGCCCCACGACCACCAAGTACCTCTACGACGCCGACGGCAACCAGCTCATCCGCCGCGACCCCGGCCAGACCTCCCTCTTCGTCGGCGACACCGAGATCGTCGTCAACACCAGCGTCACCCCGAACGTGATGCTCGGCGCCGTCCGTATGTACACCCACGGTGGCACCGGCAACGCCGTCGCCGTCCGCTCCAGTCTCCCGGGCGGCGGCCTGAAGTACCTGTTCGGCGATCCGCACGGCACGGCGAGCCTCGCCATGGACGCCACCACCCAGCAGGTCGCCCGCCAGGAGTACACGCCCTACGGCCAGACCCGCACCGGCGCCAACACCATGGCCTGGCCCGATCCGACCCACTCCTACCTCGGCAAGCCCCAGGACATGAGCACGGGCTACACCGACGTCGGGGCCCGCAAGTACGACCCCGTGCTGGGGCGGTTCATCAGTGCCGATCCCGTTCTGGAGACCACCAGCCCCCAGCAGCTGGGCGGTTACACCTACGCCGCCGACAACCCCGTCACCAACAGCGATCCCATGGGACTTGAGGGCGACGACGGGAGTACCTGGCTCACGGCCGACAACAACTGGGTGTACCAGGGCGGCTTCGACGACCACGGCAACATGGTCAACGAGGACGGCAGCCCGCGCCACGGCGGTATGAACCTGTCGCAGGTCGGCCACTCCGGGGGGTGCTACTTCGTCCTGGTCGACCCGTGCGGTGGTGCTCTGCCTGTCGTGACGGTCGCCATGCAGACGCACAAGAACGTCGGCACGACGACGATCATCGCGGGTGAACTCGCGGGCATAGCCAACGGGCTCGACAAGGTGAGTGACATTGCGAACCCGTTCTGCTGGTTCGACTCCGGTTCTTGCAGCAGCTCCGACGACACCAGGGCCACGTACGACAAATGGGCCAGGAGTTCGGGAGCGGACACCAACTCCAATGCCTACAGGATGGCGGAGGAAACCGGCGGGACGTCGGTGTTCCTCGCCCTCGGCGGCGAGTTCGGTGCTGAGGAGGGCGGCGACGAGGTTCCCCTCGCGAAGCCGTGCAGCAGCGGCTGCGGCGCGGCGGACCTGGCGGCGAAGGTCGATGCCGGGAACCTCTCGATGACCAAGACGGTGGAGAATCACACCTGGGACATCGCGGGCACCCGGGACCCCATGGCTCCGAACTTCGGCAAGGCGGCGCGTCCCTACATGACCGCCAACAACGGGCAGCTCATTCGGGAGATCATGGCGGGGTCCGAGCCCACGCTGGACTCCCGTGAGGCCGCAGGGGTCGTCGAGTGGAGGACTCCTGGGACCATGAACGGGTCCCAGGGAGTATGGGAACTCAACATCAACGCGAACTCCAATACGATCGTCCATTTCCTCTTCAAACGTGCCAAGGGTTAGTCATGACAATGAAATTCTCCATTCGCGGGGGAGCGCCCCTTGACGGAGTGCTCACCTATGACGACTCCGAGTACGGCTTCTCGTTCGACGCGCGGAGCCCAAAGGCACTGGGCGAGAGGCTCGGTACGAAGGGCGTCACCAGCGCCCTCATCGGCACGCTGCAACTCGAGATCGACGTCGAGTCGCGCGAAATCGTCTACGTGTGGGGCTACTTCCCGAACGTTCGCGGGGATGTGGGTGACCTGGAGGTGCCCGTTGCCTCCCCCGGACGTGTGTTCCTCTCGTCGGACGACTTCCTCGAGGCGGGAGTCTCCTTCGACGTCCCGGGCAAACCCTGGCGCGTCACCTACGATCCGTCGTCGGGCTGGGTCGCCCTGCGCCTGAGCGACGCACCCGCGACGCTCGTCCAGATCGCCGACGGCACGGTCGTGGGCCTCGACGACGGTGCTCTCGTCTCGCTCTGGCTCAGGCCGGTATTCTCGGGCTGACAGATGCGCGATTGGCTGCAAGGTGTCGAAGCAACCCCTTGACCTGCACAAATGCAGGCTGAGAGCCTGCATTCGAGAGTTGCTCCGGCCGCCGCGGCGGGGGCCTGGGGCCGGGTCGGGCTGCAATGGCACCACATGGCGCGGGTCTGCACCATCCCGACGCGGAGTTTGCGGAGTCCGGGGGGGGGGGGGGGCGGGGGGGGCCCCCGGGGGGGGGGGGGGGGCGGCCCCCCCCCCGCGCCCCCCGGCCCCCCCCCCCCCCCCGCCCGGGCCCCCGGGGCGGCACAAATCCCCCG
>NZ_JBIUBV010000014.1:0-43906 GCF_044548405.1 Streptomyces sp. NPDC052040 | reverse complement strand
GGGGGGGGGGGGGGGGGGGGGGGGGGGGGGCGGGCCGCCGCCCCCGGGGGGGGGGGGGCCCCCCCCCGGGGGGGGGCGGGGGGGGGGGGGGCGGGCCCCCCCCCCCCCCCCCCACGGCGGTGCATAGGCGCGCGGCGACGAGCACCTTGCCGAGCCGGCCGACCCGCCGCACGAAGGCGGTCCCCGGTGCGACATACTCTGCCGATGGGTTCACGCACTTCCCCGCTCCGCCGGCCGATCACGATACGGCGGGCCGTCGCGCAGGATGCCAAACGGCTCACGCGGCTCGTGCGCGGCTCGCGGGCCTACGAGGGGAAGTACGCGGCCTCCGTCGCGGGCTACCGGGTCGGCCCCGACTACATCGAGGCCCACCGCGTCTTCGCGGCCGTCGGCGCCGACGAGCAGGGCAGCCGGGTCCTCGGCTTCTACTCGCTGGTCCTCGCCCCACCAGAGCTCGACCTGCTGTTCGTCGCCGACGAAGCCCAGGGGCAGGGCATCGGACGACTGCTGGTCGCGCATATGCAGTCCGAGGCCCGTACCGCCGGTCTCGACCGTGTCAAGGTCGTCTCACACCGTCCCGCCGAGGACTTCTACCACCGCGTCGGAGCGGTACGGACCGGAACCGCCCCCGCGAACCCACCCGCCGTGCCGTGGGACCGCCCCGAATTCGAGTTCCGCATCCCTACGGAGTGAAGCGGGCCCGCCGCCAGCCGTCCCGCGGCACGGCCGGGGATCAAGAACGCCTGCTCACGCGTCCGGAGATCAAGAACACCTGCTTACGCGTCCGGGGCGACGAGACTGCGGAGCAGAGGGGTGACGATCCGAACGATGTCCTCCACGTCTGCCTCGGCCAGGTCGGGCATGTGCAGCAGAAAGCGCTGGGTGGCGACGCCCATCATGATCGCGCTGAACAACGCGGCTCGCAGCTGCGCGTCGGGGGCGTCGATGGTGGCAGCGATGCGACGGGTGACCTCCGCGGTGAGATGCCGGCGCAGCAGCTCCGCGGCCTCGTCACTCGTCATGCTGGTCCGCAGGAGCACCGCCATGGGACTGTCCGGATCCGCCGCCCAGTTGTCCAGCATCCGGCGCAGACCGTTCTCCACCATCTGGTGGGGATCGTCCGTGGTGAATGCCTCATGGGGGATCTGCCAGCGGACGGCCTCCCGGAACAGGTCCTGCTTGCAGCCGAAGTACTGGATCACCGCGGACTTGTCCACGTCGGCTTCGGTCGCGATGGCGCGGATGGTGGCGCGCTCGTAGCCGACCTCGGCGAATCTGCGCCGTGCGGCCGTGAGGATGCGCCGACGCGTGCGCTCGCCCTTGCGCTCGTCGACAGCTGCCCCACTGGCCGGGGCCTTCGACCGCGTGGCCGGTCCGGGCACACCCGTCACTGCATCGGCCCAGGTCACTGTCAGCCCCCTTTCCGCAGCCGGTCCCTGATGCTACAAGTCCCCGGCGATGCCAGGGCTTGAAGAAGGCGGACCTGTGCGAGCGGCGGTCGCCCCGTTCAGGCAGCCAGCGCCGCCGCGTCCTCCACCAGCCGGTCGAGGTCGGGCAGGGCATGGCTCCGGCGCTGGATGCCTTGCGCGCGGGACCGGTAGGAGCGGTCGTCGAGAACGTTGCGCACCGCGGCAGCGAGGGAGTCGCGTGTGACGTCCTGGACGTTTATTCGTGCCCCGACGCCCAACTCCTCCAGGCGGTTGGCGTTGTGGTACTGCTCGGCGAACAATGGCACGGCAACCATGGGAACTCCGGCCGCCAGCGCTTCCCTGGTCCCGTTGAAACCGGCATGGGTGAGGAACACATCGCTGGACCTGAGCAACAGTTCCTGCTGCACGAACGACGTCAGATGCACGTTGTCGGGGCGCGCCCCGTCCCACTGCTGCGGGTCATGGTCCGCGCCCAGGGCGACGACGCCGGTGACCGGCAGCTCGCCCAGCGTCTCGACGATGGTGTTCAGCAGGGTGCGGGCGCCACCAGGAAGCCGGGAGGCGTTGGAGCCGAGGGTGGCGAGGACGAGCGGCCGGTCCAGGGGGAGCCGGGCGATATCCGGGTCGAGGCCGGCCTGCGCCGTCTGGGCAGGGACCTGGTAGTAGCGGGCGCCGGGCAGTCGGCTGTCCGTGGGGTAGAAGTCCTCCGGAACCACCCCCGCACGGAAGGCGCGGAACGGGTGCCAGGCGTCGTCGACCGGTGCCAGGCCCAGCTTCGCCCGTTGCCGGTTGACCTCCTCCGTCACGGCGGGGTGGTCGTAGGGGGCCATCGGCGCGATGTCCAGAGCGCCGTGCGGGATGCCGAGACTCTCCGCCGCCAGATAGCCGCCGTACTCGGTCGACTCGTGGAGGATCAGATCCGGGCGCCAGGTGCTCGCCGCTTCGAGGAGGTCCTGGGCACTGGATTCGGCGAGGTACCCGGCGAAGGATGCCGCGAAGAACTCCGGTGACAGCTCGACGGTCACGGATCCAGCCTTGTCCATGCCCGGCGGACGCTTGAGCGCCCCGCTCTGGAACGCCTCCCCCATCGACTGGAGGTGGGGCAGGGTCACAGCGGTGAGTCCGCGCTTCTCGACATGCCCGATGACGTCGGCCCCGGTGGCGACGGCCACCTCATGTCCCGCAGCCCGGGCCCGTTCTGCCACGGGCAGCACCAGGGGAGCAAGGTGCGAGTAGATCGCCTGTGCAGTGATCAGAATGCGCATGGTGCTCGATCTCCACGATGCGATGCAGCCGCCACGGCGTGGGTCCCGCTGCGGACTGGACGGTCAATTCCTCAAAAATAAACGCCTGTTGAGAACCTAACACTCGCACCCTTCGCACCCTCGCCGGACCCCCGACATCCCGCCAGGCTCCGCAACGCCCGCGCGTACAACGGCTGCGAAACAGTCGATCCGCCCATGCCGGTCTTGGGCAGCAGCAACTCGACGATGTGTACCGGTGTACGACGATGTGTACCGGTGTACATTGGGTGACGCCCTTGACCTGCAGAAAGCTGGCAGGGAGCTGTCTTCTAGGAGTCCAAAGTGCTGCGCACGATGTTCAAGTCCAAGATCCATCGGGCCACCGTCACCCAGGCCGACCTGCACTACGTCGGGTCCGTGACCATTGATGCCGATCTGCTCAATGCCGCGGATCTGCTGCCCGGTGAGCTGGTCCATATTGTCGACATCAGCAATGGCGCCCGGCTGGAGACGTATGTGATCGAGGGGGAGCGCGGGTCCGGTGTGGTCGGGATCAATGGGGCCGCGGCGCACCTTGTCCACCCCGGCGATCTGGTGATCATCATCAGTTATGCCCAGGTCTCCGACGCCGAGGCGCGGGCGCTGCGGCCGCGGGTCGTGCATGTGGACGGTGACAACCGGATCGTGGCCCTGGGTGCCGACGCCTCCGCGCCGGTGCCGGGCTCGGACCAGAAGCGCAGCCCGGGGGCCGTCCCGGCCTGAGTGGCGGGATTCCGGTACGGGGCGGTACGCGGGTGCGGGCCCCGGCCAAGGATGCGTACCGGCCGACGGAGTGACTGCGGGCGGGGCCGCCGGGTACACGGGGGACAAGTCCAGGGCCGACGCATCGAATGGCTGGAGGACGCGATGACGCATCCGCTTCCCGATCCCGTACAGCCGGGACCGCTCCCCGGACCGGGACCGACCCCGGGTCCGGAGCCGTCCCCCGAACCCGCACCACCGGGTCCCGGGCCCGTGCCGCCGGAGCCGTCCCCCATGCCCCCCGCGCCCGGGCCGACACCGCCCGGGCCGGGGCCCGCACCCCCCGGGCCCGGCCCCGACCGGCCGCAGCCCGTCCCCGAGCCGGAACCGGGGCCGCGTCCCACGCCCGAGCCGCCCCCGTCCCCGGTCCCCGAACCCCCGGGCCCGGACCCCGTTCCCCAGCCGGAACCGGGCCCGCCCCTGAAGTGAAGTGACGGGCGCCCGGGCTCACCCCTGAAGTGACGGGCGCCCGGGGCCGCCCCGTCCCGAAAGCTACGCCTCCACCTCCGTCCGGTCCCCGCCCCACAGGGTGTGGAACGAGCCCGGGTGGTCCGTGCGGCGGTAGGTGTGGGCTCCGAAGAAGTCCCGCTGGCCCTGGGTGAGGGCGGCGGGGAGGCGTTCGGCGCGCAGGGCGTCGTAGTAGGCGAGGGCGGCCGAGAAGCCGGGTGCGGGGACGCCCTGGCGGGTGGCCGCGACCAGGACCTCGCGCCAGTCGTTCTGCGCGGCGGCGATCTCCCGGGCGAACGCCTCGTCCGACAGCAGGCTGGGCAGGTCGGGGCGGGCGTCGTAGGCGGCGCGGATCCGGTCGAGGAAGGCGGCGCGGATGATGCAGCCCGCGCGCCAGATGGAGGCCACCTCGCCGAGGTCGATGTCCCAGCCGTACCCCTCGCTGCCGGTCGCGATCTCGTGGAAGCCCTGGGTGTACGACACGATCTTCGAGGCGTAGAGCGCCTGCTCCACCCGGTCCGCGAAGGCCCCCGCCTCGGCCTTGTCCATCGGCGCGGCCTGGGGTCCGGTCAGGTGGCGCGACGCCTCGCGCAGCGCGGAGTGGCCGGACAGCGAGCGGGCGAAGACCGCCTCCGCGATGCCCGAGACCGGGACCCCGAGGTCCAGGGCGATCTGGACGGTCCACCGCCCGGTGCCCTTCTGCTCCGCCTGGTCCTGGACCACGTCCACGAAGGGCTTGCCGGTCGCCGCGTCCACATGGGAGAGCACGTCGGCGGTGATCTCGATCAGATACGAGTCCAGGCGGCCGGTGTTCCAGGTGCGGAAGATGTCGGCGATCTCGGCGGGGGAGTAGCCCGCGACATCGCGGAGCAGCTGGTACGCCTCACCGATCAGCTGCATGTCGGCGTACTCGATGCCGTTGTGCACCATCTTGACGAAGTGACCGGCGCCGTCCGGGCCGATGTGGGTCACGCACGGGGTGCCGTCCTTCGCCTTCGCGGCGATCTTCTCCAGCATCGGGCCGAGGGAGGCGTACGACTCGGTCGAGCCGCCCGGCATGATGCTGGGGCCGTGCAGCGCGCCCTCCTCGCCGCCGGAGATACCGGTGCCGACGAAGTGGATGCCCCGCTCGCGCAGCTCCTTCTCCCGGCGGCGGGTGTCCGCGAAGTGGGCGTTGCCGCCGTCGATGATCATGTCGCCGGGCTCCAGCAGCGGGGCGAACTCCTCGATCACCGCGTCGGTCGGCGCACCCGCTTTCACCATGATCATCAGACGGCGCGGCCGCTCCAGCGCGGCCACGAAGTCCTCCGGAGCCTCGGTCGCCACGAAGTCGCCCTCGTGGCCGAACTCCTTCACCAGGTCATGGGTCCGGGCGGCGGTCCGGTTGTGCAGGGCGACCGTATAGCCGTTGCGTGCGAAGTTCCGGGCGAGGTTGCGGCCCATGACCGCGAGGCCCGTGACGCCGATTTGGGCGGAAGCGTTCATAACGGTTGGCTCCTAGGGGTACGGGAATCGTCGGTACCGATTCGGTCCTGAAGATGTCCTCGACGGGTGGTGCCGGTCGTGCACGTCAGTATTGCCCGACGACCATCCCGACGTGCCGGTACCGCCCCCGCACATCCGGACGTGTCGGACAGGCGTCCCATCGTTCCCTCCCGCCCCGGACGTCTCCTCCCCGATCCCCAAGCAAAGGCGCTTACCGGCCAGTTGGGGCCGCGAGCGGCCGATTGCCGCCTTGCCGGGGTCTGTTGGCGGCCCCTATTTTTGGGCCTCCTGACGCACGCCGAGGGGGGCTCACCATGGCCGTACGCGGTCGGCACCGCCGGTACCAGCCGGGCAGATTCAACCGCGCCTCGCTCACCGTCACGGCGGGCGGCGCGGGAATGGCGCTCCCGCTCATCGGCGCCGGTGTGGCGCACGCCGCGGACGCGGGCACCTGGAACAAGGTGGCCGCCTGCGAGTCCAGCGGCAACTGGAGCATCAACACCGGCAACGGCTACTACGGCGGCCTCCAGTTCACCCAGTCCACCTGGGACGCCTACGGCGGCACGGCCTATGCACGGCGCGCCGACCTCGCCACCCGGGACCAGCAGATCGCCATTGCCGAGAAGGTCCTCGCGGGTCAGGGCCCCGGAGCCTGGCCCGTCTGTTCCGGGCACGCCGGACTCACGGTCACCCGCACCACCACGGAGACCCCCCGTACCCCCACCGAGCCCAGGCACACCGCCACCGAGGCCAAGCACACCGCCACCGGAACCAAGCACGCCACCGCGGGCACCCCCACGCGCTCGGTCCGCGATGTGAAGCCGCAGACCACGCCGCAGTCGCACGCGGGCACCGCCGAGATGTACACCGTGGTGCACGGTGACACCCTCTCCGGCATCGCCGACTCCCATCAGGTGCAGGGCGGTTGGCAGCGGCTGTACGACACCAACCGGACGACTGTCGGCGCGGATCCCGATCTGATCCTGCCCGGCGAGCGGCTCGATCTGCGGGCCAAGGCCCCCACGCACCCGGAGCCGCCCCACACCCGCACCTCCGCGCACCCGCCGTCCCGGCACCCGGCCCGTACCTCGTCCGCCGGGAAGACCGCCTCCGGCCGGGCGGCCGCCACCCGGGAACTGATCGCCCCGGTGCACGCCGCGATGGGCACGCCCTATCACGAGGAGGGCTCCTCCTGGTCGAAGGGCTACCACACCGGGGTCGACTTCCCCGTGCCCACCGGAACCTCCGTAGGGGCCGTGGAGGCCGGGCAGGTGGTCAGCGCGGGCTGGGGCGGTTCCTTCGGCTACCAGGTGGTCATCCACCACGCCGACGGCCGCTACACGCAGTACGGCCATCTGTCGGCGATCTCCGTGCGGGACGGCCAGCACGTGGTGGCCGGGCAGCGGATCGGCCGCTCCGGCTCCACCGGCAACAGCACGGGCCCGCATCTGCACTTCGAGGTGCGGACGGGGCCCGAGTTCGGCAGCGACATCGACCCGGTCGCCTACCTCCGCGCGGGCGGACTCAAGATCTGATCCGGGCGGGCATCGGGTAGAGCTCCCGGCCGGGTCCCGGCACGGCCACCAGCACCCGGCCGTGGAAGGGGCCGTCCGCTTCCGGCGGTTCACCGTGCGGAGCGGGCTCCGGGTCCTCGGCGGGGCTCCGCCGCCGCTGAGCCGGTACCGGGCCCTTCTCCGCGCCGATCCGCTCCGAGGTGAGCAGGATCAGACCGCCCGCGGCGACGGCCGCGCAGGCGAGCGCCCCCATGGTGCCCGTGGTGCCGTGGCGGAAGGTCTCCCCGAACAGGGTGATGCCCGCCGCGGCCGCCACCACCGGGTTCACCACCGTCAGTGTGGACAGCGGCGCCGCGAGGCCCGCGCCCCGGTAGGAGGCCTGCGACAGCAGAATGCCGACGGTGGCCAGGACGGCTATCACCGCGAGGCTCGGCAGATCGGTGCGTGAGACACCGTCCGTCCAGTCCACCGCGACCGTCTTGGTGAACACCGAGGACATGCCGAAGGCGACGCCCGACGCCACCGCCAGCAGCACACTGCGCACCGCCGGACGCCGGTGCGCCGCCCGGCCCGCCGCCATCAGCGCCGCGACCGCCCCGGCCGTCACCAGGGCGGTCGTCACCCGCTGGGGATCGCTCAGCGACCGGCTGTCGGAGGTGCCGATCAGGGACAGCAGGCCCGCGAGCCCGACGGTCGCGAGAACGGCGCCCCGCCATGCGGTCGCGCCCGCCCTGCGATGCACGAACAGGGCGGCCATCGGCAGCGCGAACACGATGGTCAGCGCGCCCAGCGGCTGGACCAGGCTCAGGGGACCGCAGGCGAGCGCCGCGACATGCAGCAGCCCGCCCAGGGCGTTCAGCGCGATGGCGGCCCACCAGGCCGGCCGGCGCAGCGGCGCGTACGGCCGGTCGGGTGCGGACACGGCGACCCGCTCCTGCACGATCGCTCCGCCCGCGTAGGCGATGGCGGAGACGAGTGACAGAAGCACGGACAACGCGAGGGCGCTCATCGGCTGCTCCTTCGCGCGGCGCCGGGGCGCGCGGCCCGGCGCGGCGAACGGTCGGCTTGCATGGTCAACACGATGCCGTCCCGGTCTGTTCCTGTCGTCGTCCCTGAGCACCGACTGCCTCGTACTGCCGAAGGAGTACGATCCCGTTTCCCTCCTCCCCAGGACGGGTGGCGCGGTGTGGGTCCCTCGGGGGAGCCCGGCCGCCCGGCTTGGTACTACTGGCCTCTGTGGACATGGACCCCGGCCTCGCCGCCCTCCGCCCCCTCGGCGGCTTCTTCGTCCTGCACACCGGGGCGCCGCCCCGGGCCGGACTGCCGACCCTCGCACGGGCGTACGCGCCCGGCGGGGCCGCGGCCCCCTACGGGTACCCGGATCCGCTGGACTTCCGCGTCCGCAAGGTCGCCCGTGCGCTCGGTGTGCGGGAGGACCGGGTCGCCGCCTCGCTGGCCCACCAGGGACTCGCGGCCCGGCTGTGGTCCGTGGCGCTCGGCGCCGCAGCCCTGTACGGGCAGGTGCCCGACCTCGATCCGCGGCTGCTGCGCTGGGACCCGGACGGCAGCGCGCCGGACGACCTCTGGCTCGACGAGGTCCGCCCGCTGCCGTCGGGGGCGCTCGACGCGGTGGTGCGCGAGGCACACCTCGTCCCGCTCACGGCCGCGCTCGCCGCCCGCCACCGGGTCTCCGCGCGGCTGCTGTGGGGCAACGCGGGCGCCGCCCTCGCGAGCAGTGTCCGCATGATCGGCCAGTGGGCGCGCACGGGCGGCAGCGCGGAGGCGGCCGAGCGGGCCCGTGCGCTGGCCGCCGACCGGTTCACCCACCCCGACCTGGCCGGAACCGTCGACCCCGGCACCGGCCGCCGCAGCAGCTGCTGTCTGTACTACCGGGTGCCCGGCGGCGGTCTGTGCGGCGACTGCTGCTTCGACCGCCCGCCGGGCCGCGGGTGAGCCCGCGTGGTCTTCCGCACCGGCCGCATCTGGGTGACCATGTGGGAACCAGCCACGGAGATGGGGGGCTTCGGTGCGTGTCGGACTGCTGACCCGCGAGTACCCGCCGGAGGTCTACGGCGGGGCGGGCGTCCATGTCGAGTTCCTCGCCCGGGAGTTGCGCGCGCTGACCGAGCTGGATGTGCACTGCTGGGGCGAGGGCGGTGCGGGCGGTGTCGTGCGCCACCGGCCCTGGCCCGCCCTCGACACCGCCAACGACGCCCTGCGCACCTTCTCCGTCGACCTGTCCGTCGCCTCCGCCGTACGGGACCGGGAACTGGTGCACTCGCACACCTGGTACGCCAATCTCGCCGGGCATCTCGCCAAGCTGCTGTACGGCATCCCCCATGTGGTGACCGCCCACTCGCTGGAGCCGCTGCGCCCCTGGAAGGCCGAGCAACTGGGCGGCGGCTACGCCCTGTCCGGCTGGGCCGAGCGCACCGCGATGGAGGCCGCGGACGCGGTGGTCGCCGTCTCCGGCGCCATGCGCGAAGACATCCTGCGCTGCTATCCGGCCCTCGACCCGGACCGGGTCCATGTGGTGCACAACGGCATCGACACCTCGCTCTACCGGCCGGACCACGGCACGGAGGTGCTCACCCGCGTCGGCGTCGACCCGCACCGCCCCTATGTGCTGTTCGTCGGCCGGATCACCCGGCAGAAGGGCGTGCCCCAACTGCTGCGCGCCGTACGGCACATCACCCCCGAGGCACAGGTCGTGCTGTGCGCGGGCGCCCCGGACACACCGGCCACGGAGCGTGAGTTCCGGGAGCTGTACCGGGAGTTGCGCGGACAGCGGGAGGGCGTCCACTGGATCCCGGCCATGCTGCCGCGCCCGGAGGTGATCCAACTCCTCACCCACGCGGCGGTGTTCGTCTGCCCCTCGGTGTACGAGCCGCTGGGCATCGTCAATCTGGAGGCCATGGCGTGCGGTACGGCCGTGGTGGCCTCGCGCACCGGTGGCATCCCGGAGGTCGTGGACGACGGCCGTACCGGGCTGCTGGTCGACGTGGACGACGGCTTCGAGGAGCGTCTCGCAGCCGCCCTGGACGCCGTCCTCGCCGACCCGGTGGCCGCGGGACGCATGGGTGAGGCGGGACGGCAGCGCGCGGTGGGGGAGTTCGGCTGGGCCGCGGTGGCCCGCCGCACGGTCCGCCTGTACGAGAAAGTCCTCGAGCGGGGGTAGGAGGGAAGCAGGCAGCGGCACAACGACCGTAGAGGGGGCGGCGATATGCGCGGTGGACCTTCGGTGCTGGGAATCGTGCTGGCGGGCGGCGAGGGGAAGCGGCTGATGCCGCTGACCGCGGACCGCGCGAAACCGGCGGTGACCTTCGGCGGGACCTACCGCCTGGTCGACTTCGTCCTGTCCAACCTGGTCAACGCCGACATCCTGCGCATCTGTGTGCTGACGCAGTACAAGTCGCACTCCCTGGACCGGCACATCACCACCACCTGGCGGATGTCCAGCCTGCTCGGCAACTACGTCACGCCGGTCCCGGCCCAGCAGCGGCTGGGGCCGCGCTGGTATCTGGGCAGCGCGGACGCGATCCTCCAGTCGCTGAACCTGATCCACGACGAACAGCCCGAGTACGTCGCGGTGTTCGGCGCCGACCACGTCTACCGCATGGACCCGCGGCAGATGCTGGAGCAGCACATCGACAGCGGCGCGGGCGTCACCGTCGCGGGGATCCGGGTGCCGCGCGCCGACTCCTCCTCCTTCGGGGTGATCACTCCGGGCTCCGACGGCCGGACGGTGCGGCGCTTCCTGGAGAAGCCGGCCGATCCGCCGGGGCTGCCGGACGACCCCGAGTGCGTGTTCGCCTCGATGGGCAACTACCTCTTCACCACCAAGGTGCTCATCGAGGCGCTCCAGCGGGACGCGGAGGACCCCGACTCCGTGCACGACATGGGCGGTTCGCTCCTGCCCGCGCTCACCGACCGGGGGGAGGCCGGGCTGTACGACTTCAGCGCGAACCATGTGCCCGGCGAGACCAGCCGCGATCAGGGGTACTGGCGGGACGTGGGCACGCTGGACGCCTACTACGAGGCGCACATGGACCTCATCGCCGAGCGGCCCGCCTTCAATCTCTACAACCGCAGCTGGCCCGTCTACACCCACTCCGGTCAGCTGTCCCCGGCCCGCTTCAACGCGGGCGGCATCGCAAGCGAGTCGATCATCAGTTCCGGCTGTCTGATCCGGGGCCAGGTGACGCGTTCGGTGCTCTCCCCGGGGGTCGTGGTGGACCCCGGAGCCGTGGTCCAGGGCTCGGTTCTGCACGACAACGTCCATGTCGGCCGGGGTGCGATCGTCCGCGGAGCGGTCCTGGACAAGAACGTCGAGGTCCCGCCGGGGTCGACGGTCGGCGTCAATCCCGACCGGGACGCCGAGCTGTACACGGTCTCCCCGGGCGGTGTGATCGCCCTGGGCAAGGGCCGGCACGTGCCGTGAGACGCGGCCGCGGGGGGCGCGCGAGGGGCCCGTGACCCGCGACGCGCCACAGGCAGAATCCGCTCATTCCTCTGGAACCAGACATCGCGCCACCACCATGAGCACCAACGATGTCGATCTTCCGGAGGTCTTCCGAGATGAGATGGACCCGGTGGCTGCGGGTGTGTGCCGCGGGCGCGGTGGCGGTCTCGGCGCTGTTCTCGCCGTCTGCGGGCGATGCCGCCGAGTCGCACACCGACCGGCTCACCGACCTGGTCAACCCCTTCATCGGCACCCAGAACGAAGGGAACACCTTTCCGGGGGCCACCGTTCCCTTCGGCATGGTGCAGCTCTCGCCGGACACCGGCCACAGCACCGGCTACGACTACACCCAGCGCCGGATCCGCGGCTTCTCCCTGGTCCATCTCTCCGGTGTCGGCTGCGCCATCGGCGGGGACCTGCCCGTTCTGCCGACGACGGGGGACGTGACCGAGACGGACTACGCCCGGTACGCGGCCCCGTTCCGGCACACCGACGAGGAGGCGAGCCCCGGGTACTACCGGGTGCGGCTGGGCAGCGGTGTGCAGGCCGAGCTGACGGCGACCCGGCGCACCGGGGTGCAGCGGTACACCTTCCCGGCGACCGCCAAGGCCAATGTGCTGCTCAACGCGGGCCAGGCGCTGCACAAGAACGTTTCGTCCACGGTCGAGATCCTCGACGACCGGACCGTGCGCACCTCGATCACGGGCAGCGGCTTCTGCCGCTCCAGCCGCCCGTACACCGTCTACACCGTCACCCGCTTCAACCGGCCCTTCACCGCCCAGGGAACCTGGCACCAGGGCGCGATCACCCCGGGCGGCACCAGGACCTCGGGGCCGGGGCGCAACGGGGCGTATGTCACCTTCGACGCGACCGGGGACCGTACGGTGGAGGCGACCACCGCGCTGTCGTACGTCGACGCGCACGGCGCGGACGTCAACCTCGCCTCGGCGCAAGGGCGTTCCTTCGACCTGCTGCGGGAGGACGCCCGCCGGGCCTGGGAGGACCGCCTGGACGACGTACGCGTCCAGGGCGGCGGCGACACCCTGCGCACCACCTTCTACTCGTCGCTGTACCGGTCCTTCCTGGCGCCCAACACCGGCAGTGACGCGGATGGCCGGTACACCGGCTGGGACCAGCGGATCCACCGGGCCAAGGGCTTCACGTACTACCAGAACTGGTCCCTGTGGGACACCTATCGCACCCAGTCCCAGCTGCTCGGGCTGCTCGCCCCGCGCGAGGCGCGCGACATGGCGCTATCCGTGCTGAAGATCGACGAGGACGGCGGCTGGCTGCCCAAGTGGGGCTACGGCCCGGTCGAGACCAACATCATGAGCGGTGACCCGGTCACCCCCTACCTCACCAACGCCTATCAGCAGGGCCTGCTCAAGGGCCAGGAGGAGCGGGCCTACCGCGCCCTGAGGAAGAACGCCGACGGCGTGCCGCCCCCGGACTCGATGTACGTGGGCCGGGAGGCGAACCGGGAGTACCTCGCGCGCGGCTTCGCCCCGTACATCAAGGGCCGCCCGTACGCCAAGCCGGGCGACTCCGACTACCACCACGGCGCCTCGGTCACGCTGGAGTACGCCCTGTCCGACGCGATGCTCGCCCAGATGGCGCGCGGCCTCGGCCACCACGCGGACGCGGCGCGCTATGCCGCCCGCTCCCGCAACTACCGCACCGTCTTCGACCGCTCGACCCGCTTCTTCCGCGCCCGCGACGCCGCCGGGGCGTTCACCGGCCAGGCCGACCCGGCCCGCAGCGAGGGCTTCCACGAGGGCACCGCCTGGCAGTACCAGTGGCTGGTGCCCCAGGACCTGCGCGGGGTGATCGGCCTCATCGGCGGCAAGAAGGCCGCCAACGACCGCCTCGACGCCTTCTTCGCCTACGACCGGCTGCTGAAGGACCCCGCGGGGACGGCGCGGAACGTATGGGTGAACGGGCCCTACGCGTACTACAACGCCGACAAGTACAACCCGCAGAACGAGCCCGACCTCATCGCCCCGTACACCTATCTCTCGACCGGCCGCCCCTGGCAGACCACGGACGTGGTGCACGCCGCGCTGACCCTCTTCACCGACGGGCCGACGGGCATGACCGGCAACGACGACCTCGGCACGATGTCCGCCTGGAACGTCTTCTCCTCGATCGGCCTCTTCCCGGTGCAGCCCGGCTACGGCACCTGGGGCCTGAGCACCCCCGTCTTCGACCGGGTCGACCTGGTCCTGGACCGGGCCCACTACCCGCGCGGCGGGCTGACCGTCACCGCGCCGGGCACCTCGGACCGGGACCGCTATGTGCGGACGGTCCGCCTCGACGGCGCGGACTACCGCCGGACCTATGTCACCACCGACACACTGCGCCGTCTGGGCACGCTCGCGTTCACGGTCGGCGCGCGCCCGTCCGAGTGGGGCACGGCGGCGGACGCGGCCCCGCCGTCGCTGGGCTGACCCTACCGCCGCCTCGTATGCCCCGTGAGTCCCGCCCCCTTCTCGGGGGCGGGACTTCACGTGACGTTAACTGTACGTAGCTTGATCGTACTTGACCGTAATCATCTGTCGGAGGTTGACTTCTTGCTTCATCCTCCGTCGACGCGAGGCAAGCCCTTGACTTCCAACGACCTGCTCGCACCACTCGACCTGGCGTTCTGGAACATCGAGTCCGCCCGGCATCCGATGCACCTCGGGGCCCTAGGCGTCTTCTCCTGCCACTCGCCCACCGCGGGCGCCCACGCCGCCGACCTCCTCGCCGCGCGCGCCGCCGCGGTGCCCGGCCTGCGCATGAGGATCCGCGACGTCTGGCTGCCCGACGTACGCGTGCCCCGCCACCTCGCCGACGTACGCCTCCCGCTCGCCCTCGGCGGCGCCACCCGCGAACCCGCCCCCGACTTCGACCCCCTGGACCACGTCCGGCTGCACGCGCCCACCACCGACTTCCACGCCGCCGCCGGACGGCTCATGGAGCGCCCGCTGGAGCGGGGACGCCCGCCCTGGGAGGCCCATGTGCTGCCCGGGGAGTCCGGCACCAGCTTCGCCATCCTCTTCAAGTTCCACCACGCCCTCGCCGACGGGCTGCGCGCCCTCACCCTCGCCGCCGCGATCATGGACCCGATGGACCTGCCGGAGCCCCGCCCCCGGCGCCCGGAGCCCGCCCGGAGCCTCCTGCCCGATGTGCGCAAACTCCCCGGCCTGCTGCGCGGCACACTCGCCGACATGGGCCGCGCCCTCGACATCGGCACCTCCGTCGCACGCTCCACCTTCGGAATGCGGTCCTCCTCGGCGCTGGTCTCCGAGCCCAGCGGCACCCGCCGCACCGCCGGAGTGGTCCTCGACCTCGACGATGTGCACCGGGTGCGCAAGTCGGCCGGCGGTACCGTCAACGACGTACTCATCGCGGTCGTCGCGGGCGCCCTGCGCCGCTGGCTCGACGAACGCGGCGACGGCAGCGACGGCGTGGAGCCCCGCGCCCTGATCCCCGTCTCCAACCGCCGCCCCCGCACCGCCCACCCGCAGGGCAACCGGCTCTCCGGCTATCTGATACGGCTCCCGGTCGCCGACCCCGACCCGCTGCAACGGCTGCGGACGGTGCGCACGGCCATGGACCGCAACAAGGACGCCGGGCCCAACCGGGGCGCCGGTGCCGTCGCGCTGCTCGCGGACCATGTGCCCGCGCTGGGCCACCGGCTGGGCGGACCGCTGGTCAGCCAGGCCGCCAGGCTCTGGTTCGACATCCTGGTCACCAGCGTGCCGCTGCCCAGTCTCGGGCTGAAGCTCGGCGGCAACCCGCTCACCGAGATCTATCCGCTCGCACCGCTGGCCAGCGGACAGTCCCTGGCGGTGGCCGTCTCGACCTACCGGGGCCGGGTCCACTACGGGCTCGTCGCCGACGGCCGGGCGGTCCCGGACCTGGAACTGCTGGCCCGGGCCGTCTCGGAGGAGGTCGACACGCTGCTGGAGGCCTGCGGCACCTGAGGAGCCGTCCCCGGACGTCCGGGGACGCTCCGGCCGGGTGCGCGGCTGGTGCGCGGCCGGGCCGCCGTTTCCCCTGCCCCTGCGCCGTCGCGCGGTCACATCCCGTCGATGTGACCGACGCGGGTTTGGAGACCCGGCCCGGCGCTCCGTAAAATTCCGCCTTCGGAGGCGGGCGCGGTCGGAGCGCTGCGCAGGTGAGCGAGAGACGGCAGCGCGATGACGGTGACAGAGGACGGCCTGACGGGCGGCGGCCCGGCGGCCGCGGACGAGGTGCCGTACGCGCCCGGTGTCTCGGCGGACGAGGTGGTGTACGGTCCCGGCATCGAGCCGGAGCGCCTGGCCGTCTGCCTGAGCGTGCTGGAGGAACTGGACCGGCTGGACGTCGACCACCCCGACGCGGTCATGGTGCGCAGGGCCACCTCGAGCGTCTACCGCACGGTCAAGCAGCGCCGCCGCCAGGAGCGCCGGGCCGCCAAGACCGCCCACGACAAGGCGGTCACCGAGTCCACGGCGACCGGCTCCGCGCAGCGCATCGACGACGAGACCGAGGGCATCCTGCCGTCCTCGGTCACTGACGCCGGACAGATCGCGGGGATACTGCGGCGCCCGCGTTCCTGCTACGTCTGCAAGACCCGCTATGTCGAGGTCGACTACTTCTACCACCAGCTCTGCCCGGCCTGCGCCACCGAGAACCGGGCCCGCCGGGACGCCCGCGCGGACCTCACCGGCAAGCGGGCCCTGCTCACCGGCGGCCGCGCCAAGATCGGCATGTACATCGCCCTGCGGCTGCTGCGTGACGGCGCCCACACCACCGTCACCACCCGCTTCCCCAACGACGCGATCCGCCGCTTCAAGGCCCAGCCCGACAGCGACGAGTGGATCCACCGGCTGAAGATCGTCGGCATCGACCTGCGCGACCCGGCGCAGGTGGTGGCGCTCGCCGACTCGGTGGCCGCCGAGGGCCCCCTCGACATCCTGATCAACAACGCCGCCCAGACCGTGCGCCGGTCGCCGGGGGCCTACAGCGAGCTGGTGGCCGCCGAGTCCGCGCCGCTGCCCGCGGGTGAGCTGCCCTCCGCCGAGGTCATCGGCACCTTCGGATCCGGCGCCGTGGCCGCGCTGCCGGTGGCGGGTGGCGGCGCCCTGTCCGCGCAGGACGTCACCGGCCTGGCGCTGGTCTCCGGCTCGGCCTCGCTGGAGCGCATCGCGTCCGGCACGGCCATCGACGCGGGCGGACTCGTCCCCGATCTTCACGACACCAACAGCTGGGTGCAGACCGTCGACGAGGTCACGCCCATCGAGCTGCTGGAGGTCCAGCTCTGCAACTCCACGGCGCCCTTCCTGCTGATCAGCCGACTGCGCCCGGTGATGGCGGCCTCCGCCGCCCGGCGCACGTACATCGTCAACGTCTCGGCGATGGAGGGCGTCTTCAACCGCGGGTACAAGGGCGCGGGGCACCCGCACACCAATATGGCCAAGGCCGCCCTGAACATGCTCACCCGCACCAGCGCCCAGGAGATGTTCGACAACGACCGCATCCTGATGACCGCGGTCGACACCGGCTGGATCACCGACGAGCGTCCGCACCCGGACAAGGTGCGCCTGGCGGACGAGGGCTTCCACGCCCCGCTCGACCTCGTGGACGGCGCTGCCCGGGTATACGATCCGATTGTGCGCGGCGAGCAGGGTGAGGACCTGTACGGCGTCTTCATGAAGGACTACGCGCCCGGCAAGTGGTGAGCCGGGTCACGGCCCGGCAGGCGGCGATCCTCCGCCCCGGTGCGTGAGTCCGGCGCCGGTGGGCACTCGCCCTGACGAGCATCCGCTAGGAGTTCTCATGGCCAGTCCACACCACATCGACCCGCGTGCGGTCGGCGATCCCCGCAATCGTTATGTGAGCGACGAGCAGTTCTACCGTTCCGACCGTCCGGCGGGCTCCGTCCTGCCCGAGGACCGGCCACGCGGCGGCCGGGAGCCGGACCCGTGGAAGCACCCCGGGACCTGGAGTGCGGTCGCGGTGATCGCCTGCATCGTCCTGCTGGTCGCTGTCGGGATCGCCCTGTTCCCGTGAGCGCCCCCCTGTGCGGCTCCGCGCCGCCGATCCGTCCGTGAACGGTGTACGCCCCCCGAGGTCCGACCTCGGGGGGGCGTACACCGTTCACGGACGGATCGCGCGCCCTCCTTCTGGCGCGCCCTTTCGATCGCACGCACGATCGCATGCCTGTGCGAAAAATGGCTGGCCGACACGGTGTCCCGGTGGCTAGCGTCCCGGCATGACCCTGCGCCATCTCCTGCTCTCCGGCATCGTCGGCTCGACGGCCTACGGCCTCGCCCGCGCGGGCTCCGACGTGGACCGGCTGGGACTGTTCGCGGCGCCGACCGAGGAACTGCACGGTCTGCACACGCCGAAGGAGTCCCATGTCACCACGGCCCCGGACCGCACCCTGCACGAGGCCGCCAAGTGGTGCCGTCTTGCCCTCGGCGGCAATCCGACCGCGATGGAACTCGTCTGGCTGCCGGACGAGTTGTACGAGGTGCGCACACCGCTCGGCGAGGAACTGATCGGGATCCGGGCGTCGTTCCTGAGCGCACGGCGCGTCCGGGCGGCCTATCTCGGCTATGCGACACAGCAGTTCAGACGTCTCGAAGGACGCGCCGAGGGCCCGCTCGCGCCGGAGGCCGGGCGGCGGATCGCCAAACACGCCCGCCATCTCAAGCGGCTGTGCCACCAGGGCCTGGAGCTGTACACGACGGGACGGCTGACGATCCGCGTCGAAAACCCCGACGAATACCACGACTTCGGGGAGCGGGTCGCAGCGGACCCGTCGGTCGCACTGCCCCTGCTGCGGTTCTACGAGAACGCCTTCGACGAGAGGGCCACCGTGCTGTCCGAACACCCCGACGAGGCACCGGCCGAGGCCTGGCTGCGCCGTGTCCGCGCCCACTTCTACGTCCCCGACGCCCCGGTCGGCCCGTCCGCGGGGGTCCCGGCGGGCAAAGCTGACCCGGTGCCCTACACCCGGGCGGGGGAGAGGCGCGCGGCCGGGGGGCCGGGCACCGGGCGGGGGCTCGCGGCGACGGCCAGCAGGGAGAGCACGGCACAGACGGCATAGGCCGTGCCGGGCCAGGCCAGCAGGGCCGGATACGGGGCCGGGTGCGGCAGCCGGTCCTCCGCGCGGATCAGCAGCGGGACCAGCCGCCCCACCGTGACCAGGGCCCAGGCCGCCAGCGCCACCCGGTGGAGCGGGTGCCGCCGCCCCGGCCCGTGCGCCAGCCAGACCATCGTGGGCAGACACCAGACCCAGTGGTGGCTCCACGAGATGGGGGAGACCAGCAGTCCGTACAACTCTGCCGTGACCAGCACACCCAGCAGATCGCGGCGGCGCACGGCACTCCACAGCGCGGCCGCCGCCACCACACTGACCAGCGCGATCCCCGTCCACCAGGCCGGGGCGGCGGGGGCGCCGGGGCCGAGCAGCCGGGCGAGCGCCCCGCGCAGCGACTGGTTGCGCACCGACCAGGCGGGGCCGATGCGTTGGGTGTCCGTGACCAGGCCGAACCAGTAGCGCGTGGACTCCCGCGGGGCGATCGCCCAGGCCAGGGCGGTGGCCCCGGCGGCGGAGGCGAGCGCCCAGCCCGCGGCCCGCCACTGCCGGGTCGCCAGCAGATACAGCCCGCCGACCGCCGGGGTGAGTTTGACCGCCGCGGCCAGTCCCAGACCGGCTCCCCGGAGCGCCGGGCGGCACGGCAGCGCGATGGCCGCCAGGGCCAGGGCGCACAGCAGCAGATTGACCTGGCCCTGGTCCAGGGTGTGGCGCACCGGCTCCAGCCAGAGCCCCCCGGCGGTCCAGAGCAGGACGCGGGAGTGCGGGGGCCGTTCGTGGCCGCCGGGCAGCAGCCGGGCGGCGCAGTACGCGATCACCGCGAGAGCCGCCACGGAGAGCGTCTGCCACAGCGCGACCGCGACCGTCCAGGGCAGCTGCCCGAGCGGCAGGAACACCAGTGCCGCGAACGGCGGGTAGGTGAAGGGCAGTACGGGGATCGGCGGAGCGGTGTGCAGCTGGTAGTCGTAGAGGCCGCCGGTCAGGAGGAGCGGGGAGGCCTCGCGGTAGACGCGCAGATCCAGCGGGGAGGGCGGGGAGAGGACGACGGCCAGCAGATGGAGGGCCAGGGAGGCGGCCAGACACCAGCCCGCGTGCTCGGCCGCCCAGGTGCCGATGACCCGGGCGCGGCCCGGGGCGGTGGCAGGTCGGCGGTGCATCCCGCCGAGTGTGGCACGGCGGGACGGCCCGCCGGGGCCATTGCTCCGACCGACAGCAGGTCGCACTTCCGTGCCCTTCACGTCGTACGTTCACGCCCGCGCGTGTCGTGTGCAGCTCTTCCGCGTTCGGTGCGCGGGCCGGACGGGGTTCAGGCGGGGCCCGGCCGGGAGTGGCCGGCCGCCACCAGTTCCAGCACGGTCCGCCAGTCCTCCAGCACCCCCGCGTCCAGGCCCCGCACCCTGGCCGCCTCGTCTGCCTGACGCAGGGTGAGGGCGTCGTCCGCCAGGGGGTCACGGGCGAACGCGGCCGCCTCCCGGGCCGTCATGGGGCCGCCCGCCGGGGCCGGGGCGGACGGACCGCGCACCGGGGAGCAGGCGGCCAGATATCGTTCCGCCGCGGCGTGCAGTCGTATGAGACGGGAGACCCGCTCGCCGAGCAGGGGCCGTAGCGCGTCGGCCGCCCGGTCCGGGTGTCCGGTGCCCTCCTCGGGGCGGAGCAGCAGCCCGATGTCATGAACCAGCCCGGCCACCTGGAGTTCCTTGTCGGCGGGGTGACTTCGGCGCAGCAGGGCCGCGGTCTGGAGGGCGTGTTCGTGCACATCGACCGCCTCGCCCTCGTGGTCCGGGGCGCGCCGGGCGCCTCGGCAGGCGTGCAGCAGATCCATCAGCTCCTCGACGCTGCGCAGCTCCATGCGTCAGTCCTCCCGCGAGAAAAGCCGTTGCCGAGTGGCAGCAGATCATGGCGAGCTTGCGCCGCGGCCAACGGCGTCTGAACTGAGCACCGTGCGCGCCGGAGCGCGTACCGGCGGTACCGCCGGTACCGGTGTGCAGTTCGAGGACTGAGCCGATCGGGTGACGGCGAAGGGGGTGAGTGATACGAAAACGCCTGGTAATTCCTGGGGATGAGCGTCTGATGACTCAAGACGGTTACCTGGTTGTTTCAGCCCCATCGAGCAGGTGCCTGCTCATTTGGTTAATCTGAACGGTGCGGACAGCCTTTGGGTCCACCCGACCCGTAGTCCGCCCCGGGACAAGCCGGTCATCACGGCCTGCTCTCGAACGAGTTGCCGGCGCCACCGCGTCCGACCTGTTTTCGACCAGACCCGAGCGGACGTCGAGGGCGTAGCGGCAGACTGGACCGGCCCGTCCCAAGGGTTACCCGACACATAAGGAGTGCGCGGTGACACCGGAGAAGACGAACAGCGATCAGTACCCCAATGAGCTCGGCGACCGCGGGGGACGCCGAACGGAGAAGAAGCTCGGCAGCCTCGACGTGTGGGCCAGATCCGCCCCCATCCGTCTGGCGGGATACGAGGACGACCTCGCCGAGCCGCACATCCTGCCCAGCGTCGACTGACTCACCGCACCCATATGATCGCTGACGGTAGGGGCGTCCCGGACGGGCGCCCCTACCGCCGGTCGGGCTCGGTGGTCCCGCCTCAGGCGGCTCCGTCCGCTCCCGTCCGGGCGCAGTCGATGCACGCTCTGGTGTGCGGCAGCGCCAGCAGCCGGTCGCGGCCGATGGCGCCCGCGCAGACCGCGCACCGCCCGTAGCCCGGCGTGCCCACCGTCGGCAGGGTGGCGAGGACCTGGTCCAGCTGAGCCCGGGCGCGCTCGGCGTCCGCACGCAGGGCCTCCAGCGCGACGGCCTTGGCGCCCAGGTCGGCCGCGTCCCGTTCGCAGTCGGCGCGCAGGCCCGGCAGGCTCGATTCGGCGGCCGTCAGCTCCTCCCGCAGCGCGTCCGCCTCCTCGGTGAGCCGGATGGTGATCTTCCGCAGGTCGTCGGCGGACAGTGTCACGGGCATGGGTGCTCCACCTCCGTGGAATCCCTCGGGGGGACGGGCGTGTACCGAGCCTTCCGAGTCCCCCCGAGCGCGCGTTCGACACCCCGGATGTGGATCTCCTCCGGCGGCCGGTGCGGGTGGTGCGGGCCCTCAGTCCAGCGGCGCCGTCCGCCGCCACGGCCGCAGGGCCTCCAGGCGGCCCGCCACCTCCAGTAGGGCCGCCTCCGAGCCGGGCCGCCCCACCAGTTGCACGGCCGAGGGCGCGCCGCCCGGCAGGGTGCCGAAGGGGACCGACATGGCGGGCCATCCGGTGAGGTTCCACGGCGGGGTCATGGGGGTGTACGCGTTGGACAGCAGATTGCGCAGCCAGCCGCGCCGGTGCCAGGGCGCGGCGGCCGGTCCCCGGCGCGCGAGCGCCGGAGTGAGCAGGATGTCGTGCTCCGCGAAGAACGGCTCAAGCAGCGCCCGCAACCGCTCGCGGCGGTCACTGGAGCGCACGCTCCGCACCCAGCGGCGGCCGACCGCC
Source organism: Streptomyces sp. NPDC052040 (assembly GCF_044548405.1). Lineage (NCBI taxonomy): Bacteria > Bacillati > Actinomycetota > Actinomycetes > Kitasatosporales > Streptomycetaceae > Streptomyces > Streptomyces sp. NPDC052040. Next base: position 21,984 of record NZ_JBIUBV010000014.1, on the reverse strand, counting down.
GCATGCACCCGGGTGCGCCGGGACAGCCGCCGCGGATCGAGCCCCTCCGCGTCGAGTGCCGTCCCCGCCGTCCAGTGGGCGAGCGCCGTGGTGCCCAGCCACCAGGGGTAGGGCGGTTCGGCCGGGCGCACCTCGTGGCCCGCCCGCGCGAGCAGGGCGCCCGCCGCGCGGGCCGCGTCCGCGTAGGGACGGCTCACGGCCACCCCGGGCAGCGGGCTGCGCAGGGAGAGGGCGACACTCCCCGCGGCCGGGCGCGGTTCGGGTGCCCCGTGGCGGTCCGCGAGTACGTCGAACATCAGCCGGGCGTCCTCGACCGTGGTAGCAAGGGGGCCATTTTCGGCCATGCCGAACCAGTCGCCGTTGCCGATGTCCGCCGGGACCGTGCCCAGGCCCGGCTTGAGCGTCACCAGACCGCAGTTGGCGGCCGGGATGCGCAGGGAGCCCATGCCGTCGTTGCCGAGCGCGATCGGCACCATCCCGGCGGCCACCGCCGCCGCGCTGCCGCCCGAGGAGCCCCCCGCCGTGCGGGAGACGTCCCAGGGGTTGCGGGCCGTCCCGTGCACCCCGTCCGTGGTGCCGAACACACAGAGTTCCGGCACATTGGTCAGACCCACGACCACCGCGCCCGCCGCGCGGAGCCGGGCCACGGTGACATGGTCGCGCTCGGCGGGCCTGTCCGGGGTCGCCGCCGAGCCGTTGCGGGTGGACTCGCCGCGCACCGCCAGGTTGTCCTTGACCGCCACCGGCACGCCCGCCAGCGGGAGCCGGTCCAGATCGGCGCGGTCCGCCAGCGCCCCGGCCTCGTCGAGCGCGCTCTCCCCGCGCACCCGACGGAAGGCGCCGACCCGGCCGTCGAACCGGGCGATCCGCGCGAGATGGTCCGCGACGACCTCCCGCGGGGTGACGCGCTTCTCGCGTACGGCGGCGGCGATCTCGGCGGCGGTCCGGCCGGCCCAGTTGCTCACGGGCGCTCCCTGTCGGTGCTCGGCGGATGGGGACGTACCGGTGGGTACGAGGAGCACTGTGCACGGTCCCGGGGCCCCGCGTCGAGGCCCCGGCGGTGCCCGGTCACCTCCGTCACGCGGATCGCCCCCGCCGTACCGCCGGGGGCCCGAGTCCCCTGCGGGCGGGGCGAGTTCGCGGATGGCCGCCCGGGGAGCACTCAGCCCTCCGGGGCCGCCCCGGTGCTCTCCCGTTCGATGAGCCGCGGCATCGGCACCCGCACCGTGCGCGCCGGGCCCCCGTCCAGCAGCGCGGTCAGCTCCCGGGCCGACGTACGGCCGAACTCCGCCGTGTCCCGGGACAGCGCGGAGAGCCACGGTCTGACCATGCGGCACAGCGCCGAGTCCTCCCAGGCCACCACCGAGACCCGGGCCGGTACCGAGAAGCCCAGCTCCGCGGCCGCGGCCACGCCCGCCACGGCCATTACATCGTTGTCGTAGACCAGCGCCGTCGGCGCGGTGGCCGCCCCCAGCACCCGGCGGGTGACGGCGGCGCCCTCCGCGTCCGAGTAGTCCGTGGTCACCGACCACACCCCGGTGAGCCCGCGCCGCTCCGCCTCGGCCCGCAGCGAGCGGATACGGCGCTCGGTGTGCGCGAGGCCCGGCAGACCCGCGATGTGCACGATCCGGCGGTGCCCCAGGGCGTGGAGCCGGTCGACGACCGCGGCCATCGCGCCCGCGTCGTCGGCCCGGACCGTGGACTGCCCCGGACGGCCCGCCTCCGGCACCCCGCCGATGACGACGGCGGGCAGGCCCAGTTCGTCCAGCAGCGCCGGGCGCGGATCCTCCGTGCGGGGGTCCACCACCAGCACCCCGTCCACCCGGTGCTCGGCCCACCAGCGCCGGTAGGCCGCGCACTCGGCGTCCAGGTCCTCCACCACCTGGAACAGCAGCCCGAGATGACGCTCCGCCAGCACCTCCTGGACACCGGAGATCAGCTGGAGGAAGAACGAGTCGACGCCCAGGGTGTCCGCGGGGCGCGCCACCACCAGACCGACGGTCGCCGCGCCCTCCCCGGACAGCTGGCGCGCCGCCGTGCTCGGCTGCCAGCCCAGTTGCTCGGCGACCCGCCGTACCCGCTCCCGGGTGGCCTCGGAGACACCGGGCCGCCCGTTCAGGGCGAAGGAGACGGCGCTCTCGGAGACACCGGCACGCCGGGCGATGTCCTTCATGGTCGGACGGCGCGCCGGGGAACGTCTGGCGGGCACGATGCCTCCCTCTCTCCCGGCGGTACCGGCTAAAGCGCTTGAGCGGTCAGCACCCTAAAGCGCATTAGTGCACGGCCACAAGTCCTCGTCTCTTTCCGGTCGTTGGCCTCCCGCCTGCGCTGATGGCGGCCGGATTTCTTTGGCCCGGCGCATGCATTGACTTCTCCGGAAGACGCCGGGCATGGTCACTGCGCAACCTGCCGCCGATGCCGCAAGGGAGCCGTGTCACCGTGTCCACCCCCCGCAGAGCACTCGCCGCCGCCGTTGCCGCCGTCGTCCTGCTGGAGCTGAGCTCCTGCGGCTCCTCGGGCGGCGGCGGAGGCGCGCAGGACGCCTCCGGCAAGGCCGAGGGCGACATCACCTTCCAGACCTGGAATCTGCGCGCCAATTTCTCGTCGTACTTCGACGGGCTGATCGCCGGTTTCGAGAAGAAGTACCCCGGCACACACGTGCGTTGGATCGACCAGCCCGCCGAGGGCTACGCCGACAAGATCAGCGCGGACGCGGCGGGCGGCACCCTCCCCGATGTCGTCAATGTCTCGCCCGACCTGGTCGCCCCGCTCGCCAAGGCCGGTCTCGCCCTCGACCTCGGCAAGGCCGCCGCGACGTACCGGCCGGAATACCTGGCGGGCGCCTGGAACGGCAACCGGATACCGGGGATGCCCGGCACCTACGCCTTCCCCTGGTATCTGAACACCGGCCCGCTCTTCTACAACAAGGGCCTCTTCCGCAAGGCCGGACTCGACCCCGACCGGCCCCCGCGGACGTACGCCGAACTCTTCGGCGACGCCCTGGAGCTGGCCCGGCGCAGCAACGGCGAGGTCGCGACCCTCGCCAATGTGCCCACCGTCGAGGACTTCGGCCGCTACGGCGCCGGACTGATGAACGAGCAGGGCACCGGCTTCGCCTTCAACGACCCCAAGGGCGTGGAACTCCTGACGAAATACAAGGAGTTGTACGACGCCAAGGCCCTCGACCCGGGCGCCCTGACCGCCACCCCCGAGTCCACCGGCCGCAAGTTCCTCACCGGGGCGGTCGCCATGAACCCCGGCAGCGCCCTGGACCTCGGCACCTTCAAGAAGCAGGCGCCGACCCTGTACCGGAACATCGGGATCACCGACCAGATCACCAGCACCGGCCACGTCAACATGTATGTGATGGGTGTGATGGTCAACTCCCGTACCCGGCACACCCCCGCTGCCGTCGCCTTCGCGCACTACGTCACCGACGCGCAGAACCAGATGTCCTTCGCGAAGAAGGCCGCCGTCTTCCCGAGCACCACCGGCTCCCTCGACGACCCGTACTTCACCCGGCAGGACGGCACGGACGAGTCCCGGGTGCGGGTGGCCGCCGCCAAGTCCCTGAAGAACGCGGTGAACTACACCCCGGTCCTCTTCAGCGAGCAGATGAAGACCGCGCTGCGCAACGAGGTCGCCAAGGCGCTCCTGGGCAAGGAGAGCCCCAGGGCGGCCCTCGACAACGCGGTCGACGCCTGCGACCGCCTGCTGCGGCAGCAGGGCTGAGCCGTCATGGCGGCCCCCGTCCTGCCCCGGGTGCGGCGCCAACTGCCCACCACACCCTGGCTGTTCGCCGCACCCGGCCTGCTGATCACCGGCGCCTTCGTCCTCTGGCCCTTCGTCTCCACCCTGGCCGGTGCGTTCACCGACCGCCGCACCCTGGTCCCCGGCCGCTTCGTCGGGCTCGCCAACTTCCGCGAACTGCTCCACGACGACATGTTCTGGACCGGACTGCGCAACAGCACGCTCTACGTCCTCGGGGTCGTCCCGGCGCTCGTCCTGCTGCCCCTGCTGCTCGCCCTGCTGGTGCAGAAGAACATCCCCGGCATCACCTTCTTCCGCTCCGCCTTCTACACCCCGGTCGTCGCCTCCGTCGTCGTGGTCGGCCTGATCTGGGTGTGGCTGCTGGACGAACGGGGACTGGTCAACTCCCTGCTGGAGACGGCCGGCATCGGCCGGATCGGCTTCCTCAGCGACCAGTGGCTGCTGCTGCTCAGTGCCATGGCCGTCACGGTCTGGAAGGGGCTCGGCTACTACATGGTCATCTATCTGGCCGCGCTGGCCCATGTGCCGCGCGAACTGCACGAGGCCGCCGCCGTGGACGGCGCGGGCGCGGTCCGCCGCTTCCTCAGCGTCACCGTGCCCGCGGTCCGCTCCACGATGGTGTTGGTCGCCGCGCTCTCCTCGGTCGCCGCCTTCAAGGTCTTCTCCGAGGTGTATCTGCTGGCGGGCCCGGCGGGAGGCCCCGCGGGCGAGGACACCACCCTGGTCATGCTGGTCCAGCGCACCGGCACCGGCCTGACCGGCCGGGTCGGCTACGCCTCCGCGATCTCGGTGGTCGTCTTCGCGGTCACCGTCGCCCTGATGCTGCTGGTCCTGCGCGCGGACCGGAGGGGGGACGCATGAGCGTCGCCGAGCGGACCCCGCCCGCCCCGGCACCCGCCGCCGTACGGGCGCCCCGGACCGGCGGGGGAGAGGGCCGCCGCGTCCGCCGGGGGGAGCTGGTGCTGCGCTATGTGCTGCTGCTCGCCGTACTCGCCCTGACCACGGGCCCCTTCCTGTGGCAGCTGTCCACCTCGCTCAAGGGCCCCACCGAGGACATCTTCCAGTCGCCGCCCGGCCTTCTCCCGCACCACCCGACCCTGCACAATTACACACGCGTCGCGGACACCATCCCCGTCTGGGACTACGCCCTCAACTCCCTCAAGGTCGCCGCCGCCAACGTCGTCACCAACTGCGCCGGTTCGGCCCTGGCCGGCTACGCCCTCGCCCGGCTGCGCTACCGCGGCCGCGGTGCCGCCACCCTGGTCTTCGTGCTGGCGATGCTGGTCCCGGTCGAGGGCATCGTCATCGCCCAGTTCACCACCATGCGGGACCTCGGCCTGAACAACACCCTGATCGGAGTGGTCCTGCCGGGCAGCATCGGCGCGATGAACGTGCTGCTGATGCGCAACGCCTTCCGCCATCTCCCCTACGAGATCGAGGAGGCCGCCTACGTCGACGGCGCGGGCGCCTGGCAGCGTTTCCTGAAGGTCGCGCTGCCCTCGGTGAAAGGCACCCTGGCCGTCGTCGCGATCTTCGCCTTCATGGGCGCCTGGGACGACTTCCTGTGGCCCCTGATCGTGCTGAGCGACCCGGACAGATTCACCCTGACCGTCGGACTCGACTATCTGCACGGCACCTTCGCCAACGACGAACGCCTGGTCGCCGCGGGCACGATCATCGCGGTGGCCCCGCTGCTCGCCCTCTTCGCCTGCCTCCAGCGGTACTTCTTCCGCGGGATCGGCGAGGGCGCCGTCAAGGGCTGAACCGCACCGTCCCCCCGGCAGCCTGGCCCGAAGGAGCCCGTATGCCCCCAGCCGTGCGCTTCGGCGTCAACTACACACCCAGTCAAGGGTGGTTCCACCACTGGCTCGACTTCGACCTGGACTCCGTGCGCGCCGACCTCGACTCGATCGCCGCACTGGGCCTCGACCACATCAGGGTCTTCCCCCTGTGGCCCTACTTCCAGCCCAACCGCACCCTGATCCGCCCCCGCGCCGTCGAACAGCTCCTCGCGCTCGCCGACGCGGCGGCCGAACGCGGACTCGACATCGGCGTGGACGGACTGCAAGGGCATCTGTCGAGCTTCGACTTCCTGCCCGCCTGGACGGCGACCTGGCACCGGCGCAACCTCTTCACCGACCCGGATGTCGTCGAGGGGGAGGCCGCCTATCTCCGTACGCTCGCCGCCGCCCTCGCCGACCGGCCCACCTTCCTCGGCATGACCATCGGCAACGAGGTCAACCAGTTCGCCGCCGGACCGCACCCCGACCCGGATCCCGTCACCCCGGAACAGGCCGGACGGTGGATCGCCCGGCTGCTCGCCGCATGCGCCGAGGGCGCCCCCGGCACACCCCATCTGCACGCCTGCTACGACGCCACCTGGTACCAGGACGACCAGCCCTTCACCCCCGAGCACGCGGCCCGCCTCGGGGACCTCACCGCCGTGCACTCCTGGGTCTTCAACGGCACCGCCCAGCGCCACGGCCCGACCGGCACCGCCACCGAGCACCACGCCGCCTACCTCGTCGAACTGTCCAAGGCCTGGGCGGACGACCCGCACCGCCCGGTCTGGCTCCAGGAGGTGGGCGCCCCCGCCCCGCTGATCCCCGCCGCACACGCCGCCGCCTTCACCGAGGCCACCGTGGCCAACGCCCTGGACTGCCCCGATCTGTGGGGCGTCACCTGGTGGTGCTCCCACGATGTCAGCCGGGACCTCGCCGACTTCCCCGAACTCGAATACGGGCTCGGCCTGCTCACCAACGACCGGCGGCCCAAGCCCGCGGCCGACACGCTCTCCCGGATCGTCCGGGAACGGCCGTCCGGGCCGCCCGCCCCCCGCACCACCGCGCTGGCCGTGGACACCACACCCGGCCGGTCCGTCTGCGCCCCCGGCGGCGCGGTCTTCGAGGCCTTCGCCCGGCTGACCGCCCAAGGCGCCCGCCCCACCACCGTGCTCGCGAGCCGCGCCGACGACCGGGACCATCTCGCGGCCCGCGGCATCACCGAGGTCGTCACCCCCGCACAGGTCACCGAGTAGCCCGTCACCGCACCGTCCCCCCGGCGAAACGGAGCACACCGTGAACCTCAAGCGACGCACCGTCCTGCTGGCCGGAGCCGCCGCCGCGCTCACCCCCGCGCTGCCCGCGCCCACCGCCTCCGCGGCGGCCCGCGACCTCCGGCCGTACGCCTCCTACTGGTACCCCGACTCCCTGCCCTCCGGCACCCCGGGGCCGGGCATCACCTGGCGCAGCCTGACGACTTGGAGCGCCGACACGGACGCCGACCTGGCCTTCAACGCCGCGTCCGTCCCGCTCGCCGCCCGCTTCACCCCCACCCCCGCCAACACCACCGCCCGCGCAGGCCAGGCCCGTATCCAGTCCCTGGTCTCCTTCGCGCCCACCTCCGCCAACCCCTCCCAGGGCGCACCCACCGCCGACTATTACGCCCTCACCCACTGGGCCTATCTGGACGAGCTGGTCTTCTGGGGCGGCTCGGCGGGGGAGGGGCTGATCCTCGCGCCCAACTCCCCGGTCGTGGACGCGGCCCACCGCCACGGGGTCCCTGTCCTCGGCACCGTCTTCCTGCCGCCCGCGGCCTACGGCGGACAGCTCACCTGGACCCGGGAACTGGTGCGGCGGGACACCTGTGGCCACTATCCACTCGCCGCGCGGCTCGTCGAGGTCGCCCGGGCCCACGGCTTCGACGGCTGGTTCCTCAACGCCGAGACCGGCGGCGGCGACAGCGCGCTCGGCGCCGCCATGCTCGGCTTCGTCACCGAGCTGAAGGCGCTGGGCGCGGCGCAGGGCCTCCGGGTCACCTGGTACGACGCGATGACGGTGAACGGCACGGTTGCCTGGCAGGGCGCCCTCAACAGCCGCAACCAGGCGTTCTTCCAGGCCGCCGACGCCATGTTCCTGGACTTCCGCTGGACCCGGTCCGCCCTGGCCTCCTCCGGAGCGCTCGCCGGGCGGCTCGGCCGCAGCCGCCATGCGCTGTGGGCGGGCGTCGATGTGGAGTCCGGCGGCACGGGCACCGCCGTGGACTGGGACGCGATCGTGCCGACCACGGGCGCACAGGTGACCTTGATCGGCTTCTACCGGCCCGAATGGACCCGCAACCACCTCCCCGAGGACCACACACCCGGCGACTTCCACACCGCCGACGACCTCTTCTGGACCGGCGCCTCCCGCGACCCGTCCCGGCCCGCGGGCCCCGGCGGCTGGCGCGCCCCGGCGCTCTCCGTCGCCGACCGGTCCACCGTCACCGCCCTCCCCTTCGCGACCGTCTTCAACACCGGGCACGGCCTCGGGTGGTACGAGAACGGCGAGGTCACCTCGGACACCCCCTGGAACCACCTCGGCCTCCAGGACCGCCTGCCGTCCCGCCGCTGGGTCGTGCGCACCACGGGCACCCGCCCCACCGTCGCCTTCGACTTCGCGGACGCCTGGCGCGGCGGCAGCAGCCTGCTGGTCTCCGGCACCCTCGACGCACCGGCCGTCCTGGACCTGTACGCCGTACGGTTGCCGATCGGCCCCGGCACCGTCGTCGAACTGACCCACCGGGCCGACGCGGGAGCCCCCCGGCCGGAGCTGGCCCTCGCCACCGCCGAGCCGGACGGACCCGGCCGGGCACCCACGTACACCTGCATCCCTCTCGACGCGCCAGGCGCGGACTGGCAGACCACCACCGTGCCCCTGAGCGGCCTGTCCGGCACCCTGCACACCCTGGCCGTACGGCTCACCGGCCGGGGCGAGACACGCTGGAGGCTCGGGCGGCTCGCGGTCCGGGACACCGCGACGGCTCCGGCCGCCCCCGTCGGCCTGCGTATCACCGACGCCGACGGCGGTGACCTGCGCTTCGCCTGGGAACCCGCCCCGGGCCCCGCCCCGCGCCACTACGAACTGCACCGCGTCCTGCCCGACGGCACCCGCCGCTTCCTCGGCGGCACCTGCCAGCGCGCCCACTACGCCGGAGGGCTCGCCCCGGAGCGGAACGAGAGCGCGGCACGGTTCGAACTGCGCGCGGTCGGGGAGCTGTACAACGTCTCCTCCCCCGCCGCCGTCACCCACCGCTGGTAGCCCGCACCCACACCCCCGGAGCACCCCATGCATGACGACCGCACCCTGGTCGAAGGCCGGCTCAGGCGCGTCCTCGACGAGCGCGTCCGCCCCGCCGTGTACCCCGAGTCCGTACCGCTGGAGGTGGCGGTGTGGCATGCGCCCGGCGAGCCCGTAGCGGTCGCCGAGGGGCTGGCTGCCCCGGCCGTACCGATCGCGACCGGCGCACGCTGGGGCGCCCCCTGGGGCACCAGCTGGTTCCGGGTCACCGGCACCGTCCCCGGGGCCTGGGCCGGGAGGACCGTCGAAGCGCTGCTGGACCTGGGCTTCGACGAGAACATGCCCGGATTCCAGTGCGAGGGCCTGGTGTACCGGCCCGACGGCACCCCTGTGAAGGGCCTCAACCCGCGCAACCAGTGGGTGCGGATCGGCTCCCCCGCCGAGGGCGGCGAGCAGGTCGAGCTGCGGATCGAGGCGGCGTCCAACCCGGTCGTCCTGGGCTACCACCCCTTCCTGCCCACCCCCCTCGGCGACCGGGAGACCGCGGGCAGCGAGCCGCAGTACCGGCTCGGGCGCATGGACCTCGCGGTCTTCGACGAGACCGTCTGGCAGCTCGTCCTCGACCTGGAGGTGCTCGGCGAGCTGATGGCGGAACTGCCGGTGGACTCGGGTCGCCGCGGGGAGATCCTGCGGGCGGTCGACCGGGCCCTGGACGCGCTCGACCTCCAGGACGTGGGCGGCACGGCCGCGGCGGCCCGGACGCGGCTGGCCGACGTCCTGGCCGCGCCCGCCACCGCCTCCGCCCACCGCATCAGCGCCGTCGGACACGCGCACATCGACTCGGCCTGGCTCTGGCCGCTGCGCGAGACGGTGCGCAAGGTGGCCCGTACCACCGCCAACATGACCGCGCTCATCGACGACGAGCCGGACTTCGTCTTCGCCATGTCCCAGGCGCAGCAGTGGGCCTGGGTGAAGGAGCACCGGCCCGAGGTGTGGGCGCGGGTGAAGAAGGCGGTCGCCGGGGGGCGTTTCGTCCCGGCGGGCGGCATGTGGGTGGAGTCGGACACCAATATGCCGGGCTCCGAGGCGATGGCCCGTCAGTTCGTGCACGGCAAGCGGTTCTTCCTCGACGAGTTCGGGATCGAGAACGACGAGGCCTGGCTGCCCGACACCTTCGGCTTCGCGGCCGGGCTGCCGCAGATCATCAAGGCGGCGGGCTCCCGGCGGCTGCTCACCCAGAAGATCTCCTGGAGCCGGACCAACGCCTTCCCGCACCACACCTTCCTCTGGGAGGGCATCGACGGCACCCGGATCTTCACCCACTTCCCGCCCGTCGACACCTACAACTGCTCCATGAAGGGCAGCGAAATCGCCCACGCCGCACGCAACTTCAGGGACAAGGGCGTCGCCCGGCACTCCCTGGCGCCGACCGGCTGGGGCGACGGGGGCGGCGGCACCACCCGGGAGATGGTGGGCAAGGCGGCCCGGCTGTGCGATGTGGAGGGCTCCGCGACGGTGGTGTGGGAGACCCCCGGGGACTTCTTCGCCAAGGCGGAGGCCGAGTACCCGCACCCGCCGGTCTGGGTCGGCGAACTCTATCTGGAGCTGCACCGCGCCACGTTCACCAGCCAGGCGGGCACCAAGCAGGGCAACCGGCGCAGCGAGCAGCTGCTGAGGGAGGCCGAGCTGTGGTCGGCCACCGCCGCCGTCCGCACCGGATTCCCCTACCCCTACGAGGAGTTGGACCGCATCTGGAAGACGGTCCTGCTCCATCAGTTCCACGACATCCTCCCCGGCTCCTCCATCGCCTGGGTGCACCGCGAGGCACGCGCGACCTACGCCCGGGTCGCCGAGGAGCTGACCGGGATCGTCCGGGCGGCGCAGCGGGCGCTGGCGGGCGAGGGCAGCCTGCCGCTGACGTTCAACGCGGCCCCGCACGCCCGCTCCGGGATCCCCGCGGGCGGCGCGGGCCCGGCCGCGGACGCGGGCGAGGTGTCCTCCGAGCCCCGCCCGGACGGCGGCTTCGTCCTGGACAACGGGCTGCTGCGGGTGGAGATCGACGGCCGGGGACTGGTCGTGTCCGTGTACGACCTCGCGGCGGACCGGGAGAGCGTCGCCCCCGGGCGCGCCGCCAACCTCCTCCAGCTCCACCCCGACTTCCCCAACATGTGGGACGCCTGGGACGTGGACGCCTTCTACCGCAACACCGCCACCGACCTCCTGGACGCCGAGGAGGTCGGACCCGGCGAACACCCCGGATCGGTCCGGGTCGTACGGTCCTTCGGCGCCTCCCGGGTCACCCAGGTGCTCTCGCTGGCACCGGGGGAGCGGCGGCTGGAGATCGGCACCGAGGTGGACTGGCACGAGACCGAGACGTTCCTCAAGCTGGCCTTCCCCCTGGACGTGCACGCCGAACGGTACGCGTCCGAGACCCAGTTCGGGCACTTCTACCGGCCGACGCACACCAACACCTCCTGGGAGGCCGCCAAGTTCGAGGCCTGCAACCACCGCTTCGTCCATCTGGAGGAGCCCGGCTGGGGGGTGGCGGTCGTCAACGACTCGACCTACGGCCACGATGTGACCCGGACGGTCCGTGCAGCCGACTCCGGTACGACCACCACCGTCCGGATGTCCCTGCTGCGCGCCCCGCGCTTCCCGGACCCCGAGACCGACCAGGGCGTCCACCGCTTCCGGCACGCCCTGGTCCCCGGCGCGGGCATCGGGGACGCGGTCCGCGAGGGCTGGCGGATCAATCTGCCCGAGCGGCGGCTGACCGGCGGCCGCACGGTGGCGCCGCTGGTGAGCGTGGCGGAGGACGCGGTGGTGCTGACCGCGGTCAAACTGGCCGACGACGGCAGCGGCAATGTCGTCGTACGCTTCCACGAGTCGCTCGGTGGCCGCACCACCGCCACCCTGACCGCGGACTTCGAGGTCGCCGCGGTGACCGCGACGGATCTCCTGGAGCGCCCGCTGTCCGAGGGGCCCGCGCCACGGCGCGAGGGGAACCGGATCGCCCTGCGGCTGCGCCCGTTCGAACTGGTGACACTGCGGCTGAAGCGGGCTTGAGCACCCAGGGGAGCGGTGGCCGCCCGGCGCGGCTACCGCTCCCGCGTCACCGGGGCGGCCAGCCGGGTCGGCGGCAGGAACTCGCGCACATACGTCCGGTGCCAGCACGCCCCCGTCTCCCGCAGCTCCCGCCAGGTGGTGTACCGGTACTGGTACAGGCCCGCCCGGACGAAGCGCGGCGGCGCGCCCGGCGGGAAGGGTGAGCGGCGCAGCAGCCGCAGTGTGTCCCGGTCGTCCTCCAGCAGACGTTCCACCAGGCCGCCGAACCAGGGCCCCGCGTACGCGGGGGAGATCGCGGCGAACCACATCAGCCAGTCGAGCCGCAGATGGTACGGGGCGAACTGGCGCGGCCAACGGCGCGGATCGCCCGGCTTGCCCTTGAACTCGTACTCCCGCCAGTCGGAGTCCGCGCGCGGCACGTCGTCCGCCGTGCCCTCGACCACCACCTCGTACCGGACGCGGCTCACACTGCCGAACGCGCCGTAGGTGTTCACCAGATGCAGCGGGTCGAAGGAGCGGTTCATGACCTGACCGCGGGAGATCATATTGCGCACCGGATGGTACGAGAGGCACACCAGCCCCGCGCCGACCGCCAGGACCAGCACCTCGTACCACAGCGGCGGCCCCGGCACCCTCGGCGCGGCGCCGGGCAGCCGGACCGCCGACAGTGCGAGCACGATGGTGATCCAGTTCAGCCAGGAGAAGTTGCCGGACAGCACCAGCCACAGCTGCGTCAGGATCATCAGGGAGGCGGCGGCCGTCGCGACCGGCTGCGGGGTGAACAGCAGCACCGGCACGACCAGCTGGGTCAGATGGTTGGCCGCCGCCTCCGCCCGGTGCACCGGCCTCGGCAGATGGTGGAAGAACCAGCTCAGCGGGCCCGGCATGGGCTGGGTCTCATGGTGGTAGTCCAGACAGGTCAGCCGCCGCCAGCAGGCGTCCCCCCGGATCTTGATGAGCCCGGCGCCGAACTCCACCCGGAACAGGATCCACCGCAGCAGGAACAGCACCACCACGGGCGGGGCGACCTCGTCGTTGCCCAGGAACACCGCCAGAAAGCCGACCTCCAGGAGCAGCGACTCCCAGCCGAAGGAGTACCAGGTCTGGCCCACATTGACGATCGACAGATACATCGCCCAGGGCACCAGCCAGCACAGCATCCCGGCCCACAGCGGCACCGCCGAGTCCAGGCCCGCCACCAGCGCCGCCGAGACCGCGCACCCCGCCCACGCCCAGACGGCGAAGAAGCGGTCCGAGTAGTGCAGATGGAACACGCCGGGAGCCTCCCGGAACCGCACCCGGGCGAGGAACCGCGGCACCGGCAGCATCCCGCGCTCCCCCAGCAGCGCACGGAACTGGAGGGCCGCGGTCGCGAAGGCCACCAGATACACCACCGCCAGGGCCCGCTGGAAGACCAGCCGGCTCAGCCAGTACTCCGGTGCCACGAACCAGTCCACGGCGAGGGCTCCTCTCCCTCCAGTGTGACCCCCGCGCGCCGCCCCGCACGGAAGCCGGTCGGCGCCCCGGAGACGATCGGGACCCGAAGAAGATCAGGACTCGAAGAATCGGGGAAACCCTGGCATGGTGGCCCCATGGCTGAGCGGGGAGCGAGCGCCCTGGCACTCCCGGAGAACTGGCCGGTCCACCCGGACCCGATCCTGGCACTCAATCGCATGGGCAGCTACGACTGGGACCTCGACACCGGACTCATCCACCTGGACGAGCGGGCCCACGACATCCTCCAGCTGCGCCCCGAGGAGTTCGACGGCCGGATCACCACCCTGACCGGGCGGGTCCCGCGCCACGACGGCCGCCGCCTGGACGCCCTGATCTCCCGTGCCATCAAGGACGGCAGCGAGAACTACGGCGCCTACTTCCGCCTCCGCCTCCACGACGGCACCCTGCGCTGGACCCACGCCCAGGGCTATATCCGGCGGGACGCGACGGGCCGCCCCCGGCGGATCGTCGGCATCCTCCGGGACGCCACCCAGGAACTGCGCGACAGCCGTGCCCGCACCGACCAGGCCGTCCAGGACGAGGCGCTGCGCCAGCAGACCAATGTCGTGGAGACCACCACGGCGGCGCTCGCCCACGCCCGCACCGTCCAGGACGTCATCGACGTCCTCAAGGACTGCCACGGTCTCACCCATCTGGGCGCCGCCAGCCTGGTCGTGGGCCTGGTCGAGGCGGGCCGCATCCGGCTGATCGCCGAGGGGCCCGCGGGCGCCTCCGTACCGGGCACCAGGATCACCCGCACGGACGAGCCCTACCCGATGAGCGAGGTGGTCCGCACCCTCAGCCCCCGCTTCATCGAGTCCCCCGAGGAGTTCGCCGAGCACTACCCGATCCTGTGGCCCGACCTCACCGGCCTGCACATCACCTCGGCCGCCTATCTGCCGCTGATCGTGCAGGCCCGCCCCATAGGCGCCATGGGCCTGCTCTACGACGACCGCAACGGCTTCACCCCCGAGGAGCGCAACGTCCTCCTCGCGCTGGGCACCAGCATCGCGCAGAGCCTCCAGCGCGCCATGTTCTACGAACAGGAGAAGGACCTCGCGCAGGGCCTCCAGCAGGCGATGCTGCCGCGCACCATCCCCCGCGTCCCCGGTGCCGACGTCGCCGTCCGGTACCGGGCGGCCTCCCTCGGCCGGGACATCGGAGGGGACTGGTACGACCTGATCCCGCTGCCGGGTGGTCGGGTCGGCGCGGTCATCGGCGACGTCCAGGGCCACGACACCCATGCTGCCGCCGTCATGGGCCAGCTGCGGATCGTGCTGCGCGCCTATGCCGCCGAGGGCCACGACCCGGCCGCGGTGATGGCCCGCTCCTCGGTCTTCCTGGAGGAACTCGACACCCACCGCTTCGCGACCTGCCTCTACGCCGAGGCCGATCTGTCCACCGGGGTCGTCCAACTGGTCCGGGCGGGCCATATCGACCCGCTGCTGCGGACCGCCCCGGGCTCCTGCCGCCCGCTGCCCGTCGAGGGCGGACTGCCGCTCGGCCTGTCCGCGGAGTTCGGGCGGCTCGCCTACCCGGTCACCAGTGTCGAGCTGGAACCGGGCCAGACGCTGCTGATGTGCACCGACGGCCTGGTCGAACGGCCGGGCACCGACCTCTCCGAGGGCGTCGAGGCACTGCGGCGGCTGGTCTGCGGCGGGCCCGACGACGTGGAGGACCTCGCCGACCTGCTCATCGAGGCGGCCGCCGAGCGGGGCGAGGACGACGACATGGCCCTGTTGCTGCTGCGGCGCGGAAGTCTCAGCCAGCGCTCCGGGGGCCGTCTCCAGCAGCATGTCGCGCCCGGCGACCCCGAGGCCCTGGTCCAGGCCCGCCGTATGATCCGGGGCGCCGTCCGCTCCTGGGGCGCCGGAGAGCGCTCCGACGAGATCGAACTCGTCGCCGACGAGCTCGCCACCAATGTCATCGTCCACACCGAGGGCTCCGCCGTCGTCACCCTGCGCATCCTCACCGGACACGACCGCAGACTCCGGGTGGAGGTCGAGGACTCCTCCACCGCCCTGCCCCGCCGTCGCGAGGCCGACCCCTGGGACGCCTCCGGCCGGGGCCTGCTGCTCGTCGACCGGCTCGCCGACGTCTGGGGTGTGGAGCCGCGCGGCGGCGGCAAGGTCGTCTGGGCGGAGTTCAGGGTGGCGCACCGCCGCTGACCGGGTGCGGCCCCGGCCGCCGGTGGCACCCTGGACTCATGCCGGAGCTGCCCGAGGTCGAGGCCCTCAGGGACTTCCTGGCCGACCGCGCCGTCGGCCACGAGGTCGTGCGGGTGCTGCCCGTCGCGATCAGCGTCCTCAAGACGTACGACCCGCCGGTCACCGCCGTGGAGGGCCGGGCGATCACGGCCGTACGGCGGTACGGCAAATTCCTGGACCTCCAGGCCGACGGGCTCCACCTCGTCACCCATCTGGCCCGGGCGGGCTGGCTCCAGTGGCGGGACCGGCTGCCCGACGGGCAGCCCCGGCCGGGCAAGGGCCCGCTCGCACTGCGGGTCGCGCTGGAGACGGGCGAGGGCTTCGACCTGACGGAGGCCGGTACCCAGAAGCGCCTCGCGGTGTACGTCGTCCGGGACCCCCAGGAGGTTCCCGGCGTGGCACGGCTGGGCCCCGACCCGCTGGCCGACGACTTCGACGAGGCCCGTCTCGCCGGGCTCCTCGGCGGCGAACGACGGCAGCTCAAGGGCGCCCTGCGCGACCAGAGCCTGATCGCGGGCGTCGGCAACGCCTACAGCGACGAGATCCTGCACGCGGCCCGGATGTCCCCCTTCAAGCCGGTCTCCTCGCTGTCCCCCGAGGAGATCCGGCGCCTGTACGAGGCGCTGCGCACCACGCTCACCGGGGCCGTCGAGCGCTCCAGGGGGCTGGCCGCCGGGCGGCTGAAGGCGGAGAAGAAGAGCGGACTCAGGGTCCACGGCCGTACCGGAGAGGCCTGCCCGGTGTGCGGCGACACCATCCGCGAGGTGTCCTTCAGCGACTCCTCGTTGCAGTACTGCCCGACCTGTCAGACCGGCGGGAAACCGCTCGCGGACCGCAGGATGTCACGGCTGCTGAAGTAGCCGCACCGGTCGCCCTGCCGCTCAGCGGGACTTGAGCGTGACCAGCCGCTGCCCGTCCTTGGTCCGCACGTCGTAGTGGTCGATCTGCTGGGAGGTCAGGGCCGAGCCGCCCTGCACGGTGGTCGCCCCGCCGTCGTCCGAGGGCACCATCCAGCTCGTCACCGTCTGCTCCGACCCGTCCTTGCCGACCGCGACGAGTTGGCAGGAGTGCGGCCCCGATCTGTCCTTGACCGTCACATCGATCTGGCTGCCCCAGAGCCGGTCCGTGGTGCTGACCTGCGCCCACACCCCCGTGTGCGGGTCGGTCGCGCTCATCGCCGTCACCGCGCCGGAGGAGCTGTGCGGCGAGGCGGCCACCATCGCCGCCGACGGCCCGCCCACCGCCAGCACCACGGCGGCCGCGAGCGCGTACAAGCGGCGCCTGCGCCGTCCGCGGTGCCGGGTCGTGACCTCCTCCAGCAGCCGGTCCAGCAGCCGCGGTCCGGGGGCCGCGAAGGGGTGCACCGTCCGCGGGGTCGCCCTGCGGAACAGCATCAACTGCCGCGCGGCGGGCCGGAACTCGCTCACCTGCGCCGTACAACTCGGACACTCCATGAGGTGGTCCTCGAAGCGGAAGGCTTCCGCCTCGTCCAGCACGCCGAGCGCATAGGCGCCGACGTCGCGATGGCTTTCCAGGGACCTCATACCAAATCCTCATGCCGGTGGGCGGGGTGGGGGTGGTGCTGCTGTTGCCCACCGGTACGGACCAGGCGCCCGAATCACTCAAGGCCGTTACCGAATCGCGGCCAAGACATTCGGAGCCGCCGGTCCGGCGGATTGGTCCGTCCTCGAAAAAACCGTCCTCGAAGGAGAGAGGCCCTCAGAGGAGCGACACGGAGAAGAGATAGGGATTCAGAAGAGGTGGATGGCGAGATGCCCCAGCGGGAGGCCGAGCCGCCAGGCGGCCGTCCAGACCTGGGGGCCGTCGTCCTCCCCGGCCGGTCTGCCCCCGGGCACCGCGTCCAGGTCGGGCGCGAGCAGCTCGGTCTCCTCCAGCCAGCGCCACGCCGCCGAGGCCAGGTCCAGGTCCGGCGCCGGGCCGCCCGCCCGGGCCGCGTCAGCGGCCAGCTGTGTCATCCGCTCGCGCACCCAGTCCTCCCACGGCTGGTCGTACGCCGTCAGCGACAGCCAGGTCTCCAGCTGGGTGACGACCCGGATGCCGGGCAGCTCGCCGCAGGTGTCCGACAGGAAGATGGTCAGCGCCAGGGCGTCGCGCCCGGCACGGAACTCGAAGGACGTGGGCGGCATGAGGTCGCCGGTCCGCAGCAGCTCGTCCGCGATGTACTCCGCGTACAGCCACGCCATGGGGACGGCGAGATCGCCGTCGCCGTCGGTGCTCTCCTGGCCTCGGTACAGCATCCCTTCCTGCCTTCCTCCGGTACGTGCGCGTCGCCCGCTCCCGGGTCCCGGTCGGAACACGGATGAGGCAAGCTGATGGCCCAACCATGGTCCGCGGCAAGGCGCTTTACGGAGGTTTGACCCGGGCCCCGGTTTCACCGCAGGTCGGCCGAGTGTCCCGGAAAAACGTGGCGCGGGGCCCGCCGGGTGCGGTACAGGCGGGACTTCACCGTACCGGGTGCCGTCCCCGGCCCCCGGACGGCCGCCGCCCCGCCCGCCCCGCGGGCCCTCACCCGCATCAGCACTCACCGGCCCACGGGCGTGAGTGTCTTCACACCGGGCGGCCGTCCGGCGGCGACCCGCCCCCGCGGCGAACGCCCGCCCGGACGGCGGTCAGAAGGACCGCCCCGTCCCGGCCAGCGCCGAGCGGCGGTAGGAATAGCCGAAGTAGACAACCTGGCCGACGGCGAACCACACCGCGAACCGCACCCAGGTCTGCCACTGGAGGAAGGTGATCAGCCAGAGCGAGAAGACCACCCCGAGTGCCGGTACGAAGGGCAGCCACGGGGTGCGGAAGGTGCGCGGCAGATCCGGCTGCCGGTACCGCAGCACGATCACCGCCGTGCACACCACCACGAACGCCAGCAGGATCCCGATGTTGGTGAGTTCGGCGGCCTCCCCGATCGGCAGGAAACCGGCGATGGCGGCCGACGCGGCCCCGACGATCCAGGTGACCCGGGTCGGGACATGGCGGGTGGGATGCGTCTTCGCGAACCACCGCGGCAGCAGCCCGTCCCTGGACATCGAGAACCACACACGGGTGACCCCGAGCATGAACGTGAACATCACCGTGAGGATGCCGATGATCGCGCCCACCGCGATGACATCGGCCAGACGGCTCAGGCCCACCGCCTTGAACGCGGTGGCGAAACCGCTCTCCGGGTCGATGTCCCGGTAGCTCTGCATACCCGTCAGCACCAGACAGGCCGCCACGTACAGCACCATCGAGATGGCCAGGGACAGCAGGATCGCCTTCGGCATGTGGCGCTGCGCGTCCTTGGACTCCTCGGCCGCGGTGGACATCGCGTCGTAGCCGAACACCGCGAAGAAGACGGTGGCCGCGCCGGTGAACGCGCCGCCGACGCCGTACGGGAAGAACGGGTGGTAGTGCGCGGTGTCAATGTGGAACACGCCCACGCCGACGACCAGCAGGACGACAAGGACCTTCAGGGCCACCACGGAGGTCTCGAAGCGGGCCGCGTTGCGGATGCCGAGATTCAGCAGATAGGCGATCAGCAGGCACAGCACGACCGCGAAGAGGTCGACGCGATGGCCCGCCCCGGTCCCCGGTGCGCCCAGCATCCAGTCCGGCAGGTGCACTCCGGCCTCGCCGACCAGGAAGCCGAAGTAGCCGGAGATGCCGATGGCGACCACGGCCACGATCGCCGTGTACTCCAGCAGCAGGTCCCAGCCGATGAACCAGGCGGCGTATTCGCCGAGCACCGCATAGCCGTAGGTGTACGCCGAGCCCGCCCGGGGGATCAGCCCCGCGAACTCGGCGTACGACAGCGCGGCGCACGCGCTCGCCAGGCCCGCGATCAGGAAGGACACCAGCACCGCGGGTCCGGCCGTGCCGTTCGCGACGGTGCCCGCGAGGGTGAAGATGCCGGCGCCGATGATCCCGCCGACCCCGATCGCGGTGAGCTGCCACAGGCCGAGTGAACGCTCCAGCCGGGTGCCCTCGCCGCTCTCCGGCTCCTCGATGTGCTCGATGGGCTTGCGGCGCAGAATGCCCTCGCCCCTGCTGAGCCTGGCCATGGGCCTCACCTCTTCGCGGGCGGCAGGCGTCTCCCTACGGTACGACGGTGACCGGCCAGCGGCCCGCCTTCACCAGGCGGATCGCCACCGAGCCGACGATCCGGTGGCCCGCCTGCTCGGACGCGCCGACCACGACCGCGTCCGCCGTGAGTTCCTCGGCGGCCTTCACCAGACCGTTGTAGGGGTCGCCCCGGAAGGTGTGGAACTCCCAGCGCACTTCGAATATCCCCTTGACGCGCTCGGTCGCCTCGCGGATGAGGCCGACCAGGTCCTCCGCGATCTCGTCCGTCGTATCGGCCACCGGCACCCCGAGCGCCGCCCCCGCGGCCATCACGGGCTGCACGTAGACGACCGCGAGCAGCGCGTGCTGCCGCCGTGCCAGCCCTCCGGCGTACGCCGCCGCCCGGAGCGAGGAGTCGGAGCCGTCCACCCCGACCAGGATGACCTTGGGTCCGTCCGTGCCCCGCTCGAACTGTTGCGCGTGCTGTTCTGTCACGACCCGAGGCTATCGGAATCCCCACGTCCGGAACCGGCTGGACATCGGACAGCTGTACGGCATGACGGAAATCCGTCGGAGGCCGTCGGAAAGTCGCCGCAAGGCCGTCGGAAAGCGGTCGCCCCGGCGGCCCGGCGCCCCGGCCCGCGGCCGCGGTGCTCAGCTCACCGCGGCCAGCCGGGCGAACACCACCACGTTCCCCGCGTAGCCGTTCTGTTCGGAGAAGGCTCCTCCGCAGGTGATGACGCGCAGTTCGGGCACGCCCTTGCTGCCGTAGACGCGGTCCCCGGGGAAGTTCGCCTTGCTGAAGACCTCGACGCCGTAGACCTCGAACACGGCGGTCCTGCCGTCCAGGCGCCGGACCTCCACCCGGTCGCCCTTCTTCAGTGTGCCGAGTCCGTAGAAGACGGCGGGTCCCTGGTCGTTGTCGACATGGCCCACGACCACGGCCGTGCCCTTCTCGCCGGGTGTGGGAGCCCCGGTGAACCAGCCCGCCAGGTTCGGGTTGTCGGGCGGGGGCGCGTCCACCCAGCCGGAGGTGTCCAGGGCGACCGGGATGACCGGGGCGTCGACGCCGAGCGCCGGGATGGCGACCCGGACGGCCCCGGACTCGGGCAGCGCGTCGGGCCCGGTGTAGGCCGCGCCGGTGGCTCCGGAGGAGTCCGGGGCCACTGCCGACGCGGGCTGGGGCGGCCCGACGGCGAACTCCCCGGAACCGTGCCGGACGAAGGCGAGGCCTGTCAGCAGGACGAGTGCGATCGCTCCCCAGGGGGCGCGCTTCCGCGGCGGCTCGGACATGCTCCCTCGTCCCTCGGCGCTACTGGCCCTGTGCGGTGCGGCGGCGGGACAGATACCAGGCGGTGCCCAGCGATCCGGCGATGAGCGCGGCGCCGATGCCGATCTCCTTCGGGTCGAAGCCGCCGATGCTGCCGCCGAGGCCCGCCCTCACCCCGTGCTGGCCGTAGGAGCCCCCGCCGCCACCCCCGCCGTAGTCCCCGCCGCCACCGCCGCCCCCGCCTCCGCCGTACGAGTTGCCCCCGCCGCCGCCGCCTCCACCGCCGCCGAAGAAGCCGCCCCCGCCCCCGCCTCCGCCGCCCCCACCGCCGTAGTCGCCTCCGCCGCCCCCGCCCGCGCTCCTGCTGCCCGCCGCGATGGCGAGCTTCTTGTGGCCGGACTGGTGGCCGCACTGGAAGGTGACGTCGTAGTCGGCGCCTGGCCGGGCGTTGCGGCTGACCGTGGCCGTGGCGGTGGACCGGCCCTTGGGGATGGTGACCGTGTCGAAGGCGTCGGAGAACACCGTGGCGTTGTCCGAGCAGCCCCGTATGGGCAGGTTGACCCGCTCGCCGGGGCCGAGTTTCGTGGGCTGCAAGTCATAGCCGAAGGCCGAGACGTTCGTGCCCCCGCCCCCGCCGACGGCGGATCCCGGCGCGGAGCAGCCGAGCGCGGTGACGCCCAGCAGTGCGACGGAAGCGACGCGTATCGCGCGCATGGTGAGCCTCCAGGTCCCCGAGGGGCCGTGCTGCGGACCTTTTCCGCTTGCGCCAGAAATGCACCCCGGTGATCGAAACGCTAGGAAAGATGAGGTGGCGGCGCGATTGGAGTCGCGCGAATGGGGCACGGCAGTAGGCCAGGTGACGGGATTGCAGCCGAACGAGGGATGTCCGAGGAGGGACCTGGCGGACGACGGCCGGGGGTGAACGACGGCCGGGGGCGGCCCCCCGCCGGGGCCCCCCCCCCCGGGGGGGGGGGGGGGCCCCCCCCCCCGCGCGGCCCCGGGGGGGGGGGGGCGGGGGGGTTCCGGGGGGCGCGGTTGCGCCGCCTGGGGGGGGGGGCGC
>NZ_JBIUBV010000013.1:80906-192002 GCF_044548405.1 Streptomyces sp. NPDC052040 | reverse complement strand
TGCCCTGCGTGCCCCCACCCTGCGGCCGAACCCTCGACGGAGGGATCAGCGGCTTCGCGCTCCCCCACAGCCCGTCCGGAACAATCCAACTCCACTCCACTTCTGTGTCGCCTGGCGGCCGGTGGTGGGGCGGCGAACTCCTTGTCTTGCTCCTGGACTTGGGCGCACCAGGCCCCCGGCATGGGCTTCTTGCGTCGGTCGACTCCCGGGTGGCGTCGCGCTGTTCCCGGTCGGTGATGTTCGCCCCGTCCTGCCGGAGTCAGCGGGTCAGCCGAGCAACGCGAGTCTCTTGCTGCGTGTTGGCGGTGGCTGCCGTGATCCACTGGATGCGCCAGGTCTGGTTGCTGTCATTTGTGTGCTGGGAGTGGGTCTGAAGTGCGACGTCGTCATGCGAGAAGCCTGGGAGGTCGAGGACTTGGTTGTCCTTGGTCACCAGCTTCCAGCCGCCGCCTTTCCCGTTCCACACCGGCACGATGCGCCACTCCTGCTGGTTGTACCCGCACGGGTACATGAACAGGTCCTGGGGGGTGGACTTGGGCGCGTGGGCGACGCAGGACCCCTGATTCTTCAGCCGGAAGTAGCCGCCAGCAGTGTGCTCCATCGTGAACTGCTGGGAAGCGCTGCTGGTGCCATTGCTTTGCTTGACCTTCGTACCCTCGCGGGTGGCGAACTTGCCCGACTCGGTGCTTTGGAGAGTCAGGGTGGCCCCGGAATGTCCGATCGGGCTTGCCGGCCACTCGCCCGCATCTGATCCGCTGGTGATGATGTTCACTTCGCAGTGGCCCCAGCTGGTGGGCCTGGACTTGAAGACGGCGTACTGGCTACGCACCACTTCACCGGTGAAGACGTTGTGCCCCTCGAACCACGCGCGCCACCTGTCAACGTCATTGCCGACATTGGAGACCGTCCGTGCCGGGTCAGTAGACGGATAGTCGAAGTAGTGGGCTGTTCCATTGAACTGGCCGCTATCGGAATTGTAGCGCTGGATCACCATCTTGACGTCGCTGAACTCTGCGTTCTTGGGCCATTCCCATACGATGTCGTGCACCTTGTTCCCGGTCAAGGAGCCGCAGTATCCCGGGGTGATTTTCGGCGTGAACGGCAGCACGGAGGAGGCTGCGCGGCTTTCTTTCCGGCCATTGTCTGCCCCGGCCGCTTGGGCGGTGCTTCCTGTACTCAAGGCGACTGAGGCCACTGCCGCTGCCGTGGCAGCGGCGAGAGACACCCTGCCGAGCCAATGCAGTTTTGTCGTCAGAATTCCAACGGAGTGGGACGTTCGAGGCATGGATCTTGCAGCCTTTCGGTGGATGGCGTCTGATCTGGACGGGACGCTGCCGTTGGGCGGTCAAGACTTGCTTGGGGGTGGGCGCCGAAGGCCGCCGGAGCACGGCAGTTGCACACGGGTCCACAGGTCCGGCAGCGTTAGCACGGGTGCTGCTGCCTTGTCCTTGGCGGCTATCCTTCCAGCGTGTTGAGGCTGTGATCCACGACGAAGGTTGCAACCTGCGCAACTAAAGTTGCATCTCCCGCGGATGGCTCATGCACTGTGTCGAGCTCTGGGGGGAAGGAGCTGCTGAACGAGCACGCGGAGCGCGGCGGGGTCGGCGTCGTCGTGGGTCGACGGGCGGTGAGCTCCGCAGGGCGCTGGGGTCTGGTGGCGTGGGTGCGGCGCCGTGGCGGCGACGTTCAGCGCGGCCGTCCCTGGCGACTGCCGCTCGAAGAGCGGGTGTTGCTGGTGGCCGCGTGCGGGCGCACACCGCGGCAGGTGGCGCCGCTGTTCGGAATCTCGAAGTCCGCGGCGGACCGCATTCTTGACCGTCTCGCCGCTGCTGGCCATCTCGTCGTGGCGATCGGGATCCCGAGCCCGGGTCGAACGCGCCCTGCCCCGGCTGAAGAACCGGAAGATCCTGCGCGACTGCCGATTCAAGGGCACCGGCGTTCACCGGGCCATGCTCGGCATCGCCCGACTTCACGCCTCTCGCTCTCACGGGATGAGCTGGCTCTGGTTCACAGCGAAGGTGCCCCGTCCATCCGGCGTCGTGACGCCGTCCGGCGAAAGGGAGACAGCCACGACTTCGTCGCCGCCCATCGCCTCGATGTAGCTCTGGACCTCGCACCCCACCGCGACCCTCACCGGGTAGACCGACTTGGGGGTCGGTTGCGGGTCATGACCTGATGTGACATGCGACAGGGGTCCGGCATGACGAAAGACAGCCCTGAGAGCTGCTGGAGGCCGCAAGCATAGGAGGGAAGACGGCAAGTGCCCGCACGTCTGCTTCCAAGCTTCCGTGGTTCCGAACCTCCTGGAGTCCTGCTGTGCCCACGACGATGCGCTCCTGTCCGCGCACGCCCCGGAGGCTCCGCCGGCCGGGGCCTGGACCGAAGCAGTCGTCCCCTCACGCCCTCAAAGGCCTGTGTTCAGCCTCGATGAGGTCAGCTACGCGTTCGATCCGTCGCTAGAGGGCCACGAGTTTCCGGACGTGCGGGGCCGCTGCCCGGGACCCTGCCCTTCTCCTGGTCCCGTGGGGCCTGGAGCCTTGAGCGTCCCACCCTCGGTTGCTCACCGGGCGGCGCATTCCGCCCGCGCAACGCATGCGAGCTGCTGAGCCCTTCGAATTCCGTCCCCTTTCCACACCCTCTGAGAGGACCCTCATGCTTCGCAAGATGCGGCTCCAGCCTATGAGGCGCGCACCGCTGCACGTACTCGTGCTGGCCACGCTGTTGGCCCCGCTGTCCGTGACCCTGCCGATTCCAGCCCATGCGCAGAGCGACTCGCAGCTCCCCGCCGTAGTGTTCGTGCACGGCATGAACGACACCGCAAGTGCGTTCGACGCGATGAAGAAGAAGTTCGCCGCCGCCGGATGGCCCGAGGGCGATCTGTTCGCGTGGGACTTCGAAGGCTGGCGAGACTCCAACACGATCAACGCAACTCGGTTCGTGGACGCGGTGAACGAGAAGTTCGGCAGGACACGCAAGATCGCAATCGTCGCGCACTCCCTCGGAAGCATTCCCACACGTTTGGCCATCCAGAACAGCGGCAGGCCCTATTCTCCTGAGCAGGTCACCCACGAATTCGGGAACCGGGTGGCCAGCTGGACCTCGTTGGGTGGACCCAACCTCGGCCCAGGGCAGAAGTGGTACGTAGAGCTGGGACTGGGGGTGGCCTGTGGCAAGGGATTGCTGAAGGATCTCGTCACCGCCTCCACGTGCGAACTCAACGACTCCGGGTTCATGGAGCCGCTCAACACCAACCCGACTCCGATGCCGACCGACTACGAGGAAGTCATCTCCGCCGACGACGGCGTCATCGACAATGGCGTATCGGGACTCCCGGCTGCCCCCAACAACCGTTCCGTTCACATCGACGGTGTCAAGCACGGAGACCTCCCGCGCAATGACAAGGTCATCGACCACGTGGTGAACCGTGTCCGGGAGTACAAGGACGGCCCGCACATCGTCGCCGACTCAGTCTTCCCGCCCTCGAATATCACTGCTACCACCGTCACTCACGGCCAAATCACCACCGTGACGAGTTTCCAGGGCTCCGTCGACCCGAAGGCGAGCAAGGTCCGCGTGGTCGTCAGGGACACCCCGCGTACCGTCGTCCGCGACGAGTTCGTCCAGCAGAGCGGCGGTTACTGGGAACTGGAAATTAACGGAAGCATCCGCGGTGGCGACTTCAGTGTGACCGTCACCGAAACAGTCAATGGGGTGGCTCATGAGGCCACCCAGCAAGTACGTGCGTAAGAATCGCCACCCCTGATGCTGCTTCCTGATGTCGGCTGTTGCGGACGTTGTGTGACGCTGGCTGGTTGCGTGCCACCGGTCGGAACCCTTCCCAGGGCAGAAAGTCGAACACCACAGCGTCGAGGCTTTCCCGACTGCTGGGTGGCGATGCACCGCCCCTGCTTCAGGCGGTTGAAGCACCCTTCCATGGCATTGCGGCGTCTGTAGACCCGCTTGGCGAAGGCCGGCGGTCGGCCGCCTCGGCTGCCGCTCCGGGTCCGGCCGGTGATCTGGCCGGACCGCTGGGGCAGTCCGTGGGCGATGCCCCGCGTCGCAGCCTGGTGCGGACGGCCTTCGGCTGTAGCCCCCGTCGTCGGTGACGTGGCTGGCCTCATCCGAGGCCGGCCCGGTCCGATCCGGGGCACCCGTATCGCGTCCAGCACAGCGGTGAAACGGGTGCGGGCCGCGTGCCGGTGGGCCCGGACGATGCTGGAGTCGCCCGACACCAGCCCTTCGATGCCACCTGCCGGGCCGGTGTTCGCCCGCGCGGCCTGAAGCATCCGCCCGGAGATCCCGTCGCCTGCCCACCGAAGGAGACGGGAGTGGACACTGGCCCACGATCCATGCCGCCCGGCACGTCCCGCCACGGGACCCCGGCCCGGAACTTCCGGGCGGTCCCGTTCAGTACCGTCCGGTCATCCCGCATCGGCCGCCCCAGCCCGGCCCGGGGCAGCAGGGGCCGCACGATCCTCAGGTCCGTGTGCGCCGCCGCCACCGAGGAGGGCCGCGCTCGAACGGTTCGCCGAGTTCGCCCACGCCCGGGGGAGGGAGTACCTGGCGGTCGTCAGGTTCTGGGAGCACACCTGGGTGGGGGTGCCCCCCTCTGGAGGAGAGTTCCCCCTGTTCCCCCGGTTCGCCCACGAGATCCGCGGCATCGTCTGCACGCACGACGCGATCGAGGCCGTGAACGCAAGGATCCGGCGGGCGGTCAAGGCCCGCGGACACTTCCCGAACGAGACCGCTGCCCTGAATTGCGTCTGCATGGCGATCATGTCCTTCACCCCCCACCGACACGGCAGCCGAACGCTGTCCGTACGTGATGGGTAGGTGGAACGTGACGTGCTCGGTACGCGAGATGTGCGCTTCGCGCTAAGGTTGCGGGGCTGGAGGTGCTGCATGTCCGAGCTGTTCGATGCCGTCGACGCGCTGGTCGCGTCCCGTTCGTCGTTGCCGCCCCCGGCGGAGCGCAGGCGGCTGCGCCTGGCGCACGGTCTGACGCTGGACGAGGTGGCCGCTGCCTTGCAGGTGCGGCGGGCGACGGTCAGCGGCTGGGAGGTCGGCAAGACCGAGCCGCGGCCGCCGGAGCGCGATGCATACGCCCGCATGCTCAAGCAACTCGCCGAGCTCTACCCGGCCAACGCTTCGGTGCCTCACGAGGACACGGCGGCCCCCGCGGCACCAGCCGTACCACCGGCTCTCGCGCAACCGGCAGTCGTACCGGCCCGGCTCCGTACGGCACCGGCCGCGGAGGCTGCGGACACCGCACTGCGCCCTGCCGCCCCTGCCGCTGTACCGCGCCCGGCAGCCGGCGGCGCGCCGACGTCGCGCCGCCCAGCCGTGCGGAGGGCGGCCCCGGCCGGAACACCGGCCCCCGGCTCCGATGCGCGTTTCGAGAACGGTCCGCTCGCGGTCGTCGACGTCGAGGCAGACGGCCAGGTGTCGGCGTACTGCGTCGGCGGTCTGGTCCTGGACGTACCGGCGAAGTCGATTCCGGCGCTGGTGGAGTGGACGCTGCGTGAAGGGCGGTTCGGTCAGCCGAAGTTGTCCGGGCCGGGCAAGGACGCCGACCCGCTGGTCGTGCTGACCGGGGCCGCGTGCGAGCACTACGGCCTGCCCGTCACGCTCACCCAGCAGGAGCGCCTGTCCGGGCGGATCCCGGAAGGCCACAAGGTCATCAAGCAGCTGACGCGTGCCGGCTGGCAGCTGACCAAACGCGGCTTCGGGCCGTGGGCGAGGATCTACCGTCCCGCGCAGGGTTCGGAGCGATCCTGCGTGCAGTTGTGTATTCCGTCGTGGGACGCGCTGGACACCCGGCACTGGGCCGGTGCGGGGCAGCTGCCGCCGGCGGACCTCGCCCAGTTGCTGGGCACGTATGCGGCCCGGGTGATGACGCCGCGCGGTTCCACCGCCGTGACCGGTCTTGAGCTGATGACCGCGCTGCATCCGCCGACCCGTGCCTCCGAACCGGATGCGGCGGGCAGGCGGCACTCCGAGCACAATCCCGGTTCGCTGGGCAAGGATCCGGTGGGCTGCGCGCCGTGCGAGGCACCCGACGGGCACCCGCTCCTGGCGGACCTGCCGCGCTTCCATCAGCGCACCCCGGCCGAGGTCCTGGTGGAGGAGGCGTACGACTGGGCGCGCCCGCTCACCGACGCCGAATGCCTTCGCCCTCACCTGGTGGGTATCGATGTGAACATGGCCTTCGCGGCCGGTGCGAACGGTCTCACGGTCGGCCTGGGCGCGCCGACGCACGTCAAGAACCCCGTCTTCGACGCGAGACTGCCCGGCTCCTGGCTGGTCGACCTCAGCCACGTCGACCTGTCCCATGTGAAACTCGCAAAGGAGTGGACGGACCTGGATGGCGAGCTGCTGCCAAGTCCGTTCACGCCGAAGGGTGACCGCCCGGAGGGGCCGGCCTGGTACGCGACGCCCACCGTCGCCTACGCGGTGGAGCTCGGCTACGACGTCACGCCGGTCGAGGCGTACGTCCGCCACGACAACGGCCGCTACCTGGACGCCTGGTACAACCGGCTGCGCGACGCGTACATCGCCACGATGGCCGACCTCGGAGTGGGCGCGGACCTGCCGCCGGAGGAGTTCCTTGCGGCGATGGACGGCTACCGGCAGCGTGATCCTCAGCTGGCGATCGTGGTGTCGGCGATCAAGGCGACCGTGAAGGGCGGCATCGGCAAGCTGCGCGAACGTCCGCGCGGCGAGGGCTGGAAGCCCGGGCAGCCGTGGCGGGCCCTCGCCCGGCCCACCTGGCGCCCGGACATCCGCGCCGCCGTCATCTCCCGGACCCGGATCAACATGCACCGCAAGATCGTCAAGCACGCCGCCTTCACCGGGCAGTACCCGGTGGCCGTCCTCTCGGACTGCGCCGTCTACGCGTCCGGCGGGCCCTCCCCACTGGACTTCCTGCCCTACCGTGACGGCAAGCCGCTGCCCGGCGGCTTCAAACTCGGCGTGAACCCGGGCCTGGTGAAATGGGAGGGTACCCAGAGCGTGCTGTGGGGTGAAGGCGTGCGCGAGCAGTTCAACGCCCCGGAACTCAACCTCGCCCGCTACATCAAGGACGGCACCGTCACCGACCAGGACACCGGGGAGTAGGTGAAGCGCGATGAGCCTGTTCGGCGACGGCCTGGACGCCGCGGTGCAGAAGGCGTTCACCCGCCCGGCGCCCAAGAACGCGCCCGCGCAGATGCGCTACCTGGTCAAGCAGCTCAAGGGCACCAGGGCGGTCGCCCAGCTGCTCCGCATCTCCCAGCGCACCGTCGAGCGGTACGTCAAAGACCAGATCAAAAAGCCCCGCCCGGACCTCGCCGCGCGCCTGGAGGCCGAGGTGAAGAAGCGGTGGCAGCCGCAGATCCGCGCCAGGGCACGGCAGAAGGCGGCGACCACCGGCGGCATCGTCATCGACACCCGCGCCCGGATCGGCTACACCGCGCCGATCGGCACGACGGACGAGGCCCGGCTGCGGCACCTGACGGTCGCGCTGCCGCCCCACTACGCCGCCCGCCTCTTCGACGCCCAGCAGGCCGGCGCCGGCGACCAGCAGCTCCAGCAGATCGCCGCCGAGGGGCTCAAGGAGGTGTACTTCCAGGACAACGGCCGCCGCGCAGGCCAGCTGGAGGAGGTTCGGCTCACCGAGGTCGAGCATCTCGAGTTCGACCTGTAGACCGGCGCCGGGGCGTTGTCGTCCCGTGGGCGATGTGACAGAGCACTTCCCATGGCGGATGTGCGTGTGAGCCGGTCCGCGACCGGCTCGCGGCCTGCCCGAACCACCGCGGCAGGAGGCGGCCCTGCACCGCCAGTGCCCACCTGTTCCTGTCCGGGACCCAAGGACCGCGGCGTGGAATCCGGTCAGCAGCGTCTGGATCGAAGACGGCCTCGGAATGGCCGCCCGCCGTCTCCGCGAGGACCGCCTCCTGGACGCTGCCGAGGCCGTCGGCGGGGTTTCCCGCGGCTCTGCGGCCTGACCGTCGGCCCGGGCCCGCGCCGCACCGCCACGGCCAACGAGGCGGCCCCCGTCGAGGACAACCTCCGCACCTCTGGGCCGGTCCCGCAGGCCCGGGTCGACGGCAGCGGCTGAACGCGCCTCGGAATCCCAGCCGGGCCGGACAGGCCACCGTCCTTGGCTTGAGGGCCTACTGGCGGGGGACACGGTGGAGGCATTTCGACTTGCCTATCGGGAAAGCCGACGCTAACTTTCCGCATGGGCAAGTGAATGCGGGGGTGTTCGGGCCTCATCCGGTCCGGTGTGCCCCGGCGGTCCAGCAATGTCTTCGGGGAGGCGATGGCATGACCACACCGGTGGATGCCGAGCGGGCCTGGCAGGATCTCCAGCGGATCCGGGTGCCGCAGGAGCGGGTGTACGACGAGATCGAGCGATGCGCGCACGGTGACCCCAAGTCGACCTACATCACGGCCGCGATCATGTGGGTCTTCCTCGCCGGCTGGGGGCTCAAGCTCCCGGTGTGGGGGCGGTGGCTGGTGCTGGCAGCTTATGCAGGCGCCCTGGGCGCCCTGGCCGTCGTCTACAGCCGCCGCGCCAGGATGCGGCTGCACCGCTCCCGTTACAGCTGGCGCAGCTTCGCCACGTTCATCGCGGGCGGGTGCCTCACCGGCGGCACGATCCTGCTCTCCGGCCACCTGGCGGACTCACTCGCCCTGCCCTGCCCCAGCGTGATCACGGCCACCGCCGCGGCTGCCGTGTTCGTCCTCTTCACGGGACCGGCGAACCGCTGGGCGGTCGGCACACTCCGCCAACGCGCGCTGCACGGCCACGCCGCACAAGCCACTCACGAGGAGGCAGGCCCATGAGTACCCCCACGGGCTTCGACGAACTGATCCATCCCTCCACCCGGTTGGTGATCGTGGCCCTGCTGTCCGCCACGGAATGGGCCGACTTCCCGTTCATCCGCGACAGCCTCTCGCTCAGCGACTCCGCGCTCTCCAAGCAGCTGCACACCCTGGAGGAGGCCGGGTATCTGGAGATCCGCAAGGAGGGCGGCGGGCGCAAACGCCGTACCAGGGTTCGGCTGACGGCCCGTGGACGCACTGCCTTCGAGGGCCATGTCGCCGCTCTCCGCGCCATCGTCGAGGGCGCGGGCCCCGCGGTGGCGCAGCCGACAGCCCCCGAACAGCAGCACGCGGAGACAAGCCGATGACCAGCACCCCCAGCATGGCCGCCGACTCTCGCCAACCGGTCGTCCTCGCACGGGAGTTACGGATGTCGTACGGCGGCACCGAGGTACTCCAAGGCGTCGACCTGGACATCCGCCGCGGAGAGATCTTCGCCTTGCTCGGCCCCAACGGCGCCGGGAAGACCACCACCGTTGAGATCCTGGAGGGCTTCCGGCAGCGCTCCGGCGGCGAGGTCCGGGTCCTCGGCAAGGACCCGGCGCACGCCGACGACGCCTGGCGCGGCCGGATCGGCCTGGTGCTCCAGTCGTGGCGCGACCACCGCCGCTGGCAGGTCGCCGAGCTGCTGCGGCACTTCGCGACGTACTATCCCGATCCCCGTGACCCCGAAGAACTGCTGGAGTTGGTCGGTCTCGCCCACCGGGCCCGGCACCGGGTCGACCAGCTGTCCGGCGGCCAGCGCAGGCGCGTGGACGTCGCGCTCGGCATCATCGGCCGCCCCGAGCTCCTCTTCCTGGACGAGCCAACCACCGGCTTCGACCCCGAGGCACGGCGCGAGTTCCACGACCTGGTCGAGCGGCTGGCCGCCGACGAGGGCGTCACCATCCTGCTGACCACCCATGACCTGGCCGAGGCCGAGCGTCTCGCCGACCGAATAGCGATGCTGGTCAACGGCCGTATCCGGATCTCCGGCACACCCGCCGAGCTCGCCCGGCGGGCAGCCGCACAGGCGGAGGTCCGCTGGACGGCACCGGACGGCGCGCCGCGCCGCGAACGCACCGCGGATCCCTCCCTGCTGGTCTGGGAACTGCACCGCAAGGCCGACGGCCCCATCGCGGACCTGGAAGTCCGCCGCCCGACGCTGGAGGACACCTATCTGCACATGGTGCACGAGCACGCCGACGGCACCGCGGATGCCGTAACCGCCGACAACGTAGCCCTTGTGGGCGCTGGGAAGGGGGACGAACGATGCGCATGAGGGAGACGGACATGACAGCGGTGCGGCACAGGACCGCGCGGGGCGGGACCGGCACGCCGGACGGGGCTGCCGACAGGACCACCGGCCGCCCGACATGGGAGGACCGTGCCCGCGGCCGACGGCGTCGCTCATGGCAGGCCGGGCTGCGGCGCGGTGGTATCGAGGTGCGTCATCTCCTGCGCAACCGCAAGGAGTTCATCGGCCACCTCAGCAATGTGGTGACCGCCCTGACGGTCGCCTCCTTCATCCACGACGACCTGCCCGGCACCCATGTCCCCGCGGCGCACCTGACGATCGCCGGGTTCACCGCGTATCTGCTGTTCCAGGTGGGGCTGATCAACCTCCCGCAGATCCTGGTGACCGAGCGCGACGAGGGCACCTTGCTGCGGTTGCGGGCCACGCCCGGCGGCATACCGGCCTATCTGGTCGCCAAGTCCGTGCTGATCGTCATCGTGGCGATGGGCATCGTCACCGTCCTCTTGGGCGCCGCCGCCCTGTTCGTGGACGGGCCCCTGCCGCACAGCCCCCGCGGCTGGCTGACGCTGATCTGGGTCATCGCCCTCGGCCTGCTCGCCGTCGTACCACTGGGCGCGGCCATCGGCGCCGTACTGCCCAACGCCCGCGAGGCACTGGCGATCATCATGCTGCCCGCGATGGCGCTGCTGGTCACCTCGGGAGCGATGTTCCCGATCGGCCAACTACCGTTATGGGTACAGGACATCGCGTCCGTCTTCCCCCTCCGCTGGATGGCACAGGGCGTGCGCTCGGCCCTGCTGCCGGATGACGCACAGGCGGGGGAGCCCTCCGGCTCCTGGCAACTCCCTACGGTCGCGCTGGTACTCACCGCCTGGGCCGTCATCGGCTCCCTGCTGGCCGTCCCGCTGCTGCGCCGCGCCGCCCGCCGCGAGTCCGGCTCCCGGCTGACCGAACGCCAGAGCAGGGCCGCATGAGCGGCGCGTTCAGGGGGTGATGAGCCGCAGGGACGCGAGTGTTGTGCTGCGCGGCCGATGAAACTCTGTGGTGATCACCGGGTGGCACAGGGAGACCTGACGGGTAGGCAGTGCGACCGGCTGGAGCCGTCGTTGCCCGGGGCGGAACAGGAAGGGGCACGGGCGCTAGGGTGCAACGGTGACTTCTCCGAGGGAGGACCCGATGCCGCTCGGCGAGGGCGATCGCGACACGGCCGTGCAGCGAGTGCAGGAGGCGTACGCCGAAGGGCTCATCTCGCACGAACAGTTGGAAGAACGCCTCCATGGCGCGCTCACCGCCACAACGCACAGCGACCTCGTTCCGGTGCTGACCGCGCTCGCGGCGAAGGAGGGCGTGGACTCCGCATCCGCGATTGCCGCTGCCAGCGGGCGGATCACGCGGCGCGGGGCATGGCACGTACCCCGCTTCCTCACGGTCCGGTCCGCATACGGCAAGGTGCGCCTGGACCTGTCCCGGGCGGTCATCGAGCATCCAGAGGTGGACATCGAGTTGCACCTGGGCAGCGGCAGAGCCAGGATCATCGTTCCGCGCGACGCGATCGTCGACCTCGACGACCTTGAGACCAAGTGGAAGGACACGCGCTACCGCCCCCTGCCGCCCTCCCGCCCCGGCGGCCCGCGGATCCGGATCCACGGGACCATGGAGTTCGGACGGCTGAAGGTCCGCCACGCGCGGCGTTGAGGAACCGCCCCCCCCGCAGGATCCGGGTTCCCCGCCGGGTGGAAAGCCCTGCCGCGTGCGCCCCGGGACCCGTACGGCGGGCACTGCCGACCGGCTCCGCGCGCTCAGGCGGTGACGGCCGCGCCGAACCAGTGCGACAGTTGGCCGAGCAGATCCCCCTGCTCCTCACCGACCCACGCCACATGGCCGTCCGGGCGTAGCAGTACCGCGGGTGCGTTGAGTTCGCCGCCGTTGGCGAAGTCGTCGCAGGCGTCGGGTTCCTCGCTGATGCCGATGACGTGATCGACCCGGTCCGCCCAGCCCTCGACCGAGAGCCGACCCGTTCGGTCGAGCAGCAGCCCCCGGCCCTCGTGCATCAACTCGTAGAGGCGCCCGTGCTTCAGGGGAAGGTCCCGCAGCCGTCGGCCCAGCAGTTCATGGCCCTCGCCGAGGTCGTAGCGGACCGAGATCGCGGTGGCCAGTCCGGTCATGTACCGGTTCACCTCCTCGAAGTCCATCAGCCTGGAGAGCAGGGCCCGCAGCGCGGTCGCGCCCGGTGCGGTCCCCAGCAGTGTCATCTGGGCGCGGGTGTTGTCCAGTACGGCGGCGGCCACCGGGTGCCGTTCGGAGTGGTAGCTGTCCAGCAGGCCTTCGGGGGCCCAGCCATTCACCTCCGCCGCGAGCTTCCAGCCCAGGTTGAACGCGTCCTGGATGCCGAGGTTGAGGCCCTGGCCACCGGTCGGCGGGTGGATGTGCGCCGCGTCACCGGCCAGCAGCACCCGGCCGACCCGATAGCGCTCGGCCTGCCGGGTGGCATCACCGAACCGGGACAGCCAGCGTGGTGAGCGGGCCCCGAAGTCCGTGCCCGCGTGCGCCCGCAGCTGCCGCCGGAAGTCCTCCAGGGTCGGCTCGGCCGCACGGTCCTCGGCCACGCCCTCGGCGGGCACGACGACACGGAACACACCGTCCCCGAGAGGCATCGCGCCGAATCGCAAGTGGGTCCTGCGGACCTCCGCCACGACAGCGGCGATCTTTTCCTGATCCTCCGTCATCTCCATCTCGCCCAGCAGTGTTTCGACCGTCGCTGGCTCGCCCGGGAAACCGACCCCGAGCGCCTTGCGGACCAGGCTCCGGCCGCCGTCGCATCCGACGAGGTAACGCGACCGCAGCCGTGTACCGTCCGCCAGTTCCACGGTCACCCCGTGCTCGTCCTGGCTCAGCCCGACCGCCTCGCAGCCGCGTCGGACCTCGGTGCCGAGTTCGAGGGCGCGCTCATTGAGCAGCCGCTCGACGACGGGCTGGGGGACGGTGATGCCGTAGGGGTGCGCCGTGTCCAGCCGCTCCGGCCAGTCCTTGTGGATACCGCCGAAGAAGCCGCCCACCCGGAACTTCTCGCCGACCGCGAGAAACCGGTCCAGCAGGCCGCGCTGGTCCATCATCTCGACGCTGCGTGTGTGCAGGCCCTGCCCGCGGGACTGCGCGGTCGGCTCGGCCAGCTGCTCCAGCACCACCACGTCCACGCCGTGCAGCCGCAACTCGGCGGCCAGCATCAGACCGGTCGGTCCGCCGCCGACCACGATCACATCGATCATCACAACCCCCGCCGTATGAGCTCTTGAGCTGTGCCGTGCATCCCTGATTTCCCCAGGTCCCGGCTTCGAGCGGAGATTGTGCAGCACACCGGGGGCCTTGCCGCAAGGCCCCCGGTGCGCTATAGGTTGAGAGTGGCAGGGAGCGGTCGGCTCCTTGCCTTTGTTTTTTTGGCTTTCTGCTTTTCGCAGTCCGTCCTCTGCTGCTGCCGGTCCTGTGCCGCTGCCCGTTCTGTGCCGCTGCCGGTCTCGCGTTGCGGTCCGTCCCGCGCTGCCGTCCGTCCTAGCCGAACGGTCCCTCGCTGACGAAGCGCCGCAGCTGGCTGGCGAAGGTCCTGGCCTCGTCGGCCGACCAGTCGGTGAGGCTGCTCTCGATATGGGTGGACAGGCGCTGGCGCAGGACGTCCACGATGCGCTCGCCCTCCTCGGTCAGGGCCAGCAGCGTGGCGCGCCGGTCCGCGGGGTCCGGCTCGCGCCGTACGAGCCCCGCCGCCTCCAGCCGGGAGGCCCGGCGGGTGACGCCGGAGCGGTCCAGTCCCACATCGGGAGCCAGGTCGGCGGCGCTGCGGGGGCCTCCCCGGGACAGGCCGCTGAGGATCGGATAGGTCAGTTCGTCCACGGCCTCCCCCAGACCGGCGGTCAGGGTCCGGTGCAGCTCGACCCGGGTGCTGCGTTTGAGCAGGACCCCCAGGGCGTCGGCGATCTCGTGTCCTACGTCGTTCGTCATGCATCCAGATTAGCGTGCGCGGCGCACGTGTATGGGTTACAGTATGAGCGAAGCGTGCGCAACGCACGCATTCTCACTCGTTGGAATCCATCAAAGGATCACGTAATGAACCGCACCGGCGTCGCCACCGCACTGACCGACCTGCTCTTCAACCCCGGCCTCGACCTCCAGGAGGCTGCCGACCGGCACTTCGCCCCCGACTACCGCCAGCGCACGGACGGCCGGTGGGACGACCGCACGGAGTTCCTGGAGCACATCGCCCACCTCCGTGCGGTCGTCGCCGAGGGCTCCGTCGAGGTGCACGACGAGCTGTACGACGGCGATCGCTACGCCGACCGCCACACGGTCCACGTCACCAAGAAGGACGGGTCGACCGTGCGCACGGAGGTCTATCTGTTCGGCGAGTTCGCGCCCGACGGCCGTTTCCGCCGTATCGAGGAGACCACTCTCATGCTCGAAGGCGCCGAGGCCGACCGGAATCTGGGCAGCGCCCGCTGAACCCGGGCGGCCCCGGAGCGGCTGCCGTCGCGGCAGCCGCCCCGGGGTGCGGGGGGACGGGCAGGGGCGGGCGACCCGGGTGTCCGGCGACGCGGAGCGGCTGACCGCCGTGGCCTCCGGGGCGCTCGGGGGTTTCACCGCGGCGGCGCTCACCATCGCCTCCACTCTGGTCGGACTGGCCGCCCTGGACTGGCGGTTCGCCCTCGCGGGACTGCTCGCGGTGCCGGTCCAGGCTCATACGCTGCGCTGGTATCTGCGCACCTCCCGGCCCCTCTACGCGGGGGGCCGCACCGCCGACGGGCGCCGCGCCTCGGCCCTGCTCAGCGCCTTCTCCGCACTGCCCACGCTGCGGGCACTGCGCCTGGGCCCGGACCGGCTCGCCCGGGTCGAGGAGGCCTCGGCGGAGGCGATGACCTACGAACTCCGGGCGATGCGGGCGGCGACCCGGTTCTACGGCCGTCTCAACGCCGCCGGGTTCACCGGTCTGAGTGCCATCCTTGTCGTGGCGCTCGTGCTGGTGCACTCGGGTGCGGCCGGGGTCGGTGCCGCGACCACGGCCGCACTCTTCTTCGTGGGGCTCTTCGCCCCGGTCAACACCCTGCTCGGCACCTTCGGCAGCGTGCAGCAGGCGGGCGCCGGTCTCGCCCGTATCGTCGGCATCACCACGGGCGGCGCCACGCCCCCACAGCAGTCCGAGGCGCCCTGCGGCCGCCCGGGGGCGGCGCTCGCCGTGCGCGAGGTCCGCCATCGTTATGGCAGCGGCCCCGAGGTGCTGCACGGCATCGATCTCGACATCCGCCCCGGGCAGCGCCTGGCGACCGTCGGCGCCACCGGGTCGGGCAAGTCCACGCTGGCGACCCTGGGCGCGGGGCTGCGCCAGCCGATCGAGGGACGTGTCCTGCTCGGTTCCGTCCCCCCGACCGACTTCGCCGCCGCGGGGGAGGGCCGCCGCAGGATCGCCCTGGTGACCCAGGAACACCATCTGTTCCTGGGGGCCGTCGCCGACAACCTCCGTCTGGCCCGGCGTGACGCGTCGGCGCGGGACATCGGCGCGGCGCTCGCCGCGGTGGGCGCGGCGGACTGGGTGGACGGGCTTCCCGAAGGGGTGGACGCCGTTGTCGGCGCCGGCGGCGCCGACCTGACACCGCGTCAGGTTCAGCAGCTGGCCTTCGCCCGCGTCCTGCTGCTCGACCCGGAGGTGGTGGTGCTGGACGAGGCGACCGCCGAGGGCGGCAGTGACGCGGCCCAGACCCTCGACCGGGCGGCCCTGGCCGTGACGGAGGGCCGTACGGCGGTGGTGGTCGCGCATCGCCTCTCCCGGGCCGCCACCGCCGACACGGTCGTGGTGATGGAGGACGGCCGCCTGGCCGAGCAGGGCACCCCCCGGGGAGCTGCGGGCGGCGGGCGGGATCTACGCCGACCTCTGGAACGCCTGGACGCGCGGCCGGGAGCAGGGAATCGCGGGCGAGGGGGAGGGGGCTGGGGATGCGTCACCCACGGCGTGTAGGTTAGGTTAGGCAAACCTAAGTTCCTTGCCCTGGAGGACCCGGATGCGTCGTTCCGCTGCCCCCGTTCCCGCTCCGTCGGCCGTCGAGCGGGCCCGCTCGATCCTGGCCGCCGCCCACTCGATGACCGTGGTGAGCGACGGCATCCACAGCGAAGTCCGCAGCCTCGACGGCGCGGGGGCGTTGGGCCACTTCCATCTTCACGCCCCGGCCGATCCCGCCGACACCCCACCGGCCGGCCGCGTCCCGGCCCGGCTGGAACTCACCGACATCGCCCCCACCCCCGTACGCGAACGGCTGCGTGCCCGTCTCACCCTCACCGGGCTGCTGGCCGCACCGTACGACCCGGAGGCCGTGGAGAGCACCTGCATGGAGTTCGGCCAGGCGGTCCTGGAGGACTCCGAGGGGCGCACGTATCTCACCTTGCAGGCCCTGGAGGACGCCGAGGTAGACCCGCTGGCGGTGAACGAGGCGGACATGCTGACCCATCTCGTCGACGACCACGGCGAGTTGGTGCCCCTGCTGCTCCGTCTCGTCCGCCCGCTGCCGGACCCCGGCGTCCAGCGCGTGCTCCCGCTGAGGATCGACCGCTACGGGCTGACCCTGCGTCTGGAGCACCCGCACACCCACCGGGACGCCCGCCTGGCCTTCAAGACCCCGGTCACCCACATCGACCAGGTCGGCCCCCAGATCCATGCCCTGGTCGCCTCGGCACGTCGGCTGTCCCACACGGGCCGCCGACTGCTGACCTGAACGGTGCCCGGCCGGGAGTCACGCGGGGCGGTGACGGGCGGCAGTGGCCGGGCAACGGTGAAGTGCCGTCCGCGCGGTCCGCACCCCGGCGGAGATGCGGACCGGGCGGCAGGGGGCGCGCCTCAGCCCGTGACGCTGGGGGCGCCCGTTTCGAGATGGCCCACGAAGCGCCGCGTGAAGCTGCCGTCGGTGCTGACCGTGACGGTGAAGTCGTACCATCCGCCGTTATAGGCAACGGCGTTGAAGAAGTCGTCCGTGAACTGCCCGGCGGCCACCCGGTAGGTCCAGGGGCCGTCACCGCGGTAGTTGTTCGACGTGATGGTGAAGGTCACGTCCGCGGTGGACTGGTTCGTCATACGGAACCACACCGCCTGCTTGCCCGTTGACGGAGCCGGGGCGTAGGAGCAGCCGACCTCGATGCCCTTGGCCGGGCCGAGGGCGTTGCCGGTGAAGCGGCGCAGAAAGCGGTTGGGGCCGACGACGCTCAGGTCGTAGAGCCCGTTCCCGAAGCCGCTGCCGACGTTGAAGTAGTCCTCCGCCAGGCCGTCCGTGTGCGTGGCGGCGTTGTAGGGGTCGACGGTGTACTGCCACGGGCCGCCGCTGCGATAGGCGTTGGCGTAGGCCGAGAAGTGGACCGCCTCGGTGGCCTGGACGCCCTGGTTCGCCATGTCGATCCACAGCAGCACCTGGCCGTTCGCCTGGTACTCGAACCGGCTGATGGAGGCGTTCGGCTGGTACGGCAGGGCGCGGGCCTGCCTGGTGCCCGCCTCCTGCGCGGGCAGCGCGTTGGTGTTGGCGCCGGGATTGGGCAGCAGAACGCAGTTGCTCTGGCCGATGACCGCGCTGGTGGAGGGCAGTGAGGGCATCCCGTGGACGGGGGAGCCGAAGTCGAAGCAACTGGTGAGGTCGCCGGTCACCTTGCGGCGCCAGGCGCTGATGCTCGGGCAGTGCGCCGGGGTGCCCAGGGCCGTGGTCCAGGTCTCCAGGAACTGGATGACCGATGTGTGGTCGGTGACCTGGGAGTTGACCCAGCCTCCGCGGCTCCAGGGCGAGACCACGAACAGGGGCACCCGGAAGCCGAGGCCGAGCGGCACGCCGTTCACGAACTCGTCCGGGGTCCCGGCCGGGGGCACCGGCGGCGGCACATGGTCGAAGAAGCCGTCGTTCTCGTCGTAGTTGATGAACAGGACCGTCGAGTCGAAGACGGCCGGATCGGCGTTGAGGGCCCCCATGACGAGGTTGATGAAGTGCGCGCCGTCGTTCGGCGGGGCGGAGGGGTGCTCCGAGAAGCCCTGGTTGGCGACGATCCAGGAGACCTGGGGGAGCGTGCCGTTCAGCACGTCGTGCCGGATGGCGGCCGCGATGTCGTCCGGTGTCGAACCGGTGCTCCGCGGCACCGATGCCATGCCCCGGTCGTACAGCGGGTTCCCGGCGGAGGCGTTGTGGAACGCGGAGAAGTAGGCGAGGCCGTTGTCGCCGAAGTTGTCGGCGGCGTTCTGGTAGACCTTCCAGCTCACGCCCGCGTTCTGGAGCGCCTCCGCGTAGGTCTGCCAGCGCAGCCCGGATTCGTCCGCGCCGTCGTACGCCGGGCCGCCCGCGGTGCCGTTGGGGTCGATCATTCCGCCCCACAGATAGGTGCGGTTGGGGCCGGTCGCGCTGAGGATCGAGCAGTGGTAGGCGTCGCAGACGGTGTAGGCGTCGGCGAGGGCGTAGTGGAACGGGATGTCCGCGCGGTTGAGGAAGCCCAGGGTGCGGCTGGTTCCCTTGGCGGACACCCAGCTGTCCATCCTGCCGTTGTTCCAGGCCTTGTGCTGGGAGGACCAGGCGTGGTCCAGGGAGCCGTCGCACTGGGCGAGCCGCTCTCCGTCCACGCCCAGCCAGGGGGAGGTGGCGCTCATCGGCCAGGGGTACTGCCGCCCCGAACCCGACGGCTGGTTGAAGACCGAGTAGCCGCCGGGCAGTTGGACCGTGCTGCGGTCCGCGAAGCCGCGGACGCCCTTGAGGCTGCCGAAGTAGTGGTCGAAGCTGCGGTTCTCCTGCATCAGGACGACCACGTGCTTCACATCGGTGATCGACCCGGACGCGGCCGACGCCGTCTGGTGCTCGCCTGCGGGCAGTGCGTCCAGGCCCAGGGCGGTACCGACCACGGCTGCGCCTCTGAGGAACGTACGGCGGTCGAGCGGGGACACATGGACCTCCGGAGGAAGGGGGGAGGAGACGGGGGCGGCCGTAACTGTGGGTGCACCGCATGGCCGGGGACCGAGGGCCAGCCAACATGGACATGAACCTTTCAAAGTCGCCGTGGACCAGACTCGTTACTGGATCGAGATAATACTTGACAACGCATTGTCACTCTGTAAATGTGATGTCAGCTTGCCGTCGTCGGAGCCGACCCGCCCCGCCGACGCCCCTTCCTCTACCTGCGGAGATACGACATGAGCACCGCGATATCGAATGTGCAGACCGCCCTGGAGCGCGCCGCCGCCATCCGGCCCAAGGTCGGCGGCTTCCCCTATCTCGCCGAGACGCTGCGCCGCGCCGGGGTGACCCACTGCCGGATGGCCGTGCCCTCGAACGCGATGCTCTATCTGACCGAGGCCGGTCCGGTGGCCGTCCAGGGAGAGCCGCTGCTCACCGGCACGGCCGACGTCCCGCCCTTCGACCGGGAGGGGCTCGTGGCGGCACTGCGCGCCGACCAGGCGGGCGAGACCGCCTTCCCCGAGTTCGTCCAGGGCTGCTGGAAGGCCGGTGTCGTCTGGTACGACGTCGACCTGGCCGCGCACACCTGCACCTACTACGGCGCCGACGGCGACAGCTACACCGAGACCTATCCCGCGGTCGGGATCTGACCCGTCCGACCTCGCTGTGGTTGGCTGAGCGGCATGACCGAACTGCGCAGCGAACGCCTTCACCTCCGTCGATGGCGTGCTTCCGACCTCGCCCCCTGGGCGGCGATGAACGCCGACCCCGAGGTCCGGAAGCACCTGGGCGAGCCGCTGACGCGGGAGCAGAGCGACGCCTCGGTGGCGCGGTACCGGGAGGCGTTCGACCGGCAGGGCTACGGCTGGTGGGCCGTCGAGGTGCGGGCGACGGGCCGGTTCATCGGCTTCGCGGGCCTGGACCGGGTGGACGACGACATGCCCTTCGCGGGCGTGGAGATCGGCTGGCGGCTCGCCCGCGCCGCCTGGGGCCGGGGCTACGCGACCGAAGCCGCCCGCGCCGTCCTGGCCCATGGCTTCGACGACCTCGGGCTGACCGAGATCCTGGCCGTGACCACGGTCGCCAATGTGCGCTCGCAGGCGGTGATGCGCCGCCTCGGGATGACCCGGGACCCGGCCGACGACTTCGACGACCCCACCGCCCCCGAAGGGCCGCTGCGCCCCAGCGTGCTGTACCGCATCACCCGCGGTGCGGGGCCCCGGTCGGCGCAGGCGTGAGAGCCGGGCGAGGTGTGCCCCGCCCTGCCCCCGGCGCGATGTCGGAATCCCGCCGGACACGGCGGTCGGGATGCCGCACAGTGGGGGGCGGGGAGATCGGCGAAGCCCGATGCCTCGGAGCACTTCGGGAAAGGACACCGGACCGATGACGGTCTACACGACGATGGACAGCCCCCTCGGCGAACTGCTGCTGGTGGGCGAGGAGTCGGACACGGCCAAGGGCGGCACCGCGCTCGTCTCGCTGTCCGTACCCGGTCAGAAGCGCGGAGCCGTCGTCCAGGACGGCTGGCTGGCGAGCCCGGAGGCATTCGCCGAGATCCTCGCCCAACTGCGCGCGTACTTCGACGGAACGCTCAGCCGGTTCGACATCGAGTACATCACCGCGGGCACGGACTTCCAGCGACGGGTGTGGACGGCACTGGACGCCATCCCCTACGGCACCACCCTCACCTACGGCGAGATCGCCCAGCACATCGGCGCCCCGCGCGCGGCCGTGCGCGCCGTCGGCACGGCGATCGGCGCCAACCCCCTGCTGGTCGTGCGGCCCTGCCACCGAGTGATCGCTGCGGGCGGCGCACTGTCGGGCTACGCGGCCGGACCGGAACGCAAACAGCAACTGCTGGACCTGGAGCGGCGGGCCGCCTGACGGTCACGGCACCCGTCGCCGTGCGGTGCGTGCGGTGTCGGCAGTCCGTGCCGTTCCCGGCGTCTCGGAGGGCGTAGGCGCGGTGTTCAGGGGGCCCGGCGGCGGCGGAGTGGTGCCCCCGAGGCGCCGAAGCAAGAGATAGAACGTTCCGTATACTGGCGATATGTCGAAGGTGAAGAGCACGTCCGAGACGGGGCGCCGGTCGGAGGCGCGGGAGCGGCT
The DNA here is from genome assembly GCF_044548405.1 of Streptomyces sp. NPDC052040. NCBI lineage: Bacteria > Bacillati > Actinomycetota > Actinomycetes > Kitasatosporales > Streptomycetaceae > Streptomyces > Streptomyces sp. NPDC052040. The sequence continues at coordinate 170,846 of NZ_JBIUBV010000013.1, read as the reverse complement.
GCTGCGTACGGCGAGTCGGCTCTTCTACACCGAGGGCATTCGGGCGGTCGGCGTCGACCGTGTCATGGCCGAGGCCGAGATCGCCCGAGGCACCTTCTACCGCCACTTCGAGGGCAAGGACGATCTCGTACGGGCCTGTCTGGAGGGCAGGGACCAGGAGATCCGCTCCCTGCTGACCGCCGCCCGGGAGGAGCTGACGGACTCGTCGGTCTTTCTCGGGGCCGTGGCGGGCGGCATAGCGCAGGAGCTGTGCGGGCCGGGCTTTCGCGGGTGTCCGTTCATCAACGCCGCCGCCGAGTACCCGGACCGGGACAGCGTCGTGCATCAGGCGGTGCTGGCCCATCGGGCGTGGTTCCACCGGGTGCTGGAGGAGGCGTTCCGGGAGACGGGCGCCGTCGACCCGGAGCGGGCCGCCGATGCCATGGTGGCCCTGCGGGACGGTGCGATGGTCGCCGGGTATCTGGGCGATCCGCGGAAGGCGGGGGACACCCTGGCGCACGGCGTCGCCGCGCTGGTGGCCGCTCGCTGACCTTCCCGCCCGGACATGACGACCGGCCTCCGCCCCCTCGGCGGGAGGGCGGAGGCCGGTGGGCGGGGCGGGGTCAGCGGGTCTCGGCGGCACGCTCCACGAGGTGCGCCACCGTGCCCGGGTTGGTCAGCTGGACGGCGTGCGGGGCGGCGATCTCGGTGGTACGGGCATGCGCACGCGCCGCCATGAACCGCTCGGCCGCGGCGGGTATGGCGTGGTCGTCGCGGGCGACCAGGTACCAGGAGGGGATGGTCTTCCAGGCCGGTGCGCCCGACGGCTCCCCGAGGGCCTCGGTGGTGGCGGGGCGCTGGGTGGCCGCCAGTTCCGCGACGGTGGCCCTGCCGAACGCCTTGCCGACGAAGACGTCCTGGTACTTGTCGGGCTTCAGATACAGATCGGTGCCGGTGCTCCCGTCGGGCCGGGTGAAGGGGACGGCGTTCAGGGCGGTGGGGACGGGGGCGTTGGGGTCGTCGGTGAGGTGGCTGCCGGGGAACTTGGCGTTGAGGGCGGCGACACTCTCACCCTTGTCCGGGGCGAAGGCGGCGATGTAGACGAGTGCCTTGACGTTCGGGTTGCCGGTGGCGGCGTTGGTGACGACGGCACCGCCGTAGGAGTGGGCGACCAGGACGACCGGGCCGTGGATCGTCTTGAGGAAGTCCGCGAGATAGGCCGCGTCGCTGTGCAGGCCGCGCAGCGGGTTGGCGGGCGCGGTGACCGGATAGCCGTCGGCCTGGAGGCGCTTGACGACGCCGCTCCAGGAGGACGAGTCGGACCAGGCGCCGTGCACCAGGACGACGGTCGGCTTCGCGGCGGAGCCGGTGTGGTGGCCCGGGTTGGCCGAGGCGGTGGTGGCGAGGCCTGCGGCGAGGGCGAGTCCGGCTGCGCCGAGGGCGGCGAGGCGGACCGGGCGGCGGTGGGACATGGGTTTCTCCTTGGGTTCGATGGTCTCTGCGGGACGGAAGGTGACGTTGCGTCAGAGGGAGTCGTGGTCGTGGCGTACGGCCCAGTCGAGCGCGTAGTCGGCGACCTCTTCCCAGCCGTCCTGGCCGAGGGTGAAGTGGGAGCGGCCGGGGAACTCGTGGTAGTCGGTGACGGCCGGGGACTTGCGGTACCGGCGCCAGTTGGCCCTGTTCACCTTCGGCGGCGTGATGTGGTCGGCCCCGCCCGCGATGAACAGCAGGGGCGCGCGCCGCCCGTTGCGGAAGTCGACCTTCGCGGCGGCCCGGGGATGGAAGTTGGCGAAGGCTCCCTGGAAGAGCATGCGAGCCGAGCCGGGCACCTGGTAGCGCGCGTGGACGGCGGCGGACTCCGCCTCGCCGAGGGTGTTGGTGAAGGCGTAGTGGAACTGACGTGGTGTCAGGGAGATGGCCCTGCTCGCGTTGGCGGGATTGCCGAGCACCGGCCACGCCGACTTCAACGTGGAGTACGGCAGCGGGAGTACGCCCTTGACGGGAGCCGAGTCGATGGCGACACCGGCGCTCCCCAGACCCCGGTCCAGCAGGATCTGTGTGACGGCGCCGCCGAAGGAGTGCCCCATGAGGACGGGCGCCCGGTCCAGGCCGCGGACGACCTCCTCGTAGTGCGCGACGACTTCGCGCTGGCCCACACCCGCGATCCGGGAGGGGTCGCGTCGTATCTCCTCGACCTCGCCCTCGACGCCCGGCCACGCCGGGGCGAGGACCCGGTGCCCCTGCGCCCGGTAGCGCTCGGTCCACTTCTCCCAGCTGCGCGGGGTCATCCAGAGCCCATGGATCAGCACGACGGTACGGGCCGGGGAGGCGCCGGTCATCAGATCTCCCGAGGAAGGCAGGCAGGAAGTAGATAGAACGTTCTGTTCACTCCGAACGGTACGCCCGGTCGCGGCCCGGGGCAAACGGGGGGCGGGGACGGTTGGGTCACATCCGGCCACCGCGGCGCGGGGCCGTGGTCGGGCCCTCCTCAGCGCTCCCGCGGCCCGAACCGGGCCAGTGCCGCCGACACCAGGGCCGCCGTCCCGGTCTCCAACGTGAGGCGCACGCTGGGCAGATAGCGCGGCGAGTGGTTGGACGGCAGGGAGCGGAGCTTCTCGGCGGCGTCGGCACCGGGGGCGGCCGCCCACTGGACCGGGCCCACCGCGCCGAGCATCCAGTAGGCGCCCCGGATGCCGGGCCGACCGTGCAGATCGGCTCCCGCGCCGGTGAGCAGGGAGAAGTCCTCGGTGGCCGAGGACCCGGCCCAGCCGGTGACCCGGGCGGCACCGAACAGCTCCCGGTGGGTGGTGCGGACGGCGGCGGTGACGGCCGGATCGGACAGGGTGACCCCGGAGCGGGAGAGCGTGGTGACGGTGACCCGGGGCGGCCGTGCGGCGGCAGCGGCCTCGGCGTGGATCAGCCGCCGTACGGCGGACTCGGCCCGGTCCAGCGCGGCGGCGGAGAAGGCCCGGACGGTGAGGCGGAGCACGGCCCGGGCGGCGATCACATTCCCGGTGTGCCCGGAGTCCTCGGTGCGCAGCGAGGAAGCGGTGACGACCAGCCGCTCGGCGGGGTCGGCCGCGCGGGCGGCCAGGGCGGCCAGCCGTGTCACCGCACCGGCCGCGGCGAGCAGCGGGTCGGCGCCGAGATGCGGTGCGGCCGCATGGCCGCCGTCGCCCTCGATGAGCGCCTCCAGGGTGACGCTCCCGGCCAGCACCGGACCGTCGGCGTGCGCCACCATCCCCGCCGGAAAGGGCGCGGTGTGCTGCGCCAGCACCTCGTCGGGCGGGGTGATCCGCTCGTAGAGCCCGTCCTCCAGCAGGGCCCGGGCGCCGCTGAGGGTCTCCTCGGCGGGCTGGCCGACCACGAGCAGGGTGCCCCGCCAGACCCCCCGCCGGGCGGCCAGCCAACGGGCGGCCGCCGCCACGCAGGCCAGATGCGCGTCGTGGCCGCAGGCGTGCATCACCGGGACCGGCTGCCCGTCCGGACCGGCAGCGGTGGCGGTGCTGGCGTAGGGGACGCCGGTCTCCTCCAGGACGGGCAGCGCGTCGAGTTCGGCCCGCAGCAGGACGGCGGGCCCCTCGCCATTGCGCAGTTCGGCGGCGACACCGTGGCCGCCGACGCCCCGCAGCACGCGGAAACCGTCGCTCTCCAGCCAGTCGGCGAACCGGGCGGCCGTACGGCGCTCGGCGCCGGACAGTTCGGGATGGCGGTGGAGGTCGAGATACAGCTCGGCGGCGGGCGCCAGCAGGGCGGCCAGACCCGGCAGGGACCGGCCGTGGTCCGTGGCCGTCTCCGGCCCGGGTCGATGGGTGCTCACGGGCGGGGCTCCTGAAGGTGGGTGCCAGCGGGGTGACAGCGGACGGCAAGTGCCCTGACGCCAGGGCCGCGTAGAAAGGGACCTGCCGCAAGGCCCGGAAACCTCCGGCAGGTTCAGCGCACCACCGGCCGGGACCGTCCCGTCCCGCCCGGCGTCATGTCCCCGGACCCAGAAGGAGCCATCATGGCCGACAACACCCTCGCCTCCCTCGCCCAGGAGATCCTGGACCTGGAGTCGGAGACCTTCGAGATCACCGACTACTCCGACGCCAGCGAGGTCATGCTCGGCTCGTCCACGAGCTGCTCCTCCACCAGCACCTGCTCCAGCACCACCAGCACCACCTCCTGCACCGCCTGACGTCCGTCGCCGGTCCCGTGGGCCCCGGGCGCACCTCGCTGCCCCGGGGCCCACAGTGCCGCCCGGACCTCCCCGGCGAAGGGCCCCCGGCCCCGCACCGGTCAGGGGAACGGATGGGGCACCCGCCGCACCTCGGCCTCGCCCAGCGGTGCCGGGACCAGTCCGGCACGGTACGGCGCGGTCCGCAGCCGCGGCATGTGCAGCGCCCGCTGCCGCAGCCAGCCGAAGTCGATCGGCAGCAGCCCGGGGGCGAGGGTGGCGACCGTGTGCAGCCCCGTCCGGCGCTGCTCCGGGGTGGTCTGGTCGACGGCGATGACATCGCAGCCCGCGCCGGTCAGCAGATCGCGCAGCAGGAGCAGATCGTCCAGGAGATCCCCGGTGCGGGGCCTGAGCCTCTCCCAGTCGGCGAACTGCGCGTCCAGGGGCGTCACTCGGGGCGGGGCGAGATAGCCGCGGGCGTACCGGCGCATCCCGGGCAGCCCGAACAGGGCCGCATGGTCGGGCAGTCGTCTGACCAGGTCGAAGTCCGCGGCCATGGCGGCCAGTTCACCGGGCCGCTCGGCGACCTGGCGGGGCAGGTGCGGGATGTAGGTGAGGATCTCCGAGACCGCGGACTCCACCGCCGTCTCCGGGTCGAAGGAGGCGCCCGCGGCGAAGGCCAGGCTGCCCGGGGCGTCGTCGCGGCGGACGGCGAGACCGGTGACCACGGGCACCGGGAGGTCCACCCGGTTGTCGAAGACATGGACGTCGTAGCCCTGGAGCGCGGCCCGCGCCACCATGGCCCGCACCCGGGGACCGCGCACCGACGCGAGGTCGATCTCGGGCAGCGGCAGACCGCCGTACCAGCCGAGCAGAAAGGCGTCCCGCTCGACGAGTTCGAGGAGGCCGAAGAGGACGGCCTCCTCCAGGGTGCCGCCGGTGGCGCAGCCGTTGGAGCACTCGAAGACGAAGCTGTCCTCGCGGGTGCCCGCGCTGTAGTACACCAGCCGGGCCGGGACGAGCACCGGCCGCTCGTCCCGCAGCGACCAGCCGGTCACCCACGGCAGGCGTGCCGCCGGATCGAACGGCTCGACCATCGGGTCCTCGGCGTAGGCGCGCGGCCCGTACACACCGCAGTCCCTCGGGTCCAGCGCCCGGCCGCCCAGCTCCTCCAGGGACGCCCTGACCACCGGCGCGCGGTGGCGGCGGTGCGTGCCCGCATAACGCTCCAGGCCCTCCAGAAAGGCGAGAGTACGGCTGCGGGCGAAGGAGTTGGCCTGGCCGCTCCAGGTGACATCGGTCAGTCCGGCGTAGCCCCGCATGAAGACGCTGCCCGCGACCGGCGCCGTGGTCGGCGAGGTGACATCGATCCAGGTGCCGCCGCCGAGCACCCCGCACACCGGATTGGCCAGGCCCTTCACCGGCAGGGGGTAGGCATCGGGGCCGCGCAGCCGGTCGGCGTCCGGGTGCGGCTTGGGCCGGGACACCAGCGGCAGTACGGCGGCCTCCGCCGCGGCCGCGCGCACGGCCTCCTCGGTGAAGGGGCGGCAGTGCGGGCACATCGGCTCCGGTACGAGGGGGAAGGTCCGCACCCGCAGGGTCTCCAGGTCCAGTTCGGTGACCCGGGGCAGCGCGCCGTCCGCGCCGTCCGCGGTGTGCCGGGCGGCACCGGAGGCGGTGAGCCGGTGCAGCGCCCACACCGCGTCGACCGCATGGTCCGGCAGCGCGGGCCAGCGGCCCGCACAACCGGTCCTGGTGCCGGTCTCCAGCGCCTCCCGCTCGGTACGGGTACGCAGCCGCTGGCGGCGCATGGCCAGACAGGTGCCGCAGGCGGGACCGGCGTCCGGGGCGCCGCCCCAGGGGCCCAACAGCACGGCCTGAGCGGTGAGATGGACAGTGGCCGTGTGCGGTGGCACGGCCACCCGGGGCGTCTCGCCCAGGACATGGGTGTCACCGATGCGGGACACGGCCGGTGCGGCCGCCCCGGCGGCCGCGGCGCGGGCCGCCAGCCGTGCCTGGAGCTCCGCGCGGGCGGCCTCCAGCGGCGCAGTGGCCGGCGCGGGAGCGGTGGCGGTGGTCATGTCCGGTTGCTCCAGCGGAAGACCCTGGTGGCGATCACCCCGAAGACCAGGGCGAACACCACGAGCCCCGCACCGTCCACGGCGATGTCGCCGAGGTCCCCGCGGCCGCCCATGGCGTCGGTGAGTCCGTCGTTCAGATAGTGCAGCGGCAGAACCTTGGCGATCGTGCGCAGCCAGCCCGGCATCAGGTCGTCCGGGAAGAACGAGCCGGACAGGAAGGCCATGGGCACCATCACGATGTTGGCGATCGCCGCGACCGCCTCCGGGGTGTCGGCGACACTGCCGACGACCAGCCCCATGGCGAGGAAGGCCGTGACGCCCAGCACCAGCAGGGGCACCGCCGCCCACCAGGGCCCGTTCAGGCGCAGCCCGAAGAACGGCAGCAGGGCGACGGCCGTGAAGAGCACCGACTGCACACCGGCCACCCCCAGCGCCACCGTCCAGCGGGAGGCGAGGAGGGTGCGCAGCGGGGTCGGGGTGCGCCAGATCAGGCGCAGCAGATCGTCCCGGCGCCACTGCATCAGGGCGAAACCGACCGAGAACACCGCCGCGTTCCCGACGCCCCAGGAGAGCACACCCGGCGCGATGTAGTTGATGGACGACAGACCGCCGTCGACATGCTGCCCCCGGAAGATGAGGCCGAAGAGGACCAGGAAGGCGAGGGGGAAGGCGAAGGTGAAGAACAGAGTCGTCCGGTCGCGGACGCTCGCGACATAGGTGGCCCTGGTCAGTGCGGCATACGCGCTCAACGGCGGTGCTCCGTTCCGGTTCCGGTCAGCGTGAGGTAGGCGTCCTCGAGGGTGGCGGTGCGCACCGTGACGGTGCCGATGTCCACCAGGTCGCCGAGTGCGGTGAGGACCCGGTTGACGGCGGCCGTCTCGATGACCAGTTCATCGCCCTCCACGGCGGCCCGGTCCACGCCGTCCAGCGCGCGGGCGGCCTCCGGGGAGAGCTGGGCGGCGGGCAGCAGCAGCCGGGCCGGTGCGGCGAGGGACCGTATGAGGTTGCGGGGGCTGTCCAGCGCCACCACCCGGCCGCGGGCGATGATCGCCACCCGGTCGCAGAGGGCCTCCGCCTCGTCCAGGTGGTGGGTGGTGCAGATGATGGTGCGGCCCTCGGAACGCAACGACCGCAGCAGGGCCCACAGTTCGCGGCGGGCCTCGGGGTCCAGGGCGGCGGTCGGCTCATCGAGGAAGATCAGCTCGGGTTCGTTGAGCAGCGCCGTGGCGACGGCAAGACGCTGCCGCTGGCCGCCCGAGAGATGGTCGACCCGGGCACGCTCCTTGTCGAGGAGCCCGACGCGTTCCAGCGCGGTGTGCGCCGCGGCCGGGTCCATCCCGTAGAGCGCGGTGACGGTGCGCAGATGCTCCCCGGCGGTGAGCCGGGCGAAGAACGCCGAGGCCTGCGTCTGCACGCCGATCCGCGCCAGCAGCGCGGTGTCGCGCGGCCAGGGGCTGGTACCGAGGACGGTGACGCTGCCGGAGTCGGCCTCGCGCATCCCCTCGACGATCTCCACCAGGGTGGTCTTGCCGGCGCCGTTGGGGCCGAGGATGCCGAAGAACTCGCCGTGCCGCACCTCCAGGGAGACCCCGTCGAGTGCTGTCACCTCCCCGTACCGCTTGGTGACGCCGTCCACGGTGACGACCGCCTCGGTCGTGGTGCCCCCGGGGGCGGTCCGGGTCTCGCTGTCGGGTCCGCTCATCGTGCCTTTCCTTGCGTGGTGCGACGCGTGGTGCGACGCGTGGTGCGAGGCGTGCAGGGGCGGGTCCGGGGCGCGCTCCGCGCCTGCGGTGCCCGCCTGCGCCGAGGCGGAGCGCCCCGGAAGCGCATCGGGTGGCGGGGTCGGCCCCGCCGCGGCCGCCTGCGGCGGGGTGCGCCGGGTGCGCAGGCTCCGGCCCAGCGTGCCGAGCAGCCACAGCAGCAGGACGGCGCCGAGCAGGCCAGGCGGAAGCCACCGGGCGAGGGCGGCCTTGTCGTCCGGCAGCACGCTCCGGAGCACCGCCCCGCACAGGGCCAGGAGCCCGGCAGTCTGCACGGCGACGAGCAGCGTGAAACCGCCGTAGAGGAGACGCAGTCGGGGCGGGTAGGCGCCGGTGCCGGGGCCGCGGCGGAGCAGTGCGCGCAGGGAGAGCGCCACAAAGGTGCGGCTGCCGTCGGCGAGACGGGCGACGCCCAGGGCGTGGCCGAGGGCCCGGTAGCCGTCCAGCGGCGGCAGGGGCAGCAGATTGGCCAGGGCGCCTGCGGCGCCGAGCAGCAGCAGTGCGCCGAGGGCGGGCCGGGCCTGGGCACCGGCGGGCAGCAGGGCCCACACCGGGTAGAAGGGCACCAGGAAAAGGAGGTTGGCGAAGGCACCGGCGCAGGCGGTGGCGACCTTGCGGGCCCGGCTGCCGAGGAACTGGACGTCCTCGACCCGGCAGTAGAGATAGGTGGCGCCGAGAATCCAGCGCAGCCCGATCTCGGTGACCCGGCCGCCCCAGGCCCGCGCGAACAGACCGTGGGCCAGCTCGTGCAGGGCGAGGCTGCACCACAGGACACAGCCGATGGCGAGCAGCAGCACGGGCTGCCGGGCGCTCTCCCCGGTCTGCCGCCACAGCGTCCCGGCCTGGACGGCGACGGCCCCGAGCAGGGCCACGGCCAGGGCGGTGAGCACGGCCAGGACCGCCGGACGACGGGCCGGGGCCGTGACGCGGTGCAGCCGGTCCATCAGAGCGGGCGCGTCGGCGACCAGCCGGGTCCGCCCGGCGAGGATGCCGTTCGGACGGCCCGGTGAATCCGTGGCGGGCGAAGCCGCGGCGGGCGGCGGAGCGCCGTCGAGGAGCCCCCGGCCGTGCAGCAGCCGCAGCATCTGCCCCCACTGCGCCTCCCCGAGGCGGGTGCCGAACTCACCCGCGTACTCCCCGCCGATCTCCGCGAGGGAACGGGTGCCGTCCAGGCGGCTGATGAGGAAGTGCTCCTTGGCGCCCACCTCCAGGCGCTGCCCGGTGCGCCGGTCCTTCAGCAGATGCACTCGGACCGCGTCCCGTACGAGGGTTGGGCCCGCCACGACATCGGGGCGCACCCGCGGCCGGGCAGCGAGAAAGGCCTCGGAGGTCACCCCTGCTCCTCCGAGGCGCCGTCGCGCAGGGCGCGGCCGAGGACGTACGACAGGAACGCCTCGTCACGGATGGTCAGGCTCAGCCTGTTGTTGGTCATGTGCAGATACGGCGAGAGCAGCATGGGCAGCGCGCCGGCCGGATCGGTAGGGCGGATGTCCCGGCTGTCGTCCCAGGCGCGGAAGACCAGTTCGCCGCGTGCGGCCAACCCGGCCGCGCGGTCGCGGAGTTCGGCGCAGTGGGCGGCCCAGCCGCGCAGAAAGCCGGGGAGCCGCTCCGGAGCGCCCTCGGCGACCGCCGTACGGATGCGGCGGAAGCGCTCGGGGAGGCTGGCACCCATGGTGGCGTAGGCGCGGTCGTAGCCGTGGTCGGCCGTGTAGGCGGTGCCGCTGAACGCCCGGTTCCAGAACGTGTGATAGCGGTCGAGGAAGACCGGCAGGGCGTCGTCGGGGAGGAAGGTGCCCGACATCACCATCATCAGCTGGGCGGACAGCCCGAGAAGGACCGTCCGCAGATGGAGGTTCATGGTCCGCGCGGCCTCGATGACCAGGTCGCTGGAGTGCTGGAAGTGCCATTCGGCGAGCGCGACCCCGGCCGCCCCGCCGTACTTGCCGTACTCGGGCTCGTAGGGGCGGTCCTCGAAGGTGTTGTTGGGCCGCAGCCTCATCCGCCCGTCGGAGCCGAGGAGTTCGCCGCGCTGGTCCTCGCGGTACTCCAGGGTGAAGAGGGTCTCGTAGAGGTCCGCGAGGAACCCCGCCTTCACCTCGTACAGTGCGGGGCGCTCCCGCAGGAACGCGGCGAGCGCGGTGTGCGCCCGCTCCCGGACGGCGGCGCTGTGCTCCGCCCGGGAGGGTCTGAGGCGCAGCCGCAGATGGGGCCCCTCCAGCCAGTAGTTGATGAAGAAGTACCCGGCGAGCAGGCCCTCCTCGGTGAGGGCGTCCACCAGTGGCCGGACGCACTGGAGCAGCAGCGGCCGGGGGCTGGCCGCGTAGAAGACGTGCACGGCCAGCCAGTCGCCGGGCGCCTCGTCGGCCGCCGTGCCGGGCGGGGGAGCGGTGGGTGCGGTCATCGGGTGCCGACCTCCTCGGACGGCCCGGCCGGGCGGGGCAGCATTTCTACGGCGAGTTCGGCGACATGGCGGCCGTGCGGGGAGGTGACGTGGAGTTCGTCCTCGCCGGGGAGCATCTCCTCGAAGACGGTGCGGACGCCTCCGCCCGCGACCAGGGCGTCGAGCGCGGTGAGCGAGAGCGGGCTGTCGAAGTCCACGTACTGCGGCTTGGAGCCGCCGAACCGGCCGCCGCCCGCACCGTCCGGGCTCTCCTCGTGGACGGTCGCGAAGACGCGGGCGGGCAGCCCGTGCCGGGTGCGCCAGCGATGCCAGGCGAGATACCAGTCCCCGTCGGACGCGTCGCGGGCACGCCGCGGCAGACTCCCGTCGGCGGCCGTCCAGGAGCGCCGCTGGAGGACAAGGGAGTGGTGGCGGACCCGCGGCCGCCGGGTGACCCCCTCCACCGCGGGTCCGGCGGGCACCCCCCGCCACACGTCGGGCACGGAGCGGGCGGTCGGGGAGAACAGCAGCAGGGTGCGCGGGACTTCGGGCAGCACCATCGGGACCAGATAGCCCAGATAGAGCGGGACCACCTCCTGGTCCAGACGACGGGAGCGCAGGGCCAGCCGGTCGCCGCCGGTGTCATGGACGGCGTAGAGGTCGTCCAGGGGCAGGCGGGCCTCCTCGGGGGCGGTGCTGTGCTCGCCGGGGCAGACGATCTCGTAGTCGGTGAGGCGGCCGTGGAGGTTGAGGTTGGTGGTGGCGGCGCCGGCGGTGACCTCGGCGAACACCGCACCCGGCGGGAGCAGTCGGCGCAGCTCCCCGCGCAGGGCGGCGGTCAGTCCAGGTCCGGGGCCGTCGTCGAAGAGATGGGTGAAGCGGGTGAAGGGGAAGCAGAGGCCGCCGAAGGAGTCGTTGAGGACGACGAGCGGGTCGCCGTCGCGCCGGGCCGCCTGGAGGAAGTGGCTCACCGGCTGGAAGGCGGGCGCGGCGGCGGCCAGGGCGGCGGCCGCCTCCGCCACGGCCGTGTCGTCGAGGACGAACTCCTCGGCGTCCGTCGGGAGTTCGGACCAGCCCGCGCGGACCCGGGCGGTGAGTACCGCGCGGGCGGTGTCCACGGCGGTGATCTCCGGCATGCCGAGCCAGTTCTCCTCCGGGGCGTGGCCGCCGTCCGGCAGGACGTCGTCCTTCGCGGCGGTGAACTGGAGGTACTGCCGGAAGATGTCCTCGTGGAAGTCGTGCACCAGCCGCAGCAGGTCCTCGCACCGGCCGCCGCGGCCGAAGCGGGCGAGGAAGAAGCCCTTGAGGGTGAGCCGCTGCGGCAGCGCCACGTCGAACGCGGGCAGCAGCCGCCCCAGCGAGCGCAGCGGGCCCTCCGCCAGAGCGGCCCATTCGGCCAGGTCCGCGGTGGTGGTCCCGGCGGACACATCCTCGTAGAGCACGGTCTGCGGCAGGGCGGGGTGGTCGGCGCCCAAGTCCGCCTGAAGGGCCAGCAGATCGGCGCGGAGCGAGCGGAGCAGGGCCCGGCGGGTGGGCACATCCGCGTCCGGGTAGCGCGCAAGGATGTCGGCGGTGCCGTCCAGGCGGGCGGCGAGCGCCTCGGCCCAGGGCCGGTCCAGGGAGCGCAGCGACCGCTGGAAGGCGTGCAGCGGGTCGTCGCTGTGCACCCCGACGGCGAGACCGGGCAGTTGAAGCATGCCCAGGTCGCGCAGGGCGGTCAGATAGTGGCCCGCCTCCTCCCGGTCCGCGCCGGTGCTGTCGGCCAGCCGGCGCGCCAGATCGCCGTGGCGCAGGGTGCCGTCGTGGTCCCGCAGCAGGGCCAGCATGCCGTCCAGGGCGCCATGGCGGCGCAGGAAGAAGAGGCGGTCCCGGGCCGCGTCGAAGCTCACCGGGGCGCTGTCGTCGCCCGCGGTCACGGCGCGCTGGACATAGCGGACGCGGTCCTCGTCGAGCTTCCAGCCGGAGGCGAGGGCCACCGGGAGATCGTCGCGGCGCTCCGGGTCGGCCGCGATCAGTTCGGCGAGCCGGGTGAGGACCACGACATTGATCCGGGGGTGCCCTCTCCAGGCCCCGCCGACCCGGGTCGGCGCCGGTGGCGCTTCCGGCGCCGCAGCCTCGAATTGGCCCGCGGCGACGCCGGTGAGGGTGCTGAACGGGCTGGTCTTGCAGGCGGACCGGTACAGATAGGAGAGCAGCGAACGCTCCATCTTGCGGGCCCGCTTGCCGGGTACGGGCGCCCGGTCGGCGGCGAAGGCGTCGAGCCGCTCCTCCAACGTGGGCGAGGCGAGCAGCAGGCCCCGCCGCAGCCGGTCGTCACCGGCCAGGGAGCGCAGGGCGGCCCGGGTGCGCGCCAGCGCCTGCCCGAGCACCGCCTCGCCCTCGGCGCGCATCTCCTCCCAGCCCACCCGGGCGTCCAGCCAGTCCGCCAGGTCGGCTCCGGCGCGGGAGCCGAGCCCGGCGGCGAGGGCACGCGCCGCCTCCGGGTCGTCCGGCAGCCGGTTGTTGAAGACCTGTCGGCGCAGGGCGAGCAGACGGCGGCGCAGCGCCGCGTCCTCGGTGGCGCCGACCGCCTCCGCCAGCGGGTCGCTGAGCCGGGCGCCGAGAACGGCGAGCCCGTCCTCGGCGGCGGCGGTCCGCGCGGCCCACTCGGCCGCCTCGGGGGCGCGCAGGGCGAGGACCGTGTCGGCCGGGAGGCCGGCTACGCGCAGCATGAACCGGCTGTGCAGGGCGGCGTGTCCGCCGACGGTGGCGGGGAGGTCCCCGCCCGGGGTGGGGGCGGGCTCGCCGACGGTGGCGGAGATGTCCCCGCCCGGCGTGGCGGCGGTGTTTCCGCCCGGGGTAGTGGCGGTGTCCTCGCCCGGGGTGGTGGCGGTCGGGCGCACGCCCGCCTCCTTTCGTGTGGGGTCTGCTCCAGCGGGGACAGCGGCCGGGGGCCGGACCGTCGGAGCGGCCGGGGCGGCCGGAGCGCCGGGCCGGGGGCCGCGGTTCACGGGGCGACGATGTCGTAGCGGTAGTCGGCGGGGCGGGGCCGCTCCTGGCCGATCATCATGATCAGCAGCGGGATCTCGCCCCGTTCCGCCAGGCCGAGTTCCTCCTCGAAGGAGACACTGTCGAAGCCCAGGGCGACACCGCAGGCGGTACCGGCCGCGGCCGCGGCGGTGTACACGGACTGGGCGGTGGCTCCGATGACGGCGTTCACCAGCCGGTAGCCGCGGTCGCCCACGGCATCCAGCACGGCATGCGTCCGGGCCACCGGCACCACGACGGCGGCCGCCTGCTCCAGGTTGTAGTTGGCGAGGAAGTAGTTGTCCTGGAGGAAGGCGCCGTGGTCGCCCGCCTTCATCAGCACCAGCTCCCCGGTGTCCCGGTCGTACTCGTAGAGGCCGACGGGCACATGGCGGACATGGTTGACGACAACGCAGAGCCGGGTGAGGGGCGCGGCGCCAGGAGTCTCCGCGTCGCTGTCCAGGGTGCCCGCGGCGACGGCGGCGCGCAGCACGGCCGAGAGCGTGGCGGGGTCGAGCGGCACGGTGGCGGCGAACCGGCCGAAGCTGCTGCGGCGTTCGCGCAGCGCCCGGCGCACGGGGACGTCCAGCGGCACGGGCGGCGGCAGCGGGACCCGCTCGCCGACACCGGCCGGGGCGGCGAGCGTGGTGTCCAGGACGCCGGGAGCGGGCCGGTCGGCGGCCCCCTCCAGGGTGGCGGCATGGATCCGGCCGAGGGTCGGGAAGGACAGCAGGCGCCGGGACTTCTCGTCGGGTACGAGGGTGACGCGGGCGCCGGGTGCCGGGGGTGCGGGTGTCCCCGGCGTGCCGTCCGTCCAGCGCAGCGGGACCACGGCGAACACCCCGTCCAACTCGGGGTCCAGCCCGAGCAGCCGCCCGAGCCGGGCCTCGTCGAACCAGAAGGCGCTGCCCAGCCGCAGACCGTGGGCGCGGGCCCACAGCCGCCAGGTCTCCAGGAGGGCGCCGATGTCCATGGTGACGGCGTGGTAGCAGAAGCTGTTGTACTTGAAGGAGTTCTGCCAGAACGTCACCCCGAGGACAAGGAACTGGTCGGTCTCGGCGGCCTCTTCGAGATCCCCGAGGGCGGCGCGCACCTCGCCCGTGACATCGCCCGACAGCAGCCGGGTGACCCGGTGGCGGCCGGTGTCGTAATAGTGGACGCCCGGGGCGAGCGGGCCGCTCGCCCCGCTGATCCAGTGGATGCCCACGGGATAGAGGCCGCCGCCGGAGGCGGTGCCGCGGGACCAGTTGGCGTGGGCGTGGAAGGGCAGCGAGCCCAGATCGGTGTTGGCCTGCACGGCCAGGCGGCGCCCGGTGAGTCCGTAGGAGTCCCGGAGCATCGCGCCGAGCAGCGGCAGGGTGAAGGCGCCGCCGCCCGGCTGCCCGAACAGCCCGCGCTCGACCGTGGCTTCGTCCGCGCAGCCGCCGTCGGGCAGCGGGAAGGACGGGGCTCCGGGGAAGAACTTGCCCCTGCGGGGGCGGTCGGACCAGTCGGGGACGAAGTCGGCCGGTTCCATGGGGATCCTGCCCCGCCGCATCACCGCGGTCGCGTACTCATGGGCGTATCCCATGGTCACTCCCTCTTCTGCTCGTCTGGGGGTGGGGTCCGGCGGCCCGGGCGCCGGAAGGGGTGGGGTGGAGGGGCGTGGCGGGTCAAGGGAACGGATGCGGGGCCGGGTTGAGGGCGTCCGGTGCCAGGTCGTCCGGCCGGAGCCCGGCCTCGCGCAGCGCGGTGCGGACCCGGGGCATCAGCGGGCCGCGCTGACGGCTCTGGCCGAAGTCGATCGGGATCAGCCCCGGCACCAGCACCTTCACCGTGCACAGGCCGAGCGAGCGCTGCTCGGGCGCGGTCTGGTCGACCACCACGACGTCGAAGCCCCGCGCGGTCACGGCGGCGGCCACCGCCTCCACGTCCTCGCGCAGATCGGCGGCGGGGCGCGCCGCGCCGGGCCCGGACGCGAGTGAGGCGAGCGGCACCCGCGCCCCGCCGTCCCGGCCGCGCAGCAGGAAGTCCGCGTAGCGTCCCATCTCGGGCAGCCCGTAGAGCAGCGGATGGTCGTGCAGGACGCGCACCTCGTCGAAGTCGGCCGCCATACGGCGCAGCCGGGCCTCCTCGCGGGCCGTGCGGCGGCGGAGGTTGACGGAGTCGGTGGCGATCTCGCAGAGTCCCGCGGCGAGCGCCGCCTCCGGGTCGGGGGAGGCGCCCGCGCCGAAGCAGAGCAACCCCGGCCCTCCGTCGGTGCGTTCGGCGACGGCGGTCACCACCGGCACCGGGAAGGTGATCCGGGTGTCGAAGAAGCGGGCGCGGTAGCCGTACATCGCCAGCCGGTCGACCATCGCGCGGGTCGCCGCCCGGGTGCTGCTGCGCGGGTCGATCTCGGGCAGCCGGACCCGGCCGAACCAGGCCAGCAGAAACGCGTCCCGCTCGATGGCCTCCATCAGCCCGTGGTGGACCGCCTCGGTGAGGCTGCCGCCGGAGGCACAGCCGTTGGAGCTCTCCTGCACGAAACGACGCCGGGCGCCGCCGGGCGCGTGGTAGTACGCGACCACTTCCGGTACGAGGACCGGCCGGGCGTCGCGCAGCGACCAGCCCCACACCCACTCCACCGGGCGGTCCGGCGCGAACCGCGGGACGTCCGGCTCGGCGGCGTGGAAGGCGTCGGAGTACAGGCCGGTGGTGCGTGGGTCCACCGCCGTGTCCCCGAGGTCGTCGAGGGCGGCGGTGAGCACGGTCCTCCTGGCGCGGGCCCGCATTCCGGCGTACCGCTCAAGACCCTCCAGCAGACCCACCCGCACACTGGTGCCGTAGCCGCCGGTGTGACCGCCCCAGTAGCACTCCCGCAGCTGGCTGCCCGAGCGGGTGGTGAAGGCGCCGACCGTGGAGGAGGTCGAGGCGGAGGCCAGATCGGGCGCGACGGACGGCCCGAGCATCCCGGTGACGGGGTTGACGAACGCCTCCAGCTCCAAGTCGTAGGCATCCAGGGGGCGTTGGCGGAAGTCGTCCGGGGTGTGCTTCGGGGCGGGCCCCAGGGTGATCCGGGCCGCCTCGGCGGTGTCGTCGGGGCGTGTCCCGCAGCAGGGGCACTCCCCGTCGGGCACCAGCGTGAACCGGGAGACATGAAGGGTCTCCAGGTCCAGCAGCCAGACCCAGGGACGGCGGGCGGGGCGCGGCTGCCGGGCCGCCGCCGTGACGAGCGCGGCGAGCGCGTCCACGACGAAGGCGGCCCGCCACGGCGGGATCCCGGTGGCGCGTGGCTCCCCGCCCCGCTCCAGCGCCTCGCGCAGAAACCCGGCCCGTACCGCCTGCCAGCGCCGGGCGAGGCACCGCGGGCAGCCCGTGCCGCCGACCGGGGCGACCGGACCGACCACGGCCTGATGCCCGTACAGCCCGACCGGCACCACGCCGGGGGCGAAGTCCCGTGCTTCGCCCGCCAGTTCGTCGCGCACCCCGAGCGGCGCGACCCGGACCCGCGGGGTGCCGGGGCGCTCCGCGAGGGCCGCGGTCAGGGCGGCGCACACCTCGTCCCAGGGCCCGGCGGCGGTGACGCCGGGCCCGGTCCGCGGGTGCGGGACCGCCGCCGTTTCAGTGCGCACGGCGCTCCCCGCGGGTCAGCAGCACCCGCACCGCGTGGATCCGGCCGGCGGCGAGGTCGGGAGCGGCCACCGGCACCACCAACGCGTCCCGGCCCGCCGCGCCGAGGCCCTCCAGTACGGCGGCCCAGGTGCCCGGCGCCTCCGTCCCGGGCGCGGAGCCTTCGGCGACCAGGGTGGCGGCGTCCAGATCGGCCCACAGCGGGTCGCCGGTGTCGGTCCCGGCCCCCGCGCGGCGCAGCTGCTCCGCACCGAGCAGATCGCGCAGTGCCTCCAGCACCGCGTCCCGGCGGCGCAGCCCGCAGCCCGTCGCCCAGTGGGTCACCCCGCTCTCCCGGTCGGTGTGCCGGGCCAGCACGACGGGCAGGACGGCGGCGCCGCAGGCGGTGAGGTCGAGGATGTCCGCGGTGACACCGAGGTTCTCCGCCGACCGCAGCAGGAAGAGGAGTTCGGGGTCGTCCACCGGGGACCCCGGGTCCACGGCGCGCACCGGGGCGGACCGCCGGACGGCTCCGCACAGCGCGTCCTGCGCGAGGGCGGTCCGCAGGGCGCGCGTCAGTGCGGCACGCGGGCTCCCGGCGGCTCCGGTACCGGCCGAGGTCCGCTCGAAGAGGCCCTGCTCGTTCCAGCCGCCCAGGGTCCGCACGGCACCGGCGGGCACCAGCACGGTCCGCCCGTCGAGCAGCGAGGTCGCCTCGCACCAGTGGGCGACCCGCTCGACGGGCACATCGAGCCCGCTGGAGACGGTGAGCCGGGCGGGGGCCACACATGCCCACTTGGCGGCGGCCGCCTCCAGGGCGGCGCCGTCCAGCACCCGCGGGGGGACGACGGCCTCGGCGTAGACCTCGGCGGCGCGGAAGAGGGCGGTGAGGCGGGCGCCCGCGACATGATGGACGTCGATCGCCGATATCCGGCGCACCCGTCCCGGCGCGACACCCAGCCGCACGGTGCCCACCTTGAGCGGTGTCTGCTCCCAGTCCTCGTCGGCGTACGAGGTGAAGACACCGGCCCGCTCCTGCACCAGGACATCGCGCTCCTCCAGCGCGGCGAGGGCGGCCCGGGCTGCCTGCTCGTCGGCGGCCCCGTCCGACGGCAGGGCCGCGGGCCCGTCCTCCGCCCGGGACGCGCGCAGCAGGTCGCCGGTCACCGGACCGCCCCCGGCCGTGCCGCTGTCCGGCCCCGCGCAGAACGGGCAGCGGGGATGCGGCAGCAGCGGCTCGGACAGCACATCGAGGGAGTCGAGGTCCTGGACGATCACCCGGTTGCGGGTCTCGGCGGGCAGCGCCCCGGTGACAAGGCGGAACACCTCGAAGGCGAGCAGATTGCCCAGCATCCCGGCGAGCGGGCCGCCCAGGTCGCGCGGGGGAGTGCCGAGCGGGGCGGCGGGGCCGACGGAGGACCAGAGCTCGGCGCTGTCGGCGGCCTCGGCACCCGCACCGAGCCGCAAGGCCGCACAGGACCAGCAGCCGAGGGTACCGGCGGTCATCACCGGGCCCACCACGGCTCGGTTGCCGAACGTCCAGGCGCCCAGCAGCCGCCGCCCGGCGGGCACCCCCTCGTCCAGCAGCCGGAGTATGCGGCGGGGGGCCTCCGGGCCGGTGACCAGGACGGTGTCCCAGCCGTCGAGATCGTCCCAGCTGTACGTACCGTCGGCGGGCGCACGGCCGCCGCGCGCGGGCGACGGTGGGGGCGGGGGCAGGAAGGCGAGGCGGGCGTCGCAGCCCGCCTCGGCCAGGGCGGCGGCCTCGGCCTCGATCTCGGTCACGCCCTCCACCCCGTGAAGTTCACGGCTCGGCCCGCCCTGCGGGGCGTCCTGCCCGGTGACGGCCACGGCGGCACAGCCGTTGCGGAGCAGGCCGAGCGCCGCCCACCGGGCGAGGGCGTCGTCCCCGAGGACGGCGACCGCGGTGGAACGGAAGCGGGAGAACCGCCCGGCCGCGTCGTCCGCGTAGTGGTCGAGATAGTCGAGCTGGTGCGCGAACCGCGCGGCGACCTCCGGGGGCAGCACGTCCGCGGCGGTGAACGGCCCCGCATCCCGGGCGAAGCCCCGCGCGTAGAGGGCGCGCACCAACTGGACCACCATGGCGCGCTGCTTGTCGCCCAGCCCCGCGTACAGCTCCTCGACCCGGCGCTCCCCGTTGAGATGGGGCACGATCAGCGAGGCGAACCGGTATGCCGACTGGGTGACGACGTTGAACCCGCCGTGGGCGTTGTGGAAGAGCACTCCGGACGGGGTCCGGGTGAAGAGCACGTCCTTGCGGATCCGGGGCCGCGACTGCGCGATCTCCTCGTCGGACGCGGGGGTGTGGGCCATGGGGTCGGAAACCTCCGAGGGCAGCGGGGCGGTCAGCCGAGGGGAGACGGGGGAGACGGAGGAGACGGGGGTAGGTCCGTCGGGTCGTTCTGCCGGGAGGCCGGGAGGGCGGTACCGGCCGCCTGGACGAACAGGCGCAGCAGATCGTGGACGCGGTAGCGGCCCGGCGGGCCCTCCTCCAGTAGCCCCGCCTCGACGAGGGAACGCAGCACGAGGACACCGGGGGTCGCCGGAGAGGCCCGCCCCAGACTCGGGGACATCCCGCCCGGCGCCGCGGTACCGGCCGGGGGCGGCCCGGGATTCGAGAGGGGCGGTTCACCGCGCAGTACCGCGAGTTGCAGTCCGCGCAGCCCGGGGCCGGGCTCCACCCCCAGCTCACCGACGAGATGGGCGTGGATCCTGCGGTACTCGGCGAGCGCCTCCGCGCGCCGCCCCGAGCGGTACAGCGCCTCGATCAGCAGGGCGGAGAGCCCCTCGTGGCCCGGATGGGCGTGCACGGCCCGGCGCGCCTCGGCGATCATCTCGCGGTGCCGCCCCAGCCGCAGTTCACCGTCGAAGACCCGCTCCACGGCGAGCAGCCGCTCCTCGGCCAGCCGCGGCACCTGGTCGCGGTGCAGTTCCTCCGACTGGACATTGCCGAGGAGGGGTTCCTTCCAGAGCGTCAGCGCCGCCCGGGCCAGCCGAAGGGCCGACTCCGGATCGTCGTCGGCCTGCGCCCGCGCCAGCAGACCGCGGAACCGGAGCAGATCGAGCGAGTCGGCGTCGGCATCCAGCCGGTAGCCGCCGGGGACGGCCTCGATGGCATGGTCGGTGACCCCGTACTTGACGAAGAGTCTGCGTAACCGCAGGACACAGGTGTGCAGCGCGGACTTGCCGCCCGCGGGCGGCCGACTGCCCCAGACCACACGCTGGAGAAAGCCCGAGGAGACGACGGAGCCCGGGTGGAGCAGCAGTGCGGCAAGCAGGGAGGCGGGACGCGAAGGCTGGAGTACGACCGTCTCGCGGCCGTCCGTGATGGCCAGCAGACCGAGCACCAGGAACCGCGGGCTGCCGGGCGAGGGCGCGGCGCCGTGCCGCTCGGGGAGCGCGCCGTCGGGCGCGGGGACACCGGTCTTCTCCACAGCCTCTCACATCGCACGGTGGTTGATGCATCAACGGGCTTGCAGGAAAGGCACGTTGACGCCCGCGCCGGGATACGGGACGCGGGCGAAACCGATGCCGAGAGGGGAACTTAGAAGCGATCGACGCGTGCGTCCAGTGGTTGAAGCGAAACGTCGGGTGACGCCTGAGGTGACAAACCCCGCTGCCGCGCGTTCCGTTGGCGAGCGGACCCGAGGGGCCTATCCTGGAGCGGGAGTGCCGCGGCGCTCCCCCGGAGCTTTGCACCCAGGGGAGGACCCATGTCGTGGTGGCCGCTGATCCCGGTGGTCTCGATGATCACCGGACCGGTCGCTCTGTACCTCCTCACCCGCCGCACACGCGGAACGCCCGACACCGACGAGCGCTACGAGGAACTCTCCCGCAAGTACACCGCCCTGCTGGAGGAGTCCACCTCCGGCGAACTCCCCAACGGCCGCGACCGCTATCCCGAGAGGCCCTGAGGCTCCGGGCGGACCGGCGGCTCCCTCGGACACTCAGGCCGACGGCCGGGCGAGAAGACAGCCTGGGACGGAGCCGAGGCTCCCGTCATCCAGAACGCGCGTGTCCGACCGGTTGCGGTGCTGACAGGGTGCCAGAAGGGATTCGACGGTGCACGACCATGCTTGGCACAGTTCCCGCAGGAAGAGTCCGTACAGTCCACCCGACATGCGCCACCACGTCTACTGCCAGGTGAGTGTGGTGTCGTTGCGTGCGGACTCGTAGCCGGGTCACGGTTCTCGACCTCGGGGAAGACGAGGCAGCTTCCGGCGGCTGGCCGCCGCTGACCTGGACTAGGCAGGTCGGCTACCAGCTCGGCGCCGACCGGGCCGCACTCGAGGCATACGAACGCGTCGTGGTCTCACAGAAGCTGAACGAGTTCCGCCGGTTCATCACCGGCACCGTCGCCCCGCATGCCGCTGCCCACCCGAACGACAAGTGGGTCAAGCACATTGTCGCCCAGCTCAACTCCATCGAGGCCACCCTCGACCTCATCGCCAGCTCCTGACCCTTCATCGCGGGCCCCCGCCGCAGGTCAGACGGGAACAATCAACGGCCGCAAGCGGCACCTCGTGGTCGACACCCGCGGGCTGCAGCTGATGGTCATGGTCATCCCGGCCGACCTCCACGACTCCGCCGCGGCGAAGGAAGTCCTCTTCCGCCTCCGTCTGATGCACCCCGAGATCACGATTGGGCCGACCGCGCTTACGGTACAAGCTCGTGACCTGGGCAAAGAAGCACCTCAACCTCACGATCAAGACGGTCGCACGGCCGAAGGACACCTCCGGATTCGTCATCCTTCCCCGCCTGGGTGGTCAACGGCCCCTGGCCTGGATGATGAACGCCCGCCGGCATGCCCGCGACTACGAACGGCTCATCCAACACTCCGAAACCCTCATCACCTGGGCCGCCATCACCTTGATGACCCGTCGCATCACCCGCGCAGGCGCCACCCACCTGGACGAAGCCGCCGAAGCCCGCCGCACCCGCCGCCTGAGCCCCCTTCAACAGCACCCATGGAACCCATTTCGGCAGGCCAGCAGGCCCGACCTTCGGAAACACTCACTTGCCGAGCCTGTGACGTTCTGGAGGAGTTCCGGCGGCGCGTCGACGAACGCGGCGGCGGAGCCGATGTCCCTGCGACGTTGCGCGAACGCATCCGTGAGCTGAGCGGCGAACTCCGTGAAGCCCGCAAAGCCCGCCATGAGGAGATCGCAGACCTCCGTCGGACCGTCGACATTCTCGCGCAGCAGGTTCAAGCGCTCGCCCTGGACAACCGCGCGTTGCGCGAGCAACTCGACCAGTACGGCAAGGTGGTAGCACTGCCGCCCGCAGCCGGCAGACGACACTAGCCAGCCGTTCCGGCGCCGACGAAGTACGCCACAGGTTCGGTGGAGGAACCGGCGCTCTCCCGGACACGCTGAAGCAGAGCCAGGCAATCCCCGACGGCATCGTGAGGGCCACCGAGCCGTTGGCGTTCAGGGGCGCCCTACTCGGCAGACCCCAGTCCGCGCCAGATACTTACGGTGCCACGGGGCGCTTGCGCCGTCGCCGCACAACGAGCAGTCTCACCACCGCCATCCCCGCCCCCGCCACGACGAGCGCTCCACCGATCAGCCACGCCGGGGACCTTGAGCCATCGCTCGGCGCCTTGGCCGGGTCGATGGAACTTGAGTCATTGCTGGGCGCCTTGGCCGGGCTGATCCAGAACACCGCCTTCTTGACCGCCTGCCCGCCGTGTGTGACGACTCGCGCCTGAGCCTGTCCGGGATGCACATCCGGGCGCAGGCGCGCCTTGCCCTCGTACTGGCGGCCGTTGAACGTCAGCGTCGCGGGGCCTTCAAACGCCGGCGACGTGACCTGCACGGTCTTCTCGTTTTCGTCGCGCCACTCGTCGAGCCACAGAGCCTCGACCTCGTGCCCGGGGGTTCCGGTGTCGACGTTGAGGGTGGCTGAAGGGGCGTACTGGGGTGGAGGCGAGGTGGGCCCCGCCAAGGCCGGAGACGCAAACGCTCCGAGCGTCAGAGCGGCGGCTGCTGTGCAGCTCACCAATGGCGGGCGCGCGGCACGAAACATGGCAAACACCCCTTATCAGTAGTCTGGTATCACCTGTACTTTACTCGCCCATTACGTGAGCTTGAGGCGAGGATGAACCATCGATAGCGCATAAGGTACTAATGAGATGCTTCACTCTGGGTGCTGCCGCACTCGGACTGTGCACCGCACTTCTGGCCGCTCCTGCGATCGCCGCAACGGCAACACCCGCGCCGACGGCAGCAGCGCCGAACACCCCCGCAGGGACCAACTCCTCTACGTCCGGCCCGACATCGCCATCGGCAGCGACCTCACTTCAGGCCCTGACAAAGGCATCCGGCGCGACGCCCGTCCTGCCGAGCCCGGCCCCGGCGTCCTCGCGGATGTCGGACGAGGAGTACTACCGCTCGCTCGGTATCGACCCGACGCCCCGTCCCCCGGCTCCCCTTGACGCCGAACAGCTCCGGGAGGCCAAGGAGCTCGACGCGTACTGGACGCCCGAGCGACTGCGCAATGCACGGCCTCTGGACGACCCGGACGGCGCCCCGCTGGGCGACACCAACGGCACGGGACCGGCGCTGCGCGCGCCCAGCCACGAAGTCGCAGGCGGCTTCGGCAACGTCGGTGTGTTCGTCGTCACGCGCGCCGGCGGCAAGGAGGACCGGTTCTGCACCGCCTCCGTCGTCGACTCACCGTCCATGAACCTCGTCATATCCGCGGCGCACTGACTGTCGGACACCGACCGATTCGAGAACTTCGGCTTCGTCCCGAAGTACAACGATTCGCCCAACCCCAAGCCCTACGGAATCTTTCGACAGCGCCTTCGGTTTCGAGAAAGACCGCAAGCTCATCGGCCCCAATGATACCTGGAAGAACGTGAAGGCCATCACCGCCGGCGACTTCGGCAGCGCCGACAACAACGACCTGATGGTCCTCTGGACCGATGGCGAACTGACCGTCTACAAGGACCTCGGCATCAGCGGCCTCGGCGCCCAGAACCAGGTCCTCGGCCCCAACGCCCTATGGCGCGACCACGCCAAGGTCATCTCGGCGGGCAACTTCGGAGGCAACACCTGGCCCGACGACCTCATGGTCCGCTGGTCGGACGGCGAGCTCACGATGTACGGCGACTCATCGGCCTCCCAACTCGGCAAGGAGTTCGTTCTCGTCCCGCCCGCGTAACTCGGCACGAGCCGAACCCGTACACCGCCTTGGACTTCTCCGGGCGATCATGTGACTGCTTCGCGTGCCGGTCGTTGGCATCCGGCGTTGCCGGGTTGCGGAGCGGAACCGGGGGCGAGAAGGGCATGGGACCAGCGTTCTCGGGGATCCAGGGGCGACGGCCGATCCACGGTCGTGATCAGCTGCTCCCGGGTCGCCGCCGGGGAGCGGCGACGGCATGCACCGCTCGAGGGGGTGCCGGGGCGGCGCCGGACTGTTGCGGAAACGGAGCGGGACGGCAGGGCGCCCCCGGCCGGCGTGTGTTGCCTCGGAGGTGCCCCGCCGTCCGCTGCCGCGGGGGGTCAGGACGTGCAGGTCGGCACGCCGTCGAGCCAGGCGGGGCCCTGGATGTAGATGTTCGTCATCCAGGCGCCGTAGTCGGGCAGATAGGACCAGGCGTCGTTGGTGTAGCCGTCGGCGGTGACGAGTTCCGCGTGCTTCTGGCACGCGATCCGGACCGCGGTCGGGCCCGGGAAGGCGTAGACCCGGGCGGCCCGGGTGGACGGCTGGGCCTTGGTCCAGACGCCCGTGCCCCAGGTCGTGAACACATGTCCGGTCACCGCGCCCGTGTTGACGCGCAGCGCCCCGAAGTAGTCACCGCCCAGGCGGACATCGCTGACCATCACCTTGGTGCCCGACTGCCTGGCCTCCACCATCCTGCCCGCGCCCAGGTAGATCGCGATGTGGTGGAGGTCCTGCGAGGTTCCCCAGGCCAGCAGGTCGCCGGGCAGCAGCGGGGCCAGACCCTGGGCCGCGGTGAAGCGGGCGGCGGCGCGGGGCGTGTAGTACTGGGAGCTGGCGTCGCCGTTGAGGATGTCGGCCCCGGCGGCCTGCGCATAGGCGTAGCGCACCAGCCCCGAGCAGTCGAAGCCGAGCCGCTCGGGATCGTGCTCGCTGGCCGGGTCGGTCGGGTCGACCTTCCCGTAACTGACGCCGGGCTGCGGACCGTGGCCGCCGCCCCAGGTGTACCAGACCCCCGCCGCGACCTGGGCGCAGGCCGCGGCGACCGCCCGCTCGGCGGCCGCGGAGGCGCCCGGTGCCAGAACGGCGCACCCCTCGTCCGCGCCTGGTGCGGTGACGGCGGCGGGCGGCCGTCCGGCCGCCTGGGCCGGGGACGTGGCCGCCCCGCCGAGGAGGGCGAGGACGCCCATGATGACTCCGATGAGACCGGCCCTGCTGCGCATGCCGGTACCCCCGTTCCTGTCGTGGATGTGCGGTCGTCCCGTGCGGCTCGCGGTGCCAAGCGCCGCTCTCCGCACGGGAGTCCAGGCTGCCGACCCGGCCTGCCGCGCGTCGACGCCGACGCGGCACCCCACCGGGGAAGGCGACGGGAAACCCCCGGGAAACGCCGCCCGCGCGCGGGGGACGGGCACGGGGGGGCGGCGGGTCGGACTCCGGTGCGGCTCGGGCGGCGGACCGGAGGCGGCGGGTCGGACATCGGTTCGGGCTCGGGCGGCGGACCGGGCACCGGTTCGGGCTCGGGCGGCGGACCGGGGACGGCGGGTCGGAGGCGGCAGTTCGGACTCCGGTGCGGGCTCGGGCCGCGGACCGGGGCCAGCGGCTCGGACATCGGTGCGGGCCCGGGCAGCGGACCGGGGATCAGGTGCCAGGACAGACCCGGGCCGTGGTCATGCCGGACTCGGGGGCCGGTCCGGCCGTCGCGGCGCTGCCCGCCGTGCGGAGCAGGCGGCACACCTCGGCCAGCCGTGCGGAGAGGTCGAGGTCCCACAGCCGTACGGTGCCGTCGTTGCTGCTGCTGGCGACCGTCCGCCCGTCCGGGGAGAAGGCGACACCCCACACCGCGTTGGTGTGACCGGTCAGGGCGGCCCAGGCGCGCCGACCCCGCACATCCCACAACCGCACGGTCCGGTCGCTGCCGCTGCTCGCCAGCAGATGTCCGTCCGGGGAGAAGGCGACACCCCGCACCGCCCCCGAATGACCGGTCAGGGACGCCTCCGGCCGGTTCCGGTCCAGGTCCCACAGGCGCACGGTGCCGTCGTTCCCTCCGCTGGCCAGCGTGTGCCCGTCGGGGCTGTACGCCACCGCCCGCACGGCCCCCGTGTGACCGGTGAGCGTCGCCCTCAGGCGCCGGGCGGGCACGTCCCACAGCCGTACGCTCAGATCGTCCCCGCCGCTGGCGAGGGTGCGCCCGTCGGGGCTGAAGGCGAGGCCGTTGACGTAGTCGGTGTGCCCGGTGAGCACCGCCAGCGGGCGGCGGGTGGGCACGTCCCAGAGGCGCACGGTGCCGTCGGAGCCCGCGGAGGCCACCGTTCGGCCGTCGGGAGCGAAGGCCACCGCGAACACGCTTCCCCGGTGGCCTTCGAGCGTGCCGAGCGGGCGTCGGGTCGGCACGTCCCACAGGCGTACCGTGCCGTCGGAGCCCGCCGAACCCAGCGTGCGCCCGTCGGGGGCGAAGGCCACCGACACCACGCTCTCCCGGTGGCCGGTCAGTACGGCCGACAGCCGCCGCCGGGCCACGTCCCACACCCGTACCGTGTGATCGGTACCGGCACTGGCCAGCAGCTTCCCGTCCGGACTGTAGGCGGCGGCCGAGACCTCCGTGAACGGCGGCGCGGCCAGCGTCCGGCCCCGCAGGTCCCACAGCACCACGGACTGGTCGAACCCCGCGGTGGCCAGCAGGGTGCCGCTGCCGTTCACCGCCACACCGAGCACATAGTCCGTGTGCCCGGACAGCGTCGCGGTGGGCCGCCCGCTGTGCGCGTCCCACAGCCTGGTGGTGCCGTCACCGCCCGCGCTCACCACACTCGCGCCGTCGGGTGTCCAGGCGACCCCGTTCACATCGTCACCGTGCCCGGTCAGTGTCGCGGTCGGCCGCCGCGCGGCCACGTCCCACAGCCGCACGGTACGGTCCACGCCCCCCGAGGCCAGAGTCCGCCCGTCCGGTGAGAACGCCACCCCCAGCACCTCGTCGGTGTGCCCGCGCAGTTCCGCGAGGGGGCGCGCCGCATCGGTGCTCCACAGCCGTACGGTGCGGTCGGAGCCCGCCGAGGCCAGCGTCCGCCCGTCGGGGGAGTACGCCAGCGCAGTGACGGTCCCCACGTGGCCGCCGAGTACGGCACGGGCCCGGTGGGCCGGCCCGGTGTCCCACAGCTGGACCGTGCCGTCCCGGCCCGCGACGGCGAGCGTACGGCCGCGGGGGTCGAAGGCAACCGCCCGGGCGCCCGCGGTCCGTTCGGGCAGCACGGCCCGCGTCCGGCCGTCGGCCGTGGACCACAGCCGCACCGGACCGCCCGTCGAACCGGCCGCGAGGGCCGCGCCGTCGGGGCTGAAGGCGACGGAGCGCACCCGCCCGGGCAGGGTGAGCCTGGTGACGGTACGACGGTCGGCCAGTCGCCGCAGCAGCACGGTCCCGTCGGAACTCGCCGTCGCCAGCAGCCGGTCGTCCGGTGAGAAGGCGAGCGAGTTCACCGGCCCCCGCTGCCCGCCCAGCCGACCGGCGAACGGCTGGGCCTGGGTGCTCAGCAGCGCCCCGCGGGCCTCCGCCGTGACGCGGGCGCGACAGGCCGCGACCGCCAGCAGCATCGACGCCTCGGGCCGACCGGGCGCCAGCGAGACGGACTCCAGGGCGAGGGCGTGTGAGCGGGAGACCTGCTCCTGGGCGAGGGCCGCCGTCCGCTGCCGGTAGGCCAGGCCGCCCGCGGCCAGGGCGAGACCCAGCAGTACGACGAGCGTGGCCAACAGGGCCCCGCGCAGCCGCTCCTGACGCCGGACTCGCCGCGCCCGCGCCTCCTCCTCGGCACGGCTCGCCCGCAGAAAGGCCTCCTCCCCGCGGCTGAGGCGGCCGCCGCCGTCCAGTTCGTCCGCCCAGGAGCGGGCCGACTCCAGCCGGGTGCCCCGGTACAGGGCGGACGGGTCGCGGCCCTCGCGCTCCCAGTCCGTGGCGGCCCGGGCGAGCTGCTGGTGGATCAGCAGCCCGGCCCGGTCGGCGTGGATCCAGTCGCGCAGCCGGGGCCAGGCATGCAGCAGCGCCTCGTGCGCGATCTCCACCCTGTCGTGGTCCACGGTGACCAGCCGGGCCCCCACGAGGGCGTCGAGCGCCGCCGCGACATCGTCCGTGTCACCGAGCTGCTCCAGCAGTACGGTCCGGCGCGTTCTGCGCCGGGTGGCACCGGTGTCCTCGCCGACCTGCACCAGCCGGGCCAGGACGCGCCGGACCGTCCGCTGCTCGGCCGGATGCAGTCCGGCGAACACGTCCTCGGCGGTGCGGGCGACCGCTCCCCGGATGCCGCCCGCGCGCTGGTACCCGGCCACGGTCAGGGTGGACTGCTCGCGGTGCTGCCAGGTGGCCAGCAGCGCATGGGACACCAGGGGCAGCGCCCCGGACGGCGTCTGCGGGGCCTCCGCACCCTCCCGGGCGGCCGCCCCGTGCTCCTCGCGCAGCCCGGCGTCGCCCAGCAGCAGCGGCACCAGGCCGGGTTCGAGGGCGACACCGGCCAGTTCCGCCGGGCGGATGACCGACTCACGCAGCTCCGCGACGGTCATCGGGGGTAGTGCGAACAGCCCTTCGGTGAACACCGGTGCCAGTTCGGGTAGTTCCAGGCAGCGCCCGGAGAAGTCGGCCCGCAGCCCGATCACGATCACGGCGGGGTCGGGTCCCGCTCCCGTCGGAGGCGATGCGGCCAGGGCGCACAACACCCGGACGTAGGCCCGCCGTTCGTGCTCGTCGGCGCAGAGGGTGAACAGCTCCTCGAACTGGTCGACGAGCAGCACCGGGCACACCGGCGGTGGCCTGCGACCGTCCCCGCCGGACTCCGGCCGCCCGGCCCCCGTAGCCCGGTGCACCGCTGCCAGCAACGCCCGTGGTCTCGCCCGGAGTTCGGCCGCGCTCAGCCGGAGGTCGCAGCCCAGCGCCTTGGCCGTGCGCTCCAGCAGCTCCTCCAGCGGGTGTGCCGTGGGGGTGAGGGCGACCACCGGCCAGCGGTCCGCGCCCGGCACGGGAAAACGTCCCGGCCGCCCGAGAGCGGGCACCAGACCCGCGCTGAGCAGCGACGACTTGCCCGCGCCCGAGGGCGCCACCAGCATCAACGGCCCCCTGCCGATGCGCTGGAAGAGCCGCTCGACGAGCGCGGCCGTCGCCCGCTCCCGCCCGAAGAACCACTCCTCGTCCTGCGCGGTGAACGCCGACAGCCCGCGATAGGGGCAGGCGGGCGCCCCGATATCGTTGTCACCGGCCCGCTCCCGGGCGGTCGCCGTCTCCGCCAGCGCGAGCAGCGCGCCCCCGGCGGTGAGAGCACGGTCGCAGCGCCGGGCCACATCCACGGTCGGCGGCTTCGCACCCGTCTCGATCTTGCTCAGATAGCCTTTGCTGTAGTGGACCTGCCGCGCCAGATCCGCCAGGGACAGGCCCCGTTGCCGCCGCAGCCGTCTCAACTGGGCGGCGAAGGACCCGGTGATGGCCCCCGCAAAGGCTCCCGCGGCTTCCCCCTGATTGCTTTCGCGACCGTGCGCCGACTGCTCCGGCCCGCTCGACGCGTCCCCCATGGCATCCCCCTGCCCGTGCCGTGAGACGGCAGGTGCCCAGACTACGATCCGGGCAGGACGCAGGGCGAAGCACTTCACCCGTAAGTGGCGCAAACGCGCGCTTCCGGAACCGCCCGGCACGGAGCGGTTCCGGAAGCGCGCCGATCGGCCGTCAGGGCCGGTTGAGCGTGATGGAGTCGACCGGCGTGAGATCCGCCCACACACCCGTCTGCTGCTTGAACGCCGCTCCGCAGCCCTGGCCGTTGTAGCCCGTGCACAGGCTTGCGGTCGCGCCGCCGTACTGGTTGTTGAGCACCCAGTGCCATCCGTACTGGTTGCTCAGATTGTGGGCGCCGTAGCTGTAGAAGACCAGGCTGGGCGAGACGGCCGGGTTCTGGTTCTGCGGATAGACGCAGACCGCGCCGGACGGACAACCGGCCCAGTCACCGGCCGGTTTGGCCTGGGCCGCGCCGCCCAGGGCCACCACGGCCGCGGCGGCGGTGGCGAGTGCGGCGGTGCCGCGGAAGATGGTGCGCATGGATGTTCCCCTCCTGCTGGGTGCCCTGCGGAGCACAGGACGTGCTGGGTGCTGACGGCTCCAGCCTGGGCACGGGGGACCCCCGGGTCGACGGGTTTCCCGTTGCCCGCCGGACCGGGCGCCGGGGAAACCGCTCGGAGCAGGTACGTCGGCGAGGAACCCGCCCGCCGGGGGAGCGGGGCCGCTCTCCCGGCGGACCGCCGTTGTCAGACCCCCGGGATAGCTTTAGCGCGAGTCGCCGCCCTCCGGGCCCGTACGGCCCTGCCGCGCCGGGGTTCCACCGGCGTTCCCCCGCACCCTTGAGGAGACCTCCGCCATGAAGAGCCTGCCGCAGACGGACGAAACCCTGCTGGTCCGCACCGACTTCTCCGACCAGGCGGCATGGGGCGCCCTCCGCACCGCCATCGCCACCCCCAACGAGGACGACTTCCTCGCGCATGTGCACATCGTCGACGACCCCGCCCACCGCGACCTGACCGCGGAGCAGGTGGTCGCGCTGGCGCCCGCCCGCGGCTCCCTGATGATCGTGGCCGACACCACCGCGCTCACCGCCCCCGAGATGCCGTTGCTGGCCGTCATGCCCCACGACGAGGAGGACGCGCAGCCCGGCGAGGAGTTCAGCGAACTCCGGGTCATAGCAAGGGAGCTGTGGTCCATCGAGAACAACCTCTCCATCGCCAACATGGACTGGGAGGAATTCGCCGACGCCGCCGACGAGGACGGTGTGTTCCGGGGCTTCTGAGGCCGACCGCACCACCCGCCCGGCCCCGGAGGGCCATTGGAGCCACCCGGCTGGGCGCGGGTGGGGCCCGTCCACGCGGTCCGCCTACGATCATGCGATGAACGCCTGGACACAGAGCCTCACCGCAGCGGGGATCCGGGACCCGGAACTGCGCGGCGACTACGGCGCCCAGCGCCGACTGGTGGCACGCTTCCGCCCGGCCTCCTATCTGGCCGTCCGACTGCTGCTGCCCCGGCCGGTACTGCCCCATGCGGTGGCGGCGACGGCCCTGATGCACCACGGGGACAACCTGCTGGACACCGGGCCGAGGGCACAGCGCGCCGCCGCCTGGGCGTCCTGGGAACAGCAGGTGCGCCAGGTGCTGGACACCGGCACCGGCAGTGATCCACTGCTGCGCGCCCTGGCACACACCCTCGCCGCGCATCCGCGGCTGCGCGGGCCGGTGGAGGACTATCTGTCCACCGCGACGGCGGAGCTGGACTTCACCGGATTCGCCGACGAGCGGGACTACCAGGCCTATCTCGACGCCTATGCGCTGCCCGCCTTCATGCTGGTCGCCACGCTGCTGGGGCCGGAGCACGACGAGGGGCCGTACCGCGCTGCCTGTCGCACGTTCATCGACGGCAGCCAGCGGCTGGACTTCGTCAACGACCTCGCCGAGGACATCCCCGAAGGCCGCCTCGGCATCCCGGCCGAGACGCTGCACCGTTTCTCGGTGACCCGGGAGGACCTGGCGGCCCGTCGCGACACCCCCGGCGTGCGGGACCTGGTGAGCCACCAGATCGGACAGGCCAGGGCCGCGCTGGAGGCGGCGGCCGCACTGCCCGCGCTGGCACCGGCCCCCTTCCGCCCCCTGATCGGCGCCCTGGTGAGGATCGAGATGCTGACCGCGGACGCCGCACTGGCGCGCGGTGCCGCTCTGCTCCGAGGCTCCGCACGGCCACCGCTGGTGCCCTCCCTGCGGGTCCTGCTGACCGCGCGCCGCACGGCACGCACCGCACACCGACCGCCGGCCGACGGCCCCACCCCCTGACCCCACCCCCTGACCCCACCCCCTGACCCCACCCCCTGACCCCCGTCCCCCTGACCCCCGTCCCTCTCGCCCCTGACCCTCTGGCCGCCGTCCCCTTCGCCCCCGACCTCTGGCCCCCGCCCGCTGACCCCGACCTCTGGCCCGGGCACCGAACTTCCCATGTGCTCCGCCCGCTGCCTACGATGCCGTCCCCGCCGCCCGCCACTCAGCGCCCGTGCCCCCGTCCCCGCCGACCGGGAGCGACCGGCGCGAACCCCAAGGACATCACCCCATGCGCGTGCTCCTCGTCGAGGACGATCCCGATCTCCGGGACACCCTGATGGCCGGGCTCCGCGAGGCCGGATACGCCGTGGACGCGGTGCCGGACTGGCCCGACGCGGACGCCCTGCTCGAACTGGCCCCCTACGACTGCGTCGTACTCGACCGGCTCGTGCCCTCCGGCGACTCGCTGTACGCGCTGCGGGAGAAGCGCCGCTCCGGCTGGACGGTACCCGTCCTGTGCCTGACCGCACTGCACACCCTCGCGGACCGGGTGGACGGTTTCCGGCTGGGCGTGGACGACTATCTGCCCAAGCCGTTCGCCATGGTCGAGCTGGTCATGCGGGTCGGCAGCCTGGCGCGGCGCGCGTCCGCCCGGCTCCCCGTGTATCTCCGGCACGCCGATGTCGAGCTGGACGAGGCCCGCCGCGAGGTGCGCCGCGGCGGGGTACTGCTCTCCCTGACCCCCAAGGAGTACGCGGTCCTGCGCCATCTGTTGGTCCACCAGGACTCGGTGACCACCCGCAGCTCCCTGATCGAGCACTGCTGGGACGAAATGGCGGACCCCGCGTCCAATGTGGTCGACGCGGTGATGGCGGGACTGCGCCGCAAGCTCGGCGAGCCCCCGGTGATCCATACCGTGCGCGGCCATGGATTCCGCCTCGAAGCGGCTGCCGACCGGCCGTGACACACGACGAGCACACGGCGCCCGACCGCCACCGCCGCTCCGGTGCCCTCGGATTGCGGTTCCCACGCAGAACGCGCGGACCGGCCTCGCCCCCGGCCACCGGAGCCTCGGCACGCAGACGGCTGCGCCGCCTCCAGATCCGGCTCACCCTCGCCTACGCCCTCACCACCCTGGTGGGGGTCGGCGCCCTGTCCTGGCTGGTGATCCGCACGGACGCACGCTCCTGGGAGTCGGCCGAGTACGAGGAGATGTACCGCAGGGCCTCCGTGAGCGCCTCGCTGCTCTACTACGACGACCACGGCCTCGAACTCGACGGACTGCACGACGACGAGGCCACCACCGGACGCATCCAGGTGGGCGTCGTCCGCGCCGGGCCCGACGGCCGACTGAGCACCGTGTTCACGTCGTTCGGCACCGGCCTTTCGGTGCCCGCCGCGCAGAGCGACCGGATCGTGCGCTCGGCCATGCGCCGCGACACCACCGTACGCACTGAGGGACATGCCCACGACGGCCGGCCGGTGTATCTGCTCGCGCTCCCCTTCTACAACGACGAGACCCACCGGACCGCGGGCGCGGTGGTGACCATCGGCGGCCCCGGGCAGGGCCACGCGGAGCACCGGCGGCTGGAGACCGCCGTCCTCACCGGATCCGCGGTCCTCACCGCCCTGGCGGCAGTCGCCGGACAGCTGATCTCGGGGCGCAGCCTGCGACCGGCCTGGGAGGCCCTCGAAGCACAGGAGCGGCTGCTCGCGGACGCCGCGCACGAACTGCGCACCCCCGTGGCCATCCTGCGCGGCTCGGTGGACATCGCGGACAGGGACCCCCAGGGCGTCGAACGGCATCTGCCCCGCATCCGGCGGGCCACGGACCGGATGGCCGATGTCGTCGACAACGTACTGGTACGCGGCAGGCTGCGCGCCGCCCCCGACACCTACGAGCCCGTACCCCTGCGCCTGGACCAGCTGGTCGAGCAGATTTGCGACGAACTCACCCCGTCGGGCGCCCCGATCACCCGGCAGCTGCACGAGTCGGTCGTCGAGGCCGATCCCGCCCTGGTCCGCATCGCCACCCGCAATCTGCTGGACAACGCGCTGCGCCACGGCCGCACCCCGGGCGACCCCCGCGACCGCGCCGAGGTGGAGGTCACCGTCCTCGGCCCGACGATCGCGGTCGCCGACCGCGGCCCCGGAGTGGCGACCGGCGACCTGCCGGGGCTGCTGGAACGCTTCCGCTCGCCGGGCGGCGGCACCGGCATCGGACTGGCCCTGGTGCAGGAGATCGCGGCCGCGCACGGCGGCTCGATCACCGTGGCACAACGCCCCGGCGGCGGCGCCGTCTTCGCCCTGACGCTGCGGAACACCGTCCCCCCACGGCCCCGGCCCTGGCGCCTGCTCCGGCTGCGCCTGCCCGGCTCACGGAAAACTCATGAACCGGGCGACAGGATGCGCGGGTAAGCACCCGTGCACCACAGGAGCAGACATGCCCCGTCACACCGCCACCCCGTTCCTCCGACGCAAGAGCACCGCCGTGGCAGCCGCCACGGGCCTGGTCGCGACCGTGGCGGCCGGCGTGTGGCTCTCCAACGCCTTCGCCACACCGTCCGGTTCCGCCGCCGAGAAGCCCGTCAGGCTCCCGGGGGCGAACATGTCCGTCGACTACCAGCTCGGCGGGGCCTACCCACCCGCCCCGGGCGTCCGCGCCGTGTCCCGCGACCGGTCCGCGAAGCCGGTGCCCGGGCTGTACAACATCTGCTACGTCAACGCCTTCCAGGCCCAGCCCGACGCCCTGGGCTGGTGGCAGAAGAACCATCCCGACCTGATCCTCAAGAACAAGAACAAGCGCCCGGTCATCGACGAGAACTGGGACGAGGCACTGCTCGACACCTCCACGGCCGACAAGCGCGGCCGTCTGGCCGCGATCGTCGGCGGCTGGATCGAGGGATGCGCCAAGAGCGGCTTCCAAGCTGTCGAACCGGACAACCTCGACTCCTACCAGAGGTCCGGCGGCCGCCTCACCCAGGCGGGGAACGCCGCCTACGCCACACTCCTCGCCCGCACGGCTCACGCCTCGGGGCTGGCCATCGGGCAGAAGAACACCGCCGAGATGCTCCCCGACCGCAAGAAGACCGGTTTCGACTTCGCCGTCGCCGAGGAGTGCGCCGAGTACAACGAGTGCGGCGCGTACGCCAAGGCGTACGCCGACCGGGTCTTCGTCATCGAGTACGACACCCGGAATTTCAAGAACGCCTGCACCCGCTGGGGCAGTTCGCTGAGCATCGTCCAACGCGACCTCGACGTCACCCCCCGCGGCTCCGACGGCTACACCTACCGGTCCTGCTGACACCCCGTCCGGCCGCCGCGCGTATCCTCCGGGGTGTGACGATCACCGTGCGCCGGTCGCGTCCCGACGACCATGCCGCGATCCTGTCCCTGATGGACACGGCGCGCGGAGAGGGCCTCAGCGACGAGGAACGCGCGCGGCGGGGCTTCGTCCAGGGCGCCATGGACCAGGAGGTCCTCGATCGTCTCCAGGCGGGCCCCGGCATCTTCGTCGCCGAAGTGGCGGGCGAGTTCGCCGGGTTCGCCATGACGAGCGAGCCGACCGGCCTTCCCCCCGGACACCCGGCCGCGGCGGCCGTCGAGGCCGTCCGGGAGGCGTCCGAGAGGCGCGACCCCGGAAGGCTCTTCCTCTACGGCCCGGTCGCGGTCGACGAACGCTTCCAGGGCCGTGGACTCCTGACGGCACTGCTCACGGCACTCGGCCGGGCACTGGAGGACTCCTACGACCTGGCCGTCGCCTTCGTCGAGCTGTCGAACGAACGCTCCCTGGCCGTGCACCGGCACTACGGGATGACCGAGGCCGCGCACTTCGAGACGGGCGGCCGGTCCTACGCGGCCTTCACCTTCGCACCCGGGACCTTCGCACGGCGATAGCCCGAGGCGTCCGCCCCCGCTGCGCCCGTTGTCCGCGCCCTGCGCGCCCTCCGAACCGGTGGAATCGGTGGATGTGCCCGTCGTACGGGTGCGGCCCGCGGCAAGCTCGGAAAGGCGACCGCGCGGGTGCCGCCCCGGCACCCGCGCGCGGGGCGCCGAGGAGCGGGCGGGTCCGCGGCCGACCGCGGGAGGGACAGGGCGAGGTGGGTTGGCGGACTGAGGACTTCGGAGAGTCCCACGAGGGCATCGCGGGAGCCGTCCTCGCCGACGGCTCCGAACCCGGACCCGTGTATCTGGACATCGGCGGCGGGTTCGCGGGACACCCCACGAGCGAATGGTGGGCGTACGACGGCCGGTTGCACCGGCCCAGGGCAGCCGCCTGCCGGGGTGCCTGCGCCTGCGGCTGGCGCGGTCGCAGCCATCGGATCGACTGGGACCGGGTGACGGACGGCCGACTGGACGAGGTGGATGTCTCGGGCCCCTACGACGACTGGTGCGAGCACATCCGCGCCGTCGAACGCCGGACGGTGCCGCTGCCCAGGGATCTCGACGAGACCATCGAGCAGTTGGAGACCCGGCTGACCACGCTCGTCCGGCAGGCACCGATGGCCGCGCTGAGGGCGGTGGTCCGGCTGGAGCGCCTCGCCGCCTCCGCCGGCCGGGACGCCGCCTGCGCCGCGGAGGCCGACGAGGTGCCGCCCGAGACCGTCGGTGAGGCCCTCGGCCTCAGCGCCGACTCGGCCGGATCCCTGCTGACCGCCTACCTCCAGTGCTTCTGACCGGCCGCCAGGTCCCGGAGAAGGCCCCCGCTCACAGCCAGCCCAGCGCGCCGAACAGGACCAGGGCCAGGGCGTCGACGCCGAAAATCGCTCCCACCGTGATGACCTTGGTCCGCACCCGGGGCATGTCGTGGACGACGAAGCACGCCACGAAGAACGGGGCGTACCCGATGAGGAAGATCAAGTAGGGGACACCGGCCCGCCACCAGCTCCAGTCCCAGGTGAGCACACCGGCCCGGTGCAGCAGCACCTCCACACCCACCGCGGCGGCGGAGTTCACCGCGACCAGCACCGGCCGGTTCGGCAGCCCGAGCAGACGAGTCCCGCGCGGCGGAAGGAACTTCGCCGCCACGACACCCATGACCGCGAACATGAAGCAGATCTCGATGTTCAGCCCGATGAGGATCTGGTACGCCGTGTGCCCCCGGGCACCCCAGACCGGCGCGCGCCCGCTGAAGTGGAAGACCAGCGCGTTCCCTATCTCGTTGAACCAGTCCATGCCCCACAGGGCGAGACCGGCGAACAGCACGTTCCAGTTTCTGCGTTCGGCTTCCACCGCGTACACGTACAGCACGAGCAGGAGCAGCGGGATCACGTACCACTGGAACTGGCTCGCATCGCGCAGATGCTCCAGTGCCGCCCGGGCGTTGTCCGTCATGCTCTCCCTCTCGCATCGGCTTCGCCCTGCACATCACCGGTGCGAGCGCGCCGGACATGGGCGGCGCGGCGACGGCGGACGTGACGCGGATGGCGAGGACCGGCCTGTTACTGGCCGGTAAGAATGATGCCGGGGGAGGTGGCCCGTCAAGATGTCGATCACGCCCGGGTCCGCTGCGGACCTCTGTTCCGGTGTGATCTGGAGCACACCACATCGGGTCTTCCGATCGGGCCGCGGGAGGCGTACGTTCCGGTTTACCTCGCGATGGCGTCCTTCGGGGCGCCGGTCCGCCGGTTCCGGGACGGCGGGCCACGCGGGGCCCAACTGAAAGCGAGCCCTCCGCGCTACTCCTTCGGGGGCTTGACCGCGATGTCGAGGTAGAAGGCGTCGATGCTGCGGACCGCGGCCTCGAATTCCTCCAGGTTCACCGGCTTGGTGACATAGGCGTTGGCGTGATGGCGGTAGGCGCCGGTCACGTCGTCGGGGGCGGCGGACGTGGTCAGCACGACGACCGGAATGGTGCGCAGATCCGCGTCCTCCTTGACCACCGCGAGGAATTCCCGTCCGTTCATGCGCGGCATGTTCAGATCCAGCACAATGAGGTCGGGCCGCTCGTTGTCCGGATCGTGCAGATAGTCCAGGGCCGCGATGCCGTCGGCGACCTGGGAGAGATTGCGGGTACCGCGCTCGGTCAGGGCGTCCTGGATGAGCATGGCGTCGGCGACGTCGTCCTCGACCAGTAGCACGTGGTACGGGCGGATTGCAGCGGCAGCCATGATCACGAGCTCCGGTGTGTGAGAAGGGAAGCCGGGCGGCCGCGACAGTCTCCCCGCGGGACGGCGGAGGCGGAGAGCGGACCAGGCATGACAGCACCCTACGGCGTTGATCTCCTCCGGGACAACATGCGTTGTCAGGTCACGGGTAGAGTGTGCTGGCCGCGCACCCCGTCGTGGCCCGGATCGCCGAGGGAGAGATTCGAACCGCGATGAACAGCAAGCCGTCCGACAGCGAGGGTGTCGTCTCCGGCTGGACCACCCGGCGCTGGCTGCGGGCCGGGGTGGCCACCACCCTGGTCGTCCTGGCCGTGCTGGGGTCGCTGGGTGGCTGGGCCATGTGGCGCACCTCACAGCTCACCGGTGAACTCGTGGACAAGCGTTCTCCCGCCCTGATCAACGCGATGCGCGTGGAAGAGGCGCTGGTCAACCAGGAGACCGGAGTCCGCGGCTACGGACTCTCCGGCCGTGCCGACTTCCTCCAGCCGTACACCCAGGGCGTGGCCGACGAGAAGGCCGCCCTCGGCCGTCTGCGGCCCCTGACCGCTGGCGACGACCACGCCCGCGCCGACCTGGCCGAGGTGGAGAAGCGCGCCGACATCTGGCAGAACCGCATAGCCCTGCCCATTTCGTCCGCCTCCCCCCAGGAGGCCGTCAAGGTGGCCGCGCAGCGTACCGACGAAGGCAAGGCCGCCTTCGACGCGCTGCGCGGCGCCATGGCCCGGCAGCAGTCCCACCTCCAGAGCGCCCGCTCCGACGCCACCCGGGAACTGCGCCGGTCGATGACGCTGCGCAACTGGACGTTCGTCATCATCGCTGCCGTCATCGCTCTGGTGGCCGCCCTGGTCTTCGAGGGACTGCGCCGCGGCATCACCAGCCCGCTCACCCGGCTCGGCTCGGCGGCCCGTGAGGTGGCGCAGGGCCGCTTCGACCGCTCCCTCACCGGCACGGGCCCCGCGGACCTCCGCCAGCTGGCCGCGGACGTGGAGTCCATGCGCCGCCGCCTGGTGGAGGAGCTCCAGTTCAGTGAGGCCTCCCGCCGACTGCTGGACGAACAGGCGACCGACCTGAAGCGGTCGAACACAGAACTCGAACAGTTCGCCTACGTCGCCTCGCACGACCTCCAGGAGCCGCTGCGCAAGGTGTCCAGCTTCACCCAGCTTCTCCAGCGACGGTACGGGGGCCAGCTCGACGAGCGGGCGGACCAGTACATCGGCTTCGCCGTCGACGGCGCCAACCGCATGCAGGCCCTCATCAACGACCTGCTGGCCTTCTCCCGGGTCGGCCGCGTCCACAACGACCACCAGACCGTCGACCTGGAAGAGGTGCTGGACCGGACCCTCGACACCCTCAGTGTGTCCGTCGAGGAGAGCGGGGCCGAGATCACCCACGAGGCACTGCCCACCGTGGTCGGGGACGCCGCCCAGCTGAGCATGCTCTGGCAGAACCTGCTGTCCAACGCGGTCAAGTTCCGCAGCCCCGACCGGCTGCCGCGCATCCACATCGGCGTGGTGGCCGAGGGCGACCTGTGGGAGTTCGCCGTGACCGACAACGGCATCGGCATCGCCCCGGAGTTCCAGGAGAAGATCTTCGTGCTCTTCCAGCGCCTGCACACCAAGGACGCCTATCCCGGCACCGGAATCGGCCTCGCGATGTGCAAGAAGGTCGTGGAGTTCCACGGCGGTACGATCAGGATCGACTCCGACTACAAACTCGGCACCCGCGTTGTCTTCACCCTTCCCGCCAACGCGCCCGCGCTCCAGAAGAGAGAGGCGCACCAGTGACCGAGCAGCACCTCGCGGGCGCGGAGCAGTACCACATCCTGCTGGTGGAGGACGACGACGGGGACGCCCTCCTCGTGGAGGAACTCCTCCACGACACCGACCTCCCGCACACCCTCGCACGCTGCCGTACCGCCGCAGAGGCGCGCACCGCACTGCTGGCGGGCCCCGTCGACTGCGTCCTGCTCGACCTGCACCTGCCCGACGCGTCCGGAGTGGACACGGTCCAGGCGGTCCAGACCGACACCCCTGCCGCCATCATCGTCCTGACCGGACTGGACGATGCCCGCGCCGGAGTCGACTCCCTCGCCGCCGGCGCCCAGGACTACCTGATCAAGGGCAAGGTCGAACCCGACCTGATGCAGCGCGCCGTCCGGTACGCCGTCCAGCGAAAGCAGGCCGAACGCGCGAACGCGGCCCTCCAGATCGGCCGGCTCCGCGCCGAGGAGAACGCGCGCCTGGAGCGCGGCCTGCTGCCCGAGCCGCTGCTGTCCTCCGCGTCGGTGAGGGCATCCAGCCGCTACTACCCCGGCCGCGCCCAGGCTCTGCTGGGCGGTGACTTCCTGGATGTCGTCCAGACCGAGGACGGCCAGGTTCACGCCATCATCGGCGACGTCAGCGGCCACGGTCCGGACGCCGCGGCCCTCGGCGTCTGCCTGCGCATCGCCTGGCGCGCGCTGACCCTCGGCGGCCACCGCGACCGGCAGCTGCTGCATCTGCTGGAACAGATCCACACGGCCGAGCGTGCTGTGAGCGACCTGTTCACGACCTGCACCCTCATCACCCTCGAACCCGACGCGGCCACCCTCACCCTGCACCTGGCCGGCCACCACGAGCCGCTCCTGCTCACCCCGGACGGCGCCCAGGAGGTCTCCGCGGGCCACGGAGTGGCCCTCGGCATCGCCCCGGGGCTCGGCAAGTGGCCGCGCACCACCCTCGAACTGCCCCGGCGCGGCGCCCTCATCGCCTACACCGACGGCCTCGTCGAAGGCTATGCGGGCAACACCGGCCACCGCCTCGGAGTGGACGGCCTCCTGAGCATCGTCG
Organism: Streptomyces sp. NPDC052040; assembly: GCF_044548405.1. NCBI lineage: Bacteria > Bacillati > Actinomycetota > Actinomycetes > Kitasatosporales > Streptomycetaceae > Streptomyces > Streptomyces sp. NPDC052040. The sequence continues at coordinate 129,976 of NZ_JBIUBV010000013.1, read as the reverse complement.
GCTCCGTCACCACCGCGGACCCCGACGCCCACCTGGACCGGCTCATCGCCGAGACCCGCACCCTCAACGCCGACCGGCACACCGACGACCTCGCCGTGCTGCGCCTGGACTGGAACCTGGACGCACACATCCCCGTGGCAGCGGCGGGGAACGCCGTGTGAGAGAGGCCCTTCCGGGCGGCTGCGGTCACGAAAGCAACTCCCCTCCCGGGAAGCTGACTTCGTGACCGCAGCATCCGGCGGGACTGGCGCACTGCGGCGCGACGGGAGAGCAGAGAGCACCCGGCCGGGCATGGCTATGCCGACCACCGGGGCGGTGCGGGGCCGCAGCCCTCAGCCCGCCAGCACATGCCCCTCACCGAAGTCGAACGCCCGTGTGGCCTCGCTGAGGGGCGAAGCCCCACTTGATGTAGAAGCGCCGCCCCAGCCGTCGGGGTGCCCGTAGAGACTGTGGATCTCGGCCAGCCCCGGCCGGGTGGCGGACGGCGCGAAGGCGCACAGCTCCAGCGCCCCGTCCGTCCTGCGGGACCGTAGGGTCACCCTGCGTGGCCCGGCGGGCGCACGCACTCACCGGACGCTCCCGCCGGGCCCGGAATTCCTGGACACCTCTGTGCGCTGATGAAGCCAGAGAACGCCGATCAAGCCAGGCACCCGGGAACGCCGCCGTACGGCCGAGCAGCCCGAGTGACCGGGGCACGAGATTTTTGGAGGGGCCGACATGGCAGCGCAGACACAGAGGGCCGTGCTGGCGGGCGGATGCTTCTGGGGGATGCAGGACCTGATCCGTCGGCTGCCGGGTGTGAGGGGGACCCGGGTCGGATACACCGGCGGTGACGTGCCGAACGCGACCTACCGCAACCACGGCACCCATGCGGAGGCCATCGAGATCCTCTACGACCCCGAGGAGACCGACTACCGCGCCCTCCTGGAGTTCTTCTTCCAGATCCACGACCCGAGCACCAAGAACCGCCAGGGCAACGACATCGGCCTCAGCTACCGCTCCGCCATCTACTACACCGACGACGAGCAGAAGCGGATCGCCGAGGACACCATCGCCGACGTGGACGCCTCCGGACTGTGGCCGGGCAAGGTCGTCACCGAGGTCGAGCCGGCCGGTCCCTTCTGGGAGGCCGAGCCCGAGCACCAGGACTACCTGGAGCGCTACCCGGACGGCTACACCTGCCACTTCCCGCGGCCGGGATGGCGGCTTCCGTCCCGCACGGAGCGCTGACCGCCACCGCGCACGGCAGCTCCGGCCCCGCGCCCCGACCCGGCCGTCACCATCGGGGGTACGGCGGCCTGTCCGGCGGTGGCGTGGAGGGAACCCAGCAGCCCCAGGGCCCCGGCACTGGGGCTGCCCGGTTCGGCCTGGTAGACGATGAGTTGCTGGCCCGGCGCGTCGCACACGTCGAAGGCATGGTAGGTCAGGGTCAGCGGGCCGACGTCGGGATGCAGAAGACACTTGGCGTCCCGCGTCTTGCCCCGTACGACAGGGGTCTTCCACAGACGGGCGAAGTCCGCGCTCCCCTCGCCGAGAGAGCGGACGAGTTCCCGTAGCCGTGGGCTGTCCGGGTCGAGACCGGCCGCCTGCCGCAGATGACCCACGGCGGCCTCGGCGGTCGCTTCCCACCGCCTGTAGAACTGCCGCCCTGCCGGATCGAGGAAGATCATGCGGGCCAGGTTGTCCGCCCGCTCGAAGGGCGAGTGCAGGGCCTCGGCCAGGGAGTTGGCCGCCAGCACGTTCAGGGTTCCGTTGATGACGAACGCCGGGGCTCCCGGGTGGCCGTCCATCAACTGCCGCAGACCCGGACCGACCCGGTCCGTCGTATGGACCGGCCGACGGCCCGGCGCGGTCCCGGCCAGCCGGTGCAGATGCACATGGGCCTCGGGGGACAGCCGCAGGGCGCGGCCCAGCGCGTCGAGTATCTGCGCCGAGGGATTGCGCTCGCGCCCCTGTTCGAGACGGGTGTAGTAGTCCGCGTTCACCCCGGCCAGAACGGCGATCTCCTCCCGCCGCAGCCCGGCGACCCTGCGCACACCATGGCTCACCAGCCCGACGTCCTCCGGCCGCAGGGCCGCCCTGCACGAACGGAGGAACTCTCCGAGATGGTTGCCCGTCATGCCCTCAGCCTAGGCGGCCGCCGCGCTGCGCTGCCTGGGTGCCGTACACCCAGGCAGCACACGTCCTGGTCGGCGGTCCTCGCCCCGTCCAGACTCGGCCGGGCGGAACAGCTCCGCACCCGACGACCGAGAGGGACAGCAGGAATGACGCACACAGCCAAGATCGTGGCAGTCACCGGAGCGAGCAGCGGCATCGGCGAGGCCACCGCCCGGCGCCTCGCCGCCGACGGCCACCAGCTGTTCCTGGGCGCTCGGCGCACCGACCGCCTCGACGCACTCACCAAGGAGATCACCGGCGCGGGCGGCACCGCGGCATCCCGGCGGCTGGACGTCACGGACGCCGCCGACGTCCAGGCGTTCGTCTCCGCCGCCCGCGAGCGCTACGGCCGCGTGGACGTCCTGGTCAACAACGCCGGGGTGATGCCGCTCTCGCCACTCGAAGCACTCAAGGTCGACGAGTGGGACCGGATGATCGATGTGAACGTACGAGGAGTCCTGCACGGCATCGCCGCCGCCCTGCCCATGATGCGCGCCCAGGGCGGCGGACACGTCGTGAACATCGCCTCCGTCGGCGCCTACGAGGTCTCTCCCACCGCGGCCGTCTACTGCGCCACCAAGTACGCGGTCCGCGCGATCTCCGAAGGACTGCGCCAGGAGACCGCAGGCGACATCCGGGTCACCCTGGTCTCCCCGGGCGTGACCGAGTCCGAACTCGCCGAGGGCATCTCCGACCCCGCCGCCCGGGAGGCCATGAAGACCTACCGAGCCGTGGCCCTGCCCGCCCCCGCGATCGCGGAAGCCATCGCCTACGCCCTGTCCCAGCCCCCGGAGGTGGACGTCAACGAACTCGTCATCCGCCCCACGGCAAGCGCCCAATGAGCGGCTGCGCCACCGCCCCCGGTCGGTTACGTTGGGAAAGCACCAGGTCAGAGGGGGGTGACAAGCCGTAACCCACCGGGGACGCTCCATGACCGGCCTGACCGTCATTCTGCTGCTCGTGGTCCTGGCCACGGCTGTGGCGACCGGTGCCCGGCGCTGGAGCCTGCCCGCCCCCTCCCTCCTCGTGGTGGCCGGTCTGGCGGTCGGGCTGATGCCCTGGATCCCCGAGGTGCGCCTGCCGCCGCATGTGATCAATGTGCTGGTGCTGCCGCCCCTGCTCTTCGCCTCCGCCGAGGAGATCTCCGTCCGCGACCTGCGCACCGTCTGGCGCCCGGTGACCGGTCTGGTCTTCGGACTGGTCGTCGCCTCCGCCATCGCGGTCGGCTACGTCGCCCGGGCGATCACCCCGCTCACCGCCGCGACCGCGTTCATCCTCGGCTCCATCCTGGCCAGCACCGACCCCGTGGCCGTCACCGCGCTGGGCCGCCGCCTCTCCCTGCCACCCCGGGTGCAGGCCATGGTCCAGGCCGAAAGCCTGTTCAATGACGCCACCTCCCTGGTCCTGTACAAGGTCGCGGTGGCCACCGCGGTGTCGGGCAGTGTCATCACCGTCTTCGGGACCGTCGAGCAGTTCCTGATCCTGGCCGGCGGCGGTGCCCTCATCGGCGCGGCGGTCGCCGCAGTGGTGTCCCTCATCCGACGACGGACCGAGGATCCCATCCTGGAGACCGTCATCGCACTGGTCACCCCGTACGCCTCCTACGTCGTCGCGGAGGAGTCGCACACCTCCGGCGTGACCGCCGTCATCGTGGCCGGAGTCGTCCTCGGCAGCACCAGCCACCGACACAGCAACGCTCCCATCCGGCTCCAGGTCCACGCCGTCTACGCCACCGTGACCTTTCTGCTGGAGAGCGTCGTCTTCGCCCTCATCGGCCTGGAGCTTCCCTCCGCCGTGCGGCAGCTCGCGCGGGACGAGCACGGCTGGCCGCTGTGGGTTCCGGTGATCACGTTCACCGTGCTCACGATCCGCCTCCTGTGGATCTTCCCGCTGTCCGCCCTGATCCACTACCGGCGCGGGGAGGGCGACAGCCGGCTCTCCTGGCGTGTCCCGGCCGTCCTGTCCTGGGCGGGAACCCGGGGTGTCATGCCGCTGGCCGCCGCGCTCTCCATCCCCCTGACCACCCAGACGGGAGCGCCGCTGCCGCACCGGTCGCTGATCCTCACGCTCACCACCGGGACCATCGCGCTCACTCTCGTCTTCCAGGGCTTCACCCTCGCCCCCGTGGTCCGCCGGTCCGGTATCGCCCTGGAACCCGAGCACACCGCCCGCGAGGAGGCCCAGACCCGTCGGCGCATCGCCCGCGCCGCTCTCGACGAACTCAAACTGCTCGGCGATCCGGAGCAGTTCTCCGATCTGGGCGCCGCCTCGGAGGCCGCCCTGAGACAGGCCCGCCGCCAACTCGAAGCGCGCGTCCAGCAGGCGGACGAGGCCCACTACAGCGATCCGGACGCCAGGCCCGCCGACGCCTACCGCGAAATACGGCGGACACTCATCGCCATCGAGGCGGCCGAACTCCAGCGCCTCTACGAGGCCAACAAGATCAGCAGCGCCACCCGGCGCCGGATCCAACGCGAGCTCGACCTCGAAGAGGCCAGCCTCCGCGCACGCGGCTGACACCTGAACCTACGGCGCGCAGTAGACAATCGGCGTGATGGAGTACTCCTGGTCGGTCGACAGATTATGGAAGTTCACCGTCCAGCTGTCATTGGGATTCGAACTGGTGGAGCGGAAGCTGTTGACGGGGATGACCTCGTCGCCCGCGAGCCACCCGCCGGAAATCGCCGTCTGCCCGTTCGGACAGACCGCGGCCACGGCCGTCGTGGCTTCCGGCTCGATCGTTGTGGTCGTTCCGAACACGGGTGTGACACTGGCGGTACCGGAGGGCCCCTGAGGCCCGGTGGCTCCGGTATCACCCTGGGCCCCGGCTGCTCCGGTGTCGCCTTGAGGCCCGGCGGTTCCCTGGGGCCCGGTTCCTCCTTGGGGTCCGGTGGCTCCGGTGTCGCCTTGGGGTCCGGCGGTTCCTTGAGGCCCGGCGGTTCCCTGGGGCCCGGTTCCTCCTTGGGGTCCGGTGGCTCCGGTGTCGCCTTGGGGTCCGGCGGTTCCCTGGGGTCCGGTGGCTCCCGTGTTGCCCTGGGGTCCGGCGGTTCCCTGGGACCCGGTCTGGCCCTGGGGTCCGGTCTCTCCCTGGGGTCCCGTGGTTCCGGGAGTTCCTTGAGGTCCAGCGGCGCCGGTGCCCCCCTGGGGTCCGGCGGTGCCGGTGGCGCCCTGAGGTCCGGTGCTGCCCGTGTTGCCCTGCGGTCCGGTGGCTCCGGTTCCTCCCTGGGGTCCCGTGGTTCCGGGAGTTCCTTGAGGTCCAGCGGCGCCGGTGCCACCCTGGGGTCCGGCGGTGCCGGTGGCGCCCTGAGGTCCGGTGCTGCCCGTGTTGCCCTGCGGTCCGGTGGCTCCCGGGTCGCCCTGAGGCCCACTGGCCCCGGTGGCTCCGGTCCCGCCCTGGGGCCCCGTCAGTCCTGTGTCGCCCTGGGTGCCTTGGGGCCCGGTGGCTCCGGCGGAGCCCGTTGCTCCCTGCGGTCCCGTAGCACCGGCGCTGCCCTGAGGTCCGGTGCTTCCCGTGTCGCCCTGCGGCCCGGCGGGTCCGGTGGCTCCCGTTCCTCCCTGCGGTCCAGGAGATCCGGTTCCTCCTTGGGGTCCGGTGGCTCCGGTGTTGCCTTGGGGTCCTGCGGTTCCCTGGGACCCGGTCTGGCCCTGAGGCCCCATTCCTCCTTGAGGCCCCGCAGCTCCGGTACTTCCCTGAGGTCCAGCAGGGCCGGTGCCCCCCTGGGGCCCAGCAGTTCCGGTGGTGCCCTGGGGCCCCGCAGAACCCGTAGCACCCTGAGGCCCCGCAGTTCCGGTGGTACCGGTCTCGCCCTGCGGCCCTGCGGGACCGGTAGCTCCGGTGTTGCCCTGAGGGCCCGTAGGTCCGGCAGACCCGGTGGCTCCCGTGTCGCCCTGCGGTCCGGCAGCTCCGGTGCTGCCTTGCGGTCCGGCGCCCCCGGTAGATCCCGTAGCCCCTTGAGGACCGGCGGACCCGGTGTTGCCCTGAGGTCCCGCGGGCCCCGCGTCTCCCTGCGGCCCGGCACTTCCCGTGCCTCCCTGAGGCCCGGTCGGCCCCGTGGCCCCGGCCCCACCTTGAGGCCCAGCAGGCCCGCTGCTGCCTTGAGGCCCGGCGGCCCCTGTTCCACCTTGAGGCCCGGCGGACCCGGTGTTGCCCTGCGGCCCAGCTGGCCCCGTCCCACCCTGCGGCCCGGCGGACCCGGTATTGCCCTGCGGCCCCGCAGAACCCGTAGCACCCTGAGGTCCCGCAGGACCAGCCCCACCCTGTGGCCCAGTGGCCCCGGAGCTCCCCTGAGGCCCGACAGCCCCTGTATTCCCCTGAGGTCCGCTCGGCCCCGTAGCTCCCGTGCCGCCCTGAGGCCCTTGTGCTCCGGGAGGGCCCTGGGGGCCCGGTTCGCCGCACACGGGCACCGTGCTGGAGACTTTGACATAGCGGGCAGCCACCCAGCCCGGGCGGTTCGCGAGCCTGTACCACGTCGTATTCCCGTCGACGCTTTCCCCACGCGCCGCGCACCAGATACTGATCCATGCATCCTTGGGGTAATAACCCAGCTCGGCAGAGTGACTTGTCGGCAAGGCGCGGATACTGACACCGTTTCGGGCCGTAACAGTCCCCCGGACGCCGTTCGGTGAGGGGTCGTGCGAGTCCCTCGGAGCCGTAATCCCTGACAGTGCGGGGCCCTTCGGCCCCGGAGCTGCCGCGGCGGACTCCGACAACTCACAGGTCAGCCCAAGACTCACCGCTCCCAGAACAAGCGATGAAACGACAATCCTTCGCATTGGGAACCACCACGCCTTCCACCGCTCACACGCAACCAAGGGAGATGTGAAGAGAAAAGCGCATATGCCGCCGAGATGCGCGTTATGACACGAACAGATAGAATGATAATTTTTCTGCGTTCCGTTCGGCCCCCGCCAATAGGCGCGGAACTGCTCCGGGCCCGGTCAGATCGCGGGGCTCGGAACCCGGGTGTACGTCAGTCCATTGCTGACCCCCGCGGTGGTGGTGACCGTGAGGGTGACCGCCCCGGCAGTTCCCGCCGGGGCGACGGCGCTGACCTGAGTGGGGGACAGGACGACGAATGACGCGGGAGTGCTGCCGAACAGGACGCCGGTGGTGGTCGTCAGACTGGTTCCGGTCAGCGTGACGACATCGCCCAGGAAGGTCGGCCCCTGGTCGGGTGCCAGCCCGCTCAGGGTGGGCGTGTCGAAGTAGCCGTAGCCGACCGGGTTGCTGGTGCCGCCCGGGGTCGTCACCGTGACGGCCGCGGAACCCGCCGCGTGGGCGGGGGTCACCGCGGTGATCTGGGTGGCGGAGTTCACGGTGAACGAGGTCGCCGCCGTCGCGTCGAAGCGCACCGCGGACGCGCCGAGCAACCCGTCCCCGGTCAGCGTCACGCTGGTGCCGCCCGCGGTGTTGCCCGAGGTGGGGGCGATGGACGTCACCGTCGGCGGTGGGGCGTAGAAGAAATACACGCTGGGACTGTCCGGGTTGTTGGTGCCGCCCGGGGTCGTCACCGTCACCGCGGCGGAACCGGCTGTGTGGCCGGGCGTCACCGCCGTGATCTGCGTTGCGGAGTCGACCGTGAAGGTAGCGGCCGCGATGCCGTCGAAGCGCACCGCCGTCGCGCCGGAAAGGTTGGTGCCCGTGAGGGTCACCACGGTGCCTCCCGCGACCGGCCCCTGACCGGGGGAGATGCTGGCCAGCGCGGGAGCGACCACATAGGTGAACGTGAGCGAGTTGCTGGTGCCGCCCGGGGTGGTCACCGTGACCGTGACGGCCCCCGCCGCGCGGGCGGGGGCCACCGCGGTGATCTGGGTGGGGGAGATCACGATGAACGAGATGGCCGCGGTTCCGCCGAAGCGCACGGCCGACGCGTTCGTCAGATTGGTGCCCGTGAGCGTGACCACGATGCCTCCCCCCAGCGGACCCTGACTGGGCGTCAGGCTCGTCAGCGCAGGGGCGACGACGTAGGTGAAGGTGACGGTCTGGGTGCTGGTGCCCTCGCCGGTGGTGACGGTGACATTGACCGCGCCGGATCCGGCGGGACTCACCGCGATGATCTGCGTACTGCTGACGACGGTGAACGAGATCGCCGCGGTTCCGCCGAACCTGACGCTTGTCGCACCGGTGAAGCCGGTACCGGTGAGCGTGACCGTCGTCCCGCCGGACAGCGGCCCCTGGCTGGGACTGATCGAGGAGACGACGGGGGCGGCCATGGCTGTACTCCTTCAAGCGGCACGGCGTACGGGTCCCGATGCGGACCTGCCCGGCACACCCGTCGGCGCCGGGCGGGCGCTGCCCTTCCGGGCGGAGCAAGGTGCCCCGCCCGGAAGGGTGTTGAACGACTGACCCTGGGGCTGCCGGTTCAGATGCCGGGGCCGGCGACGTAGGTGAAGCCGCCGACGTCCGTCGCGGATCCGGCGGGGTTGGTGACCACGACGTCGGCGGCACCGGCCGTGCCGGACGGAGTGACGGCCGAGAGCGTGGTGGAGCTGACCACGGAGAACGGTGCGGCGACTCCACCGAACGTGACCGACTGGGTGCTGCCGAAGTTCGTGCCCGTGATGGTCACCGCGGTGCCACCCGAGGTCGGGCCGGAGGACGGGTTGACCGTGGTGATCGTGGGTGTGTCGATGTAGGTGTAGGACAGGCCGTTGTTGGTGCCACCGGCGGTCGTCACACTCACCGACACGGGCCCGGCCGCAGCACCGGCCGGCACCGCCACCGAGATGGACGCGTCGGAGATCACGGTCGGGGTCGCGGTGACACCGCCGAAGGACACACTGGTCGCCGTCGACAGACCGGTGCCGCTGATGGTGATCGTGTTGCCGCCCGCCAGGGGCCCGGAGGAGGCGCTCAGGGAGGACTTGAACGGGGCGCCGACGTAGAAGAAGGACACCGGGTTGCTGGTCCCGCCCGACGTCGTCACGGTGACCCCGACCACACCGGTCCCGGACGGCGAGACCGCGGTGACCTGGGTCGGCGAGACATTGGTGACGTTCGTGGCGGGCTTCGTACCGAATGTCACCGCGCTGGTGCCGGTGAGGTTGGTGCCCGTGATGGTCACCAGTGTGCCTCCGCCGGTGGAACCCTGGGTCGGAGAAATAGGCATGGGACGCTCCTTCTTCCTGCTGGGGTGGGGGTGTGAGGAACCGGCGGAACGGCCCGGGGGCAGCGCGGACGGACGGCGCCGTCAGCTCTGGCCGGCCACTCCGGGTGGAGGGGGAATACGGTTCGGGAATGCTGCCGGACTACGGCGTGGGAATGGACGATCGTCCTGGAACCCAAGGCCTGGCGCGCAGCAGCCCCTGCCGTCTCTCTGGGCATGCGAAAAACCGGCAAACGCTGCCCGTCTGAACGTTCTCCCGGCACGGGGATGGGCAGCCCGCCGGTTTCACGACCTCAGTGACGCATGCCCCCGTTCGAGTTAACAAGGGACCGTCAAATCCATCACTCGAATGGAGTAATTTCACGGCTCCCACCCCGCACTCCACACGGCGGCCGCCGCCCCGGTCACCCCTGCCACGGGCGTCGACTCGGAGGGTCGGGCCGACAGCGTGCGAACCTCCGGACCCTACTCCGTCCGGCGCTGCTCGGTCTGGTGCTACTCGGTCCGACGTCACTCGGTTGACGGCGGTCCGAGGGAATGCCCGCCCCGTCTTTCGCCCTCCGTCCGGGGTGTCCGGCCTTTTCCCTCGCAATTCGGCGGGCCGGTGCAATGGGGCTTCGAATGCGGAAGCGGGCCAGGGCTGAAGTCCCGTGCGTGGTAAGGGGATTTGAAACGCGGCGGAGTGGGACCCGGTGGAGGAGAGCAATGAGGCAAGTGAAACGATTATGCTCACCTGTTCGAGTGATGGGTGCAGAATTTACTTGCTGATGCCCTGGCCCGAGAGATTGGATGTGAATATCCAACCGGTGGGCCGCCCATCCTCTCCGGGGGAAGCGGCAGTTCAGCCGATTTGCAGTGCCCCTCGTGGGCAGCGCGGGAGCTGGTTTGTCGCGATGGGCACCTCCGTTGAGGAAAATGGATCCGGTCAGCCGGTGCCGTCCAGGCACCGGCTGACGCGGCTTGCGGGCTGTCGCGCAGATGAACAGCCGGGCAACCTGTCACTACACCCCATTGATCCCACTGGTTTTTCATGACAAGTTCGATCCATGACGTATCCCCAGACGACGGTCCCGGTCCGCTACGCCCGATGGGACGGGGTGGGCCGGCCCTTCACTCTCGTATCGAGCAGCACATCCCTGGTCCCCGAGCGCGGTGCCCTGCTGGTGCGCGTCGACCTGGCCACCCTGTGCGGCAGCGATCTGCACACCGTGGAAGGACGACGTCCCTCACCGGTACCCGCGCTGCTCGGCCATGAGCAGGTGGGGACCGTGGTGGGCGTGGGGGAGGGAGGCGTCCGCTGCATGGACGGGACGCCGGTCGTGCCCGGTATGCGGGTCGTCTGGTCCGTCACCTCTTCCTGCGGCGCCTGCGAGCGGTGCCTCAGAAAGCTGCCGCACAAATGCCTGCGACTGCGCAAGTACGGACATGAACCGCTCCATGAGAACGCCCCGCTGACCGGCGGATTCGCCACCCACTGCGTCGTCCTCCCGGGTACCGCCGTCGTCGCGGTTCCGCGCGACCTGCCCGACGAGGTGGCCAGCCCCGCGTCCTGCGCGACGGCGACCGCCGCGGCGGCCGTCTCCGCGGCCGGACCCCTGGACGGGCGTCGCGTGCTGGTCACCGGGGCGGGCATGCTCGGGCTGACGGCCATCGCCATGGCCGCCACCGCGGGCGCCCGAGTGGTCGCGGTCGACCCCAATCCCGCTCGGCGCGACCAGGCCCTTGTGTTCGGTGCCGCCGATGCCGTCGACGGCTCCGGCGCGCCCGCCGCGGCCGACGCGGCCATGGACTTCTCGGGCCAGTCGGCGGCCGTCCAGCACTGCATCGACGCGCTCGACGTCGGCGGCAGAGCGGTGCTGGTCGGATCGGTCTCGCCCGGCGCGAGCGTGGCCCTGGACCCCGAGCGGGTGGTGCGCGGGCTGCACACCGTCGTCGGCGTGCACAACTACTGCCCCGAAGACCTCGCGACCGCGGTGCGCTTCCTGGCCGCGCACCACCGCACCTTCCCCTTCGCGGACCTCGTCGGCCATACGTACGCGCTGGACTGTATGGAGGAGGCGATCACCGCGGGCCGCCGCGGCGAAGCGCCCAGGCAGGCCGTCGCTCCCGGACTGCTGTAGAGCCTCTCGTGTGGATCAGGCCGGGCTCGCGGGCCCTGGCACCGCGCCTCGCGGCGTTGTCGTCGGTTGCCATGGCTCCGCCATGACGCCCTCCACCGCCTTGCGACGCTCGGCACCGGACCCCGCTCCCTGGCCCGGCCCGATCCAGACGAAAGACCCTAGAGCCCCGCGGTCCGGGCCGCGCGCGTATTGGTGACGGTCACGGTGGCCACGTCCGGCCGATAGCGGTCGTCGGACCACTCGATCGGCAGGCCCTGGGAGTCGGTCGTCAGGCGCCGTTCCCTCAACAGCGGTGTCCCCGGCGCCACATCGAGCAGTTCGGCGTCGACGCTGTCGGCCGCGACGGCGTCGAAGGTGTGCCGGGCCGAGGCGAGGTCCACGCCCTGCTCGGTGAGCAGGGCGTAGATCGACCCCGCGTCGAGGTCGGCGCTCAGCAGCGGTCGGCCCACGGCTTCGGTGTAGGTCATCCGCTCCAGCATGGCCGGCTGACCGTCGAGCAGTCGCAGCCGCAGCAGTTGGACCGCCAGTGCGTCCGTGTCGATCTGAAGGGCCGCCGCCACGGCGGGGCCCGGGCGGCGCAAGGCGATCTCCTGGAGGCGCTGGCCGGGGGCACGGCCGGTCAGCTCGGCGCGCATGGTGAAGGAGAGAAACGACTCGAAGGGCTGGGACGGCACCGCGTCCAGCACCAGCGACCGCTTGCCCTGGCCGCCGCCGACCAGGCCCTCTTCGCGCAAGGCCGCCAACGCCTGCCGTACGGGTGTGCGCGAGGCGGAGAACTCCTCGCACAGATCCGCCTCCGAGGGGAGGAACTCCCCGACTTCGATGGCACCGCTCCGGATGCGCTGACGCAACTGTGCCGCAATGACGCTGTGCAGAGGCTCCTTCACACGCCTGACCCTACAGGTGAGGACCTGTGGACCGGATCACGGCCAGAAGTATCGAGAGCCGATCAACATGTCACTACAACATTGCCGACTCCCCGGCCCTCCATGCCTCTCCAGTTGCCCGCGATCAACGGATCCACCCATTTCCCCGGCTTTCCCCGGTCCTGGCGACGCGCAGGCAAGATGAACAATCGGTGACCTGTAAGTACAAGTCGTTGACGGGGTCCGCGGCCGACTGCGAGAGTCTCGCCAAGCCCCCGGACAGGCGCGCTGAGCCGATGCCGTCGCTCCGCGGCGGTCACCGCGTGCCGCCGCCCCGAGTCCCGAGGGCGTACTCGTGCCTGGTCGGCGCCCGCCCACCGGACAACATCCCGCAGCTGACTGCCCCCGGCCACCCTCCGAACTGCAAGGACAACCATGCCCACACCCACCCGGCCGGTCCGCCCCGACACGGCAGGCGCAGCCGTCGAGGACGGCGGTGCGGTACTCACCGCCGTCCACGGCGCCCTGCCCGCCGCGAGCCTCGCCCCCGACGCCCCCGAGCGCGCGGCCGCCGCGGACCGTCCCGCCGTATTCGACGCCCACGACCACGGAGGCACCCGGTGACCACCGACATCCGGCCCGCAGACGTCCGGACCACCCTGGACGATGCACCGCTGAGCACCTTCCACCTCAAGGCCGCCGTCGTCGCGGGCGCCGGATTCTTCACCGACTCCTACGACCTGAACGTGATCGGCACGGTGATGCTGCTGGTCAAGCCGCAGTTCGGCCTTGACGCCGGCCAGGTCTCCCTGGTCACCAGCTCCACCCTGATGGCCGTCGCGATCGGAGCACTGGTCTTCGGCCGCCTCGGTGACCTACTCGGCAGACGACGGGTCTACGGACTCGAAGCCGTCCTGATGATCGTCGGAGCCCTGGTCTCCGCATGCGCCCCGAACTTCGCCGTGCTCCTGCTCGGACGGCTCCTCCTCGGTCTGGGAATCGGCGGCGACTACCCGGCCAGCGGCGTGATCATGACCGAGTTCGCCAACCGCCGCAACCGCGGCCGCCTGGTCGGCCTGACCTTCCTCTTCTATGTCCTGGGCCAGGTCGCCGCCTACCTCGTCGCGCTGCTGGTCCTCGCGGTCGGCGTGCCCGACCACATGGCCTGGCGGATCGTCCTCGCCCTCGGCGCGCTGCCTTCGCTGTTCGTCCTGTGGAACCGCAGGCACATGCCCGAGTCGCCGCGCTGGACCCTGGCCGTCGCGGGCGACGCCGTGCAGGCGGCCGAAGACCTGGCCCACTACTCCGGCCGGAAGGTCACCCGCGAGGCGGACCGGACGACGCCCCAACGGCCGCCGCTGACCGCGATACTGCGCGGACGCCGCTTCCTCCTCGCCCTCCTCGGCACGGCAGGAGCCTGGTTCTGCTTCAACGTCGCCGTCTACGGCAACTCCGTCAGCCAGCCCCTCCTGATCGCCAGCATCGCCCCGGGCACCTCGACCCTCCGGAACATCGCCCTCAACGCCGCACTCGTCCTCTGCTTCAGCCTGACCGCCGCCGTCGTCGGACTGGCGCTGCTCGACCGCGTCCCCCGCCGAAGGCTCCAGATCCTCGGCTTCTCCCTGAGCGCCCTGTCGATGCTTCTGATCGCCGCCATCGGCGGTCTCACCCACACCGTGGTGCCCTTCGCCCTTGTCTTCGGAATCTCGCTGTTCGGTATCGCGCTCGGCCCGAACTACACCACCATGCTGCTGGCCGCCGAGAGCTATCCGACCGCGGTCCGCTCCACCGGCCACGGCCTGTCCGCGGGAATCGCCAAGATCGGCGCCTTCCTCGGGGCGCTCATCACCCCGCTGGCGCTCTCGCACTACGGCCTGCGCGTTGTCACCCTCATCGCGGGCGTGTGCTTCCTCCTCGGCATCGCCGCCACACTCGTCCTCCGCGAACCCAAGGATCTGGCGCTCAGCGACCTGGACGTGAGTGCGCCGGACACCAAGGAAGCCGCACTGGTCTGAGGGCGATGAGCCATCGGCGGGCCCCACGGTCCCGAGCCGGGCCGGGGGAGCGGCTCCGGGCTGATCCCGCTGTTGCGAGACAGTGACAAACCGCCTGCAACGCATCCGACAGAAGGGACATCTTTTGGTGTGAGAACGCGCTAATCGCGCAATGCCGAACCTTCGGTGCAAAACCGGATGTTCTTCTTGAGAGGTATGGATTCATGATCGTCACCAAGCGGCACTCCCTGCGTATCGCTGCTGTCGGCGTCCTCAGCGCCGCCTCCGTTGCCCTGGCGGGCACCGCGATGGCCGCCGCTCCTGCCGCGCACTCCGTGCCCTCCGCCGTGGCGCAGAAGACCGTGGCCGCCAAGGCCTCGATCACCGCCAAGCCGTCCGTTTCCTCGGTCTCCGCCTGGCAGCTCTTCCGGGTCACCGGCACGACCACCGGTCTGAAGGCGGGCAGCAAGGTGACGCTCCAGCAGAAGCAGCACGGCAAGTGGGTCACCCTGCCCGCCTCCGCGCCCGTCTCGCGCACCGGCTCCTACTCGCTGGGCGTCAAGCTCGGACTGAAGGGCAAGAACGACCTGCGCATCGTCAACGGCACCACCGCTTCCCCGGTCTTCAACGTCACCGTGCGCTGAACCGTGTCGCCGGGTCGGGCACGGGCAACCGCCACACCACATCCGCGACTGCCCCGCCCGACCCGCCGACCACCACACCCCGGATGCCCGGACGAGAGCCTGACGGCCCCCTGTCCGGGCATCCGCTGCGCCTACCGGTCCCCCTCGATGAACCCGTCTTCCTCTGTCTCTGACTCGCTCGGCGACCCCAGGGACGCAACCACCGGAGCCGGCAGGGGACGGAGTGCACCAAGTGAGCGGCCCAACAGCCGACCAGTGGGCGCGGCAGGCCGGAGAGGCGAGTCGACCCGGCGGGGCGTCGGCCAGTCCCGCATGCTCGCCATCGTGGTCGAGCCGCCCCAGCTGAGGCGGACGTGTCCTGAGGGCAGTTCGTCGGGGGAGGGGCAGTCGCCTTGGAAGGGTTCACCCGACTCCAGGCACGTTGCCAGGCCGTCGAACAGTGCGGCCAGGCTGAGTGCCCAGTGGGTGGCGTCGATGATCCCGCACCCAATGCCCATCTCGTAGACATGTCCGTAGCCCGGGCCGGGGTGATGGTCGACGAAGACCATTCCGGCATCGATGGAGTGCGCGACGGGGACCCATCGGTGGGCATGGCCGTGGAGATCGTCCTCCTCCCGCCCCATGGCGAAGGCATCGCTGTCGGCCGCCAGCCACTCCTGCACATCGGCGATAAGTCCCGTTCCGCTGAGCCGGTATCCCAGTGGGAGGAAGGCTCCCGCGTCACGATTGTCCGGCTCCGGATGTTTGAGGACGCCGTTGTGGCGCTCCAGAAGGATCCTCAGATGAGGGTGGAGCGGGAAGCCGAGTTGTGTTTCGAGCGTCGTGATCTCCTCGGCCGTGGCAGGCGGTTGCAGGGCCGCGTGGTCAATCGGACAGTGCGCGACCAGCCAGGACGCGAAGCTGTCCCAGGCCGCACCGAATGCGAGGACTTCTCTGGTCATGCCTGGACCGTAGATCCTGTCTCCCGCCCCCGGAGTCAGCGGTTCTCCCAGTGTGCGACGACGGTGCGGCATGCTTCCCGGTGCTGCTCGGCGACGACCAGGACGAGATGACCGGCGTGATCGCTGTACTGGACCAGCACATTGACCGCCGCATCACTCAGCAGCCTTGCCAGCGCACCGAGTTGCCCCGGCGTCTCCTGGTCCAGCCGGGTCATGACGACATCCCGGACGGCTGCCCCGCCAAACCCGGTCTCGGTGACGGCCCGGAGGGCGAGCGAGCCGTTGTCGACGAGGTAGTGCGCGATGGCCCCGCCGTCATGGGTGAACACGCCACCGCCCTCAAGGCTCACTCCGGCGCGGCCGAGGGCTTGGCCCAGATCGGCCAGCGCACCGGGCCGGTCGGGCAGTTGGACCTCAAGATCCTTCAACTGAGCGGTCATGCGATCACCACCGTGGTGGTCACTTCCACGGGCACCGACAGCGAGTTGGCCACGTAGCACTCGTGGTGAGCCTGTTCAGCCAGCTCCTGGACCGCGACCTCATCTGTCCCGGTGGCCACCGTGACGGTGACGGCGAGACGGATCACGCCGAGGCGGGTGGGTTCGGCCGTCAGGTCGAGGTGACTGGTTGCCTCGTCCTCGTAGTCCAGGACGTTGACACCGGCGCGGGCGGCGACGGCGAGGAAGGACAGCATCTGGCAGGAGGAGGCGGCCATGACCACCAGCTGCTCCGGGTTGAGCCGCTCGGGGCTGCCCCGGAAAGCCGGATCCGCGCTCAACGCCACCTGCGCAACGGCCGGTGGTGCGGTGGCGACGTGGTCGCGGGAGTAGGAGCGGATACCGGCGGCGGTGGAGCCGTCCCAACGCAAATGGGTGGCATAGGTGTGCGAGCTCATGGTGCGACGGTAGCCCCGGTTCGCTTCGGCGGTTGCCGAAACGTCGCCGTCGTACCGTGGTCCCCATGAGCAGGGACCGGGACTTCACACGACTGGGCAAAGCACTGTCCGCTCCGGCGCGTTCGGTGTTTCTGAACCTGCTGATGGACGGCACCAGGCGGCCCGCCGGTGAACTCGCCCGGGCGGCAGGAGTGGGCCCCTCTACGGCCTCGGAGCACCTCGGGGTGCTGTGCGACGCGGGCCTGCTGGTCTGCGAGGCGCACGGACGGCATCGCTATTACTCGCTGGCCGCCCCGGAGGTCGCCGCGGCATTGGAAGCCCTGGGCGCACTCGCCGACGCCGCTCCGGCCCCGGGCTACCGGGCAAGCCGTCAGGCCGAGCAGCTGGCAGCGGCCCGGTTCTGTTACGACCACCTCGCCGGACGCCTGGGCATTGTCCTGGCGGATGCCTGGGTGCGGGCCGGGTGGCTCAGCGGCCCTGATGAGTTCACTCTCACCGATGCGGGCATGGACGGTCTGCACGGGATCGGCGTCGACGTCCACGGTGCGATCAGGGCTCGGCGCGCCACGACACGGGCCTGCCTGGACTGGACCGAACGGCGACCGCACCTGGCGGGCGCACTCGGTGCCGCCGTCGGCAAGCGGTTCCTCGACGCCGGATGGGTAACCCGCCACCGGTCCGGCCGAGGCCTCAACGTCACTGGAGCCGGGCGCGAGTTCGTCCAAGGGGCCTGGGGTGTCGATCTTCCTGGCTCGGTCCGGCCGAGGGCGTGAGCGGGCGTCACCGCACGCTCCACGCGTGACCCATGGGCAGGCGGTCCTGTTGACGTCGTGGGGGACTCGGCCGTGCGACCAATCCATGAGCTGTGCGGCCTCGGATTCCCCGGAGATGTACTGGTCCGTCGCACCCTGGGGAGATCCGTTGTGAAGGAAGCCGTCTACATCGGCCGGAACCCGTCGTCCACACCTGATCTCCAGCAGCTGGTGCACGAGGTGGCCCTCGGAGATCAAGAGGCATTCGCCGCCGTCTACGACACGGTGGCCGGTTCCGTGCTCGGTGTCGTCCGGGCCGTGCTGCGTGACCAGGCGCAGTCGGAGGAGGTCGCCCAGGAGGTGCTGGTGGAGGTGTGGCGTACCGCGCCGCGCTATCGGCCGGAGCGCGGCACCGCCATCAACTGGATCCTGACCCTGGCTCACCGGCGCGCGGTGGACCGGGTCCGGTCGGTGGAGGCCGCCGCCGCCCGCGACACCAAGGCCGCCCTGTTGGACCGGACACCCGAGTACGACCAGGTGACCGAACAGGTCGAGACGCGGCTTGAGCAGGAGCAGGTGCGCCGGTGTCTGCGGACCCTGACCGACTTGCAGCGCCAGGCGCTCACCCTGGCGTACTACCGGGGCCTGACCTACCGACAGGTCGCGGAAGCGCTCGCGCTGCCCCTGGGCACGGTGAAGACCCGGTTGCGGGACGGTCTCATCCGGCTCCGTGACTGCCTGGGGGTGACGGCGTGACCACGGCAGACCTGCATCTGCTGACGGGTGCCTACGCGCTGCACGCGCTGCCCGGTGAAGAACGGGCCGTCTTCGAACGCCATCTGTCCGGCTGTGCGTCCTGTGTGCAGGAGGTGGCGGAGTTCACGGCCACGGCCGCCCGGCTCGCCTCGGCCTCCTCCGCGCCGGTCCGTGACCCCATGCGTCGCCAGGTACTTCACCGCATCACCGGTGTCCGTCAGGTGCCTCCGGGCGCCGCCACGGGTCCGGACCAGGTCAGGCATCGCGCGCCGCGTGGTCGTGGACCGGCCCGGTGGGCGCTGGCCGCGTGTCTGGCGGCCACGGCGGCCTTCGGCGGTACGGCGCTGTGGCAGTACGAACGCGCGCAGGACGCCCGGCAGCAGGCGGCCCGGGCCGAGCGCCAGGCCGACGAGGTGGCCGGGGTGCTGGGCGCGTCGGACGCGAAGACGCGGTCGGCCCGGATCGCGGGGGGCACCGGCACCCTGGTGGTGTCCGCCGACCGCGACCAGGCCGTGTTCGTGGCCTCGGACCTGCCCGCACCCCCTCGGGGCAAGGTCTACCAGCTGTGGTTCGCAGACAAGGGAAAGATGCGCTCGGCGGGCCTGATGAGCCCCGGCCGCGCTAGTCAGGCCGTGCTGATGCGGGGGCGGGTGGACGGCGCCTCCGGTGTCGGGGTCACCGTAGAGCCGGCCGGAGGATCGCCACAGCCGACCACCACGCCCCTCGGTCTGCTGAACATCCCCTCCTGAGCGTCACGGCGAAGGGGTCGCCCAGGTATCGGTATCCGTACCACGGGGCGACCCCTTCGCCGTGGCGATGGTTCCGGCAGGATCGGGGGAGTGTGCGGCAGTGGCGTACGTCCCGTGCGGAGCGACGCAGCAGGGCCGGTCCGCGGCGCGAGGCCCCGGACCGGCCCGCCATCCGGTGTTCGCCCTGCCCTGCCGACGGGACGGGGCGAAGCACCGGAGCACTAGGGGAGGCGCGCAGCACCGGGGTCACCCGTTCTCAGTGACCGTGCCGCGCGGCTCCCTGCCTGGAGGGGCGTCAGCCCTTCGGCATCAGGACCGAGTCGATGATGTAGACGTTGGCATTGGCGGTCCTGACGTTGCCGCAGACCACCTTCGCGGAGCCATTGACCGTGTAGGACTCGCCGGAGCCCGAGGTCATCACCTGCGACTTCTCCAGGGTGGCGAAGGAGCCGTTCTCCAGGTCCTTGGGCGTGAGCTTCTTGCCGACGACGTGGTAGGTGAGGATCTTCGTCAGCTCGGCCTTGTCGTTCAGGACCTTGTCCAGGGTGGCCTTCGGGATCTTCTTGAAGGCGTCGTTGGTCGGCGCGAACACGGTGATGTCCTGCGCGTTGTTGAGGGTGTCGACCAGTCCGGCCTTCTGCACGGCGGACACGAGGGTGGACAGCGCGGGGTTGTTGGAGGCGGCTGTGGCCACCGGGTCCTTGGCCATGCCGTCGAAGGAGCCTGCGCCGTTCTTGGGCACGGCGGAGCAGGCGGGGCCGAAGGGCTGGTCCATGGCGGTGGTGTCGCCGGTTGAGCCACCCATGTCGCCGCTGCTCTGCGAGGCGGAGGGCTTGCTCGACGAGTTCGAGTCGCCGGAATCACCGCTCTTGTCGCCGGAACAGGCGCTCAGCGTCAGGGGGAGCACCGCGGTCGCGGCAAGCGTGACGGCGAGACGGTGGATACGGGTGTTCATCATGGGAATCTCCTGTTGAGAGCGCGCGGCGAGCTGCCGCGGTCAAGGGGTAGGGGCGGAAAGGGTTGTTTCGGAGCAGGCGTGGAGCCGCAGGGGATCACTCGACGGTGACCACCACCGAGTGCCAGCCGCTCGCGCCGTCGGGAATCGTGCGCGTACGGCGTTCGGTCTGGAGGAGGCCGGTACGGTCGGTGGCGCGCACGGTCAGGGTGTGTCCGCCCTTGGCGGCCTGCCAGGGGAAGGACCACTGCCGCCAGGTGTCGCGGCCGGCGTCGTCCGCCAGCCGAGCCTCCTGCCAGGGACCGTCGTCGACACGGACCTCGACCTTGTCGATGCCGCGGTGCTGGGCCCAGGCGACACCGGCGACCATCACCGGGCCCGCCCGGGGCCGGGCGAACGGCTTCGGGGTGTCGATCCGCGACTGGGTCTTGACGGGAGCCCTTCGAGCCCAGCCCCGCTTGACCCAGTACGGGTCGTAGGAGTCGAAGGTGGTGAGTTCGAGGTCCTCGATCCACTTGCAGGCGGAGACATAGCCGTACAGCCCCGGCACCAGCATGCGTACGGGAAAGCCGTGTTCGAAGGGCAATGGCTCGCCGTTCATACCGAGGGCCAGCATCGCGTCGCGGCCGTCCATCACCTCCTCGACCGGCGTCCCGAGCGTCATACCGTCGACCGAGCGCGCCACCAACTGGTCGGCCGGCCCGCCTTTCGACGGCGGTCGTACCCCGCACTCGGCGAGCAGGTCCGCGAGCCGCACGCCGACCCAGCGGGCATTGCCCGCATAGGGGCCGCCGACCTCGTTCGAGACACAGGTGAGGGTGATGTCGCGCTCGATCAGCTCCCGGTGCAGCAGATCGTCGAAGGAGAGGACGACCGGCCGCCGCACACCTCGGCCGTGCACGCGCAGACGCCAGGTGGTCGCGTCGACCTTGGGCACCAACAGCGCCGTGTCGACACGGTAGAAGCCGGTGTTCCCGGTGATGAAGGGGCTGATCCCGGCGATGCGCAGCGCGGCACGGGCCGGGACGGCCCGCGCCGGTGAGGCGGGCCGGGGCAGCACCACCGCCTCGCGCGAGGCGACCGCGTCCTTGCCGCTCGCTCCGGTCAGCGACCTGCCGACGGCCCCGGCGGCAGCCGACGCGGCCGCAGCGGCCACCGCCGTCAGGACGAAACCTCTGCGGTCGAACGAGCCGGATGCGGCGGCCAACTGCCCGATGCAGGGCTCCTGTTCGCTCCTCTCCGCCAACCCGAGACGACCCGCGAGGGTGTACAGAAGCAGTGCCCCCGCGACGGCACCGAGTACGGACGGCAGGGCGTCGGCGGGGCTCGTGGAGTCGGGACGGCCGGTCGCGGCCACCGCTCCGATGGTCCCGAAGGCAAGGACCCCGGCAGCTCCCGCCCGTCTGAAGCGTGAGGCCAGCACCCCCAGCCCCACCGCGATGACGGCCAGCACGGCCACGATGCCCCCTTGGAGCACCAGCTTGTCGCTGGTCCCGAAGTGACGGATCGCCCAGTCCTTCACCGCGGCGGGGGTCATGTCGATGGCCGCCCCGCCCACGGCGACCACAGGACTGGCCTGCGGCCGGACTGCGACCGAGGCCAGTTCGGCGGTTGCCAGCGCGCAGAAACCGGCCAGCAGCCCGCTCAACGCACCGAGCGCCGGGCGCAACAGCCTCCGGGGTCCCGCCGGTTCCTTCTCGTCGTCCCTCACGCCGGGAATCCGGTGCTGCGGCCGGGACGGATGGGTGACGTCCCCGGATCAGGTGAAAAGAGCTCTCCCACCCATCCGCCGCACCCCACGGCGACGTATTACCTTTTCAGGGCGCAGGGCGCAGGGCGCAGGGCGCAGGGCGCGCCCCGCGAGGCGTAAGGCGCCCGGCAAGGCCGGGCGCGTCCGATGCCCAAGAGGACGGGAGGTCGACGCGGACGACGGAGTCACCCGCTCCCCGCACCCTCCCCGGCACCCGCGTGCGCCGCCTTGAGGTTGGCCTTCTTGACCTTGTTGCCGCAGGTCGACATCGAGCACCAGCGTCGGCGGCCGCCCCGGCTGGTGTCCACGAAGAGGCCGCCGCAGGTGCGCTGCTCACAGCGCTTGATCACATGGTCGCCGCCGAGGGTCGCCACCGCATTCACGGCGACGACGGCGAGCGCGGCACGCGCCGGGTCGCTGTCCGGAAGGCGCCACCTCGCCCTCCCGCCGGTCAGCACGAGGTGGGCCCGGTGGCGGGCGGTCCAGCGGTTGAGCAGCTCCTCGTCGGCCGGATCCGCCGTGCCGCCCTCCGCGGCGGCGACACCCGCCCGCTGGATGGCCTCACGCAGCTGACGCGCATCACGCAGCAGGGCGTCGGAGACCGGCATGTCCATGGCTCCGAGTCCATTGACCGTGAGCCAGGCGCTCAGCTGAGCCGGTGCGGCGAGGCGCTCCACGGGGTCACCTCGACGATCCCCGAGCGTGGCGACGAAACGGAACGCGAGCACCTCGTTGCCCAGGCGGAAGTCCTCCGCCCGGTGCCGCGCCCCCGCGGCGGGCGGCGTGCTTCCGACATCAAAAGAACCGGTCATGGCGGTTCATGATACGCGCCTCCCGCCGGTGGGGGCAGAGCTTGACGGCTCCAAGTGAACCGCTTTAACTGGTTCACTCAGGTCGAATGAAACGGTGGAGGGAGAACACATATGACGTCCACGACGGCCCCCCGGCCGCTCACCGGCTTCGGCACCGTGAGCGGCGTGCCATGGCTCCCCGAGGGCTTCACGGACATCTACGGCAGCACCCTGGTACAGGTCGGCGAGACCGCACTGCACACCGTCCAGGGCGGCACCGGCAGGCCGCTGCTCCTCGTCGGCGGCTGGCCGCAGAACTGGTACGTGTGGCGCTTCGTCATGCCGCGCCTGGCGGAAAACTTCCGCGTCATCGCGGTCGACCCGCGCGGCGTCGGACGCTCCGACAAACCGCACGGCGGCTACGACACCGGGACCGTCGCGGCCGAACTGGCCGCCCTCATGCGGGTGCTCGGCCATGAGCGCTTCGCCATGGCCGGGCACGATGTCGGCATGTGGCTCGGCTACGCGCTCGCCGCGGACCACGGCGACAGGGTCGAACGCGTCGCCCTGATCGACGCGAGCATCCCCGGCCTCGCCGCCGACATCCCGGCCTTCGGCTCCGAAGCGCAGAACGACCTGCTGTGGCACTTCGCCTTCAACCGCAAGCGCTCCGTCAACGAACAACTGGTGCGTGGACGCGAGCACATCTACTACGGCGACCAGTTCCGCCACAAGGCGGCCCGGCCCCTCCCGGACTCCGCGGTCGACTTCTACATCGAGACGATCGCCCGCGACCCCGAGGCACTGCGCGCAAGCTTCGACTACTACCGGGCCACGGACGACAACATCGCCCAGAACCTACGGCGCAGACAGCGCCCCCTCGCCCTGCCCGTCCTCGGTGTCGCCGGGGTCCGCGGCCAGGGCGAACGCCTCGACGCGATGCTGCGCCCGGTGGCGGAGCGGTACACGGGCGCCGTCCTTCCCGACTGCGGACACTACGTCCCCGAAGAGGCCCCAAAGGCCCTCCTCGACCGCCTTCTGCCGTTCCTCCTTGAGGGCCTCTGATCAGGGAAAACACGGCAAAGCAGCACGGTGGCCGCCTCCCGTCGGAACGGGCGGCGGTCACCGCTGTGGGTCGCGCGCGGGGCTCCGTCAGGCGCGCTGCCCCCTGATCATTTCCTCCAGGGTGGCGGCCAGCGGAAGCTTCCCGTTCGGAGTCAGCTTGTCGACGGCCTTCGGCAGGGAGTTGGCGATCTCATCCGCGGCCTGCGTCGTCGATACTCCGGACTTCTCCGCAACTTGCGTCAGCGTCTCGGACGGCAGCGCTTCCTTGATCTGTGCGCCGCTGACAGGCTTGTTCTCGCCCGTTCCGATCCAGGACTGCGCCTGTTCCACAAGCCCCGACTTGCTGAGCCTGTCCATCAAGCCACTGAGCGGATTGTCATTGGACTGGGTGCGGTCACCGCTGAACGCGCCGATCAGTGCGCCCAGAATCTTTCCGGCGCCGCCCTGTCCGCCCTGTCCGCTCTGACCACCGCCCAGCACCGAGCCGAGAAGGCTGCCGAGATCGTTTCCCGCCATGGTCCTAGCCTTTCGATGACGAAAAATGGGGATCACCGCCAATGTCACCCAAAAAGCGCAATGACGCCACTTGGGCGACGGAAGGTCCCCGGAACACGCCGTACCAGCCGATCGGCGGCGGTGCGTCCATGGGGTCCTCTTGACGAAACCGAAGGACTGGGCGCCGATCACCGGGCAATGAGGGAGGGGTGACACGCATTGCATTCGTCCTCCTGACCCTGGTCACCGGCCTGATGGCGGCCGTTGCCGCGGTCGGGATCTCGCCCTGGTGGCTGTTCGCCGCCGTACCGCTCACGCTCCTGGGCCTGCTGGGAGTCCGGGACCTGGTGCAGCGCCGCCACTCCGTGCTGCGCAACTACCCGGTCCTGGGCCACGCCCGCTTCCTCCTGGAGCGGATACGGCCGGAACTCCAGCAGTACTTCGTCGAGCGGAACTACGACGGCCGTCCCTACGACCGTGATGTCCGCAGCATCGTCTACGAGCGCGCCAAGGGCACCGCCGCGGAGGAGCCCTTCGGCACCGAACGCGACGTGTACCAGCCCGGCCACGAGTTCCTCGTCCCGTCGATGGCACCCCGCGCCGTCCCGAAGACACCGCCGCGGGTGCGCGTCGGCGGCCCCGACTGCGCCCGCCCCTACGACATGGCGCTGCTGAACGTGTCGGCCATGAGCTTCGGCTCGCTGTCGGCCAACGCGGTCCTCGCGCTCAACGGGGGCGCCGCGGCCGGTGGTTTCGCCCAGGACACCGGCGAGGGCGGGATGTCCGAGTACCACCTCCGCCCGGGCGGTGACCTGATATGGGAGATAGGCACGGGCTACTTCGGCTGCCGCACCGGGGACGGTGACTTCGACGCCGCCGAGTTCGCCGACAAGGCCGCCCACGACCACGTCAAATGCGTCTCCCTGAAACTCTCCCAGGGAGCCAAGCCCGGCATCGGCGGAGTCCTGCCCGGCCCGAAGGTCAACGCGGAGATCGCCCGGGTCCGGGACGTTCCCGCGGGCCGAACGGTCATCTCACCGCCGTACCACCGGGTGTTCGCCACGCCCCGGGAACTCGTCCGTTTCACGGCCCGTATGCGGGAGTTGTCCGGCGGCAAGCCGACCGGGTTCAAGCTCTGCGTCGGATCGCGCGCGCAGTTCCTCGCCGTGTGCAAGGCCATGCTGGAGGAGGGCACGGCGCCCGACTTCATCGTGGTGGACGGGGCCGAGGGCGGGACCGGTGCGGCGCCGCTGGAGTTCGCGGACCATGTGGGCACGCCCCTCACGGAGGGGCTGCTCACCGTGCACAACGCACTCGTCGGCACCGGGCTGCGCGACCGCGTCAGGATCGGGGCTAGCGGCAAGATCGCCACGGGCGCCGACCTGGTCAAGCGCATGGTGCAGGGAGCCGACTACGGCAATGCCGCGCGGGCCATGATGTTCGCCGTCGGCTGTATCCAGGCCCAGCGCTGCCATACGAACACCTGCCCGACCGGGGTGGCGACACAGGACCCCCGGCGGGCCCGCGCCCTCGACGTCGGCGACAAGACGGAGCGCGTGCGGCGCTTCCAGGAGGCGACCGTGGCCAGCGCGATGCAGATCATGGCGTCCATGGGCGTCACCGACCCCGCTGAGCTGCGCCCCCACATGCTCCGTCGGCGCGTCGACCCGCAGACCGAGCGCTCCTATGAGGAGCTGTACGAGTGGCTGCAACCGGGGCAGTTGCTCGCCGAGCCCCCCATGGCCTGGGCGGCCGACTGGAAAGCCGCCGACCCCGACCGTTTCACCGTATGACCTGGAGGATTCAAGTGGCCCGTACTGTTGCCCGCGTCATCGTGGACGCGCTGAGCGAGCTGGGTGTGCGCCAGGTGTTCGGCGTCGTGGGCGATGCGCTCAATCCCGTCACCGACGCCATCCGCACCACCGAGGACCTGGAATGGGTGGGCTGCCGGCACGAGGAGGCGGCGGCCTTCGCCGCGAGCGCCCAGTCCCAGCTCAGCGGCACCCTGGGAGTCTGCATGGGCACGGTCGGACCCGGCGCGGTCCATCTGCTCAACGGGCTGTACGACGCGGCGAAGAGCCGTACCCCGGTCCTGGCGATCGCGGGGCAGGTCCCGCTCGCCGAAATCGGCAGCGACTACTTCCAGGAAGTCGACAACGACGCCCTCTTCAGCGATGTGGCCGTCTTCCGGGCGACCATCACCTCCCCCGACCAGCTCCCGCAGCTGCTGGAGACAGCGGTGCGCACCGCGCTGGGCCGCAAGGGAGTCGCCGTTCTCACCGTGCCCGGTGACCTGGGAGAACAGGAACTGACCGCGGACCGTCCGAGCCGGTTCTCCCTCAACGCTCCCGTCAGCCGGCCCGACGGGGAAGCCGTCCGCCGCGCCGCCCAGCTCCTCGACACATCGGAACGGGTCACCCTGCTCGTCGGGGAGGGCGCCCGGGCCGCCCGGGCGGACACCCTCGCCCTCGCCGACCGGCTGGCCGCGCCGATGGTGCTCACCCTGAAGGCCAAGGCGGGCTTCGAGGGCGACACCAACCCCTTCCAGGTCGGCCAGACGGGACTGATCGGCAATCCCGCGGCCGCCTCCGCCCTCCAGGACGCGGACACACTGCTGCTGCTCGGTACCGACTTCCCCTACCGGGACTGGTATCCCGAGGGCCGGACGGTCATCCAGGTGGACACCGAGGCCACCCACATCGGACGCCGGGTGCCCGTCGACGTCGGTCTCGTGGGCGACGCCGGAGCCACCGTACGCGACCTCCTGGACCACCTCGCCGCCGCACCCGCCGGTACCGACGGCGCACGCGACCGCTCCCACCTGGAGAAGGCGCGGGAACGCTTCGAGCAGTGGCGCGCCGGACAGGCCCGTCTCGCGGACCCCGCCCACGACAAGGGCCTCATGGGCCGTATCCGCTCCACCTTCGACAACCGCGCCCACGACATCCGTCCGGAGGCGCTCGCCGCCCTCGTGGACCGGGTCGCGGCCGACGACGCCGTCTTCACCTCCGACACGGGCATGGCCACGGTCTGGCTCTCGCGTTTCGTCGAGATGCGCGGTGAACGGCGGCTGATCGGCTCCTACAACCTGGGCTCGATGGCCAACGCGATGCCGCAGGCACTCGGCGCCCAGTGCCTGGACCGGCAGCGCCAGGTCGTGGCCTTCTGCGGGGACGGCGGACTGAGCATGCTGCTCGGCGACCTGATGACCCTGAAGACGTATCAACTCCCCGTGAAACTGGTCGTCTTCGACAACCGACGGCTGGGCATGGTGAAGCTGGAACAGGAGCAGGCCGGTCTCCCCGAGTTCGGCACCGTCCTGGACAACCCCGACTTCGCCGCCGTCGCCGAGGCCATGGGCGTCACCGGAATCCGGGTGACGGACCCCGCGGAACTGGAGGATGCCGTGCGGCGCGCCTTCCGCAGCGAGGGCCCGGTGCTGCTCGACGTCCTGACCAACCCCGACGAGATCGCCGTCCCGGCAAAGCCGACCGTCGAGCAGGGCTGGGGCTTCGCCGTGGCCAAGGTCAAGGAGGTCGTACGCAGTTACGGGGAGGGCGACCACTGACAGGTGCGGGGCAGACCCACGGGCAGGCGGCGGCCACGGCAGAGCCACGGGCTCACCGGCCGGGCCGCCCGTGGCCTCCGCCGTACGAGATCAAGTGCCGGACCAACTCACTGCCGCTCCTGCTAGGTTCGCGGTGTGAGCGGTGTGAGCGGTGTGAGCGGTGTGAGCGGTGTGAGCGATGTGAGCGATGACGGCGGGATCCGGATCCGGCGCGCGGCAGCGGAGGACGCGAGCGTGATCGCACGGATCCACCTCACCTCCCGGTCCGTGACGATGCCCTATCTGCCCCCGCAGAAGCGCAGCCACGGGCAGGTGACCCAGTGGGTCGGGGACGTCCTGCTCGGGCAGTGCCGCATCTGGGTCGCTGTGCACGCCGAGGAGGTCACCGGCTACGCGGCCCTGGACGGCGATATGCTCGAACACCTCTATCTGCGCCCCGACTTCCGTCGGCGGGGTATCGGCACGCTGCTGCTCGGCGAGGTCAAGCGGCACAGCCCTGACGGAGTGTCCCTGCATGTCTTCCAGCAGAACACCGGTGCCCGCGCCTTCTACGAGCACCACGGCTTCACCGTCGTCGACATCGACGACGGCGAAGGCAACATGGAGCATCTGCCCGCCATGACGCTCCGCTGGACACCGGGCGGCGTCGGGTAGCCTGCGCCGCCCGGCCGGGGCAGGGCCTCACCACCGCGGGAGACCTCTTGGAGACCTGTTATGGACAAGCTCATCTCGGTCGTCACCCCCGTGCACGGGGCGGCGCTGCGGTTCCTTCCCGAGGCCTGTGCATCGCTGCGCGCCCAGAGGCTCCCTGACGGCTGGTCATGGGA
The DNA here is from genome assembly GCF_044548405.1 of Streptomyces sp. NPDC052040. NCBI lineage: Bacteria > Bacillati > Actinomycetota > Actinomycetes > Kitasatosporales > Streptomycetaceae > Streptomyces > Streptomyces sp. NPDC052040. Next base: position 101,545 of record NZ_JBIUBV010000013.1, on the reverse strand, counting down.
GTGGTGCGTGCAGGAGGACGGCAGTGGTGTGGACGCGGCGGCCCACCTCCCGACGGCGGATCTGCGCATCCGTGTCTCGACGTCCCGACGTGGCGGCCCCCATGTGGCGCGGACCATGGCCTTCGCCCGCTCGACCGGCGTGTACGTCAAGAACCTGGACGCCGACGACCAGCTCACCCCCGGAACCCTCGCACGCGACATCACCGCGCTGGAGGAGCGGACTTCGGTGGGATGGACCACCTCCCGGGTGGTCGACCTCCTCGCGGACGGCAGCACGGTCTCCTTCGAACTCGGCGACCCGGAGCCGGGTCTGCTGCCACGGGGGAGTGCCTACGGCTACTGGGCCGAGCACCGTCGCCCCCGGATCCACCCGGCCACCCTGTGCGTGCGACGCTCCCTGCTGGCGCTGCTCGGCGGCTGGATGGCCCTGCCGGCGTCCGGTGACACGGGCCTGCTGCTCGGCCTGGACTCCCTGGCGGACGGCTGGTTCATCGGCGACGTCGGCCTCAAGTACCGCAAGCACGACGGCCAGATCACCACACACCCCCAGCACCGGGCCGGGCCCGAGTGGGAGGCCCGGATGTCGCTGATACAGGAGCGCGCGGACGCACTCCGGGCCTGGACCGGGAGCCCGTCCCCTCCGGACCACCGGGGATAGACGGCCGGATCTGCGGGGCAGCTGCCGGGCCCCAAGTCCCTTATGCCCTGGACACCTTGAGGCACAAGTCCGGTCGCTCGAAGGTGTGACAACGAGCATCACGTGGTGACGATCCGCGGAGCACGACGTACTGTCATATGCCATCCGTCATCGACAGAGACGGTCACATCCGGACCTGGGGGAGAGGACGGCACGAGGATGCACACAGAGGCGGACTGGGCCGAGCGAGGGGCATGCCGTGCAGGAGATCCCGAGGAGCTCTTCGTCGAAGGCGCCGCACAGCACCTCGCCAAGGGCATGTGCACGGGCTGTCCGGTGCGCACCGAATGCCTGGCCTATGCGTTGGACCAGCGGATCGAGCACGGCATCTGGGGCGGCATGACCGAGCGTGAACGCAGGGCCCTGCTGCGCCGCCGCCCCACCGTCACATCCTGGCGGCGCCTGCTGGAAGCGGCGCGGGAAGACCACGAGAGCCGACGGCACCAGGCCGTGGCCGAGTCGGCCGCCTCGGTCCCGGTCTCGCGCATCGCGTGAGCGCACAGCATCGCCGCGGGGGGACTGCTCGGCCCGGAAGCCCGGGAGGGGTCCTACGGCGGAATGGCTCAGAGGCGGAATGACTCAGAGGACGCGTGCCACTCCGGCGTAGATCCCGCTCTCTTCCGGCGCGGAGGCCGGAGCGGAGGCGGCCCACTCCGTGACCGTCACCAGCCCCGGCGGCACGAGTTCCAGGCCGGCGAAGAAGCGTTCCACCTCCGCCCGGGTGCGGAAGCCGAGCTGGATGCCGCCCCTGGCGTACTCGGCGGTGACCTGGGCGGCGAGTTCCGGAAACAGATCGGAGGCCGCGTGGGACAGCACCAGATAGCTTCCCCGGGGCAGCTCGGCCACCAGATTCCGGACGATCTCGTGGGCGTCCTGCCCATCGGGGACGAAGTGCATCAGCGCGATCAGTGACAGCGCGATCGGACGGTCGAAGTCCAGGATCTGCCGGGCATGCCGGACTATGCTGTCCGGCTGCCGCACATCGGCCTCGATGTAGTCCGTCGCTCCCTCGGGACGGCTGACCAGCAACGCCTCGGCATGCCGAAGGACGATCGGGTCGTTGTCGGTGTACACCACCTTGGCCGTCGGCAGGATCTCCTGGACGATCTGGTGGAGATTGGGCGCGGTCGGAATGCCGGTGCCGATGTCCAGGAACTGGTCCACCCCCTGCCCGGCGAGCCAGGCCGCCGCCCGGTGCATGAACTGGCGGTTCTGCCGGGCCGCGTCCTTCGCCTCGGGCGGCAGCTGCTCGCCCACCGCCTCGTCGACCGGGTAGTTGTCCTTGCCGCCCAGCAGCCAGTCGTAGACCCGCGCGGGATGTGCCTTGCCGGTGTCGATCGGCATGGACGGCTGTGAGGCGGTCGGCATAGCAACTCCATGGCGCCGGTGAACGAATCAGACCAGTACGCGGTCACCTTACCCGCGGGTGTAGGGCAGTTGTGCCGGAAGAGGAACCGGAAACGACCGCCTCGGTGCGAGGCGGTGCGCTCAGTGGCCCAGGAGCAGCCCTGCCCCCGCTACGTCGGCGTGGATGCCGTCGTCGTCCACCGTCACGCCCTGGAGCCGCAGGGAACCCGTGGGCGGCTTGGGGAGTTGGAAGGCGAAGGAGAAGCGGTCGGCGACATGGGGCCGGGTGAGCTTGGTCAGCGCGGTGAGCAGGGACGGGTCCAGGCCCAGCCGTCCGAGCAGCTGCGGGTGGGCGAGCGCCGCGTCCACCAGGTTCACCCGGGTCAGATCGTGCAGGAAGCGCGGTGCGCCGGTGAGGCTGTGCAGCTTGTCCTCGTCGCGGAGGGCGGTGCGCACCACGCTGTCGGGGACGCCCAGCCGGTGCACGATCTCCGGTACGGCCAGCATGGCCTTGATCTTCGCCGTCTCCTCTGTGAGACGGCGTGCCGAGTCGCGGGTCAGATGGAGGCCGTCGGCGGGCCCGGTGCCGGGCCGGTACGTCGCCAGGTCACCGATGTCGAGCCGAATGCTCCCCACGGTGGTGGCGATGCCGCGCTCCCCCTCCTGCCGGATGCCGACATCGGCCCGTACGCGCAGATCACGGTTCGCGACCCGCAACGCGCCGCGTGCCTGCACCCCGTGCGGCCCATGGGCGGTGAAGGACACCTGCGACGCGCCGAGTTCGCGGTTCATGTCGGCGAAGGACAACACGGCCCGGCCGTGCACCTGTTGGACCAGCGCACCGCGTACCGCGGTGGGTGTGTCACCGTCCAGGCGCACATGGTCCGCGGTGGCGCTGACCTCGGTCAGGGTGACCCGGTCGGCCGGGATGTCGGGCACCGTGATCCGGACCGAGTCCAGGCGCCGTGCGGCCAGCTGCGTCAGGAAGGGAAGACCGCCGATCCGTACCTCGGGCGCGGCGGTGAGATGCAGCTTGTCCTTGAGCTGGTCGGAGGCTTTGTGCTCGGCGTAGAGCACCGCCCAGCGGTCGGCCAGGGTGACCAGGCAGGCCAGGGTGAGGGTCCAGGCCAGGACCCTGACCACGGTGGACAGTCCGGTGGCGCGATTGCGACGGCGGCTGCCGCGCCGGTGGTTGGGCGGCGACCAGGGCTCCTCGTCGTCGTCCCGCGGGATCGGCGCGGTCTCCTCCGTGAGGCGGCCGTCCACCGGATCGTCTGCCAGCGCGGCCAGTTCGTCATAGGGATTGCGGCGGAGCGGAACCCTTTCGCCGGCAGACCCGTCCGACTGAGCGGGATGATGCGTCTGTGTGTGGGGGGTACGCATCGCAAGATTTGATCATATGAGCGTACCGGTTCGGCAAGTCCGCACGGAATCCGGCAGACGTCGCCCCTCGAACCGCCAGGGAGCGGGACCGTTGCACTGCCCGAACTTGTCGAACTGATGATCCAAGGGCTCGGGCTGTGAATCTCGAGGTCAGACGCGTGGCGTGGGCGGTGGCGCTCTCGCTTGGTGTTGTCCCCGCGTCTGCGTGCAGCAGTGGCAGCAGGGTGGTCCAGGCGACCAAGCCTTCGTCGACTGCCGCACAGCAGTCGATGCAGCCGAGTTCCCGCCTCGCCGCCTCGCCGACCCCGAAGTTCGCCGTGAGCTCCGGAGGGCCGGTGTGCACGGAATTCCTGAACGCTTCCACCGCGTCCGCGGACTCCTACCATCCCTCTGCCGAGGTCACTCGGGCCTTCACGGCCGACACGACCGACGGGGCGCTGGGTATCAGGGTGTCCCTGGTCGGCCATGACTCGTGGGCCGATGCGCAGAAGGTCATCAGCGAGACACGCAGTTCCGCCAAGGCATGCAGCTGTCTGGCAGAGGGGACAGAGCGCATGCACTTGGCCCCGCTGCCGCAGCCGGTGATGGGCGACGACTCCACCGTTACCCGTGTCGGTATGATCTCCGGCAGCCGAGGCGGCTGCGTGATCCTTGGTCTGGTGCGCGTGGGGTGTCGCTCACCACCACGGTCGCCGCGCGCGACGGGTATTACACCAACGTGCTCCAAGATGTGGCGAAGGTATCCGTGAACAAGCTCCGCCAAGCCGAGCGCTGGATCGCCGCCTCTCCTCCCCTACCCGGCCGTGATGTTGCGACGCGTCGCCGATGTCCCGCTGTTGCGAGCGGTAACTGGCCATATGCGTAGCCGGGATCAGGAGAGGCTTGTGGAGCGCTCATGCCGAACGCCTCGAAACTTCAGCCGCCGTGTCCCATCTCCCTCTCCACCAGAGTACGGAAGGTCCGCGCGGGGCGGCGGGTGAGGCGGTGGACCGTGTCGGTGACGCGGTCCTCCGAGCCCTCGGCGATGGCGTGGTCCATGGCGGCCAGCATGGAGGCGAACTCCGGGGGCATCAGCGTGGCGAGACGATCGCGCAGGGCGTCGGGGGACAGCGGGCGGTGGACCACACGGCGGCCGGTGACCTCGGTGATGGTCGCGGCGATGTCGTCGTAGCCGAGCGTCTCGGGCCCGGTGAGGACGAGGTCGGTGTTGGGGGCGGGGTCGCAGGTCAGCGCGTGGACGGCGACGGCCGCGATGTCCTCGGCGTCGATGAAGCCCACCCGGCCGCTCCCGGTGGCCGTCCAGAGGGTGCCGTCCCGGCGGATGTCGAGGGCGTGCGCATGGGCGCCGGTGAAGTTCTGCATGAACCAGGAGGGCCGGAGCACCGCCCACTCGTCGAACAGCCCGGGCAGCGCCTGGTGCACCGCGCCCACCGCAGGGCCGCCCGCGGGGATGGCTGAGGAGCTGAGGAGTACCGCGCGGTGCGTACCGGCTGCGCGGGCCGCGCGGAGGAAGGGCAGCATGACCGCCGCCGGGTCGGGGTCACCTGTGGGCGGTACGAGATAGACGCGGTCGACTCCGTCGAGCGCGGGCGCGTGGGTGGCCGGGTCGTACCAGTCGAAGGCGACCGGTTCGGTGCCGGGGACCGGGACGGCGGACCGGCTGGCGGCCCGGACGCGGTGACCGGCGGCCGTCAGCTGCGCGGCGGTGCGGCCGCCGGTGGTGCCGGTGGCGCCGGTCACCAGGGTGGTGCCGGGGGGAGTGGTCATCGGTTGCTCCTGGTGAAGTCGGTGCCGGCGTCGAGGACCGCGAGGGGGTTCCAGTAGTCGCGGTAGGAGGTGATGTGCCCGTTCCGAACGGTGACAACGGCGATATAGGTCATGTCGAAGGGGCGGTCGCTCTCCACCAGGCGGCCCGTGCCGCGCATCTCGACCACGATGGTCCCGGGCTCGGTGGTCTGGTGGATCCGCAGGTCGGGGAAGTCGTGCAGATCGATGTGGTCGGGGTAGTGCGCCATATAGGCGGCGACGGCCTCTCTGCCCTCCAGGCGGCCGGGCCAGCCGTCGGGAGCGAAGGGGAACTCCATCACGCCGTCCTCGGCCCACAGGGCGACCCACCCCGGGATGTCCTTGTCCAGCAGGAGCCGCAGGCTGCGGCGGAAGAGCTCCGCGGGGGCAGTCGGTGCGGACATGGGTGTCCTCCCTCTCGTAGAATCCGGACCCGAGGTCCGGATTTTGAAGATACGGACCCCGGGTCCGTTTTTGCAAGCGGGCAAGTGAACGGACGAACAAGTGTCCAAGTGGACAGGTGGAGGAGTGGCAGCATGGCCGAGCGCAAGTCCCGCGTGGACGCCGTCCGTAACCGGGAAGCCGTCCTCGCGGCCGCCGATGCCCTCTTCGCCCGCCGCGAGAGCCCCGAGGACGTCACCATGGCCGATGTCGCGGCTGCGGCAGGGGTGGGCAAGGGAACACTCTTCCGAGCCTTCGGCGATCGCGCCGGACTGCTCCGCGCGCTGTACCAGGCGCGGCTCGAACCGATCAGCCGGGCCGTCGACAGCGGACCGCCGCCCCTCGGCCCCGCGGCACTGCCCGAGCAGCGCGCACTGGCCCTGCTCGACGCCCTCCTGTGCTTCAAAATCGACAACCGCCGACTGACCGTGGCCCTGGAGGAGAGCGGGAGCAGCAGCCCCTACCAGGCGGAGCACTACGAGCGATGGCACGGCCTGCTGCGCTCCGTACTGGAGCAGATCCCGGGCCTCACCAACAGCGACTTCACCGCACACGCCCTGCTCGCCGCCACCCGGGCGGACCTTGTCGAGCATCTGACCGGGCAGGAGCGCGTATCGAGGGACGGACTGCGGGCGCAGTTGGCGGACTTCACCACCCGGGTCCTGGGCACGGGCTCCCCGCGGGAGGCGGCCGCCGCGGACTGACCGGGCGAGCCGCCGCCGTTCAGCGCAGTACGGCCGCCAGCAGATCGGTCCCCAACGCCGTCACCTCGGGAAGGCTGAGGGAGTAGCGGACATAGCGGCCGTGCCGCCGGGAGGTCAGCAGACCCGCGCGGCGCAGCACGGCAAGGTGGCGGGAGACCTCCGGCGGGGAGAGTTCCCAGGCATGGGCCAGTTCACCCGTGGTGTGCGGGCCGCGGGCCAGGGTGCGCAGCAGCCGAAGCCGCAGCGGATGGGCGAGCGCCTCCAGCCGCAGCGCGACCGTGTCCAGCGGAACCGGCTCCGGGGAAGTCGGTTCGGCCACGGGGTACTGCACCACCGGCTGCCACCTCGGCGCGTGCACCACCACCAGATGGGGGCGGCCGAAGGCACTGGGCAGGAAGGTGACACCGGTGCCGCGGGCGTCGGTCGCGTTGTCCTGAAGCTTGTCCACGACGATGCGGCCACCGTCCGGCGCCAGCGTGACGGCACCGGACACCGATGCGAGGGCGGCCCCCACTCCCTGGCGCTTCAACAGGTCGTTCTTCAGGCGCAGATCGGTCGCGAGCGGCACCGCGACGTCCCGCCAGGCCTCGTCGAAGAAGGCCTCGGCGCACTGTTCGAGCGTGTCGCGTATCCGGGCCCGTACGGCACCGGGATCCGCGAGCAGCCGTTCGGCGAAGGCCTCCTGGAGCGCACCGCGGGCCTGCGCCAGGTCCAGGGCCCGTTCCCGCGCCGCGGTGTCGGCCAGCGGTGACGGTCCGGCGAAGTGGACCCGGTTGCTGCCGCAGGTGGTGACGAGCGCCGCGGTCACATATCTCTCGTCGTCGATCCGGTCCACGTCGTCCAGTTCCTCGGCGAGAGTCGGCCGCGGCCGGGCGGGGACCAGGAAGTCGGCCCGTGAGGAACGCCAGAGGAACTCCGCCTCCCGCAACCGCTCGGCCAGTTCCGGCCGCAGCCCTGCCCACACCTTCCCTGCCCAGTCCGCGAGTTGCGGATGATGCCCGGGTTCGGCCAGCACATGCAGCATCGCGGTCAGCTCGGCCAGCGGGGAGGCCGCGAAGCGCAGCCGCTCGGAGGGCAGCCCGGTGATGTCGATCCTCAGGGTCATCCCCTCATCATCACCGGCCGGACCGCCGGTGACCTCGTCGATTGACGGTGTCCGTCAACCCGCGTGCCGCCGTCGGGCGCCCGAACGCAGCGTGGGCGCCATGGCCCTCACCACCACGATCCAGCCCCGCTCCCTCGTCCGCGCCTTCGGAGGCCCCCGCTACGCCGTCGCCCTGGCCGTGGACGCGCTCGGCACCGGCCTGCTGCGGCCCTTCCTCCTGCTCTACGGAGTCATGGTGCTCCACCTGTCCGCGCCGGTCACCGGAACCGCCATGACGGTCGGCGTGGCCATGGGCCTGGGATGCATGCCCGTGGTGGGCCGATGGCTGGACCGCGGTGCACGGAGTACGGCGGTGGCGGCGTCGATGCTCGTACGGGTGCTCGGCGTGGCGCTGCTGCTCGCCGCCCCGGCCGGCTGCGTCTGGCTGTTCGCGGCTGCGGCACTCTTCCTGGGTATGGGCAATCAGGCCTGGCCGGCCGCCCATGCCGCCCTCGTCGCCACGCTCGCCCACGGCCGGGAACGCGACGCGGCCCTGGCGGCGGGCCGCTCCCGGCGCAACGCCGGTCTGGGCCTGGGCGCACTCCTGGCCGCCGCCTGCCTGACGGGCGGCACCGCGGCGCTTCAGGCGCTGGCGGCAGTCACCGGACTCAGCTGTCTCGCGGCCGCCGTCCTGGCCTGGTCGGTTCAGGTGCACGCGGATCCGGCCACCGCCCCCGCCAGGTCCGCCGAGGGCGAGCCCGCACCCCGGATGCGCACACTGCTGGCCGCCAATGTGGTCTACGTCTTCTGCCTCAACGTCCCCGAAATCGCGCTCCCCCTGATCCTGGTGTCACAGCTGCACGCCTCCCCGGTGTGGTCGGCGGCCGTCTTCGTGGCCAACACCGTGCTGGTGGTCACCCTCCAGGTCCCGGTCACCGTCCTGATGTCCCGCATCCCCCGCCGCACCGCCCTGGCGCTGGCCGGTGTGGTGCTCACCGTGTCGTATCTCGGCTTTCTCGTGGCCGCCCTGCTGGGCAGCGGCTGGGCCGCCCCGGCCGTCGCCGCGGTGTCCGTGGTCTGCACCCTCGGAGAGATCATCTACGCGGGCAGCGCCACCGCCCTGGTCACCGCACTCGCCCCCGCCCACGCCCTGGGACGGGCCCTCGCCCGCTTCCAGCTCTCCACGGGTTTCGGCCTCGCCGTCTCCCCGGCGGTGATCACCGGCCTCGCCCCGCAGGGCCCGGCCGTGCTCTGGGGCACCCTCGCCGCCGCGACCCTCCTCTCCGCGTCAGCCGTCGCCCGCTGAACCGGCACCGTCCCCTTCCCCTCAGGAACCTCTGCCGACGCGACCGTAGGCGCAGGGTGCAACCCCGCCTAAAATCACAGGAGTTACCCGGTGGAGGGGGCGCATGCATGAGCCGTCCGCTGCTGCACGGACGCTTCCCCGAAGTGGCCGACACGCTGCCCCACCTCCGGCTCGGCTGGGCACCGACGCCGGTCCGGCGCCTGAGCGGGCTGACCGACGCGGTCCCGGTCTGGTGCAAGGACGACAGCGTCTACGGGGAGGGCGGCTGGGGCGGCAACAAGATCCGCAAGCTGGAATGGATCCTGCCGGACGCCCACCGACGGCAGGCGCGCACTCTCCTCACCGCGGGCGGCCTCGGCACCAACTGGGGCCTTGCCGCAGCCCTCTACGGCCGGGAGCACGGCCTCACCACCGCGATCGCCCTGGTCGACCAGCCCGTCGACGACCATGTGCGGGGGCAGTTGGCCCGGCTGCGGCGTTCGGGCGCCGTACTGCACTTCACCCGCACCAAGCGGCGGACCATCGCCACCGCCCCCTGGCTGTTCCTGCGGCACACCACCGGCCACAGGCCTCCCTACGTCCTTCCCGCGGGCGGCTCCTCCGCTGTCGGCACCCTCGGCTATGTCGAAGCGGCCCTTGAACTCGCCGATCAGATAGCGGCGGGGGAGCTGCCCGAGCCCTCCCATGTGGTCACCGCGGTCGGTACCGGGGGCACGGCGGCCGGACTGGCGCTCGGCCTGCGGCTGGCGGGGGTGCGGAGTCGGGTGGTGGGTGCGGTCGTCAACGACTCCCTGCGCCTGGACGGCCCGGCCGTCGCGGCACTGGCCCGCCGGACGGAACGTCTGCTCCGGGAACGGGGCGCGGACTTCCCGCCGGTCGGCCTCGCCGCGGACGAGGTGACCATGGTCAGGGACTGGCTGGGCCCGGGCTACGGCCACACCACACCCGAGGCCGAACGGGCCCGCTCCCTCGCCGCGGCCACCGCATCGCTGCACCTCGAAACCGTCTACACCGCCAAAGCACTGGCGGCACTGCTCGCGATGGCCGACGACGGCCGTCTGGGCCCCGGCCCCGTGCTGTTCCTCCACACACATGGCCCGCGTTGAGCCCTACGACGGCCGTCCGGACGGACCTACGGTGAATTCCGAGGCGGAGTCGGGCAATGACGCCTCAGTCCGCAGCCTCAGCTCCGGCGCAGCCTGATAGCCTGCGGCCTTCGCCGGTCACCCGGACGGAGTCCCCAGTGGGGCGCCATGTCACACCATCAGCACCTCATGACAGCCCTCGATGCACTGGACCGCGCCTTCGCCTCCGAAGAGCCGTTCCCCGTCGGCGGTTGCACGTACTGCTACGGCGAGGAGGGACTCGCCGAACTCTCCGGGCCGCTGCATCTCATACCCGACGACATGGTGTCCGCGGCCGCCGGAGAGGTGCCCAGCCACTGGGACGACTTCCCGCGTCTCTACCGCCGTCTCGTCCCGCGCATCATCCGCCCCCTTGTCGCAGGTGAGTTCCACGTCTCCGAGGAGCTGATCGCCAGCCGCCTGGTCGAGGCGGGCTGGAGTACCTGGGACGCGCCCGTGGCCGATGCTCTTCGCAACGTCTGGACCGCATGGTGGCATGCCACCCTGCACACCCATCCCAGCCCGGTGTCCATCAGGGACACCCTTGCCCTCGTCACCGTCGCCACCGACAGCCTGCGCCCCTGGCTGGACAGATGGACCGCCACCCGCACCCCGGCCGCCGACGCGCACCTGGCGGACCTGATGGCCGACGTGCTGTTCGAGTACGAGATCTCCGACCTGAGCCTGGGGTTCTACAGTGAGTACCACGCCACCGCGGAGCTGGTGGAATGGCTCCTCATCGATGTGCGCGACCGGGTCACCGACTCCCGTCTCGACGACCCGGACCTCATTCACCACCTCCGGCAGCTGATCAGCGCTCCAGCTGACGTCTGAACCGACACGGTTCACAACCCGGCGGCGCCAGGAGCCGCCCCGCACGCGGGGCCGGTGTGTGTCCACGCCGGTCCCACGTGAGGGTGCGGTGCGCCACAGGGCTCATCCGACGTCACCGTCCCGGCCCGCATCCGACGGGGTCAGTAACGGAGTCCCGTCGAGCCGCCCGGCACCAGCATGGTGCGCACAGCGGCGGCGGCACCCCGGGCGCGGCGCTGCGGATCGTGGTCCGTGCTGGCCCAGGCGATGCGCGCGTCCGGCCGGATCAGGACACTGGTGACGTCGTGCCACGGTTCGGCGGCCAGGACACGGTCGACGGCGGCCCCATGGTGTGCCACATCACCGGCGCCCGTCGCGCCGGTCAGCGGGGTGTGCCCGCCGTCGAGGTCGAGCAGCACCATCCTGCCGTCGTGCAGGAAGGGGTGTGGGGCCATGGACGGAGTCGTGTCGGAGCGCAGGACGAGACCGGCGAGCCGTGTCCCGGCCAGGGGATGCGCCGGACCGCCGTCGGGTTCGGCGGGGATGCCGTATCGAGGGTCGCCGAACCCGGCCACCCGTCGGGCCCACAGCAGATTGGTCTCCGGCTGTGCCAGGGCTTCCGAGAAGGCGTCGCGCAGGGCGACCTCCTCCGGCGATTCGGCGCAGAACAGCGCGACCTGGGCACGCGTGTTGTCCATGACCGCGGCTGCCGCCGGGCGCCGTTCGACGTCGTAGCTGTCGAGCAGGGAGGCCGTGGCGCGCCCCTGCACCGTCGCCGCGAGCTTCCAACCGAGGTTGGCGGCGTCCTGGATACCGAGGTTCATGCCCTGGCCGCCCGCGGGGAAGAACATATGGGCCGCGTCTCCCGCGAGCAGCACGCGCCCCGAGCGGTACGTGGCCGCCTGCCGGGTGGCGTTGCCGTATGTGGAGAGCCATCGGGGCGAATGCATGCCCAGGTCGTGGCCCACCACCGCCCGGGTGTACTCCCGTGCTTCCTCCAGCGTCAGGGGAGCGCCCGTGCCCTGACGCATGGTGGCCGTGGAGATGCCCGCGAGGCGGTGCACCCCGTTCCCCAGTGGAACGGAGATGACGACACCCGCGGGTCCCCTGGTCATCAGCGGCTCCTGGGACGGATCCTCCAGGACGGCATCGGCCAGCCAGCCGGTCAGTGTGGTGTCGGAGCCCGGGAAGTCGATTCCGGCGGCTTCGCGTACGGCGCTCCGGGTGCCGTCGCACCCGACGACCCAGCGGGCGTGCACGGTGCCCAGCCTGCCGCCGGAACCGACGACGAGCTGGACCCCGTACTCGTCCTGTGCCAGTGAGACCAGCTCCTGGCCGCGGCGGACCTCGGCCCCGACCGACGTGGCGTACTCCTCAAGGAGCTGCTCGGTCTCACACTGGCCCAGCGCCAGCGAGAACGGGTGCAGGGCCCCCGTACCGCGGAAGTCCAGCCGGGTGCCCGCGGCACCGAAGTGCCCGGTGGGAACCGGTATTCCGCGTTCGATGAAACGCTCGGCGACACCGCGCGTGGCGAAGGTGTCCAATGTCCCGGCCTGCATGCCCACCGCACGTGAGCGGGGATCACGTGTCGCGTTCTTCTCCAGGACGATCACCGACACATCGCGCAGCCGCAGTTCGGCGGCGAGCCAGAGCCCGACCGGTCCGGCTCCCACCACGACCACGTCGGCGTCCGCTCGGGCCTCGGTGCCTAGGGCATTCCTCACTGGGTCCCACCTTCCTTCTGTCCGGGGAATGAAGAGCTCGACGAATCCGCGGTGGCTCAGCGGGCGCTGCCGAGATTGCGGTCGTCGTCCGAGCCCTGGAGCATCAGGGTGGTCTCCTCGATACGGCTGAAGCGGCCGTCGGACGCCAGGTCGGCGAACACATAGACCTCCATGGTCACGGTCGAGCCGTCCTTCTTGGTGATGTAGCAGGTGTGCCGGTCGGCGTACTTGGTGCCGTCGAACAGCTCCTCGTGGACCTCGACCCGGCCGTCGGCGACCAGGGTCCGCAGGTGGCTGATGTGCTCCAGGAATTCGGCGCGGTCGGCCCACTCGCCGTCCGTGCGCTGGCGGTACTCGGGGGCGAAGTGGCGGTCGGCGGCCTCGTCCAGGGTGATCGTGTCGTTGAGGAGCAGGTCGGTGAGGGCGGCCTGGATGCCGGTGCGGGTCATGGGAGTTCCCTTCGGGGCGAGTGCGTTCGCGATGCGTGCGCTGCGCACGCTTCGCCTTCACTGTAGCACCCAGTGCGTGCGGCGCGCACGCGTCTTGGGTGACGCGGATGCACTGCCCCGCGTTGTCGCGGCGGTGTCGCGCGGCTGTCGGCCGAGGGAGCGCCGCTACGAGTGCAGCCCTCGCGACCGCCCGGCCGTTCTCCGGCCTGCCGGGGGTTCTGCGTTGCTGCGAGTGGCTCGTCCAATTCCCCGAATGGGGCATGAAATTAGGCTGGGAGAGTGGTAATTCTCCTTTACCGGATGGCCCTGCCCTGCCTCGTGCTGCATTCTTTTTTAATATAAAAGGATAACTCCGGAAGGGAAGGCCGATGTCGGACGAGGTCATAGTGGTCGGGGCGGGCCCGACGGGGTTGATGCTTGCCGCAGAACTGCGGCTGGCGGGTGTGGCCGTCACCGTACTCGAGCGCGCAGCCGGGCGTGGCTCGTACTCCAAGGCGCTGGCACTCCACACGCGCACTCTGGAGATATTCGCGATGCGCGGCATATGCGAGCGATTCGCCAGCAAGGGCGCTCGGCTTCCTGTCTCCAACTACGGCGGCCTTTCCACGCCGCTGAACCTGTCCGTGCTGGACAGCCGTTTCCCCTTCACGTTGATCACCAGTCAGGTGCGCACCGAACACCTGTTGGAGGAGTGGCTGCGGGAGCTGGGCGGGGAGATCCGGTGGCAGCACCAGGTGCGGGCGGTGCACCAGGACGCGGACACCGTCACCGTGGAAGTGGAGACTCCCAGCGGGGTCCATACGATGCAGGCGGACTGGGTGGTGGGCTGCGACGGCGCCGGGAGCACCGTCCGCACCTCGGTCGGCATCGAATTCCCCGGCACCTCGTCGACCGTTTCCGGGTTCCTGGGTGATGTGCTGCTCGAAACCCCGCCCACGGCGCCCGCGCAGCCGTACCGCAACGAGCACGGCGGTATCAACATCTTCACTCTGGAAGACGGGTATCACCGGATCGTCGGTACTACGCGTGACCTCTCCACCATCCCGGCTTCACAGGAACTGACCTTCCAGGAGCTGCGCTCAGCCACGATCGCGGTGGCCGGCACCGACTTCGGTATGCGGGACGCCCGTTGGCTCTCCCGCTACGGCAACGCCGCACGACAGGCCGCCCGCTACCGTGAAGGACGTGCCCTGCTCGCCGGCGACGCCGCGCACATGCATATGCCGTTCGGAGGCCAGGGGCTCAACGTAGGACTACAGGACGCCTTCAACCTCGGCTGGAAGCTCGCCTCCGTCTGTCACCACCGTGCACCGGCCGAATTGCTGGACACGTATCACAAGGAGCGCCACCCCATCGGGGCCGCGCTGCTGGAGAACACCCAGGCCCAGACGGCCCTCGGCGCCATCCACACGCCGGACATGCGGATGCTGCGCACGGTCGTGGACAGAGTCCTCGCCCGCCATCCCGAAGTCAATCGCGAACTGGCCAGTCAGGTCGCCGCCCTGGACGTCTGCTACCCCTCCGCGGAGGGTGGCCCGCTGATCGGCATGCGCGCCCCCGACATCGGTCTGGAAGGCGCTTCGGCCCCAAGTCTCTATCCTCTGCTGGCCGATGGACGCTTCGTCCTGCTCCACCTGGTGACGGCTGATGCAGCCATGATCGACCCGGACGCCATCGCCCTCAGCGGGAAACTCGCAGGCGGTGCGGAGCGGGTGCGGACAGTGGTCGCCTGCCCGACCACTGCGCACCAGGACTGGGACAACCTGGGCACAGTCCTGGTGCGTCCCGACGGCCACATCGCTTGGGCGCGCACCACCGCAAGCGCTCCGGATCGGATCCCAGCGGAATACGGAAGGGCAACGGCCGAGTCCGACCTCGTCGGCGCGTCCTCGGAGTAACACCGTGTCCCATGCGGTGGGGCGGACCGGCAGCAGCGACTTCTACAGCGTCACCGTCGCGCTGTACTTCTCGTCGGTGGCCGTTGCGCCGCCGTCGTACCCGACATAGGTGGAGACCCCGCCCGTCTTCCATTTCCCGCTCTGATACGCGGTCTGGGCGGTCGTACCGCCGAATGTGGTGTTGTACACCGTCACCTGACTGGAGGTGATCAGACTGCCGTTGCGGTACAAGGCTGCGACGACATTGATCGACGCGGACCTGCCGTTGCAGCTGACGCCCACGCCGCCGCCCACGCCGCCGCTGGGAGTGCGGTACGGGTTGTAGGCGGTGACGGAACACGTCGTGGCGTCCTTGGGGGAGGCGTGCACCGATCTGACGACGGTGACGCTCGCCCCCTCCAGGCTCATGGTGGCGCTGCGTTGACCGGCCGGGATGGTGAAGGTGCCGGTGTGGGCCGCGGGCCGGGTGGCGGCGTGGGCGGCGGGGGTGCCGAGTACGGCGAAGGCGGTCATCGCTGCCGCGCCTGCCAGGCAACCCGATAACTTCATGCGCATACGGCCTCGATTCAAAGGGAACGTGCGCGGCATGTCGGGGTGCGAAAGGTGAAGTCCGGCCTTGCGCAACGACGGAGAGCGAGCCGCACCGTGGAAGGCATTAACCGTCACGGTCTTTGCATCGGGTGAACGGACAACGCATTCGCAAAGAGGGCACCATGGTTCTCGGACTTCACTCACGAGACAGAAGTCCGAGGCAGAAGTCCGGGACATGTCAAAGGTGTCGCGGCCTGCTTTACGTCGTCCATGCCGAGGAGGGAAACCCATCTGCCGGGGTCTCGAGGCCGCGAAGATGTACGGCCTGTACGGCCCCAGGGTTATCCCGGGGGCGATGTCAGGGTCTTCCCCGATTCGAGAGGAGCCGCCGGGACGTCACTCTGTGTGTCATGACGAACCATCAGCCCTTCGCCCACCGGGGCATGTCCGTTCTGCGTGTGGTCACCACCTGCGCGGTCGCGGCGGTCTGTGCCCTGGCCGGTGCCCTCCCCGCCCGGGCGTCGGCCCCCGCGGACCCCGCGACCCATGCTCCCCAGTCGGCCCACCGCCCTGTCCTCCCCGCCCCCACCGGCCGGTACCGGGTCGGCGAAGTGGCACTGCACCTGGTCGACCAGTCGCGCCCCGATCCATGGCAGTCCGGGCAGAGCCACCGCGAGCTGATGGCCGGTGTGTACTACCCGGCGGGGCGCACCGCCGGCTTCCCGGCGGCCCCGTACATGCTGCCCGCGGCGGCCGCGCACTTCGACGGCGTCACCGCCAACACCTACCTCGGGCTGCAACTGCCGACCGGCCGGACCGACTGGGCGGACACGGTCACCCATGTGGCGCAGGGCGCACCGGTGGCCCCCGGACCGGACGGCCGACTGCCGGTGGTGATCTACTCCCCGGGCCTCGGCGAACCCCGGACCTGGGGCACCTCCCTGGTGACCGACCTGGCCAGCCGCGGCTATGTCGTGGTCACCCTCGACCACACCTATGAGTCGCCCGAGGTCCAGTTCCCCAACGGCTCACTCGCCACCATGCTGCCGCCGACCGATCCCGACTCCTTCATCCGGAAGGCTCTCGCCGTCCGGGTCGCCGACACCCGGTTCGTGCTGGAGCAACTCCAGCTCCTGACCTCCGGCCGGAACCCGGATGCGGAAGCCCGGCGGCTCCCGGACGGCCTCGCCCGGCGGCTGGACCTGTCCAAGGTCGGCATGTTCGGCCACTCGATGGGCGGCACCGCCACAGCGATGACGATGGACGCCGACCCCCGGATCGCCGCGGGTCTGGACATGGACGGCAACCTCACCAACTTCGACGGCTCGCTCATGCCGGTCGCGCAGCACGGCCTCGACCGGCCCCTGATGCTTATGGGCAAGGACGGCACCACGGACACCGGCCCCGGCTGGCAGGCATTCCGCGACAACACCCGGGGCTGGACCCGGCAACTCACGCTGCGAGGTTCGGAGCACGCCTCGTTCACCGACGCGGAGGCCCTCCTTCCGCAGCTCGGTCTGTCCCCCTCCGTACAGACCGCCGACCTCGGCACCATCGATCCGGCCACGGCGATACGCACCAACGAGGCCTATACGGCGGCATACTTCGATCGCTGGCTGCGCGGTCGCCACTCACACCTGCTGGACGGCCCGTCGGCCGAGTATCCGGCCATGGAATTCGTCAACTGATGCGCTCCCCGGGGAAGTCCCCGGGGCAACACCGCGCCGCAGCGAGGCGACGCGGGCCGACAGCCGCGCGGCCCGCTGCGGGAGAACGGTCGCGGGAGTACGGCCGCGGGAGAACGCCGTCAGCGGTGGGACAGTACATTGACGACCCGCCCGTTGGGGTCGCGGACGAAGAACCGCCGCACGCCCCACTCCTCGTCCTGCAAGGGGTGGACGATCTCCGCGCCACTGTCCCGCACGGCCGCATAGGCCGCATCCACGTCGTCCACCTCGACACTCATGTCGGGGGTGACCGGGGCCGTCCTGTCGCTCGTCATCACACTGATCTGCGCCGCCGGACTGGACGGGGAGGCCAGGGTCATGATCCAGCCATGGTTCATGACCTCCTCGAAACCCAGCAGGCCATAGAACTCCCTGCTCTCCTGCCCTGCCTCCGACTGGATGTTGGGCACCACACGACGTACGGCCATCGACGACTCCAGGTGAGAGCGGACATGTCTCCGGGACCCTCCACCAGTACTACGGCACACCCGCCGCCGCACAGCCCTCCCGCTGGGCCGTCGGTGTGGCAGGCGGCCCTCCCGGCCCCGTGCGCCGGGGGAGCGGAGAGGGCTGCTGCTAGCTTCGCCAGATGTCGGAGGGGCACTGGCGAAGCAGGTCGGCGCCGGATCATGACTGGGTGCGGGAGGTTGCGATGTCGATGGAGGGCGAAGACCCCGGGGAGTCTGCCACCGCCCGGCTCAGACGGAGACACTTTCTGGCGGCGACCGGGGCGGCGGCCGCCACTTCGGTCACGGCGGCCGGTCCGGCTCATGCCGCCGGGCCGTCCCTCGCCGGGCCGTCCCTCGCCGGGTCGCCCTTCGACGGGCTGTCCGGGGCACCGCATCCGGGGACCGTGGCGCGGCTGCTCGCCGTCCCCGAGAGCGGCCGCGGTCTCGACTGGCTGAAGGCGTCCCTCCAGGTCGCTCTGGAGCTCGAACTCTCCACCATTCCACCGTACTTGTGCGGCTGGTGGTCGATCACGGACCGCGGCGGTGAGGCGGCCCGGTTGATCCGCCGCATCGTCGGCAATGAGATGTACCACCTGGGCGTGGTCTGCAACCTGCTGGTGGCCGTGGGCGGACGGCCACGCATCAGGGACTCGGCGCCCGCCTACCCCGGCCCGCTGCCCGGGGGCGTACGCCCCGGCGTGAACGTCTATCTGTCGGGCCTGACCCGATCATTCGTCTGCGATGTGATGATGGCCATCGAAGCCCCCGAGGAACCACTCACCCGGAGCGCGGACGACCCGCCGAGCGTCGGCGCCTTCTACGGTGACCTGCTGAACGCGTTCCGGGCCACGGCACCCGTGTTGTCGGCACGCGGACAGCTGTCCGAGCACATCGGCGCCGATCTGCTCAGACCGGTGCTGACGCCGAGTGATGTGGAGCGCTCCCTGGAGATCATCCGGGAGCAGGGCGAGGGCACCGACAGCTCACCCGACGACGCCCTCCAGGACGACCACCCGGCGCACTACTACGCCTTCGCGGAGATCTACCACGGGCGGCGACTGCGCGAGACGGGCGGACAGTGGGACTTCACCGGGACGCCCGTGCCGTTCCCCGAGACCCGCCCGATGGCCAGGGTCCCGGCGGGCGGCTGGGTTCGCCCGCCCACCCCGGTCCGCCGGCTCCTCAACGACTTCGACATCACCTACACCGCCGTGCTGGAGAATCTCGACGCGGCCTGGGCCAGGGGCGACCGCCGCGCCCTGAAAACAGCGGTCTCCGCCATGCACCGGCTGGAGTCACCGGCGGTGGAGCTGATGGAGATCCCCATCTCCGGCGGACGGGAGACCTACGGTCCCCAGTTCCGCCCGGTCTGACCGCGGCGCACGGTCTGAGGGCGGCACACGGTCCGGGTGCCGCGGCCCCGTCGGAGAAGAGGGGCCGCCGCACCGTCGCATGGGCCGGGGGAGGTCCAGTCGCTCACGGCGGGCTTGCTCCTCGCGAGCCACCGAGTCGTGCACCACGTCGACCTGACCGTCCCCGCGGGCCGGGTCGCCGTGATCGTCGGCCCCCACGGCTGTGGCAAGTCCACCCTGCTGCACCGCCCCGAATCGGGCAGCGTCCACGCCGACGGCGCCGACATCTGGAAACTGACTCAACGTCAG
This sequence comes from Streptomyces sp. NPDC052040, assembly GCF_044548405.1. Taxonomy (NCBI): domain Bacteria; kingdom Bacillati; phylum Actinomycetota; class Actinomycetes; order Kitasatosporales; family Streptomycetaceae; genus Streptomyces; species Streptomyces sp. NPDC052040. The sequence continues at coordinate 82,422 of NZ_JBIUBV010000013.1, read as the reverse complement.
GCCGCCCGCAGGATAGCCCTGCTGCCGCAGTCGCCGCGCGCACCCGAGGCCGTCACCGTCACCAGCCTGGTCCGCTACGGCCGCCACCCCCACCAGGGGATCCTGCGCCCACCAGCGCCCTCGACCTCGGCGACCCCGGCCATGTCGTCGACGTCCTGGAGCTCGTCCGCCGGGTGGCCGCCGACGGCCGGACCGTGGTCATGGTGCTGCACGACCTGGCCTCCGCCGCGCGCTACGCCGACACCGTGATCGCCGTGAAGGACGGGCGGGTCCTCGCCCAGGGGCCTCCCCGCGACATCGTGGACGAGGCACTGGTCAAGGAGCTGCACCGGGTGGACGCCGACATCCTCCACGCGCTCTCGGACGGCGCACCGGTGGTGATACCCCGGAGTCGCGCACCGCAGCCCACGTGACGGTGAGTGACGGCCGGGCAGCTCGGCGCCGCGCCCGAAGTCGCCCGAAAATGAGCCATTCCCAGGACGGGGGGCGCCCGTGTGCTCCTCCCCTCGAAGGAGGCGGAGGAGCACACGGGCGCCGGGGCCGACCAGGCAGCCGTCGACGCGGCGGCCGGGGCTCGGGTCAGAACTGCAGCGGGTCGAGGAACGTCTTGTTGTCCTCGCTCAGCGACAGGCGGCTCTCGATGGTCGGCGCGAAGTCCCCGTCGGAGAAGTTCAGATCGAGTTCGTACCCGAACTTCCAGGTGTCGTCACCGTGGGGCTGGATGTTCAGCCGCAAGTGACCCGCCTGCAAGGCGTCCCAGGTGACACCCGGCCGCACCTTCAAGGTGATCGGGTGGGTCGTGCCGTCGCCGAACTGCCCGAAGAAGCCGGTCGCCGAGGCGGCCACCTTGTTGCCGCTGTCCAGAACCTGAACGGACAGCAGGGTGTCGCTGTCCTTGTTGTCGTCGAGGGTGAAGAACGTGATCGACGCGTCCGTCAGCGTCGCCCCCGTGGCCGCCGGGCGTTCACGGACGGACGAAGCCCCGTGCGACACCACGGCCGATGACGCCCCACTGGCGGCACTGGCCACCCCCGCCGATCCGAACACGACGGCGAGAACGGCGGCGACCGAGGCCGCGGCCCGCCCCGTGATTCTGCTGGTCCTCATGGCACTCCCCTTTGTGTGCGACGCGAGACGCGGTGTCCGGGTGGAACCCCCGTCCCGTCTTCGGTTCTCGGACGACGGCAGTGGCGAGCGTTCACATGGCCGTCCGCCCCCTTCCGACCGCACAGCGGAACGGAAGCGGAGCGCGGGCCGGCCCCCCGGGTTCCCGGGAGGTGTCCGTCCCCGGGTGCCCCTGCCGATCGATGGAGCCCAGTATGTGGTGCGGCCACACACCGCGGATCCGTAGAACTGACAGGTGAAACGGGCGGCCGTTCACCAGCGGAAAGGGGCCGGGGGGGGCCCCCCCCCGGCCCCCCCCCCCCCCCCCCCCCCGGGGCCCCCCCGGGGGGCCCGCCCCCCCCCCCCCCCCCGGCGCCCCCCCCCGCCGGGCGGCCCCCCCCCCCCCCCGCCC